>JADKCK010000004.1 GCA_016718845.1 Sphingobacteriales bacterium
CCCGCTGCTACAAGTTGCCATTACTTTAAAATCGTAGGCAGTTGAGGCCGTTAAAGCCGTTAGTGCTTTTGAGTTGGTAGTAGCCGTTGCCGACAAAGCCGGTGGCACTTGATGTTTTGTATTGAATAGTATAGCTAGTAGCTACGGTTACGGCCGTCCAACGGCACTGCTTGCCCATTGTACCACTTTGCTGCTGCTGGTACGTTGTTGGGGTTCCGCAGAGTGGCGGTGGCTGCGGCGGATTGTAAAATTAGCCGTTGATGAGTAAGCACTTGCCCGCTGCTACAAGTTGCCATTACTTTAAAATCGTGGGGTGGTAGCGGCAGTTAAAGCCGTTAATGCTTTTGGGTTGGTAGTGGTTGTTGCCGACAACCAAGTGGTGGCACTTGATGGTTTGTATTGTATGGTGTAGCCGTTGGCTCCGTTACGGCAGCCCGGCAAGGGTGCACCATTGCAGTTATGCTGCTGCTGCTTAAAGTTGGGGTTCCCGTAGGTGGCGGTGGCTGCGGCGGTTGTAAAATTAGCCGTTGATGAGTAAGCACTTGCCCCGCTGCTACAAGTTGCCATTACTTTAAAATTGTAGGCGGTGGCGGCAGTTAAAGCCGTGGCTCTATTAGGGTTTCAAGTTGCTAAAAATAGGATAAAAGTGGTATTTTTGCGGAAAAAAGGAGGCTAAAATGCTGTTTAATATTCAAGATTTAGTAGACGATCGGTTGTGTTATGAAAAGATACGTGAATTACGCTGGTCAGAGGGCGTAAAATGCCCCCATTGTGGTAGCAAAGAGCATAAACGTCATGGTCATCACAACACTTGCGAACATCGCTATCGTTATCAATGTAAAAAATGCGGTAAATACTACGACGATTTAAGCAATACGGTATTTCAAGGACATCATCAACCTCTAAAAAATATGGGTTTTGTGTTTGTATTTGATGGGTTTAAATCTATCAAACCGTCAAATTGCCTTAGAATTAGGACTTAATGAGAGCGATACCCATGCCATGACTAGTCTTTTACGAGAAGGCGTTTACGAAAAATACCAAACAGAGCCATTAGAGGGTATTGTAGAAATCGATGAGCTGTATTTGGTAGCAGGACACAAAGGTAAGCCAGAGTCTGTCAAAAAAAAAAGCGAAAAGCCAGAAAGCGACGTTTAAAAGGTAAGCGCGGACGCGGTACTGCTGCCGACGACAAACCGCCCGTATTAGGCATGGTGGCTCGCAATGGTTCCGTGATTATTCGTATGCTACCCGACGTAAAACGGAAAACAATTCAGCCGATTATACAAAAAATATGTTAAAGAACAGTCACTTATAAATACAGATGAGTATAATATCTACAATTGGCCTCTCTAATAATTATCTCCATAAAACAGTCAATCATAGCAAAAAGAGTATGCTCGCGATGAAGATAATGATGGCATATTCGAAATCCATGTCAATACCATAGAGGGATTTTGGTCACTTCTCCGTTCGTGGTTAAGACCTCATCGCGGACTATCCCAAGAAAGATTACATTATTACCTAGCTTTTTTTGAGTACCTACATAATATCAGGAAGAGGGGACACAGGGCTATCTCTGCCCTCCTTTATTTGCTGGTAGCTTAGCAACTTGAAACCCAAATAGAGCCAAAGCCGTTAATGCTTTTGAGTTGGTAGTAGCTGTTGCCGACAACCAAGTGGTGGCACTTGATGGTTTGTATTGTATGGTGTAGCTGCTGGCTCCGCGTTACGGCAGCCCAAGCGTGGTGGCACCTGTGCTAGTTATGCTGCTGCTGCTTAAAGTTGTTGGGGTTCCGCAGGTGGCGGTGGCTGCGGCGGTTGTAAAATTAGCCGTTGATGAGTAAGCACTTGCCCCGCTGCTACAAGTTGCCATTACTTTAAAATTGTAGGTGGTGGCGGCAGTTAAAGCCGTTAATGCTTTTGAGTTGGTAGTAGCTGTTGCCGACAACCAAGTGGTGGCACTCGAAGGTTTGTATTGTATGGTGTAGCTGCTAGCTCCCGTTACGGCAGCCCAAGCAAGGGTGGCACCTGTGCTAGTTATGCTGCTGCTGCTTAAAGTTGTTGGGGTTCCGCAGGTGGCGGTGGCTGCGGCGGTTGTAAAATTAGCCGTTGATGAGTAAGCACTTGCCCCGCTGCTACAAGTTGCCATTACTTTAAAATTGTAGGCGGTGGCGGCAGTTAAAGCCGTTAATGCTTTTGAGTTGGTAGTAGCTGTTGCCGACAACCAAGTGGTGGCACTTGATGGTTTGTATTGGATAGTATAGCTGCTAGCTCCCGTTACGGCAGCCCAAGCAAGGGTGGCACCTGTGCTAGTTATGCTGCTGCTGCTTAAAGTTGTTGGGGTTCCGCAGGTGGCGGTGGCTGCGGCGGTTGTAAAATTAGCCGTCGATGAGTAAGCACTTGCACCGCTGCTACAAGTTGCCATTACTTTAAAATCGTAGGTGGTGGCGGCAGTTAAAGCCGTTAATGCTTTTGAGTTGGTAGTAGCTGTTGCCGACAACCAAGTAGTAGCACTTGATGGTTTGTATTGGATAGTATAGCTGCTAGCTCCCGTTACGGCAGCCCAAGTAAGGGTAGCACCTGTACTAGTTATGGTGTTGCTACTTAAAGTTGTTGGGGTTCCGCAGGTACCGCCAATAGTTAGTGTATAATCTTCCACTTCGCCATAATTAAAAGCTACACAAGGTTCGGGCATGGTCATGTCGCCTGTTCCAAACCACTTCATCATTACCCTCATACGGGTGTTGCCTACTAAGGCGGTACTCGGAATGGTAATATTGCCGTTTACGGCTGTTGTTGACGAAGTACCCGATTCGTAGGCTAATTCGTTGGCATCGGCAAAGTCGCCATCTTGATTATAGTCAATGTATACTCTCCAATACTCGTTGTAGCTATAGGTGCCAAAGCCGGGTGTTAAAGTAACTGGATAAGTACTGCCAATTGTTGCAGTACCAATAGAGCAAAGTGCGTTGTTATAGCCATCATTATCGCCCGAGGTGTTGTTGATGCCAGCAAATTGCACATTTTGTAACCAACCAAACGAGGAGTCGGGGATAGGCTGTTTGCAGTAGTTTTGTGGACCTGTGGCGTTAGATGAGAAGTTAAGCGTAGCAGAATAAGGGCTGCTGCCATTTGTTCCGCAATTTGCCATAACCCGAAATTCGTAGTTTTTGCAACTCGAGGCGGTAAAGGTATACGATGTTGTGCTAACCGAGTAGCTATTCCACGATGCTGCACCTACTTCGCGTACTTGTAGGGTGTAAGTACTATTGGCTGTCCCCGACCAATTTAGCTGTGCCGATGTAGCGGTGATACTGGTAACATTAAGGTTATAAGGTGTTATACAAGCACTAGGTAAAGCATCAACAATAGCTTCTAGGGCATTGATGCGCCCTGCACCCATTTTGCCTATATAATTAGGATTAAGTGCATCTATCTTGTCGGCAGAGTTATACAAACAAGTACGTATCTCGGCGGGTGTTAATGCCGGATTGTACGATTTTATCAAAGCTGCCAAACTAGCTACCATAGGTGTTGCCATCGAGGTGCCACTTCGGGCACTGTAGTTTGTGGGACCTGTGCATAAAATACCCATTATGTTACTGCCCGGAGCCATAATATCTACCCACGTGCCATAATTAGAATAGCTTGCTTTGTAGTCCGATTCGTCGGTAGCACCAACACCAACTACGTAATTGTATGCTGCCGGATACAAAGGTGTTTCGATGCCTGCATTGCCTGCTGCTGCAACTATAAGCACCCCTTGTGCTTCGTAGCTATTTACTAAGTTTTGGTATGTTTGCGAATTAGTGGTGTTGCCCCACGACAAGCTGACAATTTTTGCTCCTTTTGATACGGCATATTGTATACCCTCCCAACCATATTCGATAATACCGGGTGTTGAGGCTGCATCGCGGCTAGCTTTTACTGCCATTATTTTGATATGGCTGCCTATCGAAGCAATACCTTTGCCATTGTTGGTAACGCCACCTGCAATACCAGCACAATGCGAACCATGCGAAAACACCGTAGTCGAAACCAAAGAGGTAGGTGGATTGGTGTTGCTATCGTGGTCGGCTACATCGGCGCCGTTTATGTCGTCTATATAACCATTGGCATCGTCATCTATGCCATTACCTGCTATCTCGTTGGGGTTAGTCCATAAATTATCAATAATATCTTCGTGATTGGTATACACCGCATCATCTACTACCGCAACAATTACGTTACCCGAGCCTTGTGTAATGTCCCATGCCTGATAAGCTTTTACTTTATTTAAAAACCACAACGAACCATCGTTTTCTTTCGGGTCGTTAGGGTCAAAGTAACTATAATCGGTGGGTATTTTCTCAACATATTCCACAAAATTAAGCTTCGAAAGTTCGCTAATCAACGAGTCTACGTTGGCTTCGGGCTTAAACTCGATGCGATAGGTGTGTTTGAAAATAGGGTTTTTATTTTTTTCAAACGGGCGATGAATTTTGCTAATGTCGTAACTTTCCATAAATGGTTGAAGCACTGGATAGTTGTCAAATTTATCGCCTTTTTTTAAACTTGGGCAAATAAATTTTGGAATCGTCTTTTATCTTCAAAAAACCGTGCCCGGACGATAAGCTGGCTGATTACCGTTACCAGAAGCACCAGCATTTAACGGATTTTGGGCAACTACCACTTGTAGTGTGGTTATGAACAACAACAAACCGAATACTTTGAACAGATACATAGAAATGTTTTTTGAGTTGAAAGATTATTTTGATAATTGATTGATTTTTAGTGTATTTAAGTGCTGGCATAATCTATGTTGCTTGTATGCTTGCACCAAATTGTGCTTAATTTATTTGGCTTTTATCAAATTGTGTTGCCATTTTCTGACGAAAAACTATTCCAATAGTATCTTACCACATCTGTAACATGCCTATTTTGATTTTATAGCATCGGGTCAAAATGTAGGTAATATTTAGCTAATCGAGACAAAAATGCACCAATTAGACACATTTTTTTAGCCTTTTTGCTTGAAATAAGCGTTTTTTGACATGCTAAATGGCTTTGTTAACGATTTTAGAAAACCTATGATTTTATCGACATAAAAAAAAACACGTCTAATTATGCATAGTCATAAAAAGGCGGTTAATTCACTAAACACAAAACATGCCAAAAATTGTTTTTTTATTAGAGAGTATAAAATTATATTTTACTTACTTAGTATTGTTAGTTGTTAATACATTTGATTAGTTTTGTATTAAAAAAAGCATTTTCATTAAAATTGAAGTGTACAATAAATTTTCGGTTAAAAAGTGTAACTTTGCCCGTTTTTACTTACAAATACTAACATGAAGCTAACAGCTAACCAATTAAGTTTATTTACGGGCATTATTAGTTACTCAACGGCAGTTTTTATGTCGTTGACAGCTACCTCATTGCCCTATATAAGCCAAGAGTTATCTATTAGCATTTGTTTGTGCTTTACCTTTTTAGCCCACCTCGATTTTTTTAGCAGCAGATACCGCTCGCAGTTTTTACTCATCGACGAGCTATTTAACAACGTAGTAATTGTGGGTGTAATAGCTGCCATTGTTGCCATGTTGCCCAATTTGTTGGCTATCATTGTACCCAACACCTCTAATTGGTTGACCATAAACGTACTGCCCTTTGCTATTTTTTATGCCGCTTTTGTCTATTTTATGATGTGTTTGGCAATGTTTCGCAAGCTTATTTTTGAACGAAAAACAAATGCCGTTATACAACAATGGCGTGCCTTAACCACCTTGTTAATTATTGCCGCTTTTTGCCAAATAAAACACCTAAACCGCATAGATTGGATAACACAATTAGTGTGGTTAACTGGCATGATAGCCGCCGTTCCGCTTATTCTTAGGTTTCGGTGGATAGCCATTATAGAACAACGCGAAAAATGGTACGCCATTTTGTACCTATTTATCATCAACCTTATATCGTTGGCAATTATCCAACAATTAATAAAAATAACCGATAACCTACCTCATTTTTTACTGACTGATAAAACTAAACTTTTTTACTTATCGCAAAATGTATTTTTACTGCTTATAATAGGCATTAGTTTGTTGTATGCTTTGTTGTCGTTGTTGGCATTGGTGTTTAATATGCCCATAGCATCGGCAATCGACGAGCAACGTACCGAAATACAACACTATCAAGCAATCGGTAGGCTGGTGCGAAACCATGTAGAACAAAAAGAAATTTTTGACCAACTACTGCGCATCTTTTACAACAACACCTTTAGCACAGCCGCTTGGTTTGTACTAAAAAACAATAACGACGAACTATGCCATACCCTCAATATCGAAAAGCACGAAGTAGAAACCATTAACAAACAAATTGATTTCGACAACATCATAAAAAACTATGCAAAACGCCCATATCATTATATAGCCGACTTGCGCACCTCCGAGTTTTATAACATCGACGAGCCATACCAATCGCTGTTATTGTTGTGCGTAGAAAGCGCCGAAGGAAGATTAGAAGGCGTAATTTGTTTAGTTAAAAACTTTGCCGATGGATACGACGAAAACAGTATCCGATTGTGTAGGGCATACTTAGAGCAAACCAAATTGGCTTTCGAAAACGCACGCCTTTTTTCCGAGATGCAACAAAGCACCCGATACCGCGAAGAACTACTCATTGCCCGAAACGTACAACAAGCCCTGCTACCCAAACAATTTCCGACCAACCCCTACTGCCAAATATCGGCTATTGCCGAGCCTGCCCGCGAAGTTGGCGGCGATTACTACGACTATAGCCAAATAGACCCCTCGCGCTTAGCTATGGTCGTCGGCGATGTGTCGGGTAAAGGCACATCGGCAGCCTTTCACATGGCACAAACAAAGGGCGTGTTTCAGGCATTAATGCAGCTAAACCTACCCGCCGACAGCTTTTTACTAATGGCTAATCAAGCACTGTCCAATTGTTTCGAAAAAAACCGCTTTCTTACCTTATCTTTTACCTTGTTTAACTTTGCCAACAATACCCTATCGTATAGCCGAGCAGGGCATTGCCCCATTTTGTACTACTCGGCAAACGCACAAAAAGCCCATTATCTACAAAGCAACGGCTTAGGTTTAGGCATTATACGCAACCAATCGTATAGCCAATACATAGAAACAAAAACCTTAGAACTAACCATAGGCGATGTATTTGTAATTTATACCGACGGACTGATAGAAGGCAACAGCCCTACCAATAACGAACCTTATGGCTTTGAACGATTAAAAGATTGCCTCGAAAGTTGTTATCACCTAAGCGCCCAAGAAATAAAAACCTTTATCTTTGACGACTACAGCCAATACTCGCACAAAAACACCACCAAAGACGACACCACTTTGTTGGTCGTAAAAATTGATTATCTGCTAGATAAATAACCCACATTGCCCTAATGCATAGTTTAATGCCCGCCCCCCCCGGCCGGCCCGGGGGTCCCCCCCCCCCCGGCGTTCAAGACCAGCCTTTCTCGAACTATAACCAAAGGCTTGCGCCCGCCCCGCTTGACGCGGAAAATGTCTTTTTTGGGGGTGATGATTAGTTTGCCCTAACCCGATTAGTAGGGGGCACCCCCATAGCATAGTAAGCGCATTGTTCCATCAACCGCTTATTGATGTCAATACCAAAATTTATCCAACAAGCTATTACACAAACAACCTAAATAAACCTCCGATACTTTGTTTACATAAAAAAACTGTCCAACAGCATTTGCCATTGGACAGTTTTTTTACGATTAAAACAAGTTATCTTTTACCCTTGCTTTTACCTTTTGATGCGTTACCTTTACCCTTGTCGTCTTTAAATACGGTAGTATCATAAGCAACACGTTGGTCGTCGGTTAATAATTTGCGCACATCTTGGTGCATAGCCGCTTCTTTCTTTTCGATATTAGCTTTGATAGCTACCATATCGTCAATCATTTTGTAGATAGCTGTCATGTCGGGGCGGGCAGCAGTTTGAGCAGTTTGCAACTTAGCATTTCGCTCTTTTAACTCGCTGCGCAACGGCTGAATCGCTTTCTCGCAATCTAACTTAATGTTTTTGATTTTGTCTTGTTGGTCTTGAGTGACACCCAAATCTTGCAACTTTGCTTGTTTTTTTTCGTTAACTTCTTTGTTGCCACCTTTTGCTTTGGCCTTGTGCAAAAGTGCTAACCGAGCCATTGTTGTAATAGCAATAACTAAAACAAGCAATAAATACTGAACATTTGAAAATTTCATTGTAAAAACAGTTTTTTGAAAGAATGAAAATTTATAGCCGTGATTGGACTATAGCTTTGTAGGGAAGTTTAAAAGCAACTATTTTTTTCCTGGATTTTGACCAAAATAAGCTTGTTCTTTCTAAAAGCTACGCAAAGGTACGGCTTTTTAGCACCAAAGATGAACATTTGTACCCGATTTACAATTTTTTAACTAAATTTGCCTGTAAATCAAAACAAACGTTAATAACATTCTCAATAACTACTCGTTTTATGCTTAAAATAGGAATAACCGGAGGCATTGGCAGCGGAAAAACAACGGTATGCCATTTGTTCGAAACTTTGCACATACCCGTATATTATGCCGATGATGCAGCTAAATGGCTAATGAACAATAATGCCGATTTGATAATTGCCATAAAAAATGCTTTTGGTAGCGACGTATACAACGACCAAAACCAATTGCAGCGTACCAAATTAGCCAACATTGTTTTTAGCAATGCCAATGCCCGAAAACTCCTCGAAGGTTTTGTGCATCCTGCTGTTGAACAACACAACCAACAATGGATAGAACAGCACAAAAATGCACCTTATGTATTAAAAGAAGCCGCTTTAATTTTTGAAAGCGGCTCGTATAAACATTTAGATAAGGTAATAACTGTTACTGCTCCGTTAGAGTTGCGCATTAGTAGGGTAACAAAACGCGACAATGCTACCGTTGAGCAAGTTAAGGCACGCATTGCCGCCCAAATGCCCGACGAAGAAAAAATACGCCTGTCTGATTTTGTAATTTACAACAACGAACAACAAATGCTTATTCCGCAGGTAATGCACATTCACGAGCAAATTATGCAACAAATAAAGGCTTAAATGCCCAAACTTTGCTGCACCAACTCGGCAATATCTAACACCTGCATGCTATCTTGCAATTCTTTTCTTTTACGCCATCGGTACATGGTACTGCAAATGGGCATGCAACGGCTACAATATTGGCTTTACTTTCTACCACATCTTTGGTGCGCTCTTGGTTGATGCGCAAATCGCCTTTTTCATCTTCTTTAAACATTTGTGCGCCACCTGCACCGCAGCACAAACCATTCGAGCGGCAGCGTTTTAGCTCTACCAATTCGGCATCTAGGGTTTCTAAAACTTGGCGGGGTGCTTCGTAAATGTCGTTGGCACGCCCCAAATAACACGAGTCGTGGTAGCTAATGCGCTTGCCTTTAAACGTACCACCGCCTTGCATTTTTACTTTGCCTTCGTTAATTAATTGCTGCAAAAGAGTGGTATGGTGAATTACTTCGTAGTTGCCGCCTAGCTCCAATGTGGCAATATTGGTTAGGGCTTGCATCTGAAACAAAAACTCGTTGCCAGCACGTCGGGCAGGGTCGCCGGTGCAAGTTTCTTCGGGTCCTAAAATAGCAAATTTAATGCCTACATGGTGCAAAATGCGGGCAAAGCTTGGTCACTTTGGGCGCGTTGGTCAAAACTGCCTGCACAGCCTACCCAAAACAAAACCTCGGGCTGTATGCCTTAGGCGGCAAGGTCTGCCATAAATGGCACTTCTATATGTTCGTTGCTCATTGTGTTTATGCTAAAATTGTTTTTTTTATGATTGTAGTAGCCTATATTATAAATGCTTAACACCAGATATAGGTTTAAAAAAGAAAATTGCTTGATACTGCGCTTACCGTGCTTTGGGGGTGCCACCAACTTTTACCAATAAATTTTCCGCGTCAAGGGGCGGGCATAGACTTGGCGGCTAATTGCCCATATTGTAGGGGTTAATCCTTGCCAAATACATCGTCCAAATCAATGCTAAAACCCTCGAAGATACTAACGGGTACCAGTCGGTATCCTCATAAATGTTGGTGTTATAGGTGCCATCATCTTGCAAACAAAATTCCAAATAGCCCGCTCACCGGGCATTGCTACTCAGTACTCTTGCACACCTACACTTTCGTACAGTTGTTTTGGTGATAGTATCGTGATTAACTTGAGCCGGCGAAACAATTTCGATAACTCCAGTCGGGCGAACCCAAACAACCGCGTTTGTCTATCTTGTTAAGGTCGCAAACTACGCAAATGTCGGTTGTACAACGGTAACTTGTTCGTCGGTGGTGTTGTTTTTGCTTTAGGGAAACGCACGTCAAATGGGGCAGTAAACGCGGCAAGGTTTTCCACAAATAGCCTTTTATTAAGTAAGACAAATTCATAGAACACTCTTGATGCGTTTCGGCAGGAGCCGACATAAGAAAATCAATTTACCTTTAATTAGCTCGACCATTTCGTCGAATTTCCAGCTAAGGTAATCGGCATAACTGTAAATGCCATTGGGGTTAAGTTGCGACAGATGGGTTATCATATTGGTAACGTTTAAACGATTACGGTTAACTTATAGTTCGGTTGTCCAATTAGCCCTGTTTTCGGCGGGCATTTTCCAAACGGCTCCGTTGGTTTCTGCGTTGCCAAACATCAGGTTCCATTCTTCGGGCGATTTAGATTCATCTAAAATCAAATGGCGGCGCATCTCCATAATAATACTTAAGGGGTTGATGCTTACGGGGCATTCCTCGACACAAGCATTGCAGGTTGTGCAGGCGCGTAGTTCTTCGATGCTGATATAGTCGTGCAACGATTTACCATCGTCGTGGTCATTGCCGTGTAGTTTGCGGTTGTTGCCTTTTTCTTCCATTCGGTCGCGGGTTGCCATCATAATTTTGCGCGGCGACAATAGTTTACCCTGTTTGGTTGGCAGGACAAGCAGCCGTACAACGCCCACACTCGGTACAACGAGGCAGGCATCTAACAAACTTTTCCACGATAAATCTTCCACATCTTTCGCTCCAAAATGCTCTAAGGGCGCATTAGGGTCGGTTTCGGGCATAGGCAACGAGGGGTCGAGCATCAGCTTAATTTCTTGGGTGATACGCGGCATGTTTTTCATCTGTCCTTTTGTGCCACTTAAATCGCCAAAATACTGTTCGGAAAGCCAGTATAATATGTAGGTGTTTGGAGTAGGGCAGATAGTTTAAAACGCAAAGATACCCAAAATGCGCCCACCATGCCAAACGCTCTATAATTTTCGAGGCTTGTTACCGAAAAGCCGCTAAACAAGGGCATCAATAAACCCGAGAAAAAGAAATGCCCTGTTTGATGATAATGTTCGCTTGAGCCTTGTAATAGTTGGTCGGTGGCGTTCATTATTAACACCGCAGCCATTAGTGTAATTTCTATCCATAAAATGCGGTTGGCATCGCGTGCCGGAAACCGCAAATCGGCATGTGCCAAACGTGGTACTTTAATATGTTTGCGCGCACCAAAATATAACACACGACAACAATACGCACAGCCAAAAACTCCAAAAAGTTGATAGCCACCGAACATATGCCGCCCAAATAAGGGGCAAACAAACGATGTGTGCCAAAAATGCCATCTAAAACAATCTCTAAAACCTCGATGTTGATGAGCAAGAACCCAATATACACAAAAAAGTGTAAAACAGCGGGTATCATATTGCGGAACATCTTTTTTTGCCCAAACGCCAACAACAACATATTGTTTAGCCGTTTTTGTGGTTGGTCGGTGCGGTTTTCGGGTTTGCCAAGCATAATATTGGCGTAAATTTCGCGAGCTTTTTTGCTAAAAACGTATCCAGCTGCACTTAGTGCAAACAAAAAAAGTAGTTGTTGTATAATAGCCATTATTGATAAATGTGCGGTGAAAATAAAAGCAATTAATAGCAAAATTAAGGTAGTTATAGTACCACTGCCAAATTGAACTACAAAGTTAAGGCTTGTATCTGGATTTACAAAAGATTGAGTAAAACTTTTTTCAAAATTTATTGAAAGTTAGAGAAAAAGTATTTGTAAATTAGCCATTTTAACTAAAAAGGTTAAAGAATTTGGCAATTTTACAAAAAATGTACCTTTGCGAGCAAATAAGCCAACTAACCATAGTACAAAAGCGCACCACATAAAAAGATATTGCACCTTATTTTACCTTTTATTAATCACAGTAAGCTAAAAAATAATATGCTATCGATTTGAATTCTGATCGTC
>JADKCK010000005.1 GCA_016718845.1 Sphingobacteriales bacterium
TCGGCGTAGCGGTTAATAAAATAGTTTCGGAAACGCTCGTTTTGCAAACTTTTCAGCCATACATTAATATAAGGGTTTGCTGGGTCTTGGTCTAACATATAGGCAATATGGTCAAAGTAGCAATCTGTCCATGAGTTGGGTGCTAAGGCAAGTTCTTGGTCTATGAGGCAAAAGCGCCATCTGTTGTTGCTGGTATTAGAGCGGTATATTTTTATGTTGGTGCCAAAGTCAGTTCGGTATTGCCTGTCCTGATTGCCCGATAATATAATCAGGTGTACCATTGTAGGTCAAAGTGCTTATCTGCCAAGTTCCAATAAGCGGTATCGGCGGGGTTTAGGTTGTTAAAGGTTTCGTAGTCGTCAAAGAAACCATCAACCGAGCCTTCTACGGCTCTCAAAACACCACCGCCCCAAGCACTTAACGACAAAATATCTGTTGAGTCGGCATCAGCACCTTCGAGGGTCTTGAAATATTCGGTGTCAAATTTTTCGCGTAGTTCGTATAAACCCAAAGTAGGCTCCGTTTATGTATACGGTAATGGGTCGCCATGCCGAGAGTAGGTGTTTGTTTCGCCACACATTGCCTCTACTAACACGCATCTTTATAGGGTAATGTTAGATACTGATTACCTGCCGTTTCGGAGATAAAATTGCTATATTTGGTTCGGTTGGGGCGGTTAGGGTATATTCGGGTACTCAATACTACCATCGCCCAATACGCCATTGTCTAACTCTATCCTAAACGAGTGTTGCGGATTAGGGCGACTGCCACCCCAGCCGCCATCTATTTGCATGCCTGCTTTTGGGCAAAATATCAGTTGTTAGAGTCGAGTCGAAATATTCAACGTATGCCGCTTTTTGCCAATCGAGTCCCCAATTGTCGAAAATGCCATTGGGTCCATATAGGTTTGCGTTGTCGGTAACAACCGATAAAATGGGAGTGGTATGTTGCACGCCCAATAAATACGAGGCTACGGCATTAGGGCTTGGCAAAATGGTGTCGGCAAAAGCCCTTGCTTTTAATACGCTCGAATAAAAAATGGGTATCGGCTCGCCCTCGTATAGGGTTGAACTGGTGCTTGGTTTCGCTGCCGTGGTGGTATAGTAAATGTTTGATGGTGCCGTGTTGGGGTTGCTAATAATAACTTCAATTGGCTGACTATACAAACCAGCCGGCACCGGCAAATGGCGCCAGATATGTGAGTAAAGGGATAGATAAATCGTTGGTTGCGGTTGGCGTGGCAGTTTCAAAAAGTACTATATTGTCAGATGCGTTGGGGAAACTACCGGTGCTGTTGTCTAAATCTTGGCAGCTTACAAATAAACTACTTAACAATTGTTGAGTAGGCGAATAAAGATAAATTCTTTCGCCCGACCTCGAAATTTTGAAATTGGTATGTTGGTTATTATTAGGGTCTACGGATTCGAAGGTAGAGGATATTTCGTTGGTAGATACCATTTTTAGCTAATCTCTATATAATCGTATACGGTGTTGGGGTCGGTGTGTCTGCTACATTAAAAGCAAGGCTCGAAATATCACCCGCTGTTTATGCCTGCTGCATTTAGTTCTGATGCCAAAATAAGCATTTGATTTTGGCCCCCAATACCAATTGCCATAAGGTGCGGATAATTCAGTGGCCGAGTTTTGGACATTGCCAGAGCCTATCGTTAGTCCGTTTAGCTTCATGTTGGGTCGTAGGGCAACAGGTGTGCCATAATTAGCAAAGCATGCTGCCTCGCTACCATCTTGAAACGAAAAAGCCGAAGATAGAAATGGCGTGACACTTTGCCTAAAAACCGAGTTGCTGGTGTAGCCCGTTGAGCTATACGAGCAGGTACTAACCAATATGTTAGATACCCCATCCCAATAAAAAGGGGTATCAAATGGGTGGTTGTTCCAGCCTGTTGTTGGGTTATAGGTGCCAGTATTAACTACCGTTGTAAAACCCGAAATAGGTTTTCGGTCTTTTCCGCTACAAAAAATGGTTTTAAATTCGTTTGGCGGTAGTTTACGTTTGGAAAAGTCCATTTTGTTGGTTCGGTTTCGTTGTCGCTTAGTGCATAATTGAGCAAACTAAGGGTGTCGGGGGTGGTGTTGTAAATTTCTATCCAGTCGGGATAGTCACCATTTTCGTCGGCTATGGCATTGTAGTTTTTGTTGCTACCTTCGTTAATTATTATTTGTGCGTGTAAATAGGTAGATGTAAATATAAGAAATGAAATTAGTATTTTTTTAGGCATATAAATACTTTATTTGGGTGATTTAGGTAGTTTGTTTGATGAATTTGGGTGTTTGGTATTGGGCTTGCCCCTGTTTTGGGGGTGCCACCTACTAAACAATTTAGGGTAAGCCAAGCATCACCCCCAAAAAAGACATTTACCGCGTCAAGCGGGGCGGTGGCTTTGGTGGTTTGGGTGGCTTAGACGATATTATAAGAATAGTTTGGGCAATAAAAGGTTGCAAGTTGGTATCTAAAATAACATCAGGTGGTATGGGTTGCAAAAGTAGCATAAAAACAACAGAGTATCAAACTTTTGGGTTATTTAAACGCACATTTTAATAAATGCTTTTGTGTGTTTAGGTATGATTAAAAAAATAGCTGTTCTAAAAACCTTGGGTAGATAATTGTTTAGAGTTACAAATTTTATTCAGTAAATTAAGGCATAAATATTGAAAATCGTTGTTTTATTAGGTAGTATACGCATAGGCAGACACACACACAAAGCCGCCGAGTACTTGTGTTGGTGTTTAAATGAGCACCCAAGCATAACACAGGTAGACCTTTGGGATTTGGCGAGCCACCCGCTACCCATGATGGAAACGCCAATTAAGCCAAATATGGAGTTGGAAAACGCTTCCCACAAACTAAGCCAGTTACTAACCCAAGCCGATGGCATAGTGTTGGTATCGCCCGAGTACCACGGTAGTTATACGGGGGTACTTAAAAATGCCCTTGATTACTTAGGCACCGAGTTTAAGCGCAAACCCGTAGGGGTAGCCGTTACGGGTAGTGGTAAAATGGGGGGCATTAACGCATCGGTGCAAATGCAGCATTTGGTACTTTCGATGGGTTGCTTTGCAATGCCACAAAAACTATTGGTACCATTTGTAGATACTGCTTTTGACGACAATGGACAACCCAAAGAAAACACCCTAAAAAACAGTTTCGATAAATTTGTTACCGAAATGATTTGGCTTACCGAAGCCATTACCAATCAAAAAAACAACCAACAATAAGTATTTAATCTTTTATTGTCACAAATTTGGCAAATGTAGCCTTTTTTGGGATAAATGAAACGTTTCTGCCATTTGGGGCGTATAAAACAGCATTAGCTGTGATAGATAGCCCCAAAAACTAAACTTTCGGTTAAATTACACATTTATTTGTGGTAACATAATAAAAAATTTTTTTCGTAAAATCCTGTGACCTAAAATTAATTTTGCGTTAGTTGTTTTTTTTCTGAAAGTACACTAAAAATTAGCTAGTTACAAAATTTTATTTTTACAAACTAGTGCATAGCGTGTATATAGATTGCCCTACTATACAAAAAAAAAACATTTTGGAAACCCAAAAAAAGATACAAAATTCAAAATAAGCGCTACCTTTGCCCCCACCTAAAAGAAGGCAATTCAAAACCAGCTAAATCTAAGGCTCTATCAACTACTGTAGCGGCTAACTCCTCGAAAGATTGAGGACGGCTGTAAAACGAAGGAGACGCTGGACAAATGATGCCACCCGCTTCGGTCAACATTTTCATGTTGTTTAAATGTATGAGGCTGTACGGAGTATCCCTTACCATCAAAATCAACTTTCGTCGCTCCTTAAGTATTACATCTGCCGCTCGGGTAATTAAGTCGTCCGAGATGCCATGCGTAATTCTGCTTAGTGTTCCCATAGAACAAGGGCAAACTAACATAACATTGTATTTGGCAGACCCCGATGCAAAAGGAGCAAAAAAATCGCCTTTGGCATAAAATTTGAAAGGATACTGCTCGTAACTATTGTTGCCTAGCTCGTAAGCCCAAACATCTTTGGCATTGTTCGACATAACAACCCCTACCGAGTCTATTTGCTCTTCGAGCAATAATAGTTTATCAAATAAAACCTTTGTGTAAATCGAGCCACTTGCTCCGGTTACAGCTACTACTAATTTGTGCTTCATTACTTTGTTTTTAACTTTTTTTCAAAAAAAACAGGACATGTATAGGTGCTTTCAAAAAAAGCCCGTACCTTGCAGCCCGTTCCAGATACTTTACTACAATAAGATTGTTTTTTTATTTTTCTAAACTTTTTTGCAATACCAAAATTCTAAACTTTTAAACTAACACGCATCAGCTATGAGTAAATTTTTCGTAATTATGCTCACTGTTTGCTGCATTACCCTTATGTCATTCCGCCTGACTAATGGTGACCAGCCAACAACTAACAATGGAGATACACAAATTCACTGGCTTACTTTTGACGAAGCTGTAAAGAAAAACCAAGAGGCTCCTAAAAAAGTAATCGTTGATTTGTATACAGGTTGGTGCACATGGTGTACCAAAATGGATAAAGCAACTTTTCAGCACCCGGCTATTGCCAAATATATCAACGATAACTTCTATGCTGTGAAGTTAGATGCAGAAATGCGCAATACCATTCATTTCAAAAACAACGACTACGTTTATCGTTCAGGTGAAGGTAAAGAAGGTGTTAATGAAATAGCCGTGTTTTTAACACGTGGTAAATTAAATTACCCCTCTGTAGTTTTTTTAGACGAAGCAATGAGCAATCCACAACCAATAGCTGGATTCCAAAGCCCTATTCGTATGGATAAACTGCTAAAATATTTTGGTGAAAACCACTACCGTCGCGTAGATTGGGGGTTGTTTAACCAAGTATACAAATCTCCTTTGGAAGCTACCTTCAAAACGAACAACTAAAACCTCGTTTTGTTCAAAAAAGACGCTTTCATTATCACACTCACTAAAGACACCGAGGTAGTAAATTTTTTACCGAAGCGTATTTTTGATAGAAATAACATTAGCCCTCAACTAATTAATTTAAAGCATTAATGCCTGAAAATCAGTTGATTATATAGGGTTGAAAAAAAAATTTCTACAAAGAGATGCAAAATTAAAAAAAAAAGCACTACCTTTGCACCGCGTTTTTAAGGTAATGTCAAGGTTTTGTAAGGTTTTTAAAATTCTTAGAATTGTGACATTTTACAGACTATTGTGTCTTATTTTAAAACGCCAGAAACTTAGGATATAACATCCTTACATTTCTCTTTATTGGGCTATTATTGTTTAACATTTTAATAAAAAATTATCAAGCATTATGAGAACTTTCAAAGGTTTACTCTTGGTATTAGGTTTTGCAGCAGTTAATACTGCCACAGTTTTTGCACAAGGCGATGATTTGCCACCAAATCCAGTAGCTGGCAAATGCTACGCAAAGTGTTTGGCTCCTGATCAGTACGAAACAGTTACTGACCAAATTTTGCTAAAAGAAGCTTCTTCTCGCATCGAAATCGTTCCTGCTGTATATGAAACAGCAACCGAACAAATCTTAGTGAAAGAAGGCTTCAAAGTATTGGAAATCGTTCCTGCTACTTTTACCACTCAAACAGAAGAAATTATGGTGAAAGAAGCTTCTAAACGCCTAAACTATGTTCCACCTGTTTATGAAACAGTAAGCGAGCAAATGTTAATTTCTCCAGCTACTACTAAATGGACAAAAGGCCGTGCCGACAGAAGCTGTTTGAACGAAGACCCAGAAAAATGTAAAGTATGGTGTTTGAGCGAAGTACCTGCTCAATACAAAACCGTTACTAAACAAGTGTTGCGTACTCCTGCTTCTACTACAGAAGTGCCAATTCCAGCAGAATACAAAACTATCAGCAAAGCTGTAGTACAAACTCCTGCAAACACCCGCGAACGCGAAGTGCCAGCAGAATACCGTACTATCACCAAACAAGTATTGCGTACTCCTGCTTCTACTCGCGAAGTAGAAATTCCAGCAGAATACAGCACTATCTCTAGCAAAAAATTAGTTAAAGCCGGTGGCTTTACTGACTGGGTTGAAGTAATGTGCGAATCTAAAGTTACTAGCGGTAAAATCTCTCAAATTCAATCTGCTCTTCGCGCTAAAGGTTACGACCCAGGTGCAACAGATAACGTATTAGGAGCTAAAACTCGCGAAGCTTTAACAAAATTCCAAAAAGACAACAACTTGCCAGTTGGTAATCTTAACGTAGAAACTATGCGTGCATTAGGCGTTGAATAATCAACCCTATTGAACATACAAAAAACCTCCAACCTTTTTAAGGTTGGAGGTTTTTTTGTGTAAAAAATACATGCTACTTTTAAAATATAAAACAAAAAACGCCAAACCAAATGGTTCGGCGTTTTTTTTAGTAAGTAAATGATTAAACTGCTCGGTAATGCAATAATTGCTCATCAATTTCAGTTACCGAAATGGCATTGTGGGTTTCTTCATAAACACACTCGCCATCTACAATCAATAGCACTTGTGGTGATTGATGCTCTACCTCAAAAAAATCAGCTACCCGATTAGAGACACTTCTATTACTTAGCAAATCTAAATAATAGGGCTCTAAAATAGCAGCATCAAAGTTCCAATTGCGCTCCAAACGCGATTTGGCAGTTGTGCTGATAGAGCAACGCGTACTATGTTTAAAAATTAAACAAGGTACGGTTTTCGACCTTTCGGCTATTTGCTCAACCCCTTGCTCCGTATTTAAAGCAATCCAGTTTGTCATATTAACAAATATTTTCGGCAGATTCTTCTACCTGAGTGATATGCCCCGGACAACCCGAACCTCTGTGACACGAACTAAAAGTAACAGCAATGCCCGTTACTACTACAGTAACCAAAGCTAATTGTTTAGCAAAAGCGATAAACCTCATGATTATTATTTTTTTTGTGAAATAGTTTGATAGTTGCTTATGTTTAGACAGTAAAAAGACAAAAAGGTTCACAATCTTTCAAATAAAAACGCACAATTTTGCATTTTATTGTGTAAAATGACTAAATTTGCGCAAAAAAAACGTGAAGCACATTCATTTTATTGCCATTGGCGGCAGCGTAATGCACCAATTGGCTATTTGTTTACAACAACAAGGCTGGATAGTAACTGGCTCGGACGATGAAATTTTTGAACCCGCACGTACCAATCTTCAAAAAAACGGATTGTTACCTGCCAACGAAGGCTGGTTCCCCGAAAAAATCACCCCGCAACTCGATGCGGTTATTGTGGGCATGCACGCCAAACCCAACAACCCCGAACTGTTAAAGGCACAGGCATTGCAAATCCCTATCCACTCGTATCCTCAATACATCTACGAGCATGCCCGCAATAAAACCCGTATTGTAATAGGTGGTAGCCATGGCAAAACCACCGTCACCTCTATGATTATGCACGTATTGCGGTATTGTAATTTCGATTTCGACTATTTGGTAGGAGCCAAATTAGCCGATTTTGACTCGGCTGTCCGGCTAACTACCCAAGCACCCTATATCATTATCGAGGGCGACGAATACCTCGCTTCGCCACTCACGCCCCAACCCAAATTTCATTTCTATCAACCCAATATAGCACTACTTACGGGTATCGCCTGGGATCATATCAACGTTTTCCCTACTTTCGAGTATTATTTAGAGCAGTTCCGCTTGTTTCTGCAAAGTATGCCACAAAATGCCACCCTTATTTATAATACCGAAGACCCAAATGTAACACAACTAGCACTCGAAGCAACATATTTGCATCAAATACCATACCAAACACCGCCATACAAAGTAACCCAAAACACCACGCTTTTATTAACCAATCAAGGTAACATTCAGTTGCAGGTGTTTGGCAAACACAACCTACAAAATTTGGCAGGTGCCATGTTGGTGTGTCAACAATTGGGTATTACCAATCAACAATTTTATCAAGCTATACAAACATTTAAAGGCGCCGCACGCCGCTTAGAGTTGCTTGCCCAAAACGATACATGTAGCATCTATAAAGATTTTGCCCATGCCCCATCTAAGGTAAAAGCCACCACCAATGCCGTAAAAGAGTATCACCCAACACGCCGTTTGATAGCCTGTTTTGAGCTACACACCTACAGTAGTCTAAACAAAGATTTTTTACCTCAATACCAAAATACCTTGCAAGCCGCCGACCAAGCCATCGTGTTTTTCGATGAACATACCTTTGCCATAAAACAACTGCCCATCTTAACCCTCAACGAGGTGCAACAAGGCTTCGACCGCTCCGACCTGCTCGTTTTTACCCAACCCGATGCCCTACTTAACCACCTAAATAACCTTAATTACCAAAACACCGATTTGTTACTCATGAGTTCGGGCAACTTTGGAGGCATTGACCTAAACATATTGACCAATAAGTTACAATGATATTTTAATCAATACCAAAATAAAAATACTAACAGCATACCAATAACACAAACAGCTTGCGCCTGCCCCGCTTGACGCGGTAAATGTCTCTTTTGGGGGTGATGATTGGCATACCCTAAGTTGACTAGTGAGTGGCACCCCCAGAGAAAGGTAAGCGCAGTACCAATACAACTCTTATTTTACCTAACACAAAATACCTACATCATCTACTATCAACTCAAAAGTAAACACCTTACACCATGAACCGAAGAAATTTTTTACTAAACACCTCCATAATAAGCTTATCTGCCAGTACTTTTACCTATCAATCGTGCCAAAGTAGCGACATAAACGCTAACAAACAAACAGTATCAACAACTGATTTTGTAGATGATTTTGAACTAAACGAAATAAGTATTGAAGCACTACAACAAAAAATGACCGATAACAGCGCTCAATATTCTGCTCGCAAAGTTGCCCAAATGTATCTGCAACACATCGAAAATATAGACAAAAACGGACCCAAACTAAACGCCCTCATCGAAATAAACCCCGATGCCTTAACCATTGCCGATGCCCTAGATAAAGAACGAAAAGAAGGCAAAATACGCAGCATTTTACACGGTATACCCGTATTGATTAAAGATAATATTGATACCGCCGATAAAATGAACACCACAGCAGGCTCGTTGGCTTTGGTAGGCAACATCGCCACAAACGATGCCTTTGTAGTACAACAGTTGCGTAATGCCGGAGCCGTTATACTAGGCAAAACTAACCTCAGCGAATGGGCAAATTTTAGGTCACAAAAATCAACATCGGGTTGGAGTAGCCGAGGCGGACTGACCAAAAACCCGTATATCCTCGACCGAAACCCTTCGGGGTCAAGTTCTGGCTCGGGGGTGGCAGTGGCAGCCAATTTGTGTGTAGTAGCAGTTGGCACCGAAACCGACGGCTCGGTGGTATGTCCCGCAGCCACAAACGGCGTAGTAGGCATTAAACCTACCGTAGGTTTAATAAGCCGAAGCGGCATCATTCCTATCTCAAAAACCCAAGATACCGCAGGTCCCATAGCCCGAACCGTAAAAGATGCCGCTATTTTATTGGGCATCTTGGCAGGCATTGATGCCAACGATCCAATAACCAATCAAAGTAAAAACAAATCGTACACCAATTATGTGCCTTTTTTAGACATAAATGCACTAAAAGGCAAACGCATTGGCGTAGAAAAAAAGCCACCTAGCAGCAACCCGCTTATCAACAAACTTTTTGACGAAGCACTTAAAACACTACAACAACAAGGGGCTACCATTGTACAAATTGAGTTGTTAGATAAAATTTACGAATTAAGCCCTAGCGAGTTAGAGGTGCTAACCTACGAATTTAAAGACGGAGTAAACAAATATCTATCAACAGCCAATGCAAAAGTAAAATCGTTGAAAGAAGCTATTGACTTTAACAAAACAAATGAAACCCAAACAATGCCCTACTTTGGGCAAGATACCTTAGAAAAAGCCGAACAAAAAGCAGGCTTAGACAGTAAAGAATACCTAACAGCACTCAACAAAAGTTTTAATGGCTCAAGGGCATTGATAGATAAAATAATGGGCGACAATAAATTAGATGCCATTGCGGGCATTACTATTGGTCCCGCCTGCACCACCGATTTAGTCTACGGCGACCAATTTGGCGACACCTACTTTGCTATGCCTGCCGCTATATCGGGCTACCCAAACATTACGGTACCTTGCGGAATGATGCACAAATTGCCATTGGGTATCTCGTTTTTTAGTCAAGCCTACACCGAACCAAGTTTATTGGGCATTGCCTACGCCTACGAGCAAGCCAGCAAACACCGAACAATACCCACGTTTATATCCAATTTATAAACCTTAATTTAACATTAACAACATTATCTAATTCAAAAAAAATAAAAAAAAATGCAACGACCAATTTCAAACGAGTACAATCCATACTTCCAAAGCTATATTAATTTGGTACCCGAAGGCGATTATTTCGATTTACTGGAGCAAAACACCGCAGATGCAGTCCGTTTTTTCGAAGAAATTGAACCCGAAAAACACAACTATCGCTATGCCGAGGGCAAATGGACAATAAAAGATGTTTTAATGCACCTGATAGACACCGAAAGGGTAATGTCGTACAGGGCGTTAGTAGCTGCACGCGGCGATAGCAAGACCCCGTTACCCTACATGGACGAAGATGCCTACGCCCAAAACGTAAACACTTTTGACCGAGATATGGACAGTTTAATTGATGAGTTTATGGTAGTGCGGTCGGCAACAGGCTATTTATTTGAATACCTGACCGACGAACAAAGCAAACTAATAGGCAATGCCCACGCACACCCCATTACACCCCGAGCGTTGGGGTACATCATTATTGGTCATGTGCAACACCATATTAATGTAATACAAGAACGGTATTTATAGCATCTTTAAAATAAATACAAAATTGCAAATATAAATAAGTGCTTTTTTGGGGGTTTTTTGATTATTTTACCGTAAAAAACGGTAAAAAGCCAAAAAAATTAGTTTTTTTTGCTTTTTTTTGATAACTTTGTGGCACATTTTATTCATCATCTAATACACACAAAAATGCTAAAAAAAATACTATTGGGTATTGTGGGCATTATTGCCCTTTTGCTAATTGCCGCTTTATTTGTAGATAAAGATTTTTCGGCACAAAGAAGCATTGTTATCAACAAACCTAAATCAGAAGTTTTTGCGTATCTAAAATCGTTAAAAAACCAAGATAACTGGAGTGTTTGGGGCAAAAGAGACCCTAATATGAAAAAAGAGTTTGTAGGTACAGATGGTACTGTTGGTTGCGTATCGAAATGGAGCGGCAACGATGAGGTTGGTGTTGGCGAACAAGAAATAAAAGCCATTACCGAAGGCGAAAAAATAGACTTTGAACTTAGATTCAAAAAACCCTTCGAAAGCACAAGCAAAGCCTACCTAACTACCGAAGCCGTCGACTCGACAAGCACCAAAGTTACGTGGGGTTTTAGCGGCAGTATGCCCTACCCCATGAATCTAATGAGGGTGTTTATGAATATGGACGAAGCCATTGGCAAAGATTTTGACGAAGGATTGAGTAATTTAAAAAACATACTTGATAAATAAGCACAATGCCTTACAACGAAAACACAGTTAACCGAATTGCCGAACAATTGCTTGACCAAAACATTGCTTTTGAAGAAAAGAAAATGTTTGGAGGTGTTGCGTTTATGCTCAACGAAAAAATGTGCATTGGTGTAGTAAAAGACGAACTAATGCTGCGCGTACTCAACGAAAAATACGAAACCGTTTTAGGGCAAAATTATACCAAACCCATGCAATTTACGGGCAAAGCCATGAAAGGTTTTGTTTTTGTAGCACCCGAAGGCTTTGAAACTGACCAAGATTTGACAAAATGGATACAATATGGCGTAGAGTTTGGTAAATTTGGCACAGTAAAAAGCAAAAATAACAAATCATCATCAAAAAAATAGCATCATGGAAAAAATGAGCGCAAATACCAATGCCTTAAATTGGTTCGAAATTTCGGTGGTAGACATTGACAGGGCAAAAAAATTCTACGAAACCATCTTTGATATAGAAATGTATCCAATGGATATGCCCGACCTCAAAATGGTGGTTTTTCCATCAACAGGTGATAAATCGGGCGGAGCTTTGGCACAAAGCCAGTATCATCAGCCAAGTATGGCAGGCTCGCTTATTTATCTAAACGCCAACCCCGATTTGCAATTGGTATTGGACAGAATAGATAATGCAGGCGGTAAAATACTGATGCCCAAAACGCAAGTATCGCCCGAAATAGGTTTTATGGCAATGTTCAGCGATACCGAAGGTAATATGTTGGCGTTACATTCGCAGGGGTAAATGTAAGCTATACGTATTTGTATAACAAATAAACAATTGAACAAAACTTTAAGACAGACAGCCACCGCACCCCTCAAACATCGGGTACCAAATGTACAAAGAAGACGGCTCATTTGTTTGCGAAACCTTTGCTACGACTACCGCTGTATTAGCCACAATGCTAAAACAACACGGCGATGGATAGCGCTGATGAGCAAAAAATACCCAAAGACGGAACCGTTGAGGCATGGGGACGCTCGACCGAAAACCCAATAGGTGGTTGGTATGGATTAAAAAAAGGCTATCGAGGACGATTTGGCATGTATCTGCCGCCATTAATGGAGGCATTAGGTCTTGCCGAAGTAGAACATAACCCCAAAAATAACCGTATGCGCGCCCTTTAACACACAACCGCCTTGCAAACTATATAGTTTGCAAGGCGGTTGTCTATGAAAACAGCAGCATCAATTTTAAATTACTCTTTTCTAAACAGAATAAAACGACATTGTTGATGGTCTAAATAAAAAAGCAAGCTATTGTCCCATCAAATCAATTTCTTTGAACAATCATTAAGCTATGAAAATCAAAAACGCTACGTATTTCATCTTTTTATTTTTATCAATAAATGTATGGGCACAAACCAACCCAGCCATTACATCTTGGGTTAGAAACACCACCGCCAACACAGGTTACAAAAACATAACCACCAATGTGCAGTCGGTTCATTATTCGGCTAATTGGGCGTATGTAAGTACCAACGACATACCCTCGTGGATACCCGAAAATGTAGGCGACTATCCGTTGATTGATTGGTGGCCCAATAACCCTTGGTTCCCCGAAAGCATGAATTATACGTTTAGGATTAGGTTGAATCCTACACCCAACAATGGCACCCCTGTTCAAACACCATACGGACATATAGGCATTTGGACAAATGGTGTATCGGTCTATAACCCCAAAGATGCCAAAAGTTACAACGAGCTATCCGTTTGGTTTCAAAACGCTTTTTATTGGGAGCATTTGTTATCCGAAACCTTCGACCCTTGTTGGGGGCATTCAAACGGCTCTTACGAATACCATACCCACCAAAGCCCGGCTTGCCTATATAATCAAAACGACAGCACTGTTCATTCGCCCATTGTGGGTTTTGCCTTTGATGGCTATCCCATCTACGGAGCCTACGCCTATACCAATGCCAACGGAACAGGCGCCATTAAACGCATGGAAAGCAGCTATCGTCTTCGCAACATAACCGACCGAACCACCTTGCCCGACGGAACCGTATTAACTCCAGCAAATTATGGACCTCCGTTGGCATTAGTGCCACTTGGCGGATATATGGAAGATTATGAATATGTGACTGGCTTAGGCGATTTAGACGACCACAATGGCAGGTTTTGCATCACGCCCGAGTACCCAAGTGGCACTTATGCTTATTTTGCTACCTTAGACGAAACACTTACGCCCGCTTTTCCGTATGCTTTGGGCGAGTATTTTTATGGGGTAACACAAGGCAGCGACGGTAATATGGGACCATCTGGTGGCTTTGTTAGTATTGCCGAAACAGTAATGCCGTACCCGAATAGTGCTTTAGCTGTAGCTGCTGCCGCCGCCAATATAGCTTGTTCGGGTGGTTCTAATGGAGCTATCACAACCATAACAACAGGCGGAGCAGCACCCTATACCTACAATTGGGGCGGAGGCATTATCACCAAAAACCGCACAGCTTTGGGCATTGGTACCTACACTGTAACTGTTACCGATGCCATAGGTAATACAGTAACGGCAAGTTCGGCTATCTCGGAACCTAGCCCGCTTATTGTAAGCCCAACAGCCAGCGACTTGAGTTGTTTCGGTAGCTCGGACGGAGCCATTAACTTAAACCTAAGCGGCGGCACTACACCCTATAGTTACAATTGGGGATACGGCATTAACTCACAAAATCGAACAGGACTTGCAGCAGCAACTTATACCGTAACCGTTACCGATGCCAATACTTGCACTGCAACCGCATGGGCAACGGTAGCACAACCAAGTTTATTAACTGTTTCGGTATCTTCGACACCTGCTAGCGGGGGCAACAACAACGGTACTGCTAATGCTAATTCAAGTGGGGGCACTCCACCCTATAGTTATTTGTGGAGCAACGGAAGTGCTACCGCCAATATCAACAATTTAGCCGCTGGCACTTATACCGTTACTATTGTTGATGCAAATGGTTGTAGTGCTGTAGCCGCTACTAATGCCTTGACAACAGTACCAACCATTGGTTTAACACAACACAATTCGGGCTCGTTAGACAATGGTTATGTGTTGTTTGCTCCGATAACTAGTAATAATACTTATTTAATAGATAAATGTGGCAAACAGGTAAAAACTTGGACAAGCGCCTACAAACCCGGACAATCAGTTTATTTATTGCCCGATGGCAACTTATTACGAACTGGTAAAACAAACAATGTTAATTTTACAGCAGGAGGTAATGGTGGCATCATAGAAAAAATAGATTGGAATGGCGATGTAATTTGGAGTTACACCATATCGGATGCTACTAAATGCCAACACCACGACATTAAACCAATGCCTAATGGAAATGTTTTGGTGATTGCATGGGAGAAAAAAACAGTTGCCGAAGCCACTGCTCAGGGCAGAAACCCTGCTTTGACTGCCGCAAGTGTTTGGAGTGAGCAAATTTTAGAACTACAGCCCGTTGGTACAAACAGTGCCAATATTGTATGGGAATGGCATTTGTGGGATCATCTTGTGCAAGATTTCGATGCCACTAAACTCAACTATGGGGGTATTTTAACTAATCCGCAGTTGGTAAATTTGAACTACAAAGCCACCAACACCGAGCAAGATTGGATACATTTAAATTCAGTTGATTATAACCCTGATTTAGACCAAATTTTACTTAGTTCGCACAGTTTTGGGGAGGTTTGGATTATAGACCACAGCACTACTACTGCTCAAGCTGCTAACCACAACGGTGGTAACTCGGGCAAAGGGGGCGATTTGTTATATCGTTGGGGTAATCCACCTGCTTATAACCGAACAGGTGGAGGCGCATCTGAGCGCAAACTTTGGGGGCAGCATAACGCTTATTGGATTCCAGCGGGGTATCCAAATGAACATAATATTATGATATTTAACAATGGAAATGGCAGAATAGAAGGCAATTACTCATCGGTAGATGTGATTACGCCACCTGTAAATGGATACAATTATGATACAGCTTTGCCTTATGCCCCAAGTACACTAACGTGGTCGTATTTAGATGCGATACCTACTAATTTTTATGCCGCTAATATTTCGGGTTCGCAGCAACTAAGCAACGGAAACGTACTTATTTGTCAAGGACCTAGTGGTAAGTTTTTTGAGGTAAACCCTGCTGGCTCAACGGTTTGGAAATATACCAACCCCGTAGCTCAATCGGGGGTGTTGGCACAAGGAGCTACCCCTTCTCAAAACTTAGTATTCAGATGCAGTTTTTATGCTGCCGATTACAGCGGTTTTGCTGGGCATACCTTAACAGCGGGTAATATTATCGAAAATACTAACAGTGTTAGTGCTTATTGCAGCATTATAACTTGTGTGCCACCAACTATTAGCGGCAACACCACTGTTTGTACCAATGGCATTGGTACTTATTCGGTAATACCGCCTTTGGCACCAGCAACTTACACTTGGAGTATTGCAGCAGGCTCTGGAACAATTATTTCGGGACAGGGTACGCCCACTATTCAGGTGCAATGGCTAAATGGCACAGTAGGGCAAGTAGATGTAATGGTTACTTACTAAAAAGATAACTCAAATGATAAACGCCTTGCAAACCATATAGTTTGCAAGGCGTTTTTTTTTTGATTTAATGCAGATGTGAAAAATGCTTGGCTTGTTGGCGCAAACAGTGCTTTGGGGGTGCCATAGACTGTGCAAATTAGGGAGTGCCTATCATCACCCCCAAAAAAGACATTTACCGTGTTTCGGCTACGCTCAACATAAACAAGCGGGGCGGGCGCATGCTTGTTGTTTAGATTGATGAGTGATAAATTAAATGCATGTTTTTATGCTAAATGTTGGTATGTGTTTGATGATATTGCGGGTGCAAAAAAAAAGATTAACTTGCCTAAAAAATGCAAGTTAATCTTTTATAAAATGGGATACTTTGGGTTTAGTTCAACGAAGCCAAGGTTTCTTTTACCGCTGCAAAATTAGGCACATCACCTGCCGACTCTAAGACCTCGGCATAGCGAACAACGCTATTGGCATCAACCACAAAAGCCGACCTACGACTTACGCCTTGCATATCCATCACAAAGGTTTCGTACAACGAACCATAGGCAGTGGAGGTTGTTTTGTTAAAATCGGACAAAAGCGGGAAGTTATACCCGTGTTCTTCTTTAAATTTACCAAGTGTAAACACCGAGTCGACAGAAATTGCCACTACATCGCTTTTTAGGTGGTTGTAATCGGCAATGGCATCGCGTACTGCACACAACTCGGTGGTGCAAACGCCCGTAAATGCCATCGGGAAAAACAAAATTACTACATTTTTGCCCTTATAATCTGCCAACGAAACTTGTTTTTTGTCGCTACTCCAGAGCGTAAAATCGGGAGCATTATCCCCTACTTTCAAAGCCATAATTGTTTGCTTTTTTTTTTGATTAAACTGATTAAATACTTGTAACAATAAAACGTTTTTTTTGTTCAAAAAATACTTACTTTTGCAGCAAAAATATACCTGCGTGGATAATTATACAAAATTAAGCATCAAAGATTGGGCAGAAGAAGACCGCCCGCGCGAAAAATTGTTGGCTAAAGGCGAGCGAGCCTTGTCGGATGCCGAGTTGTTAGCCATTTTGATAGGGTCTGGGTCGCGCACACAGTCGGCGGTTGAGTTGTCGCGCGATATACTCAAACAATTAGCCAATAACGACCTCAACGAATTGGGCAAAAAAAGCATTAATCAACTAATGGATTTTAAAGGTATTGGCGAGGCAAAAGCCATTACTATTGTTGCTGCCCTTGAGTTGGGTAGGCGCCGCCGTGCTGCCGAAGCCACCATACGCACCCAAATTAGCAGCAGCCGCGATGTGTTTGAGATGATGCAACCCGTTTTGGGCGACCTGCCACACGAAGAATTTTGGATTGTGCTACTTAACCGAGCCAACAAGGTAATTGGCAAAGAGGCTATTAGCAAAGGCGGCGTAACGGCTACTGTTGTAGAGATAAAACCTGTGCTAAAACGTATGATAGAAACTTATGCATCGGGGGTTATTTTGTGCCACAACCACCCCTCGGGCAGCCTACAGCCTAGTAGTGCCGACATACAACTTACCAAACGCCTATCCGATGCGGCTAAAATTATAGAAACCAACGTTCTTGACCACCTTATTGTCACCGACACCAGCTATTATAGCTTTGCCGATGAAGGAATGATGTAGAAATGTTGTTAAGGTAATAGATTGTAAGTTTGATTTATTTTTGCTTTACTAATGGGTGATAGATGGAAATATGAAACGCACTTTTTGTTGATATTAAAAGGGACTTTCATTTGGTTTTTCCATAATTTCACAAATAGAAGTATCTTTCATAACCCAATTCCAACTATTATCTTTATGGTTTGAATAAAAGATAATATCCGTAGAAATTTTTTTTAGTGGTTTGCTGTCTCTTCTATCCCCTTCAAAAATAGAATCACAATAAATATTGATAATGCCAGTAAACTTTAAATCAGCATAATTATCATTATTTAAATCATCGTTACGCATTTTGAAAACAAAAGGCGGCTCATAAGATATACAATCAAAACTACTATTGCCAACACGAAGATGTCCATTCTTGCAGTAATCCATAGTATTGAAAACACTTTTAAATGTATCTTTTGTAGAATTGCTTATGTATGACAAATAGTGAATGTATCCTCTTCTTTGGTTAAAATAACCACCTATTAAACAAGCATTTGTGTCTAGCTTTGTTTTAATTGGTTGATACGCTTCTATAGGCAATAAGGCTACTTTGTGCGTTTTTTTGCTCCAAACTAAACAATGTTGTTTCAAAGCAATCATTGGTAATCCATCAAGTATTATTTCAAAAAGCGATGCTTCTCCAAAGTTATAAATATGCACCTTTTTGTTTGTGCATTTTATGCTTTGAATATAAATAGAATCGGGTATGCTATAAGGAAATAGCTTAGGCAATATGCTTTTTATTTGTTGATTTGAAGCGGTGCTATCCAATTTTATATACCTTACAAAAGCATCAACTGTGAGAAACCCATTTGGTCTTTGTATAAGAGCATCCAATGTATCTGGCTTTACAATACTATCGGATAGTTCTTTATTATCCATAATAGGTGAATTTGAAGCTATGTTTTTTTTCTGCTTAGAACTAGGATTGCAATTCAATAAGAGTATAAACAGTGCAATAGATAGGCATGTGTTTTTCATTTTTAGCAGGCAAATTGTAGGCGAAGTAATTAAGTTTCTTTGGAATGCCACGGTGTATCTCATAATCTTGTTTAGAAGAAGGAAGCATCTTGCAACTATATGCAAAATACACTGCGTGTGGTTAGCCCAAAAACCACTAAACTTTTCGCTGAAACTGCACAAAGTTGTCGCGTATTTCGCCAAACTGTGTTTTATCAACACCCATTTCGCCATACCAAACATAATCAAACAGCAGCGTAAGTTGCTGAAAAGGTTGTGCGTGTGGTGTTTTAGCCAATTCGAGTTGATAATCGTAGTTGGTTTTATTTATTTGCCAATCTAACAAACCCTTGTCGCTTAGTTGTTTTAGGGTTTTTAGGTAATAAAGGCGTACCGCTTTTCGGTAATCGTGTCCCGATATAGCTTGCTCTATCAGCATCTCAAAATCCATTTCGTGGATATTTTCGTCTAAAACCTCATGTTCTAACGATTTTCTACCCTTTGGAGCCCTAAAAAACAGCGCCCCAATATCGGCTTTTAACAATAACCTAATTATTAACAATACAACGGCTGCAATAAGTATGTATTTAATGTAGTTATTAAATACATGCCCTGCTCTGCTATCCGAAAACCAATTATCTAATTTGCTCATTAACCAACGCCAAAATTTTTCCCAAGGTGTTTGTCCTGGCGGTGTACGGTCGTAGATAAAATTTCTATCGGCTTTATATGCGTCCATTTTTTTTGCATCAAAATCGCGCAATTCTAGTTGGTAATCTTTAACCGACACCGACACAGTATCTGCCAATAAAACCTTATTTACCCATAACAGCAGCACTGCCAATAAGCAAAACAGCTTTAATTTGCTAGCAATCATCTTTATAGTAGTTAGTAAAGGCATACATGTTGTTTTGAAGTGTAAAGATAGGTTAAAATACCGAAATAAGCTGCTTTTTTTCTTTTTTTACTGTTTATTTTAGTAACTTTGCATCTGTCTAACCACAAAGCAAAGTAACCGTCTTTGCTTTTTAAAAAACCGATAATCCTGAAAAATTCAAATATTGCCACTCATGAAAAAAGAAATTACACTATTTTTAAGCCTGTTTTTTAGTATCTGTGTCTTTGCCGACCCATGCGAAAATTTTTATGCCAATTTTGGCTTTACAAATGCAGCAGGCAGCCTTTCGGTTCAGTTCAATAACACCTCGTCGGGCGAATTTACCAGCGTGTTATGGACTTTTGGCGATGGTAGTCAATCCGACAATCCCAATCCAAGCCACAATTATGCCCTCGAAGGAGAGTACCAAATTTGCTTGACGATTGAAAACGCATCGTGCCACAGCGAAACTTGCAAAAATGTAAGTATCCCAGAAGAACTTGCCCCAACCCCCTGCGAAGCCGCATTTACTTTTACGGTAGATGGTGGTGTAGTGACATTTGCTAATCAATCGGTAAGTTCGCTGCCCGATTTTACGCATTATACTTGGCATTTTGGCGATGGCACAGAAGGCGATGGAGCAAATCCAGTCCATACTTATACAGCATCAGGTACTTACGAAGTTTGCTTGGTAATTTGGAACAACGAAACCAATTGCGAAGACCAAGTTTGCCACACCGTAACTATTGAATTGGCACCAACCCCCTGCGAAGCCGCATTTACATTTACGGTAGATGGTGGTGTAGTGTCATTTGCTAATCAGTCGGTAAGTTCGCTGCCCGATTTCACGCATTATACTTGGCATTTTGGCGATGGCACAGAGGGCGACAATGAAAATCCAATCCACACTTACACTGCATCGGGTATTTATGAGGTTTGCTTAGTAATTTGGAACAACGAAACTAATTGCGAAGACCAAATCTGTCATACCGTAACCATAACATTAACACCAACTCCCTGCGAAGCCGCATTTACATTTACGGTAGATGGTGGCGTAGTGGTATTTGCCAATCAGTCGGTGACGGGCTTAAACGATTTTAACCATTACCAATGGACTTTTGGCGATGGCACAAGCAGCGATGATTTTGACCCGAACCACACCTACACCGCATCGGGTACTTACACCGTTTGTTTGTTGGTTTGGAACAACGAAACCAATTGCGAAGACCAAATCTGTCATACTGTAACCATAGCATTAACACCAACCCCCTGCGAAGCCGCATTTACTTTTACGGTAGATGGTGGCGTAGTGGTATTTGCTAATCAGTCGGTAAGTTCGCTGCCCGATTTCACACATTATACTTGGCATTTTGGCGATGACACAGAAAGTGATGGAGCAAATCCAGTCCATACTTATACAGCATCAGGTACTTACGAAGTTTGCTTGGTAATTTGGAACAACGAAACCAATTGCGAAGACCAAGTTTGCCATACTGTAACTATCGAGCTTGCCCCAACCCCCTGCGAAGCCGCATTTACTTTTACGGTAGATGGTGGCGTAGTGGTATTTGCTAATCAATCCGTTACAGGCTTAAATGCAGCAACCATTACCAATGGACTTTGGCGATGGCACAAGCAGCGATGGAGCAAATCCAACCCACACCTACACCGCATCGGTACTTACACCGTTTGTTTGTTGGTTTGGAACAACGAAACCAATTGCGAAGACCAAATCTGCCACACTGTAACCATAACAATAACTCCAACTCCCTGCGAAGCCGCATTTACATTTACGGTAGATGGTGGCGTAGTGGTATTTGCCAATCAGTCGGTGCAGGCTTACGATTTTAACCATTACAATGGACTTGGCATGGCAAAGCAGCGCTGACCAACCACACCTACACCACATCAGGTACTTACGAAGTTTGCTTAGTAATTTGGAACAACGAAACCAATTGCGAAGACCAAGTTTGCCATACTGTAACCATAGCATTAACACCAACCCCCTGCGAAGCCGCGTTTACGTTTACGGTAGATGGTGGTGTAGTGTCATTTGCTAATCAATCGGTGACAGGCTTAAATGTGGGCAACCATTACCAATGGACGTTTGGCGATGGCACAAGCAGCGATGATTTTGACCCGAACCACACCTACACCACATCGGGTACTTACACCGTTTGTTTGTTGGTTTGGAACAACGAAACCAATTGCGAAGACCAAGTTTGTCATACCGTAACCATAGCATTAACACCAACCCCTTGCGAAGCGGCATTTACCTTTACGGTAGATGGTGGTGTAGTAGCATTTGCTAATCAATCCGTTACAGGTTTAAATGCAGGCAACCACTACCAATGGACTTTGGGCGATGGCACAAGCAGCGACGGAGCAAATCCAACCCACACCTACACCACATCGGGTACTTACACCGTTTGTTTGTTGGTTTGGAACAACGAAACCAATTGCGAAGACCAAGTTTGCCATACTGTAACCATAGCATTAACACCAACCCCCTGCGAAGCCGCATTTACATTTACGGTAGATGGTGGCGTAGTGGCATTTGCTAATCAGTCGGTTACAAGTTTAAATGCAGGCAACCACTACCAATGGACATTTGGCGATGGCACAAACAGCGATGATTTTGACCCGAACCACACCTACACCACATCTGGCACTTACACCGTTTGTTTGTTGGTTTGGAATAACGAAACCAATTGCGAAGACCAAGTTTGCCATACTGTAACCATAGCATTAACACCAACCCCCTGCGAAGCGGCATTTACGTTTACGGTAGATGGTGGCGTAGTGGTATTTGCTAATCAGTCGGTGACAGGCTTAAATGTGGGCAACCACTACCAATGGACATTTGGCGATGGCACAAGCAGCGACGGTTTCGACCCGAACCACACCTACACCGCATCGGGTACTTACACCGTTTGTTTGTTGGTTTGGAACAACGAAACCAATTGCGAAGACCAAGTTTGCCATACTGTAACCATAGCATTAACACCAACCCCCTGCGAAGCCGCATTTACTTTTACGGTAGATGGTGGTGTAGTGGCATTTGCTAATCAATCGGTGACAGGCTTAAATGCAGGTAACCACTACCAATGGACATTTGGCGATGGCACAAACAGTGATGGAGTAAATCCAAACCACACCTACACCACATCGGGTACTTACACCGTTTGTTTGTTGGTTTGGAACAACGAAACCAATTGCGAAGACCAAGTTTGCCATACTGTAACCATAGCATTAACACCAACCCCCTGCGAAGCGGCATTTACTTTTACGGTAGATGGTGGTGTAGTGTCATTTGCTAATCAATCGGTGACAGGCTTAAATGTGGGCAACCATTACCAATGGACGTTTGGCGATGGCACAAGCAGCGATGATTTTGACCCGAACCACACCTACACCACATCGGGTACTTACACCGTTTGTTTGTTGGTTTGGAACAACGAAACCAATTGCGAAGACCATGTTTGCCACACGGTAACTATCGAATTGGCACCTGTTGCGACTTGCGAAGCTAACTATGTTTTTGAAACTGATGGTTTAGTAGCATTTTTTAATAGCAGTACTTCTAGTACTTCGTTGGGCGATATTGTACATTATGTTTGGACCTTTGGCGATGGCACACAAAGCGATAACCCAAACCCCATACATACTTTTACGGAAACAGGCATCTACGAGGTTTGTTTGACCATTACTAGTAATACCGATTGTTCGGATACCTACTGTACATCGGTAGTTGTTGAAGGACAGCCAGTGAATGACTTACGCATCAATCCTAACTATGTAAATAATGGCTCGGTTAATGCAGTGCTGATGTTGCTAAATTCACAAACAGTACATGTTTCTTTGCTTAACCCATTGGGGCAAGATGTGTTAAATGCTACCCAATCTTTTGAGGCGGGCTATAACAACTTACAACTTGATACTGATGTACTGCCTGCGGGTGTTTATTGGTTGTCTATTCAGTTTAATAATGGTTTTACGATGACGCAAAACTTAGTGAAGTTTTAGCTTTAACACCAATGCTAAAAAAAATTAGGTAACTATTTAGGTCATGCCATTTTACCCTCAAAAACCCTCCAAACTTGTTTACCGCCCTTGTCCGTGTCTCCACGGGCAACCGAATTTGGGGCAAATAAATTCGTTTGTGGGGACACCAAAAAACGAAGTATGGCGGTTCTGATGGGTTAGGCTAAATAGTTACAAAAAATTAACCGACAGGATTTCAGGATTAACAGGATTTAGTAGCCATACAATCTAATTAGGCTAAATAGTTACAAAAAATTAACCGACAGGATTTCAGGATTAACAGGATTTAGTAGCCATACAATCTAATTAGGCTAAATAGTTACAAAAAATTAACCGACAGGATTTCAGGATTAACAGGATTTAGTAGCCATACAATCTAATTAGGCTAAATAGTTACAAAAAATTAACCGACAGGATTTCAGGATTAACAGGATTTAGTAGCCATACAATCTAATTAGGCTAAATAGTTACAAAATTAGTTTTTATAGATGTTGTGCTTGCCGTGCTTTGGGGGTGGCACCAACTAAACAAATTAGGGAGTGCTAACCATCACCCCCAAAAAGACCTTTTCCGCGTCAAGCGGGGCTTGTGCCTATTGTGTTTTTTGTATAGCATTGGTGCATTGATTTTGAGCATAAAAAATGCTGTCGAGGTATAAACCTCGACAGCATTTTTTATAGTATGCTTATATAAGTGCAGTTACTGCGTTTTTTGCATAAAGCTAATCATTCCTTTGGCTCGTTTGTCGTTTGGCGAAACTTCTAGTTTTTTGATAAAGTATTCGGCAGATTTTTTGTAGTCTTTTTTGCGGAAATAATATTCACCTAAACTATCCCAAACAATAGGCTCTTTGGGGAAACGCTGGGAGTTAAGTTTTAGTATTTCGAGCGATGCTTGCCAGTTGTTGTCTTTCATGTATTCGTTACCTAATGAGTTAAGCGTCCAAACATTTTCGAGTTTAGTTCGGTTATCTTCGAGCATTTTATCGAAGTTATTGATAACAGTTACTAAACCTTCGCGCTGGATAAGGTCGTTAACTACAAAAGCGGTGGGTTCGGAAGGGATAAAATACGATTCGTCGTATAAGGTTTGTTCGATGCGGTCGGCGAGGTCGGCGGCAATATTTACGTTGTAGTTTGAGCATACAATAACGGTGTATTTATCGTCTATATATCTACGCAGTTGTACGCTTAGCCCGTCGATGTATCCACCCTGAAATAGCACATTTTTTTTGCCTATTTTGCGTGTTTTCCAGCCATAAGCATAGCCAAAGGTCATTTTTTGTGCTTCGGAGCTACCTACGGTATAGTCGGTATACATTATTTTTTTGTATTCGTTGCTTAGTAAGCTGGTGCTATCAAGGGCGTTGCAAAACCTAAGTAGGTCTTCGGTTGTTGAGTAAACGCCATCGGCTCCAAACGGGAAGGCGCCCCAAAAGTCGGGTGATGCGGCTGCTTCGAGCGAGTTATCAAATTTGTATCCTACGGCTTTGTTGTCTACTACCTGATGCCAAAAATGAGGTGCCGTATTAAGCATTTTTGCTGGTTTAAAGATGTTGTCTACGATGTAGCTTTGGTAATCTTTCCCGCTCATTCTGTCGATAATAGAACCCAAAAACACATAGCCCGAGTTGGTAAACTGGTGGGCGTTGGTGTTACAAGGGGCATTTTCGGAGGTGATGAGGTTAACCATATCGGTATTTGACTTAATGTTTAGGAAGTTTTGCATGTAGTTGACCGATTGATAGTAATCGGGTAAACCGCTGGTGTGGGTGAGCAAATTATGAATGGTTAATTTGCTGCCTACTTCGGCGGGCAACTCGGGCAGATAGGTGCTAATAGGTGCGTTTAGGTCTATGATACCTTGCTCGGCTAATTGCATAATGGCTAAAGCTGTGAAGGTTTCGGTAACGGCGCAGGTATTGTAGCTGGTTGTTAGCGAGTTAGGCACCATGTAATCGAGGTTGGCAAAGCCGGCTGTAAATTTGTATAGTGGCTTTCCTTCTTTGGCAATGATTACCGCACCCGAAAAACGTTTTAAAGACGATACAGCTCGTAATAAATATTGAATTTTTATTAGTATGTCTCGTTCTTTACTTGTAAGGTCATCCACTGGTATAGCGGCAAATTCGGGGGCTTTTTCAGGAACTTTTACTTTGGATACCTGTTGATTGGTTACTTGCGCCCAGCAAATAGTAGTAATGCTTACTAAAACAAACAAAAAAGATAGCTGTATAAATCGCATCATGGCTGGTGAAAATTAAGTAAGATGATTAATAATTTTTAAAGTAGGAGGGGGGATTGGTTTGACTTAAAGTAATTTTAGAGAGAGAGTGTATAAGCGAAATCGAGTTTTTTTTTTAGCTATTTGGGATTTAATGTATTGATTATTAGTATGTTTTATTATTGGTTATTACTGATATGTTGTTGCTAATTAATAAATTTTGTTGCGAATAGGCAGCTAGTATGCTTAGTTTATACAATATTCTGGCTCCTACGTTAGCGTCCCATTCGTTGTCGTTGGCTGGTGCAACTTCGCACAAATCAAAACCAATAATTTTTCTACCCGATTCTACTACTGTTTTAAGCAAATAAAATGCTTCGCTTATTTCAAAACCGCCTGCTACTGGCGTGCCTGTGTTGGAGCATAGTTTGGGGTCAAGCCCATCTATATCAAAACTAATATACACTTTTTGGGGCAATTGAGCTACCACATTATGGCAAAATTGGGCAAACGATTGTTGGCGAGTAATGTTTACGGTTTCTTTTATTTGTTGGTCGTAAAAAGCCACTATTCTGCCATTTGACTCTTGTTCTAGTGCTACCTCGGCGGCACACATATCGCGCACACCCACCGATACTAATTTTTCGACCTGTTTTATTTTCAGGGCGTTAAACATAATAGAGGCATGAGAGTAGGTAAAACCTTCGTAGGCATCGCGCAGGTCGGCGTGGGCATCTATTTGTAAAATACCAAATTTGCCTTCGTGTTCGGCTAATGCTTCCATTAAGCCTAAAGGCGAGCTGTGGTCGCCGCCCAAAATGCCTACTAACTTGCCATCTTGTAGGGCAGTTTTAGCTTGCCGCTTTACATAGTTCTTTAACTCGGAGCAAACATTGTTTACTTCTTTTATCAAAACTTGCATAGCATTATTTTCGGCTAAATTGCCACCACTTTCTAAAAACTCAATATAGGCTTCGGTACGACTGCGCAACTCGGTATTTTTATCTAACCACTTTTGGCTAATAGGTAGCATATACACGCCATATTGCCAAGCGTTGGGTACGTCAAAATCAAACAAATCGAGTTGTGGCGAGGCATCTAAGACCGCCTGAGGACCGTATGCAGTGCCTGCTTTGTACGATACCGTTACTTCCCAAGGTACTGGGATAATAATAACCTCCGAATCGTCGTACTCGAAGGGCAAACCAAACAAGTTACCATTGGTATTACCCACGCCATTGGGGTCAAAGTTAGCTATTTTTTGCTCTTTTGAGTAGTAAGTCATGCTTTTTTAAAAACTTTTTGGATGAAAATTTCATAATAAACAATGAAAAATAGAGAATTGTAATATTGCGTTCGGCTGCTTGCGTTGTTTGTACTTATGCAAATTATTGTGTATAGGTAGTTTGTAGGCAAAGTTGTTTTCATTATTTTAAAACAACTAATGCCTTAAAGTAGCTAAATAGCCCTAAACAAGCATTAAACGCTCAAAGTTAAGCCTTATTTCTTATCTGACCATGCAAAGGTAATAAAAAAGGCAAAGTACGGCAATTTTTTGGAAAATTGCAAAAAAAATAGTACCTTTGCGCTGGATTTCGATACCTATTTTAAATCCGTACTTAACATGAAAAAAAGTTATTTAGTTGTGCTTGTACTTATTGGCGTATTGCTGGGTTATATCATCAGTACATCATCAAGTTACAGCACTTACGAGTCGTTTGCTACTGCACACTCTAATAGCGGTAAGCAGTTTCAGGTGGTGGGCAAATTGGTAAAAGATAAGCCCATGGAATACAAACCCGAAGTAGATGCCAATCGTTTTTCGTTTTATATGACCGACGAACAAGGCAACGAACGAAAGGTGAATTATTTAGGCAGCCGCCCGCAAGATTTCGAGAAATCGGAACAAATTGTATTAACTGGCAAAATGGAAGGCGAAGAATTTACCGCCTCTAAAATTTTGCTCAAATGCCCCTCGAAATACATTGCCAACGAGGTGGATGCCAATGGTTTTTACGATGCTGCCAAATCTAAACCAACAACTGCACCCGCCTCAACAACAGCACCTTAAACACCAATTTAATGTGCTATTACCCATTGTAACATAACATCAATTAGCTATCAAAACAGTTTTACTGCCTTAATATGGGGTGGTAAGGCTGTTTTTTGTTATAAAAAAATATGTCAAAATGTTAGAAATTAATGCTAAACACTTATCTTTGCGCAACAATTACTGTAATTAGTCCGTTAATTACCCCAAAATAAATGTTTATGGCAGCTAAAGCAGTTACGGGCTAGATTTAAAATAAATACTTTTAAAACATGAAGACTTTTGTATCCTCTCTATGGGCTATTTTTTTCACCTTTACCGCATTTGCCCAACCCCAAAGCCATCATTTGGGCGAGATAGAACCCGAATACCTAAAAATGACCACCTACGATGCCGACCCTACCGCATCGGCACTTGTTTTGATGAGCCGAGGCGAGGTAACATTTAGCGACGAAGGCATTGTGCTAATGGTACACAAACGCATTAAGGTGCTGAACAAAGACGGATTATCGTTTGCCAACCTCATTATTCCGTATTATGCCGACGAAAAACTAGAACATATTGATAAACTAAAAGCCCGCTCGTATAAATTAGATGCCGAGGGTAAAGTAGTAGAAAGTAAATTTGACAATAAAAACTTGCTAGACGAAGATATTGACGGATACTTTCGCCAAAAAAAAGCATTTATACCCAATGTGGTAGAAGGTAGCGTAATTGAGTATACCTACGAACTTACATCGCAGCGATACGGAGCTGTTCATGGATGGTATTTTCAGCAATCAGAGCCCGTTTTGTGGAGCGAATACAGTATTTGCATACCATCGGTGATAAAGGCAATTACGCTGCAACAGGGCACACATGAGGTAATCGAAAAAACCGAAAGCTGTTTTAATGCCGCAACAGCAGGTGTTGGTTATCACTGGATAGCCCAAAACCTACCCGCTATGCGCCCCGAGTCTTATGTGAACAATATCGAAGATTATATGAGCCGCATATTAGTGCGTATCCAAACCATTCGTTTTCCGGGACAAGTGCCTATTATTATAATGGGCGACTGGCAAAAAACATCAACCGACTTATTGCAATCGCAATATTTTGGCGAAAAACTATCATTATTAATTAGCCCCGAACTGCACCAAATTGTTAATACCTTAACAGCTAATGCCACCGACCCCAAAGCCAAAATGAAAGCTATTTACAATTATGTGCATACCCAAATGGCTTGGAACGGCGACGAGGGTATTTACCCAACTATGCGCCAATCGCTTAAAAAAGCACACGATTTGCACAAAGGTAATGCCGCCGATATTAACCTATTGCTTACCTATATGCTGCGAGCCGCCGACATAGAAGCCGACCCCGCATTGGCAAGTACCCTAAATAATGGGGCACCTGTACCCGCTTATCCGTCTAGTACGCAGTTTAACCAAGTGTTAAGCTACGTGCATATTGGCAACGAAGAGTATTTGCTTGATGCCACCGAGCCAATGACACCTTATACTTTGCTTGCCCAAAAAAACCTAAATCAACAAGTGTTTATTCTGGACAAAAAAAATCCAAGATGGATGCCCATAAAAGCACCCAAAGTAAGCAAAAATGTTACCCTTATCGAAGCCAGTGTGCTGCCCAACAAACAACTGAAAATGAACGTGCAAAAATCGGAAACTAACTACCAAGCTGTAAATGTGCGCGAAACAGTTGCCGAATTGAAAGAACAAAGCGCTGTGAAAGAAATGCTAGAAGGTGCAGCTTTTCCAATTACCATCGACTCGTTTGGTTTTACTAATTTAACCGAAAATTTGGAAGATGCCGTAAAACTAAAAATAAAATGTAGCACCGAACTGCCCGAAAGCGGCGATTTTATCACCATTGGATACAACCTTAACCACCCCTTTGCACAAAACCCATTTAAAGCCAGCGAGCGCTTTTATCCAATAGATTTTATTTACCCCAGCGAGTTTACTTACAATTTTATACTAAATTTGCCTGCCAATAGTAAAGTAGAAACCATACCGGCACCTCTAAAATTAAGTTTTAGTGGAGATAACGCCCTATTGTTTAATTTTACGACAGAGCAAACCACCGACGGAAAAATACAAATTAATACTAAGCTAAATATTAACCGTACTTTGCTAATGCCCGAAGAATACGCCGATTTGCGCCTATTTTTTGATAAAGTAGCCGAAAAAATGAACGAACTTATTGTGCTTAAACAATAATAAGTGTTTATTTTTTATTTAAAGTATATTATTTGATGATTTTTTGTGCCTTGGTCCCATTTTGTTTTGAGTGCTTATAGGAATTGGCGTTAAAAAATGGAAAGCAAATCACACCCCCAGAAAAAAAACAAGATTTGGCGGCAGTCAAGCGGAATGTGCCCAAGCAAGCTATTTGGTTACTTTGTCAGAAAGTAACAACTATAATAAAAACCAAATTCTTCTTTATTTAACCTTAAAATAGTTATGAAAAAAATATTTTTATTTATTGCTTTAGTAAGCATCAAGTTGTCTTTATTTGCCATAGATGCACCCAAATACCCAGTTAACCAAATACCAGAAGCATTATTAAAAGATGCCGATGCCATAGTGCGCAACTATCAATATGTTTGCCAAATTATTAACGCCGAACAGCACAATATAAACATAGAAAATGCCACTACTATACTCAACGAAAATGGCAACAAACAGGGCTTTTTTTATGAAATGCACGATAGGTTCCGAAAAATTGACAACCTACAAGGAGCTATATACGATGCCAACGGTAAACTAATACGCAAACTAAAAAAAACAGAGTTTGAAGAACGGTCGTTAAACCCCGATGATGGCACATCGGACAGTTATAGGGTTTGGGCTACACCTATGTATGGTTCGTATCCGTACACTGTAGTGTATACCTATACTGTTTCTAACAAAAATCCTTTATGGTATCCTGCATTTATGCCGCAGCGACACCTACGCACAGCCGTACAAACGGCACAGCTTAAGGTGGTAGCACCTAACAAAAATGGTTTTCGATACAAAACAATTAATACTGCCATAGAGCCACAAATAGAGAAAAACAAGGAAGAGCAAGTTTTTGTTTGGACATTTACCAACTTGCCCGCCATTTTAGCAGAACCTTGGGCTAACAACAACGATTATTTTCCGACTATATTAACCGCCCCAAACTTAATTGATTTTGAAGATTACAAGGGTAGTTTGGCATCGTGGAAAGACTTTGGTTTGTTTTTTTATCACCTAAACGAAAACCGCCTCGATTTACCCGATGCTACTACATCTGCCATAAAAAACTTAGTTGCCAACACCAACACCATTGCCGAAAAAGTGCAATTGGTGTACAATTATATGCAAGATAAAACCCGTTATATTAGCATACAATTGGGCATTGGCGGATGGCAATGTTTTGCTGCCGATAATGTAGATAAAAATGGCTATGGCGATTGCAAAGCATTAAGTAACTATACCAAAGCTTTACTAAAAGCCGCCGATGTAGATGCTAGTGTGGTACTTATAAACGCTGAAAGCGACCCTACTATGTTTCCGGATTTTGTGAGTAACCAATTTAACCACGTTGTTTTGTGTGTACCTAATAATGCCGATACAATATGGTTGGAATGCACTAGCCAAATAGCACCCTTTAATTTTATGGGCGATTTTACAAACAACAGATACGCCCTTTTAGTAAAACCTACAGGTGGCGAATTAGTGCGCACGCCTACTCCTAAATTAAACGATAATGTAACCACAACTACCACAACCGTACAACTACCTACCGAAGGGGTAACTTTAACCGTTGAATCGGAAATAGTTTTGCAGGGAGAACTCGCTTACGAACTAATACAAATGCATAAATTTTCGGATAGAAAAGAACAAGAAAAATGGGTGCAGCGGCTGATAAACCCCAGCGATAGCCGAATAGAAACCTTTACCATTAAACCGCCCGAAAACAGAAATAACTTAAACGGTTTGATAAAAACAAAAAGTACCCTTGGCAGGGGCGTAACACGTGCTGGCAAACGCTTGTTTGTAACACCAGGTGTGTTTTCGGTGATTGTTGAAATACCCGAAGCCGCACCTAACCGTAAAACATCGGTGGTTATTAGTCAACCCGGATTGTATGTCGACACCGTACAGATTGTTATACCGGCAGGTTACAGCATCGAAAAATTACCCGAAACAGTAAAAATTGAGTCGGTATTTGGGCAATATAATAGCACTTACAAAGCTAATGGAAAATATTTGCAGTGTATTTATAGCTTGCAAATAAATGCTACTCAACAACCATCAAGTACGTACAGCAATTTTCGGCAGTTTTTAACCGATATACGAAAAGCCAACAACAAACAAATTAGCTTGCTTGAACAGTAACAAATGCTTTAAGTTGATTAATCCCAACCTTAATGTGAAAACTAATATTATTTATCTAACCCTTTTTCTTTTTTGTGTATTAAGCAGTTGCCACAAAGAGGAGCCAGTTGTTGAAAACGATGATACCTACATACAACAACTGCCAGCAGGTTTTGAACCCATGATAATACCCGACAGCAACCAACTAACCAAAAGTCGTGTAGCATTGGGCAAACGTTTATTTAACGATGTGGCATTGTCGCGCACCAACGAGGTGTCTTGTGCATCGTGCCACAAACAAAACCTTGCCTTTGCCGACTCGGTGGCGTTTAGCCCTGGCGTAGAGGGTAGGGGAGGGGTGCGAAATGCGCCCACGCTGTTTAATGTGGGCTATTTAGACAGGCTGTTGAGCGAAGGCGGCGTGCCTACCTTAGAGATGCAAGTGCTAGTGCCAATACAAGAACACAACGAGTTTGATTTTAATGTTTTGGAGCTAGCCGAGCGCTTAGAAACCGACCCAACTTATGTAGAGATGAGCCAAAAGGCATACAAACGCATCATTGACCCTTATGTAATTACCCGCGCTTTGGCAGCTTTTCAACGTACTTTAATAAGCGGCAACTCGCCCTACGACCAATACGCTTATCAAAACAACACAAATGCCCTTACTGCATCGCAAAAAGAAGGCTTGGCATTGTTTATGAGCGATAGTTTGGCATGTAGCAGTTGCCATGCTGGTTTTTTGTTTACCAATAAAGGCTTCGAAAACAATGGTTTGTACGAGGTTTACCCCGACTCGGGGCGCATACGGCTAACCCTAAACCCCGCCGACCGAGGCAAATTTAAAGTGCCAACGCTGCGCAATATTGCCAAAACAGCCCCGTATATGCACGATGGTAGCCGCCCAAATTTAGAGGCTGTTATTAACCATTATGCTTCGGGTGGGGCTAATCACCCAAACAAAAATACGCTGATAAAGGGTTTTGTATTAACCGAAACACAAAAAGCCAATTTAAAAGCTTTTTTGCAATCGCTGACAGAAAGTGATTGAGGATTGTGTAAAGACATGATAATCATCAACGAAAAATAAGTTTGTTAATGAGAGATAAGTTTATTAACAAGAAATAAGTTTATTGATGAGGAATAAGTTTATCAACGAGAAATAAGTTTATCAACTGAAATTTCGTTTAGTGGTATAAAAAAAGAGGCAAACGGTACAATCCGTTTGCCTCTTTTGTGTGTATTACAACTTAATTTCTTTGATGTTCAAAGTTTGTAGTTGTTTTTTACTAGCATCTGGCAGGTTATTTTCGCGACAATCTAATAGGTTAAGGTGTATTTGGCTAACTGTTTTTACAATTTCATCGCCCGAAATGTTGTTTTTGGCAATGTATAATTGTTTAAGCGTTTTTAGGCTTTCGACACCTTCGAGGCTTGTTAGTTCGTTTCGGCTACAACCTAGGTAGTTAATTTTGTCTAGGTGTTCAATCCCTTTGGTTGATTTTATGGCGTGTTCGCTAATGTTTAGCTCGGTTATATTGGTTAGGTGTTGTATGCCTTGCAGGTTGTTTAGCTTGTAGCTTAGGCGGTTTTTGGTAGCATGGTGGAAGCTAAAACGTTTGGTCGCAAAAATTTGTTTTAGGTCTTCGTCCGTTGGCAGGTCTAATATTTCTCCTTTTTCTAAAAAAACATTAAATGCCATTCGCCATTGTGGTTGTAGGCTTGCCCACCAGAAGGTACGTTTTTCGGGGTCGTTAAAATACTCGGCTGTGGCAAAACGCACTGGTGTTTTGGGTGTTTTATCGGTATCAACGCTTGTTACTTCGGTGGTAGTGGTTTCGGTTGTTGCTGCTACAATTTCGGTGTCTTTATTTTCGGTGGTTGCGTTTGCAGGTGTATCTATGGTTGTTTTAACCATTTGGGAGGTGTTAGTTGGCGTTTTTACCAAAGGTTCGTCTTTTACAACTACTTTTTCTGTTTCCACGGTGGGTTCTTGGGTAGTTTTTTCGACAGCCAACTCGTTTGGCGGTGTTGTTACGGTAGTGGTAGTTTTTTCTTTTTTATTGCTTTTACTTGTTGTTTTTGCTTTAGTCTCTACAACAGGTGTTTGGGCTTTGGTGTCGGGTATAGGTTCGCTTGCAATAACAATTGGGTTAGCTTTGGCAGCTACAAGCTTGTTGCTTGTTGTTTTTTGCTCGGGTACTAACTGATTTGCTTTTGTGGCTTTACCTTTTTTGCTACTTGGTTTGTTGGCGGGGATAGTTTCAGGTAAGCTTTCGGCTACTTTGGTGGTATCTGTTTTAGCTGTTTCAACAACAATATTGGGTGTGTGGGTACCTATTTCTTTTTCGGCTTTGGCAACTAAGTTATCTATTTTTTGCTTTAAAACCGATTTTAAGTTGGTTTTTTTGCTTGTTTTAGCGGGTGTTTTTTTGTTTGGTTGCTTAGTTGTTTTTTCGGATATCGGAGCATTTGCTTCTGGAACATTGGCTACCTCAATTTTTGTTTCTGTTGTTTCTATTGGGGTATTTAGTTCTTCGGTGTTTGTTGCGGCAGATACAATTTGCTGTTTTGTGTTTGTTTGCTTAGTTTGGGTGCCTTTTTTTGCAGTTTCTTTTTTCTTGCCTTTATTTTTGCTATCATCGTTGGTGGCTGTATTTTTTTCAATGCTAGCCGGCTCAACAACTGTGGTTTCAAGGGGTGTTTCGGTTATGTTTTCGTTAGCGCTATTATCTTTTGTTTCTGTTTCTTCTTTCACCAAAGCTCGTTTTAGCACAATTTGTTTGGGCGATTCGATTTTAGCGGGTATTACTTCTTCGGGGGCTTTTTCTTCGGTATTTTCGGCGGTTGGTGTTTTTGTTTCGGGCAGGGGCAATGGTTGTTTTGCCGATTTGTTATTGTTGCTTGGTGCGTTTTGTTTATTGCGGTTTAGCAGCATATCTTTTTTTTGCTGCGGGCTGGGCAAGTTAACTCTTTTAATTTCTTCTTTTTTGTCCTTAGATATTTGGATGGGTGTGTTTTCGGTCGTATTTTTTACAACGGGCACTTCTTGCTCTCGTTTTGCATCTGTTTGGGGTGTTTCTTTGTTTTCGGCGGGTATTTCATTTTTGCGTATCAGTTGCAATTGTTTGGGCTCTTTTACTAACGGTATATTATCGTTGTTGTTTGGCAACACAGTTTGTTGTTCGCGGTTTAAAACTACTTGATTAGAGCCATTAGGTATATTTTTTTCTAAGTCTATTAATTCGCTATCTTCGTTTGTTGGTTTTATTCGTTTATATTGCGAGATAGTATTATCGCGTACTTTCAATAAGTTTTCTAGTTCGGTTACTTTGCGGCGTAGTTGTTTAAGTTCTTCTGTTTCGGGGATAATGCGTATTTCGCGGGCGCATTTGCCGTTTTTATTTTCGCTGGGTATAAATTCTACTGCCATGCCTCGGTACAAGCCATCGTTAGGCATATTAGGCACATACGATTTGTAGAAGAACAACAACTCGGAGCTTTCGCCCGACCTAATATAACCAAAGGTTTTTAGGTCGTCGTAGCTTTCTATCACCCCAATCATTGTTTTGTTTTTGTTAGATGCAGGCGGAATAGATATGTTATCGGCGCATGGACCTCGGTCGTTGCTACCTATGGTAAATTCCACTTCGTAGGCATCTTGTATGTCGGTCATGCCTGGTGGTTGTTGAAAATACAAATCGGTTTCGTACACAATAAGTCCCCAATTTTCGGCGGCGTTAAAAAACTTAATACGTCCGCGTTGTTTTTGGGTAGGCTTTTGAATAACTTGGGCAAGATTTCGGAGTAGTTCTTCGGTTGAGTTATTAACCTTAATGTGTATGTCTAAATCGCTAACAATTAGGTGTGTATTGCCTTTAAGCGGTATTACTTCGCCCATAAATAGGCGTTTGGGTGTAAAATCGCGTTCTTTCCAACGGTATTTGCTGTAGTGGGGGTCGTTATAGTTATCGTTGCTAATAACGGGTGCCGAGTAAGAGTCGGCGAGCTCTAATATAAAATCGTCGGCTTTTTTACCCCCTGTTACTTGATAAAAATATTCTTTATATTCGAGTATTTTTTGATAAGCTTCGCGTTGTTCGAGTGGTAATTTGTAGTGTGTATTGGCATCAAATATACAGTAAAAAGAGAAATCTTTATCTTTTTTTAAGATGCATAGCAATTCTAACAACACATTAATAGAGGGTTGTGTGGTGTCTTGCCAATAACAAAGATTGGTGCCGTCGATAAAGAAAGTGGTATTTTTTTGAAAATTATTATCGCTTTTAGCCATAATGGTATATGTTTATTTTAGCAAAAGCTACAAAGCTATTGCGGTGATACAAAGTGCAGTTTGTATCTAATAAATCTAAAAATAAGTAGAAAGCGATAAGCGAAAGGTAACTACGAAAAGAATACGACGAAGGTAGGTAAGGAGCGGAGTGGATAATCGGATAACAAACACGGTGCTTTGCTTGGTAATTTGGTGTAAAATGTACAGCCAAAAAGCCTACAAACACAACTATATTTTTTGCTTTGTTTGCCTTAAAAGTAAAATGCTAAGGTTTGGGTACTAGGCGTAATTTGCAGTTTGTGCCCTAAATTATTGGCATAAAAATACTTTTTACTTTTTAACAAAACGAATGTTAGGGTGTTTGGCTAAACAATAGTTTGCCTTTAATACAAATAACATTCTACAAATACATAAGTGGTGATTATACCGTTGATGTTGATATTATCTAATTTTTATAAAAATAATAACCATTCAGAAATTGAGTATTTTGTATTGTTTAGCAAATTTTGCCTTTGTTGGGTTAAAGGTGGCTTAATTTGGTGTAAACGGTTCAAAGATACAAGTTTTGAAGGTGCAAAACAAATGAAAATAGCTAAAAATACATAGAAAACTATGGTGCAAATAATTGTAATTTATTGATATTACCAAATGCAAGGTAGTAAGTCAATATTTTTTATTATTGGGACGCTTTAATTTATAGGCTAAATGGTCAATTTGTATTGGTTTTTAAATTTTAATTTTTACGGTCGTGGTTTCTTTTTAGGTACTAATCGCGATGCTCTTGCTATTTTTAGGTATTAAAAGATAGTAGCTGCGTGATTAATTTTTGTTGAAAGACATTAATTATTTCATACAAGAATGTGTCTACAACGTTTTTATTGGTGCTTTATTGTGTTTTATGGTGCAAAGTTAGCGCATTATTGTTATAAATTGCAACTATTTGGCTGTTTTTTTGTAGATAGGTGCATTTTTTTTCGACTATAGCTCAATAAATTCTTGTTTAGGTTGTATAAGTGGTAATCTAACAAAAAAAGTAGTGCCAATATTAACTTCCGATTCGAACCAGATTTTACCTTTTGCTGCTTCGATAATGCTTTGCGACATGGCTAAACCTAAGCCCATGCCCGAGTTTTTGGTAGTAAAATTGGGGTTAAATACTTTTTCGCGCATTTCATGGCTAATACCAGTACCATTATCGGCAACGGCAATAATAACAGTTTTTTCGTTTAGTTTTACATTTACCACAATTACGCCTTTTTGGTTAGGGGGTATTGCTTGTATAGCATTTTTTATAAGGTTAGTAAATACCCTAATTAGTTGGTTTTTGTCGGCATAAACAAAGCAAGGTCTGTCGGGTAGTTTAGCGTATAGGTGTGCTTCTTGGGCATCGTTATACAAGCCAATAACGTTGTTGATAATGGCTTTTAGGTCAATATTTTCGTTATTGGGTTTAGGCATTTTAGCAAAGTTCGAAAACTCGGTGGCAATTTGCGACAATAAATCTATTTGTTCTATCAACCGAACTAATATTTTTTCGGTCATTTGTTGTACATTTGGGTGCTTGTCGCGGTAGGCACGTTGTAGGTGTTCAATACCCAGTTTCATGGGTGTTAGCGGGTTTTTTATTTCGTGGGCTACCTGCCTTGCCATTGATTGCCATGCATTTTGCCGCTCGGATTGTGCCAACAGTTTTACGCTGCTTTCTAATTCTTTGATAGTGGTGTTGTATTGTTGCACTAAGGCTCCAATTTCGTCGTTATCGGGCCACGACAATAGCTCGTTTTTTTTGCCTAATTGTATACCGCGCAGTTTTGCACTAATCATCAACAAGGGGTTGGTGATGGTATTGGATACAAAAACAGCTAATACTAAACCAATTATCAACAAAAGTACATATATATTAATAATTTGGGTTAAAAAACGCGAAATTTCGTTTCTAAATTCTTTTTCGCGGGCAAAATAAGGCAAATTTAAAAAACCTACTAATTCGTTTTGTTTATCTTTTAAGGGCATATACGATGCTATATAACTTAATTTGCCAATTTGTTCAGTTTGTACAAATTGGTTTTCAAAATCATTGACAATAGCATGGTAGGCATAGGGGTTTAGTTGTTTGGAAACTAAATGTTGCGTAAAAATCAAGGGTTGCGAGGTGCTAATTAGCTGCCCATATTTATTAAAAACATTTATATCAATGCTGTAAATTTCGGATAGTTCTTTGGACAAAGCATTGAAATAATCGGTGTTTACCGGGTCGTTTATTAAATTAGTAAAGGTTTGTTCGTTTGGATTGTGGCGCACATTATTTTCTATTGCCCTCAATATTTCGCTTTGTTTTTGTATCAGGTTTTCGCGGTTATGTTGGTCGGACAGGTTAAAAAAGTAAGAGGTGGTAGCTGCACCTATGGCTACAAACGATACCAACAAAACAGTAACAAGCAGCATATTTATACGTCTTCGTAACGAGCTGTACAATAGGTTTTTTATAAAACTAATGCTTGATACACCCTTTGTAATAGATATAAATATAATAACTATAATAAATGAAAGTAAAAGTATCGTGTATATGTAAATAAATAAAGATAATAGGCTAAAAATTGTTTGTTTTTCTTGCGATACAATTACTGTTTTTTCTTGAGATACGATTGCTGTTTTTTCTTGAGATACGATTGCTATTTTTTGTGGTGGTAAGTTGTATAATAAATGTTTATGTTGGTTAACCGAAGTACTTGAGTAATTAACTAAAATGGTATCTCGGTTTTTACGCTCTATTTTGCCATTGGCTTGCGTCTCTTCAAAAACAGTAAACACGGTATCACGTATGGTTGATGTTACTTGGCTGATAAAATTAGAGTCTTGGCGATACGGATATGGATAACTACCCAATGAGCTTTCTAGTATTTTGTTGCTATAAATGGCATATTTATAGTCCAAGCTTTCGTTTGTTTGTCGGTATTGGTCTTCGAGGGTTAACTCGGGATACACATTACTTTTGTCTAATTTAGGACGCATCTCTATATAAATGTATCCAGCAATATTATCGGTATCAAAAATGGGCAACTTTGCCAAATAGTTATAACTACCCGGTTCGCCACGTATTAAGTAAATATAGCTATTGTTAGTGCGTAGTTGGTTAATTGTTTTGTATTGATAATCCTCTTCGGTGGTAATGCGTTGTTCGGTTTTGTCCACAAAGCGGTGTTGATTGTCAAAAGCGGCAATATCTATTTCATATCGCTCAAAATGCTGGCTGTTCAGGTAGGTTCTTTTTATATATTGCGACAAACTTTCGGGTATTTTTGACACTCGTTTATTTTGAAAATAAATAACCAAATCGTTGTCTGTTATTATATTGAATGCTGCTTTATCCAGTAAATCTTCGGTAATTGGGTCTTCTTGAATAGCCAATTTACCCGCAAAACGTTTGCTGTTTTCAAAACTTCGTTGTTCGGTAAAATGATAAATTAGTAAAGTAAATAGTATAGAAAAGAAAAAGACATAAGCAAACAACCGCATGGGTGTAAGCGACGGATACAGGGCAATAGAAAAATAGCGAATACTATTAATAAATACAATTAGCCATACTAAAGTGAGTAAATGAGACCACGAAAATTTGAAAAAATATAAAATAGGTATGTATAAAAACAAAATTAAACCTATACCTACCAAATGTTGCCATCGGTTGATAGCTAATTGAGCTACAATACGAGCTAAGTTTTGGAGCAACAACACATAAATAATCCATAAAAAACCCATCGATAACAAAGCCGATAGACTGAAAGAGCTAGAATATAATATATTTATTATATCTATTTTTATATTAAAATAATAAAAGAATATTTTTATAATATAATAAAGCCCATATGTAGATATAAAAGAAATACTTACTATCAATAAATAAAGCACAAAGTGCCACTTGGTATTTTTTTTGTATTGTTTATACCACTTAAACGAGGGCATTATTTGATACAAAAAAGCAACTATCCAGCTTAAGCCTATAATGTTAATTAGTAAATCGCCAGGCGATATAAATAAAAGATACCTACTATATTGTTTAACGCTAAATAATTGGGTTTGGTGCAAAGTATTAGGCAAATCAAATACAACCATCAATGCCTTAACCAACAAAAAAAGTGTTACTAACAAAATACTTGCCTCTAAGGGGCGCTTGTTTTGCGTATTTATTTGCAAACATAATAAGGTAATACAAAAAAGTAAACCAATTATGCCCAGCAATTGCAAGCTAATAACTACATAATCAACGCGTTTTTGCAGTAAGTTGTTGTTGTAGTTTAATTGTAAAAAATCGGTTTGGGTGGCATTAGCTATTGTATAAACCCTTGTTGTTGAAATAACGTTTTTTTTCGACAATATACTATCGGTTTTATTATCGCTTACCGTAGTATCATTTGTGGTGGCAATATTGGTAATAACAGGGAGGCTAAATTCAATTTCGGTGGGTATACCTAATAACGGATTGTTGGTATTAGAAAGGTTTTTATTTTGTATTGCGTAATTGTATTTAATTAATTGTAGAGCAACAGCGGTTATTTTTTGTAAATTGCCATCAATAGTTTGCAAAGGCAATGTTTTTTTACATAGCTGATAATAACCGTTGGGTAATTTCACTAAACGTGTTGCATCGCTATTGCTGTATAAAAAAGAATCGGGCGGCAATACCTTATTGTTGTTCCAGAACACTAAGGTATCGTTGCGATACAGCAATAGGGTGTAAGATTGGTCGTATAGGGTTTGTACTTCAACGGGCTTATAGTTGCTACTTACTGCTTTAAGTATTAAAGGCTTGTTTTCTGTAATTTTTGAAAACGAGGCTTCCCAGTTGTTTAATGTTTTTTGTATTTTACTGGCAACCACATCTAAAGGCACAGGTGTTTGCTTAACATGCCAAACCGCAATGCCGCCCGCCAAAGACAACACCGATAATATAAGTACTACCCAATGATACAGTCGTAGTTGTTGTAACAAAACAATAATTTTTTAACGTAAGCAAGTAAATAAACAGCGTGATTACAATTACCTTAAATAAGCACGCAAAAATACCACAAAAAACCTGCCTATTTTCGTTTTATGCAAATTTTAACAAAAAAAAACAAAAACCTACCAATAGTACATCAACTAGATATGCTATAAAAACATAAAATTTGGGCAATATAATTGATTTATTTTTTTGTAATTTTCAGCCAATTTTCATCTTTAAACCCCTAAAAATGTCATAATTCAACAACAAGGCGTATTTTAAGTGGTAAATCTTTTTGATTCTTGAACAATAATCGTACCTTTACTGCCGCCAAAACAACCTAAACTTATTTTCTAAACAAAAAGACATTTACTCAATGAATCATCTTTACTTGTTTTGTATCTTGCTGGTGGCAAGCCTAACGGTTTCTTTCAGCAGTACAGAAAGTTCAAATTGTGGCGTGGCAACGTATTATGCCGACCTTTTTCAGGGCAGACGCACCGCAAGTGGCGAGTTGTACGACAAAAATAAACTCACTGCCGCTCATCGTACCTTACCTATGGGTACAAAAATTAAAATTACTCGCACCGATAACCACAAATCAGTAGTAGTTCGTATCAACGACCGTGGTCCTTATGCACGAAACCGCATGTTGGACATTTCGAAATCCGCCGCCGAAAAAATTGGTCTTTTACGCACTGGTAAAGCAACGGTAAAACTAGAAATTATTGACAAAAACAATAAAGTTGCACTAACCGAAGAAAATGCCGACGAACTAATAGCTATACTCAACGAATGGTAATTGTACGCTAAACAAAAACTCCCCCACGCTGTAAAAGCATGGGGGAGTTTTTGTTTGATATTTATTTCAAAATAAATAAAGTAGATGCAGACTTAATTTATATGGCAAGATAAAGATGTCCTTATTTTGCTTTTCGTGCTTGTTGTTGGTGTAGTTCCATCAAAAAGCCAATGCCGTAATTACCTTTCCAATCAAACACAAAGTTGTCACATTTGCTACCTTCTACTAAACCTGTGTATATGTTTAAACCGGCTGTTTCTTTGGGTCCTTCGGCTTTGGTGTTTTGTGGCGATGCCAATACGGTGTAACGTTCCGATTTGTCGGTACGTATTTTTTTAGCAAAAGTAAATGGCACACCGCCCAACATAAAGCAATTGGTACGCATGTCGGTAGGCACTTGGCTTATTTTGCTTATTATGTCTTTTCGTACAACGTTGTCGGGTGTTTTGTCCAAATAATATTTTGAACCGTAAGATTCTAAGCCTTGTTTTTTGCCATTTTTCATCCACGATATTTTGGTGTTTCCGCTACCAATATCTACCATAAACGAGTTGTCGCGAAACTCCTTAGGTACTACAGCTTGGTAGGCATAGATACCTTCTTTTTCGGGGGTTACGGTGTTAATAAAGTAGCCCATTTTGCTCAACTCGGCTTTAATGGTGGCGGTGATGGCTTCTTTGGCAGCACCCGAGCTAATTACAAAGTGTATTTTTTTGCCCGATACGCCATATTTGTTAATTAGGTCTTGTATTGCTAAGGCTAATTTTTCGCGGATATTGGCAGGTGTAGCTAGTCCGTCTTTTAGAAAGCTGGTTCCCCATTCGCCGCCTTTTACCTCCCAGTTTAGGTCGTTGTCAATATTTACGGCAAAGTAGTCAAAACTTTCGGCACCCATTTGTACAACACCGTAGGTTTGCCCGTTGGTAGGTGCAGTAGGGGTGTAGTAAAATTTAGCGGTTGGGCTGCTGGTATTGCTGTTAGGTTTTTCGGTTTGTGTAGGCGATGTTGCATTGCCTTGTTGGTTGGCGGGTGCGGCATCGGGTGTTGTTTGCTCGGTGGTTGTGGTATCTGTTGATACATCAGAGCTGGGTAAAAAGCGTTTTATTAAAAAAAACAAACCAACAACAATAGCTAATACAAGCAAAAACTTAGAAAATGGTGTTAAGCGCATAAATAATTTAATTAATGATTAATAATTGATAATCAACGGCAAATTGGCTATTTAGTACTTGCCATTTATTAGGTAAGTTTTGGGTAAAATTTACTTTCAGTTTCCCTCAATCTGTTAGCCCACTGTTTATTTAGGTTCTTCGGGTTTAGTTTCTTCTGGGGCTGTCGGTGTTGTTTCGCGCGGGGGTAGTGGTGCTGGCGGCGGTGTAACTGTTCGGGTTGGTGTGGTAGTGGCAGGTGTGCCTGTGTGTGTTTCCGATACACCATATCGCACTACGCCACCTGTACCCGATTGCACAGTACGGTCGCCTTGTGTTGTTGTGCGGCTGGGCGAGTTATAGATAGGCTCGCCGTAGGTATTGCCATTATAAAAACTGTTGATGCTGTCGTTGGCACGGCGGCGTTTGCGGGCAGCAGCGGCTTTAAGGGCAGCCGAGTCTATGGCTGGTACAGTAACAGTTGTTGGTGGTGCTTCGGGGGTTGATAATACGGTTCGTGTGCCTGTTTCGGCTTTGGTGTTGGCTTCTTTTAGGGCTATTTCCAGCGACATGGTATCTTGTTTTAACCGAATATTACACACGTTTATTGCTTTTACGATGCGGGCATTTGTTTGGTCGAGGTATAAGGCATCAAACAAAAAACCTTTTGCGGTTTCGTATTGTTGTTTTTTTAGCAAGCTGTCGGCAATGCTTAGTAGTTTCTTTTTTTCGCTACCTATGGTAAGTTGCAAATCGGCTATTTGTTTTTTTAATGCGGTGTTGGTGGTATCTAGCTTAAATGCATCGTCGTAGGCTAGTTTAGCTTTTAACAAATTGCCTTTATCTAGCCATTTTTTAGCTTCTCGTTCGGCAAGGTCTTGTTTATTAGCCAATAATTTTTGTTGAGCAATACCTTTGAGCGAGTCGGGCACTGCCAGTAACAATGCTGCCTCAAGTTCGGATATGGCACTTTCGTAGGCTCCGGCTTGGTTTTGTGTTTCGGCTTGTTGTAGGTGTTTAGCAAAAACCTTATCGGGTGTTGAGGTATACATTTTATATAGTAACAAGCCACCCACCACTAATAAGGCTAAGGCAGCAATACCTAAATTGCGAAGCATAGCAGGGTTAATGTTTATACTAGGCATTTTTAATTTGCTTTCGCGCGGCATTTCTATGGCACCAGTTGGGTTTTTGGGTGGGTTTATTTGCCCCGTTACTGGTTTTTGTGCTACATTAGTAGGTTGTTTATAAACAAGTTGTGGCTTGACTTTAAAAGGCGATTTTTCGATTTGTAACAAAATAGCCGAATAATTACCCTGCGATGATTTTGCACATTCGTCTTTTATTTTCGAGGCAATAGCTCGATTGGTACTGTCGGCATTATCCGTCTGAGAAAAAAGATAGCGAACGTGGCGGTCGTCTATGGTTTCGGTTATACCGGGCGAGCAAACTAAAAAATAATCGTTAGCTAATACATCGGTAAGGGTGGTAACACTTGCCCACGCCGAGTCAACGGCACTAATAGAACGCGGTTTTGTGCGGGCATTGCCGCGGGGGTCCCAGTTGCTAACAATATGGTCTTCGGTACGATAAACTATTTCGCCGTTGCGTATCTGATAGATGCGACAATTGCCCACCCAAGCTGCCGAAACACTGCCGTCTTCGTTAAAATGAAGTAGTGCTACGCTACCTTCGGTATCCACCATTTTGGGGTTTTGCTGAATATAGTTTTGCAACTTGCGCTCGGTATGGCGCAGCATATCGTTCATATACACCTGACCCAAACGCTCGGTTTTTAGCGATTTAGATTTGGCAAAATATTCGGCAAAGTGTTGGGCTATTAGGTTGGCTCCCGCTTCGCTTTTTTCATCTCCGCCATCGCCCGAGCAAATCATAAAAAAACGAGTGTTGGTATTTTGTGAGTTGCTATCCGGAAAAATAACATTCTCTTTGTACGAACGCTTGCCAGTTTCGCTAAAAGCAATAGGCGATTTGATGGTTGTAAGCATAATTACTAATTGTTTATTTAACAATGCAGTTGTTCAAAACGCGCTAATTTTTAATTACACGTAAATCAAGCTGCAAAAATACGCTTTTTACACGATAACAGAACAAAAAAATGTTGAAATTGCACTAAAAAGTAAAAATCCCGCTAAATACTAGTATTAGCGGGATTTGAAAACTATAAAAAGCGAGGTGATCCCGCTGGGATTCGAACCCAGGGCCCATACATTAAAAGTGTATTGCTCTACCAGCTGAGCTACGGAATCTGCTCTTCCTCCGAATTGCGGTGCAAAGATACGACCGTTTTTTAAACTTGCAATACTATTGTCGCTTTTTTTTCGTTTTTTACGAAAGTTTTTTCTCTTTAGAGCCTTTTTTACCTAAAAATACCAATTTTGCCTTACCTTTACCTTTTAAATACCTAGCAAATGAACCAAATTGTCTATTTTTCGCTATTATTTATTGTATTTGATTTACAAAAACTAAATGCACAATCTAATAATCAGCTAATTCCGTTGGATATTGTGCAAAATTATTTTTCGCCTGATGGTTTTGACAATAAAAATGAGTATATTTGTTGCGGGTTATCCAAAAATTTGGGATTGCCCTACACATGGGGGCAAGTGCTACCCCCAAACGCCCAAACTAATTGCCAACTATTGCCCATCGATTCGCTTAATTCGGTGGTTGCCGTAGAAATCAATCACCCATCTTGCCAACAAGATGTGTATGTTTTTTTAACTAAATTTGAGGATAGCTGGAAAATGGTGTCTATGCGCAGTATCTCGCAATTAGATATTGTACAGGTAATGTTAGACCGATTAAAAAACTCGGAAGCCAGCGACTGGAACCATTTTTATGAGCAAGAAAAACGTACTACCTTTGAGTTTGATTACCACAATACTGCCCTTTGGGTAGCACCCGACAAAGCAATTATACAACATTTTGAGCAAAATAAAGAAAATTTTGACCAAGCTTTGCAAATTATCAAAAAAAAGGGCTACCTTAACACCAAAATTTTACAAGAAGATAAAAGCTTGACCGATATATTAGATAAAATATACCTACGTAATGTTTATTTTGACACCGAACAATGCACCGAATGTTTATTGTTCGAAATTGGCAGTATAAACCAAAATGGGGTTGGGTATTTTTACCTCGACCCTAAGTATAAAATGCCCACCATGAGCGATAGTTATTTTATTGTGATAAAATCTTTGGGCAATGGTTGGTTTTTTTATAAAACTACGTAAATTTGCACCGATTTCTTTTTCGAGGCAATAAGCTACCTTATTTCAACATTTATAAAATTATTTTTATGCGTAAGTTTGCAAACGACATACTTTGGGGATTAGTGGTGGGCGATGCATTAGGTGTGCCTGTCGAATTTTTAAGTAGGGAGCAACTGCGCCAAAGCCCAGTAACCGACATGATGGGCTATGGTACGCATAATCAGCCAGCAGGTACTTGGTCGGATGATAGCTCGTTGGCGTTTTGCCTTGCCGACAGCCTAAGCAATGGCTATAACCTTGATGATATTGCCTATAAAATGGTAGCTTGGATAAACACAAACCTTTGGACACCTTACGGCAAAGTATTTGATATTGGCATACGAACCAGCCACTCGCTTAGTAGATTGTCTTTTTTAATAGACCGACAAGAAATAATCACACCTATTCCTAAACACGAAGCCCGCCGTAACGACAACGGCAATGGCTCGTTGATGCGTATTTTACCTTTGGTTTTATCGGTACACAAAAAACCAGAGCTAATGCGCTATCAAATAATAGACGAAGTATCGAGCCTAACACACCCACACCCCATATCTATTATTGGTTGTTTTTTATATGTAGAATATGCAATAGCATTGATAGATGGAGCCGATAAATATACGGCTTATCAACAAATGCAAAAAATAGCCGAACAAGTGCTAAATAACGAACCCGAATTAGAACACTATAAACGAATACTGAAAGGAAATGTTTTTGACCTGCCCGAGTCCGAAATTAGTGCTAGTGGTTATGTGGTACATTGTTTAGAGGCGGCTCTTTGGTGCCTAATAAACAGCAACACCTATGCCGAAACCGTACTTAAAGCAGTTAATTTAGGTTTAGATACCGACACAACAGCTTGTGTAGCAGGTGGCTTGGCAGGTTTGCTATACGGACACGAACAAATACCCCAAAAATGGATAAACCAAATAGCCCGAAAACAAGATATTGACCAACTTGCTAACCAATTACAACAGTATTACGAACAACGAATAGGCTATAAAAACAAACGCCCTACTTACAAAGTAGGGCGTTTGTGCTATTTTAATGGATAGTAATCTTATCGGATTCTTTCAAGTTTTTTTCTTTTTGGCAAGTGCTGCAAATGCCATATAGGTTTAACGAATGATGTGTGATGCTAAAATCCAACAACTCGCCCACCATTGCTTTTATTTGATGAATACGCGGGTCGCAAAACTCAATTACTTTTCTACATTCGATACAAATAAGATGATCGTGTTGTTTATAACCATAAGCTTTTTCGTATTGAGCCACATTTTTACCAAACTGATGCTTTGTAACCAAATCGCAGGCAACCAACAACTCAAGGGTATTGTAAACCGTAGCACGGCTAACATTGTAGTGGTTGTTTTTCATCTGAATATATAAAGTTTCGGCATCAAAATGATCGCTTCGGTTATATATCTCTTCCAACACCGTATACCGCTCGGGTGTTTTGCGCTGACGATTTTTCTCTAAAAATGTAGAAAAAATATTTTTTATCTCATTTATATCTTGCATGAAAATTATTAACAAAAATGATTGGAACAAAAAAGTGCTAAATTTTATCAAACCCAAACAGACATTAATTAGCAAAATAGCCAAACAGTTCGCTAAGTTTATCTTTTAGGTTTTTTCGATGCACAATAAGGTCTAAAAAACCATGCTCTAACAAAAACTCCGAGGTTTGGAAACCAGTAGGCAGGTCGCGGCGTATAGTTTCTTTAATAACCCTTGGTCCGGCAAAGCCAATTAGGGCGTTAGGTTCGGCAATGTTAAGGTCGCCCAACATAGCAAACGATGCGGTAACGCCGCCTGTTGTAGGGTCGGTCATTAGCGATATATAAGGTAAGCCAGCCGCCTCGAGCAGGGTAAGTTTAGCAGCCGTTTTTGCCATTTGCATCAACGAAAAAGCCGACTCCATCATGCGCGCTCCACCCGATTTGGAGATGATAAGCAAAGGCAATTTATGTTCGATGCAATAATCTATCGAACGCGAAATTTTTTCGCCTACCACAACACCCATCGAGCCACCAATAAACGTAAAATCCATGCACGATACTACTGCCTCTGTACCATTTATTTTACCAACGCCTACCTGCATGGCATCGTCTAGTTTGGTCTTTTTTTGCGAAGCCACCAAACGTTTTTTGTACGGCACCGAGTCGGTAAAATCTAAGGTATCTTTGGCAACTAAATTGTCGAACAAGCGGCGGCATTGCCCATTGTCAAACAAAATCTCGAAATAATCGTTCGAGCCAATGCGGTCGTGATAATCACAGTTGCTGCAAACAAAGGCATTTTGACGATGTGCTTTTGTAGTAACCGTAGTTTTACACTCCGAACATTGATGCCATAAACCTTCGGGTGTTTCTTTTTTGTCGGTTGTTTTGGTATTAATACCACGGGTAATTCGTGTAAACCAGTTCATGTATAATGTGTGATTGTAAGGATTGTATAGTTATAAAGTTATTGTTCAATGAATATTTATTTAAATTGCTTGTGAATTTTCATTGTTGATAATAACTAATATTTACAAAGATTAGCTAAAGTTGTTAAAGTGTTGCAAAGATACACCATTTTGCCAACACCTAAGCTATTAATCAACAATATCCGCAAAAAAATACCCAAAATCAATCATCAAAAAAACAACTTTATTTGTTGGATAATCAAATAGCCTAAATTTTGGCAAAATTTACACTTTAAACTGCCTACATTTACCAAATATCTACCAAAAAGACGTAAATTTGTGCTAATTATTGCCTTGTGTGCAAGTTTAATACAATCAAATCAATATCAGTTTATATCAAAAAACTTAAAAATAAATTCAATACCATGTTTCGTAACACAACTTACGCCTTCCTTTTTTTCGTTCTTATTAGCCTAATGGCTTGTAACAGTACAAAAAATACTATACAAGGCGATGGCGTACACTTTGGTAGAACAATTGATGCCAAAAACGCCCAAACTGCCGATGCCGTAGTTGCCCAAATGCAAAAGACAATAAAACCGAAATGAAAGCAAAATAAAAGGCAAAGTAGAAGCAGTTTGCCAATCAAAAGGCTGCTGGATGATGCTAGAACGAACCGAAGGCGAACCTATGCGCGTGAAATTTAAAGACTATGCCTTTTTTATGCCCAAAGATTTGGCAGGCAAAACCGTAGTTGTCGAGGGTATCGCCACCGTCGAAACGGTATCGGTAGATTTGCTGCGCCACTATGCCGAAGACGAAGGTAAAACCGAAGAAGAAGTCAACAAAATAATCACCCCAAAAACCGACATCTCGTTTATGGCAGATGGCGTACTGATTGTTAAATAGGCTACGCAATTTTTAGTAATAAAAAACGTTCACTATACTCGCCGTTTAACACTCGTTTTATCCTATTTTACAACTGCTTATGATTCGCATTGCCTTTTTTTGTTTATTAATAACGCTAAATGGTTTGGGTAACCATGTATTTGCTCAACCATCGTTAAATCCACCACCCAAAGATACCAAATCGGCATCCGTAAAAAAAACAAGCAAATCAAACGCACCCAAACGTTTCAAAATTTGTCGTACAAAAGCAACGAAAGCTACAACTATGAGCGTTTCGACGAGGCTATCGCCCTGCTCCAAAAAGCCATAAAACGATACCCGAAATACGAACAAGCTTATAAACGAATAGCCACTATTGCTTGGGAACAAAAAAATTACGACCTTGCCCAAACCACCTACAAACAAGTAGAGCGGCTTTTTCCGAGCGCCAATAACCGTATGTACGTTAATTATTATTTGGCAAAAATGGCTTACGAACAACAACATTACAAAGACGTAATTAACTACGCCAACAAATCAATGGCACTAAAAGATAGTACAAAAAATGTAAAAGAACTTACCACAAAGGTACAACAACTGCTCGATAATGCCAACTTTGCCCAAACTGCCATTAAATTCCCAGTGCCGTTTAAACCCATTCACCTAGATTCATCGGTCAACTCGGTCTACGACGAATACCTGCCCACCCTAACCGCCGACGAACAAAGCCTTGTATTTACCCGCCGACTTAGCGGTGACATCAACCTAAACGAAGATTTTTACTTCGCCACCCGCAACCCCGCCGATAGTACCTGGAACCAAGCCATACCCATGCGAAACATCAATACCTTGGGCGATGAAGGGGCTATTTGCATATCGCCAGATGGCAAACGACTGTTTTTTGCTGCCCGCGACCGAGCCGATGGCTTAGGTAACTTTGACTTATACTACAGCGTAAAATCGGGCGAAACTTGGGATGGTCCTTACAATTTAGGTATGCCCATTAACAGCCGAGGCTGGGAGTCGCAACCAAGTATATCCGCCGACGGCAAAGAACTTTATTTTTGCTCGAAACGAAAAGATGGATTTGGCGGCGTAGATATTTGGATGAGTCAACTAAAAAATAATTTCTGGACACCACCCGTCAACCTAGGCAAAAACATCAATACCCCACTCGACGAACAATCGCCCCTTATTCACCCCGACGGACAAACCCTGTACTTCTCTTCAAACGGACAAATAGGCATGGGCGATGCCGACCTTTACCTGTCGCGCCGACAACCCGACGGCTCGTGGGGAAAAGCCGAAAACTTGGGCTATCCCATAAATACACCCGCCAACGAAAACGGTTTGGTAGTAACCGCCAACGGGCAAAGAGCCTACTACTCGTCGTATGTAGATACGGCTGGTTTAGACCTTTTTTACTTCGACCTGCCACCCCGCGCCAAACCCCAACAGGTAACCTACGTAAAAGGCGTAGTGTCCGATGCCCGAAACCCTAAGAAAAAACTATCGGCTACCATAGAACTAACCGATTTGGCAACAGGCGAAATGATACTAAAAACGGTATCGGACACCAACTCGGGCGAGTTTTTAACCACCCTGCCAATAGGCAAAAACTATATGTACAATGTGTCCCGCGATGGGTATCTGTTCTACTCCGAAAACTTTTCGTTGAAAGATATTAACCTTGCTACCGACCAGCAAAAACCATTTTTGCTAAATATCAACCTGCAACCGCTACAACACGACACCACCAAAGCATGGAACGTGGGCGAGCGGGTAGTGTTAAAAAATGTGTTCTTCGAAACCGATTCGTACCAATTACGCCCCGAATCGTACCCCGAACTTAATAAATTAGCCGACTTACTAAGCGCCAATCCGCAACTAAAAATAGAAATTGGCGGACATACCGACTCAACGGGTACTGTTAGCTACAACCAAAAACTATCAACCGAGCGAGCCAAAGCCGTTTACGATTACTTGGTACAAAAAAGCACCGCACCCAACCGCCTTGCTTACAAAGGCTATGGTAGCAGCCAACCCGTAGCACCCAATAACACCCCCGAAGGTAGAGCCATTAACCGCCGTACCGAATTTACTATTTTAGAAGGGGAGAAAAATAAGTGACAAATTGTAAATTATAAATCATGAATTGTAAATTATTTATTGTGATTAACTCATGTTACGCAGCCCATTTTTATAATTAGCCATTTGGTATTTTTAGCTACGCTTTGCATTATTTGGAGAGAGAAGACCGGCATTATAGGAATTGGCGTTAAGAAATGGGCAAAAATGGGCGTTAAAAAGATATACTGTTTGAAGCACGCCACACCGAACCCAGAAATAAACTCGACAAACAAGTCGTTTGGCGTGCAAGTTTATATCTTTTTAGCGGAATGTTGCCCTTTTAGCCATACTATACCAGCCTTATTGTTGATTTTTTGTCTTTTGATCAAGCAAAAAGTAAAAAGAACAGATTAGGTGGTAAGCAGCAACAAAAAAACAACAAACGACTAAAAAAGCCCCATGCCGCTTAATAGCCAACTCGGTTGGGTTACCTCTGCGTAACATGAGCGCAAACATACGAGTGATTGATAATAATAATGCCCTTCGCAATATCCCGACATTGTAACATCACCCAAAAATCATAAAAAAACGCTCGACCAAACTGGTCGAGCGTTTTTTGCAAATAAGCAAATCCAAAAGCGGACAGCCAATTACCCAATCATTTTCCACAATTCTTCGCGTACTTTGGGGTCGTTGAATTTGCCGCCATATTTAGCTGTAACCGTGCTCGAACCAATATCATGTACGCCGCGGGTACTTACACAAGCATGTTCGGCATCAATAATAACGGCAACATCGGGAGTGCCTAAAGCATCGCAAAGCTCACTAAAATTTGCATATTTAAACGTTCTTGTACTTGTGGGCGTTTGCCAAAGTATTGTACAATGCGGTTTAGTTTCGACAAGCCAATTACTTTGCCATTTGGGATATAGGCAACATGTGCTTTACCTGTAATAGGTAAAAAATGATGCTCGCAGGTGCTGTGCAAAGTAATGTTTTTTTCCACCAATATTTGGTCGTAACCAAATTTGTTGTCAAAAACTGTCATCTTTGGTTTGTTTGCTGGATTTAATCCACTAAAAATTTCTTTAACAAACATTTTGGCTACCCTATGTGGCGTGCCATTTAGGCTGTCGTCGGTAAGGTCTAAGCCAAGTGTATTCATTATCTGACGAAAATGTTTTTCGATGATAGCAATCTTCTCGCCATCTGTTTGCTCAAAAGCATCATCACGCATAGGTGTATCTATTGAGGTACCTACGTGTAAATCGCCCAATTCTTCTATTGTTGCCCAATCAACCGAGGTGTTTATTGCGGGATTTTGCAATACATCGTGTCCGTTGAGGGTTCCGTTTGTGTAAGACATGTTTGTGTGTTAAATTTAAAAAAATTTCGAATAAGGGTATCGAACAAAAGTTGCGACATAGTGCCTTTTTAGCAAATATCCTGATAAAAAAGTAAAGCGACTCGGTTTGCGGAAATTTTCGGCTTCCCGAGCCGCTTTGTAGTTATTTATTCACCAACTCTAATGTATAAGACAACTGAAAGTGTATTTTGTTTAACAATTTGGCAAAAAGATTAAACAAAGTTATGGAATTATCTCGTCCGTCTATTATTTAGACTAAATTACTACCAATAAGTTACATTTACAAGATACGGCTTGATAATACTTTATCTTTAAACCGTAATAACTTAGCCATTAATGTACTAATCTGCAAACACATCTAAGCCAATTAAACCGCATACTGTTCGGATAAGCGATACAATAGCCGTTAATAAAGAATAAAATACAATAGTAGCCACAAAGGTTGTTAAATAATAAGGAACTTCGGACAAGCTAGTTTTGGTGGTAAAAATAGCACTATAATAAGCTATTACACTTAATAGTACAAAAAAACACATCGAAAAACCTACATAACGCAACCAATTTTGGCGCTTAAAAAAGCCCAATACCGCATTTATCCAGCTATAAAAACCCAGCGATGCACATGCCCAAAGCCAGGGTGTTTCGGTATTAGTGCTAAAAAAACGCAAACTAATCATGCCAATAATGAGCAAAACAACACCTAATAGAAATTGCTGAAAAGGTGTTGCACGTGTTACTGTGCTGTAAGACAAAATCATAGGTGCTAAAATTTGTGAAAACAAAGCTATGTCTAAACTAAACAAAAAATAGGCGCGTTTGTTCGGCACTAACCATTTTAATCCACTGCCAAATACCTATACCTCCTAAAAAAAGCCCGAAGCCTTCTAAATAAATAGATGCTTCGGGCTTAAAACGACTATGCCTAAACTTTACTACCTCATCAAAACGATAAAGCTAAAAGTATATTGTGCGAAAAGCCAAAATAAGTGTAAATAGTTCCAAAACTTAAAAATATCGTGGTGTTAGGTAGCGCATCTTTTTACCACCAAACTCATAGCCCAAAGTTACCTCGTGCGAGCCACTGTTGTAATTCTGCAATCGGCTCAACGTAAAATCGTAGGCATAACCTATCTTCAAACCATTCGCAAAATGAAGCATGGCAATGGCATTAACCGACTCGGGCTTAAACTTACCATCTGCCCTAAACGAACCACCCAACTCAAACCTATCTTTGTACAACACACTTAAATTCAAATCCGTCTGAATAGGGGCACGTGTTGGTATCATCTTTACCAATGCCGACGGTTTTAGCTTCCAATCGTCGCTTAACGATACCACCACCCCTACAGTGCCGTAGTAATTTGTGCGCTCGCGTGCCAATGTTAGCGTATCTATGTTTTGGTTAGCATTTAATTTTACCTCCAAAATGCGCGGTGCCGACAAGCCCAAATAAAACGTTTGGGTGTGATAAAATAATCCTAATCCAAAATTAGGTAACAAAGCCCTTGTTGTGCCCTTGAAACGTCGGGTCATCATTAACGCCATCGGGGTTTAGCTGTACGTCGTCCCAGTTGCTGCGCATATACAGCACATTACCCTCTACGCCCATGCCCAAATGCCCACTACCAAGCGGCAAACGATAAGCATAACTCAACGACGCCGATAAACGGTCGTGAACGCCCAACTTGTCGTACTCGGCATACCCACCAATACCAACCCTCGCCTTTTTACCCAAGGCAGTATTCATACTCGCCGAGATGGTTTTGGGCGCACCCTCAATGTTTACCCACTGATTGCGGTAAAAAGCATTCATGCACGTGCGCTCGGCACTGCCTGCATAGCCTGCATTAAATATTAAACCGTTGTACATATACATGGTATAACGGGCATCTTGTTGCGCATACAATAAACTACTTAATGTACATAGCACAACACTATTAAAAAACTATATTTCGACATGATTAAATTAATTAATGATTAACAATAAACAACAAACAATTATGCTATATTGACAAACAATTGTCAATAGCTTGTTTTTTGTACTAAACTAAAAAAAAATAAAACACTAACCACAAAAAACACCAACACAAATTTTGCTCAAAGAAATGCTTTTTGTAGATGCTATTTAAATACCCATTAAGTATAATCAACTCACCCTTAAAAACCTAAAAATTACTCTTTAAACCCAAAAGGGTAAGATGATTATAAAACTAGCTCCGTCATTTATAAAACTAACTACGGCAATTATAAAACTACCCCTTTTATAGTCCCCCCTTTTTGAAAAAAGGGGGCTAGGGGGATTAGACAAAGCCTATCGGCGTAGCTCAATAAAGCCATTTAGTTTTTTACCACTACTTGGGCTTAATGTGATGATATAGTAATAAGTTCCGTCGGGCAGCTCGTTACCATTCTGTTGCCAAGTACCATCCCAGATATTATCGGTATCGCCGTAGCCAGTGTTTTGATAAACTATATCTCCCCAACGATTAAAAATAATTACCTCGTTATCGGGGAAACAACTAAATAGGGTAGGTATCTCCCAAGTGTCATATTTTCCGTCGTTGTTTGGCGATATACCATTTGGAATAAAGATGTCGTCGGTACAAGTAACATCTACATTAATAACTACTTGGGCAGTATCGCACACACCATCAACGCACAATACATAGGTAAATGCATCAATGCCTGTATAGCCTGTATTAGGGGTATAAACAACTGTACTATCTGTAACAACAGCCGTACCGTTTGTTGGGTCTATTAGTATAGTAATAGTTAGCACCGATGTATCGGTTGCACCGCCTACTACGTCGTTAATCAATACAGGTATGTCAATTTCGGTATTTTGCTCGGCAACAATGTTATCGTTAACTGCAATAACTATGATGTCCGATTGGGTAATATTAGGTACAACGGTAATAAACACCGTAGCGGTATCGCTTAAACCTGCCCCATTTATTACTACATACGTCAAACTATCATCGCCCACAAAGCCTGTATTAGGGGTGTAAAGTATAGCCGTATCACCCACAACTGTGGCTGTACCATTAAGCGGCAATGTTACAATACCTACTACCAAATTGGCAAAAACGGTATCCACATCGTTGTCAAGCACGGCAATAAGTGTGTCGGTTTGGGTGGTATCTATGGTTACAAAATCATCAACGGCAATAGGTGGCGTGGCGCTTGTATCTGTTACGGCAATCACCACAAAAGTAGTATCGCACTCGCCCAAACCATTACATATTGCGTAGTAAAAGGTATCAATGCCCACAAAACCTGCGTTAGGTTCGTAGCCAATGTTATCTTGTCCAATGGCATACAGCGTATTACCGTTCAATGGCTGCTGCGTAATGCCAACAATGGCAATACTATCGCCCAAATCGTTTGCCAATACAGGTATATAGATAAGGCTATCGGCGGTTGTGCTGGCATAATCTGGCACAGCCACCACCGACAAAGTATCAATGCCTACCGTAATAAACACAGTAACTGTTGCGGTGTCGCACTCGCCAAGGTTATTGCAGATAATGTAGCTAAATTGGTCGGTTGTATCAACGCCTAAGTTGGTATTAGGTGTGTAGATGATGCTACCATCGGTATTAACCACATAGCTACCATTCGACGACGGAGCAATAGAAGTAATGTTAATAAAATCGCCCAAATCGTTTGCCAACAAAGGTATCGTAACGCTTGCACCAACGGTAGTTGTTGCGGTATCGTTTATGGCAGTAATGGGGTCGGGTATGGTATCGTTAATAGTTACAAACACTATAGCAGTATCGCAAAGGGTTTGGGTGCAGATGATGTACTGGAAAGTATCAATGCCTGCAAAAGTGCTATCAGGTACATAAACAATAGTACCATCGTTGTTAATAATTGCCAAACCGTTGTTGGGCAATACGTTTATCTCCACAATATTTGCCACATCGCCAACAGGTACTACATCATTGGCTAGCACAGGTATGGTAAGCGTGTCGTTAAATGTGCCTTCGGCAAAATCGTTGTTGGCAACCAATACCGTATCTGCCGATAGGCTAAGATAAATGGTAATAGTGGCAGTGTCGCAAACGCCAATGGGGTTACAGATAATGTAAGTAAGCTGGTCAATGGTATCGTTGCTTAAATTAGTATTGGGTGTGTAGATGATGTTGTTATTATCATCAATAGCAAAAGCACCATTTGGCGACAAACTTACATCGCTGATGCTAATGTTTTCGCCAAGGTCGTTGCCTAGTATGTTAATGGTAATGGTTGTGCCAATGGTAGCAAATGCGGTATCGGCAACAGCCACTACAGGCACCGATGTGGTATCGTTTAGGGTAATAAATACCAAAGCAGTGTCGCATACGGCAGGTTCGGCGGTATTACAAACCACATACTCAAAGGTATCGGTGCCAATATAATTGCTATCGGGTAGGTAAGTGGCTATATTATCGGCATCAAAACTAACCGAGCCATGCTGTGGCAAGATACTAATAGATACGGTTCCGATAGTATCTTCTTCGGCAAAAATATCGTTGGCTAATACCTCAATAGTAAGGGTATCGTTAAACGTACCACTAACTTCGTCGTCAATGGCTGTAAGTGTAGTAATAACATGGTTATCCACAATAACAAATATGGTGATGGTAGCCGTGTCGCACTCGCCGCTTGGGTTGCAAATGGTATAACTAAACACATCAATTACACTCTCTATTAGGGTACTATCGGGAGTATACACTAAGTTACCAGCTACATCAAGGGTATACGTTCCGTAATTGGCGGCACTAACATTGGTAATGCTAATATCATCGCCCAAATCGTTAGCCAACAGCGGTATAATAGTACTTGAGTTGCTATTAAGTGTGGCATCATCATCAACAGCTGTAACAGCAACGGGCGTAATTAGGGTATCATTAACTGCAACTATTACTGTAGCAGTATCGCAAACGCTTAAACCACAAAGCACATAGTCAAAGGTATCGATACCCGTAAAATTGTTGTTAGGTGTGTAGATGATAAAGCCATTGGGGTTGATAATGGCAAACCCATTTTGAGGGGTGTTGCTAATGCTAAATATAGCTGCTTGATCATCTGCCGGAATAATATCGTTATCCAACACACTAATAACAACAGCCAGTTAAAGTCGCCACTAACCACATCATCAACAGCCGTTAAAACGGTGTCGGTGGGTGCGGTTATAAATATGGTGACGGTTGCGCTGTCTACACTCGCCACTTGGGTTACAAATGGTGTAAGTAAATTGGTCGGTGGCATCAACACTTAAGTCGGTGTTAGGTGTGTAGATAATACTACCGTCGGTAGTTACCAAACTCCATTCGACGGTGTTCACCGTCACAATATCATCGCCCAAATCGTTGGCAAGCAAAGGTACTGTAACACTTGTGCCAACGGTGGTAAAGGCAGTATCGGCAACAGCCACAACAGGGTTTGGTACAACTAGGGTATCATTAACTGCAATTATTACTGTAGCGGTATCGCAAACGCTTAAACCACAAAGCACATAGTCAAAGGTATCGATACCCGTAAAATTGTTGTTAGGTGTGTAGATGATGGTGCCATTGGGGTTAATAATAGCAAATCCATTTTGAGGAGTATTGCTAATACTAAAAATAGCTGCCACATCATCGGCGGGGATAATATCGTTATCCAACACACTAATAACAACAGCCATGTTTAGGTCGGTACTCGATACATCATCAACAGCCGTTAAAACAGTATCGGTGGGTGCGGTTATAAATATGGTAACGGTTGTGCTGTCGCACTCGCCACTTGGGTTACAAATGGTGTAGGTAAACTGGTCGGTGGCATCAACGGTTAAGTTGGTGTTAGGTGTGTAGATAATGCTACCATCGGTAGTTACCACATAACTACCATTCGACGAGGGCGTTACAGCCGTTACTACAATATCATCGCCCAAATCGTTGGCAAGCAAAGGTATGGTAACACTTGTGCCGACGGTGGTAAAGGCAGTATCGGCAACAGCCACAACAGCAACGGGTACCACAATGGTATCATTAACTGTAATTATCACAGTGGCGGTATCGCAAGCGGCTTAACCACAAATAACATACTGGAAGGTATCAATACCCGAAAACCAGGGTTAGGCACATAGATAATAAGTACCATTATTGTTGATAATGGCAATGCCATTTTGCGGGCAATTGGTTTATTCTACAATATTTACGGCATTACCCGTAGGTACAATATCGTTGTTTAGCACCTCGATAACCAAATCTTCGCCAAAGTTACCCGTAACTGCATCATCAACAGCCGTTAAAACAGTATCGGTGGGTGCGGTTATAAATATGGTAACGGTTGCGCTGTCGCACTCGCTACTTGGGTTACAGATGGTGTAAGTAAATTGGTCGGTGGCATCAATAATAAGTTGGTGTTAGGTGTATAGATCAGGCTATCGTCGGTAGCTACCACAAAGCTACCGTATAATGGGTTGCTAACATCGGTTATACTAATATCATCGCCCAAATCGTTGGCAAGCAAAGGTATGCTAACGCTTGTGCCAAGGGTGGTTGTGGCGGTGTCGGCAATGGCGGTAACAGGGTTAGTTACCACAATGCTATCTTCAATGGTAACAAACACACTAGCTGTATCGCAAGCGGTTTGGCTACAAATAACATACTGGAACACATCAATACCCGAAAAACCAGGGTCTGGCACATAAATAATAGTACCATTATTGTCGATAAGGGCAATGCCATTTGCGGGCAATTGGTTTATCTCTACAATATTTACGGCATTACCCGTAGGTATAATATCGTTGTTTAGCACCTCGATAACCAAATTCCATGTTAAGTTCCGTACTTGTCATCATCAACAGCCGTTAAAACAGTATCGGTGGGTGCGGTTATAAATATGGTAACGGTTGCGCTGTCGCACTCGCTACTTGGGTTACAGATGGTGTAAGTAAATTGGTCGGTGATAGCAATAGTTAGGTTAGGGCTAGGTGTATATACCAGGTTGTTGTTGGCATCTACCACAAAGCTACCGTATAATGGGTTGCTAACATCGGTTATACTAATATCATCGCCCAAATCGTTGGCAAGCAAAGGTATGGTAACACTTGTGCCAAGGGTAGTGGTGGCGGTGTCGGCAATGGCGGTAACAGTTTGGCTTATTATAGTGGTATCGGTTACAAAAATGATAACCGTTGCGAGGTCGCATAACACAGGCACATCTGTATCGCAGATAGTATACTGTATAGTATCAACACCTACAAAATTAGTATCGGGTAGATAAGTGATAACGCCATTATCTATGGTAACAGTTCCGTTTTCTGGAAACTGATTTATCTCGGTCAGTACTATATCTCCGCCATCGGCATCGTAATCGTTGTTTAATACGTTTAGGGTGATGCTTGTGGCATTGTTGGTGCTAAAACTATCATCTTGGGCTACGGGTGCTTGGTTAGCCACGCCATGACTTTGAATGCTAATAACTACAGCCGCTGTATCGCAACCAATACTGTTACAAATGGTGTAGGTAAAGAACAAGTTACCTGTAAAATTAGGGTCGGCGGTATAGCTAAAGGTATTTGTGGTGGTATCAAAGGCAACCGTACCCAAATTAGGCTGGGTATAATTGGTGATACTAATGTCAGAGCCTTCGTCGTTGGCAAGTGCGTTGATATAAACGGTATCGCCGCTTTGTATTACTAAGGCATCTAGGTGTGCATTGGGTGCAATATCGGTTATTTCGCCAGTAATAGCTATAACAACCATGGCGGTATCGCACAAAGCAGCAGGGCAACTATTGCAAACTGCATAATAAAGCGTATCGGTTTGATTAGCAGCGGTGGCATTAGGTACATACACCAAATTACCATTGCTATCAATAAAGGCATCGCCAAAAGTACCTTCGGTTAATAGGGTAGGAGATAGGGGACTATCACACTCTTGGGTATCATTGCCAAGTATACTAAAGGTATTAGGGGTTCCAAGCTCTGCCATAAACGAGTCGTTGTTGGCAGTAGGCTGCGAGCATTGCACATTTATTAGTAGTGTTAAAGTTTCGCACTCGCCTATATCGTTGCAAGCTGTTACAAGCACAGTATCGGTACCAACAAAGGCAGGAAGGGCAACGTATTCAAAACAATTATCATCTTGTTGGTTGATACTACAATTAAACGTTACATGAATGTCGGTGATAGTGGCATTAGACACTGTACAAAAAACAGGACACAATTGTATAGGAGTGTACGGTTGTGCACAATAATTAAGGGTTTGTTGGCAAGTATCAACAGCCAAAACATGTACTACTATAGTGCCAAATGCAATTTGATTGTACAAATCTGTTACTTGATAACTAAAAACTTCGGTGCCAATAAAGCCATTATTTGGTGTATAAAGTACATCGTTTTCTTGCACAATAGCTGTGCCATTAGTAGGTTGCCCCGATACAATAACAGAAGGATAATTATCGTTGTCGTTGTTTAAAACGCCAATTAAAATATTTTGGTTGATGGTGGTAGATACCGTATCGTTTTCTACCGTAGGCGGTGCAGGGCAAGGCACACTCACATACACCAAGCTGTTTCCGCACGATTCGGGGTTGCCTTCGTTACAAGCCGTAACGGTTAGCGTATCCATACCATTAAAATTAAGGGCGGCAGTATAGTGTATGCAGTTACCACCAAAGATAGTAGCGGTATTACCTGCCGAACTACTTATTTGGCTGATGATAACGTCCTCTCCATCTTCGTCGGTGGCAGGCAAGCAAATAGTTTGGAGCGTAAAATCGTTGCCACAAGCATACTTAGGTGCAAAAACAACAGGTCCGGTTGAGCTACTTTGCGCCATCATTACGTTGTTTGGCAGATGCACAAAGGTAGTAGGCTGTTGGTTGGGTACAAAGGCGGCATCGCAGCGGGTGCTACCTTTATGTTCTACGAGCATACCAACTGCATCGCCGGTTTGGTTACTACGCAACAAAGGCGTTTGAAGGGTAGTTAAACTAAACGCTTGCGGGCGTTTAAATAGCAACTTGTATCTGCCAAAAGGTATGTTATTAAACACATAATAGCCTTGGTTATTGCTATACGAGGTAGCTACGGTCGTGTTGTCGATAGCCCTAACCAATCTAACCAAAATATTAGGCAGTACTGTTTCGCCCCAATCGTGTAGGTGGTTGTTGTTCCAATCTACATAAGCCAAACCAAGTATGGTGTTAGGTGCTAAACCGCTGATAACGGTAACGGTTATTTCGTCGTAACCAACACAGCCTACCTCGGTGGTTACGGTAACACTATAAGTACCGCTTTGGGTAACAGAAATACTGGGTGTATTTTCGCCCGTTGACCATTGGTAGCTATAACCCCACACATTTTCGGCATCTAACACAAGCCCGCCTACCACAATGGTATCGTTACCTAAGTTAGGCGAGGGGTGTTGTATGTTTAGGTTAATCACATCTGATGCGGTACAGCCACCAGCGTCGGTAACAGTAAGGCTATAGGTGCCACTTTCGTACAAATCTATGTAATGAGTAGTTGCACCCGTAGACCATTGATAGTTTAAACCCTCGGGAATAGGTAGCCCCAATGTAATGCTATCGCAAACAACTTGTGTAACATCGCCTAGGTTAATAGTAAAGTCTTGGAAGATAATTTCTGCCGAATCGGACGAGGTACAGCCATTGGCATCGGTAACAGTTACGGTATAAGTGCCACTTTGGTTAACCGATATGCCATAACTAGTAGCCCACGTTGACCACACAACAGCCGCATAAGACACTCCGTTTGTTGGCGATAAATAATAGCTATTATCGTTACAAAGGTTAATAATGGCATCGCCCAAATCAACGTTTGTACCGCCAGTACCCAATGTTACGTTTATGGCATCGGTGGCTGTACAGCCGTTGGCGGTGGTAACAGTTACGGTATAAGTACCGCTTTGGGTAACATTAATGTTTGATGTAGTAGCCCCGTTAGACCATTGGTAGTTAGTATAACCCGTGCCTGCATTAAGGGTATAATTGCTGTTACAAGTATTAACATCGTTACCTAAACTAATAGTTGCACCGCCAGTACCCAATGTTACATTTATGGCATCGGTGGCTGTACATCCGCCACTGTAGGTAACGGTTACGGTATAAGTGCCGTTTTGGGTAACAATAATAGTTGATGAGTTAGCCCCTGTTGACCATTGATAGCCATTAGCAGCACCCGCATTGATAGTATAACTATTAGAGCAGGTACTTACATCGTTGCCCAAGTTAAGGCTTGTTCCGCCGCTACCTAAGCCAACATAAACCACGTCGGTTGCCGTACAACCGCTGGCATTAGTAACAGTTACGCTATAATTACCGCTTTGGGTAACATTAATGTTTGATGTAGTAGCCCCGTTTGACCATTGGTAACTACTATAACCTGCTCCAGCATTGATGTTGTAACTGTTTGAGCAAGTACTTACATCGTTACCTAAATTAAGGCTGATGTTACTACCCAAACTAACATAAACAGCATCAGTTGCGGTACAACCGCTGGCATTGGTAACGGTTACGGTATAAGTACCACTTTGGTTAACCGTAATATTTTGCCAAGTAGCCCCCGTTGACCATTGATAACTGCTATAACCCGCGCCCGCATTAAGGGTATAGTTATTGGCACAAGTACTAACGTTATCGCCTAAATTAGGTTGAGCGATGCTACCCGCACCAATATTGGCATAAGTTTGGGCAGTGCCGCTACAGCCATTGGCATCGGTAACGGTAACGGTATAAGTACCACTTTGTGTAACATTAATGCTAGATGTACTAGCCCCATTTGACCACTGATACGAGGCATAGCCTGCACCTGCATTAATAGTAGCCGAACTACAGCCGCTTACACTACCTGGTAATGTTAAGCTAATACTATTTTGTGGCACATTAAAGGTAAAGCTGGTGGTTGCTGTACAGCCGTCGGCGGTGTTAATGGTAAGGGTGTAGGTATTTGGGCAGGCATCGTAGATAGAGATGGTATTGCCATTGGCATAAGCCTGCACCGAAGGGGTAATGTTGTAGGTAAAACTACTATTGGTATTTACCTGAAACGTAGCCGAGCCATTGCAAATGGTATTGCAAAAATCGAAATTAATGTCGCCGTTCAACGACTCTGTGCCAAACCACGAGCCGTCGGCACGGGTGCCATTAAAACTAAACCACGACGCTCCGCCATAATCTAAATCTTTGGCATTAGCACCAACGCCCACCTGAAACGCATACATATTGTAATGGTAAGCCTCGAGGTGGATAACAGCACCTGCCCAATAAGACCCCGGCACGCCCGTTAGCACACTTGCCGACGATAGGTGGTAATAATCCCAGTTAAGGTAATTAAGGTCAATGCCATAAGGTATTGAGGGGTCTTCGTAATAAGTAGTTTCGTTAGACAAGGCATCCCATGCTCCCCAAGGCAATAGGTTATCAAGCCACACATCGAGTTGCCATTTTTTGTTGGCATCGGTGGTATTTACAATAATACCTGTGATGTGTGCCGTACCATTGGGATAGGCTTCAAATTGTCCGGTACCTGGTTGAAAACGGTAAAGAGGCGTTCCATCGGCAGGGTTTTGGAAGCCTAAGTAGAAGGCAAAACCGTCGGGAGCATAATCGGTGATGCAATTTAAATCGCCTGGGCAAGTTTGGCTTTGTTGTACCAAACTAATGTCACAGGTATTGGGCTGTTGGGGTACTTTGGTGTTGGCGTGTGCAACAAAAGTACTTGCCATAATCAGTAGCCAAAAACTTGTAAAAACAAGGGGTGTTTTTTTTACAAGTTGGATAAAGGAGCTAATGATAGGACTTCGGGGAAAGTAAGGGGGATTATTCATAATTCTGAAATTTTATTTATTTTTATAATATTTTATGTAAAAAAGTATTTTAACTCATTTTATTATATTTGATTATAAAGTTGGCACGGTTTTGTGTTCATTAGTACTTGTTCAAAAAGCGCTCAATCTAGCACAGTTTATGTTCAAGTATATTTTGTCATAGATTTGCAATAAAAAACAAGCATCACCGCTTATTTTTATTTTTTGGCACAGTGTTTGATGATTAAAAGTAAAATGCGGATTTTTTGGGCTAAAATAAGCTGATTTACCTTGAATAGTTGCTGTTATACCTCTGTAAAACTTTGGTGCTTAAGTATAATTATGGCTGTTCTTGAAGTGCAAATGTAATAAAAATGTCACAACTTTGCAAAAAAAAAGCTTTTTTTAGAAAAAAAAAGTCATTATTTTGTCGTTTTTTCACAGAATCTATTTTAAATAACACATTTCTAATCACTAATAATGAACGGATTAAGCAAATATTACATCAAAAAACTAATTACCTGTTTTGCCGAAGAGCTAACTGCTACCGAAACTTCGAAAAAATTGAAGGTAAATAGGAATACGGTAAACAAGTACTACCGTATTGTTCGAGAGGCTATTGCCGATTATCAAACCCTACAAGCCAATATGCAAGTAAATGCGCATGGCAAACAAATAACGCCATTTTATTGGCATAAAAGCACGGGTATATCTTTGCTGCATCAACCCGATTCGGCGGTTTATTATATTGCAATTATCAACAGACAGGTATTTGTTGAAAATGCTGCCGATAACAACGACAACTCTCATGCCGACGCATCGGCAACTACAGCTACGCAAAGTAAATCTAACGACTTGTCGCAAAGTTTCTTTTTGTATGCCAAAGACAAACTAACGAAATTTTATGGTGTTAAAGAACAGTATACTTCGTTGTATCTAAAAGAACTAGAATTTAGATTTAATAACCGAGAAAAAGATATTATAAAACTTATTTTAAAAATATTGCCCCATCATAGCGCCGAATGGGTAAAAACAAATAAGTATAGAAAATAATGTACTTAGCTATATAAAGCCATAAAAAAGCCAATCAATGTGCATTGATTGGCTTTTTTATGGCTTATTTGTGTGCGACTACGTATTTGCTAAATTTTTTACTTGTTTTTGTGGAAAACCCCTGAAAATGTTTTTTTATTCTGAACAAAAAACCTTACTTTTGTGCCGTAATCTTCTGGTTAACATCGAAACAAGACAGTAAGCAAAATTTATTTCACATAACATAAAGACATTTTCATGAAAAAACTACTGACACTTTTATCCCTTCTTGTCGTATTAGTACAAGTCAACACTAATGCACAAGGTATTATTTGTGCCGAAGCACAACCGTATTGCACGGATTCGGGCGTTACTTTTCCGGCAGGTGTCGATCAGCCTGCTGCATCGATAACCGAACCCGGTAACGATTATAATTGCTTAGGCACATCGCCTAACCCCGCATGGTATTATTTGCAAATTGCCGACCCAGGCGACATCAACATCTTACAAACCAACTCTAACTCGGTAGATGTTGACTTTGCACTTTGGGGACCTTTTCCTACCCTTGCCGCTGCTACCGATAATTGCGGTACTTTAGGCACCACCGCCGACTGTAGCTACAGCGCCTCGGCAGTAGAAAACATAGACATAGTAGATGCCAATACAGGCGATGTGTATTTGTTGTTGATAACCAACTATAGTAATCAACCCACCGAAATTAATGCCGTGCAAATAGGTGGTACAGGCTCAACAGATTGCGATATTGTTACTTGCATCCCAGAAATTGCAGCACCACAAGCTACCACAAGTGTTTGTAATGGCGGTACCATCGAGTTATTTGGTTTGCCTAACGTTGAAGGAGCTTCTTATCTTTGGACAGGTCCTAATGGCTACATATCGGGTGCTCAAAACCCAGTTATTGCCAACGTTACCCCCGCACAAAGCGGACAGTACAGCTTAATTATTACCACCGACTGCGACTCTGACCCCGTTGCGGTCAATATAGATGTTTTCCCAAGCATCTCTTCGTCGGTGGCTGTAAGCATTTGTGCCGGACAAACTTATTTTGCTGGCGGAGCAGACCAAAGCCAATCGGGTAGTTATGTTGATGTTACTATTGATGCCAATGGTTGCGAAAACGTATTAACTACAAACTTAACTGTTAATCCAGCTTACTCGGTAAACACTACAGCGGCTATCTGCCAAGGCGAAAGTATTTTTGTAGGTGGAGCATTGCAAACACAAGCAGGTAGTTATACCGATGTGTTTACGGCTAGCACAGGTTGCGATAGCACCGTTGTTACACAACTAACGGTTAATCCGGTTCCGGCTAACGTAACACTTGCCAATGCAGCTATTTGTGCAGGCAGCTCGGCATTATTAAATGCCACTGCCGCAGCAGGCAATGTAAGCTATGCTTGGTCTAACGGACAAACAAGCCCCACCATAAATGCTACCACAGCAGGCACCTATACGGTAACAGTAAGCAACAATTGCGGAGCTAAAACAGCCCAAGCAGTAGTTAGTGTTACGGCAGTACCAAGTATTAGCTTAGGCGACGCAGCACAAAGTTTTTGCTCAGAAGACTCCAACACCTTAAATGCTACCGCAGCAGGTGCTACCAACTATCAATGGTCAACGGGCAGCAACAGCCCAGCAATAGCTATTACTAGCAGCGGCGTTTATGGCGTAACAGTAACCGGCGAATGTGGCACTACCAGCGACCAAGTTTGCGCAAAAGTGGAAAGTTGCAATCCTGCTTGCCAAGACATAACCATCTTACATAGCTATATTTGTAATGGAGCTAACCAAACTTACGAAATTTATGGCGGAGCCACAGGTGGCGCTGCTCCTTATACCGTAAGCGGTAGCTACGACGGTAACTTAAGTGTAGATAACGAATTGTTTATATCTGAACAACAAGCCTTCGATTCGCCTTATACCATTAACCTAACCGACCAAACAGGTTGCTTGCGCAGCGTTATTGTATGCCAAGCTATTTGTGCAGTATTACCCGTTGAGTTACTCCGCTTTACAGGCGAAGCCCTAGAACAAGGCAACCGCTTAGTTTGGACAACTGCCAACGAAGTAAACAACGACCACTTTACCCTTTATCGCTCAACCGATGGCGAACATTTTGAGAAATTGACACAAGTGGCAGGTGCCGGCAATAGCAATACTACTAAAAATTATGTATTTTTAGATACAGATGCTCCCAAAGGTGTTACTTATTATCGCTTAACCCAAACCGACTTTGACGGCACCGAAAATGCAGCAGGTTTGGTGATGCTTCAACGTGGTAAAAACACTTTGGGTATCAACTACATACAGCCTGTGCCTGTAAAAGACCAAGCTGTTGTGTCGTTTAATGTACCTACCGAGCAAACTGTAAATATGCAATTGTTTAACGTTGTTGGACAATTGTTGTTTAACACCCAAATTGCTGCTACCGAAGGTACAAATAACCAAACAATTGACCTTAGCCACTTGCCCGCAGGTGTATATGCTGTTACCTTAAGCAGTAACGACACCCGCAGCGTAAAAACATTGGTGAAAGAATAATTGCCAACTGATAAATGAAAAAAACGCCAAGTAGTTACAAAACCGCTTGGCGTTTTTTGTTTTTATGATTTGGAGGATAAAACTAAACTAAAATTTACCTACTTTTGCGCCGTCATTAAATTATTTTGTAAAACAATAATGCCTAACTTAAATCATCTACCTATTATTTCGGTGGTTATTTGTACCTACAACCGCGACAAATATATTGGTTTAGCTTTGGAATCGCTTGTTCATCAAACATTAGATAAAAAAAGCTATCAAATAGTTATTGTAAATAATAATTGTACAGATAATACAGATGCCATTTGCAGACAATTTGTGGCATCAAACCCTAATTTACTGATAACCTATTGCATCGAAAAAAAACAAGGTTTGTGCTTCGCCCGCAACAGAGGCATTGATGAATCTATAAGCGATATTATTACTTATATAGATGATGATGCAGTTGCTGCCCCCGATTTTTTAGCACAAATTGTTGCGTTTTTAGCTGCACAACCCCATGCTATTGGCGTAGGCGGGCGCGTTTTGCCCATCTACGAACAAGGCGAACCTGCCTGGATGAACCCTTATTTAGAAGGTATGGTAAGTAAGCGCGATTTGGGCGATAAGGTGTTATTGTTTAAAGGCGGGCGCGGAAATTACCCCGTAGGCTGTAATATGACCTACCGAAAAGATACCCTGCAAAAGGCAGGCAGATTTAACGAACAATTGTTGGCACGTGCCGATGATAAAGATATTTTTTTTAGAGTACGCGCCTTGTCTAACCAAATATACTACCTACCAACAGCTACCGTACAACACCACATAGATGCCGAAAGAGTATCGCATAAAGGTTTTGTGCGTCTAAGCCGTAAAACTGGTAGCGAAGAACGCATACGCGCCAAAGCCGAAGGGGTATATACCAAAACTGTTTTATCCGAACTGTACAAATTTGTAGCTAGCATTGGTTTAGGTATTATGTATTTGCTTAAAGGGCAACCACAAAAAGCGTGGTATGTGGTGTTGTGCAAATGGTACACTTTGTTAGGGCTTATTAATTATTGATTATAAATTATTGATTATGAATTGTAAGTTGACAATATTAAATTAGCAAAATAGGCACTTATAACAAACTGATTATAAGATAGTTAGACCTAAAAAGGACAATATTTCGTGTTGAAGCGTCAAATGTTCATAACTACCTGAATTTCTGTCAATTATAAACACAAAAAGCCTTAATTTAACATTGTCAAGATAAATTGTAAATTATTTTTTATAAAGCTGTACTTTTTCATTACATCTCCCCATCACAATATCTCTATATCGCCACATTTTCATGTCGTCACTAACATATTTAAACTTTTTAACAAGGTTGCGCAATTGGGTTATAAATATGGGCAATACTGGTTTATCGGTTTTGCGAATTTTAACCATGACGCGTCGCCAAACAGGTATAGCTGCATTACAAAAAGCCAATACCAACACCCAATGTATTATTTTGGGCAATGGACCCACTTTGCGCCAAACCTTGCAAACACACCTCGATGTGTTGTCAAACACCACTACTTTTGCCGTTAATGGTTTTGCCTTGTCTCCCTATTTTCAACAAATAAGACCTAAATATTATGTGTTGGTTGCCCCCGAATTTTACTTACCCAACGTAACACCTTTACATCAACAATCGCGCAAAAACATTTTTGAACAAATAAACCAACAAACTACTTGGCAAATGACCGTAGTGATAAATGCCTTAGGTAAAAACTCGGAGGTGATAAAACAAGCATTTGCAAGCAACAAAAACATAAAATTGGCGTTTATTAACCTAACACCCATCGAGGGTTTTGATTGGTTTAAATTTTATTGCTACAAGCACAATTTAGGCTCGGTGCGCCCATACAATGTGCTGTTACCCTCAATTTTGTTGGCGTTAAACTTAGGCTTTAAAAACATAAAAATTACCGGAGCCGATCATTCGTGGCACGAAGAAGTACGCATTGACCCCAAAACCAACGAAATGACCGTTAATCACGAACATTTTTACGACCCAGGGCAATCGCGCGAAAATATGTATCAACTATCAGGGCAAAAATATTATATACACGACTTTTGGCGGAAGATTTACCTTGCTTTTGCAGGTTATCACCAGCTAAAACAGTATGCCAATTACCAAAATGCCACCATCACCAATTGCAGCGAGCGCAGCTATATTGACGCTTTTGAACGTGGAACCTTATAAAAATGCGATTACTCAATAAAAACCTTACTAAAAGGCGTAACTTATCTGTTGCTTATTCGTCATAAATTACCAAGCCAACGATAGCCATACCTAAATTTACCAATCATCAAAAAAATATCCTCCCAAAATGCAACAACATTTTATTAACCTGTACGAATACGAGGAATGGGCAAATACAACCCTCATAAACGCCCTCGAACCCATTACCGAATTACCCGCCCGAGCCGAAGCGCTAATGGCTCATATATTATTAGCCCAACGTATATGGTACGGTCGTTTTGTAGGCGATTTATACCAAGGAACCGTTTGGGATGCCATTCCACGACAACAATGGTTGCCTATGTTGCAACAAAATATGGCTAATATCCGTCAATTTATAGCCACCCTAAACACCCCCGAATCCATGCAGCAAACAACTACCTATGTAAATATGCAAGGCATGAAATTTACCAGCACCTACTACGATATATTGTGCCACATGACGCACCATGCTCATTATCATCGCGGGCAAATTGTGCAACTCTGCCGCCCACAATTGAGCACAGCACCCGCCACCGATTATATCGTATATGCACGCGTAAAAACAGGACAACTGTAAATTATAACCATAACTGCTAATGCTTTTATGTGAAATGATATTTGCAAAACAACACCGAGTGTATATTATATACACTCGGTGTTGTTTTATATACCCTCAAGTCGGTTGTAAATTATATGCAATTGTTGTGAAAAAATCTTAGAAAGAGATTTTTTTTGGAAAAAATAGGTACTACCTCAACACTTGCTGATAAACTCAATAGTCGCGGTTTTCTGCCTACCCAAAGCCTATTAGCCAGCAATTGGCGGACTTCACGCCGCTCTTCAGCCTGCGCAGTTTGCTTACCCATTTATCTGCCAGCTACTTAATTTATACTTTTTATACCAATAATAGTTAAGTTATTTTGGGGCAAATGTTTGTTGGCATTTTACTACATAGCCTTTAAACTCAAATCCATACTTTTGTACGAGTGGGTTAAGGCACCAACCGACACAAAATCTACGCCCGTTTCGGCATAGCTACGTACTGTATCAAGGGTAATACCCCCCGACGCCTCGGTCTCGAAACGCCCACCAACCATTGCAACAGCTTGGAGCATAAGTTGTGGCGTAAAATTATCAAACATTATGCGGTCAACTTTTCCTATGTTAAGTACTTCTTGCAGTTCGGCTAAGTTGCGCACTTCTATTTCTATTTTTATGTTTAATTTTTTTTCGGCAATATAAGCATTCGCTCGTTCAATGGCTTTGGTAACACCCCCGCAAAAATCGTGGTGATTATCTTTAATCATAATCATGTCGTATAAGCCAAACCTATGATTGGTGCCACCGCCAATGCGCACTGCCCATTTTTCGATGTGCCTAAAACCGGGCGTGGTTTTGCGGGTATCTAAAATACGCGCACCTGTACCTGCAATAGCCTGCACAAATTGATGCGTAAGGGTAGCAATGGCACTCATCCGCTGCATACAGTTAAGCACAATACGCTCGGCTTGTAAAATAGATTGCTCGCTACCCTCAACCGTTAGTACCACATCGCCGTGTTTTACGGCTGTGCCATCGTTCAAAAATAGGGTAATTTGCAAATTAGGGTCAACTTTGGCAAAAATATGCTGAGCCAACTCAACACCTGCCAAAATGCCCGTATCTTTAACCAACAAACGAGCCTTGCCCATTGCCGTAGCCGGGATACACGACAGAGCCGAATGGTCGCCAGTGCCGATGTCTTCCAACAAAATGTCTTCAATAAATTTATCTAACGAAAATGGAAACATGATTTTTGAATTAATTGTTAAATATTGTATAATATAAGTGTTTCTGTTTTAGATTTAAAGCATTTTGCCAAAACAATTTTCTAACAAATGGTGTTAAATATACAGGATATTGCTTTGGGTAGCTTTTATAAAAATGTTTAGTTTGGTGCAAAACTTGCTAAGGGGGTGCCACCAACTTATCAAATTAGGGAGTGCCAAACATCACCCCCAAAAAAGACCAATAAATATTCCGCGTCAAGCGGGGCTGTTACAAACTATTTGCATTAACTTTGCTATGTTTTATGTTGGTATAGAGATATACAATTTTTGAATTTAAAAAAATGCTGTTTTTACTTAATAACCAAAGCCAATTAAATTAAAAAAGCCCCGCAGAGCCACTTAGGGCTACCACGGGGCGAAATTAGCTGTTTATTGTAAAATTACCAAATTATCAGCTAAAAAGAGCGTATCGCTATATGTTTAACACTAATGCCTATTATTTTTCGATACTTATTTCGTCGATGTTATTGCCTTTTAATGCCACCGAAACCCTATAATTTCCGTTTGTTGTACCCAATGTGCCTACCACCGATTGCGAACCATTAGGTGCCGTGCAATTGTGTTTTACGGTAAAACTACGGGGTACGTTTTGCAGCAAAAAACTATTGAGCAAGAGCGCTGCATTGCCCTTGTCGGTAGCTTCGCCGTTTGGCGTACTAACCTCAATGTCCGATGATAAATAGTTAGCCAATAAAGCAATATTGCCAGTTTGAAAGCTTTTTTGAATTAGAGCAACTGCATTTTGTGCTTTTGCACATAAGGTAGATAATAGCAAAACGAGGATTAAAAAATACGGTTTCATAGCGAGAAATTTTAAAAGGTAAGTGATGCAGTTTAGACGCAAGAAATACTAAATGGTTAAATTGAAAAACGACCAAATTTTTTTTTTATTTTACAGCAGCAAAAAAATATTTTTATTGCAATGCAAAATGCCCGAATAAAGGCTATTTTATTGGCAAATTTTAAAAAATGGAACTAAATAAGTTAAAAGTAGTAGAACTTGCCAGTGTTTTGGCGGGTCCGGCGGTAGGTATGTTTTTTGCCGAGTTGGGTGCCGAGGTAACAAAAATAGAAAACCCAACAACAGGCGGTGATGTTACACGCACTTGGAAGCTGCCAACAGAATCTGCCCAAGCAGCTCACTCGGCTTATTACTGTAGTATTAATTGGGGTAAAAAAGTAGTTTTTGCCGACCTTAGCCAACCCACCGACCGCCAAAAAGTGTACGAACTAATAGCCGAAGCAGACATAGTAATTACCAACTACAAAACAGGCGACGATAAAAAATTAGGCGTTGATTATGCCACATTGTCGGCACTAAATCCGCAATTAATTTATGGACAAATAACCGCTTTTGGCGAAACCGACCCGCGTGTAGGCTACGATATGGTACTACAAGCCGAAACAGGTTTTATGTATATGAATGGCGATGCCAACGGAAATCCTGTGAAATTACCTGTTGCCTTGATAGATATTTTAACAGCACATCAACTAAAAGAAGCCTTGCTTTTGGCAATTATTAAACGCATGCAAACAGGTAAAGGTAGTTTTGTAACCGTTTCATTGTTCGATTCGGCAATTGCTTCGTTGGCAAATCAGGCAACAAATTGGTTAATAGGCAACACTATTCCGCAACGGATGGGGAGTTTGCACCCCAATATTGCCCCTTACGGCGAAACTTTTGTTGCCGCCGACCACAAAACCCTTGTGTTGGCAGTAGGCAGCGATAGGCAGTTTTTAAATTTGTGTAAATTATTGAACCTAAACAATTTATGTTCCGATACTCGTTTTTCGACCAATGCGCAAAGAGTGACACATAGACAACTTCTGCAAGATTTGCTGATGCCCGAAATTGCCAAATTAAGCAGTCAATTGTTTTTAGAAAAATGTATTGCCCTGCAAGTACCCGCTGCCGAAGTGCGCAATATGCAATCGGTTTTTGAGCAAAGCTCTGCCCAAAAAATGCTATTAACCAGCACTATGCCCGATGGCACAATGGCAAAATGTGTTCGTACAATAGCTTTTGAGGTTTAAATGTAAAGTTAAGCGCAAAATTATGCTTAAAATTACCAAATAAATTTGCGCAACGCTTGTTTTTTTGTAACTTTGCGCAATATTTTATTGCAGTACCAATTAAACACAAGTAATATGGATATTTCTATTCTTATTGGGTTGATATATGTGCTAATTTTAGCCACTTATGTTGGTTTTGAGCTAATTGCCAAAGTGCCACCTACTTTACACACACCTTTAATGTCGGGCTCAAATGCCATATCGGGCATTACTATTGTTGGTGCTTTAATTTGTACGGGCAATGTAGAGGTGGGCTATCCATTGTCTAAAATTTTAGGCATTGTGGCACTATTTTTAGCTACACTTAATGTAGTAGGGGGGTATGCCGTTACCGATAGAATGCTAAAAATGTTTAAGAAAAAGTAGGGTATGAAAGTAGAAATACTGCCCGAAATTCCATTTGATTTGTTGTGGAAAGATGCTATTGATGACTTTTTTCCGTATTTCATACTTTTTTTTATGCCCAATTTATACAAAGATATAGATTGGGCAACTGAACCCGTGTCGTTAGAACAAGAATTACACGAGATTATACAATCGGAAATACCTGACAGCAAAATAAGAGAAACAGATAAATTGGTGAAGGTATTTTTGAAAGACGGTACCGACAGAATCTTATTTATCCACATAGAAATACAATCGTTTTTCGAGAAAGATTTTGCCGAGCGCATGTATACTTACTGCCGCTTAATTATGCGACGATATAACTTGAAATTTATAACGGCATTAGCCATTTTTACAGGTAAAAAAACACCTCGAAAATACAACCGCTACGAATGGGATTGCTATGGTACTAGCATGACTTACAAATACAACGCCTACAAAGTGGCCACCCAAAACGTAACCGATTTAGAAAAATCAGACAATCCGTTTGCATTGGTAGTATTGGCAAATTTGTTGACTATAAATACTAAGAACGAATACGAAAAACGTTTTCAGTTTAAACGTAACCTCTACGAATTGCTTAAAAGCCGTGGATACAATACCCGTATGTTTGGTAGATTACTAACGTTTATGCGCGATTTAATGATACTGCCCCAAAACTTAGAAGTAGAATTTAAACAATACCTAAAAACAACCTCAACTTCAAAAAAAACGCCTATGAGACGCCCACCATCGCAAGGAACCCTCGAGTTGATTGACTTTTTGTACGAAGATGCTTATGGTAAATCTATTGAAGAAGAAAAAAAAAGAACTACGAGCCCAAATAGAAAAAGAACGTGCCGAGCGAGAATTTGAACGTGCCGAGCGAGAACGTCTTGAACGAGAACGTCTTGAACTTGAACGTGCTGAACGTGAACGTACCGAACGCGAGCGCCTTGAACGAGAACGTCTTGAACGAGAACGTCTTGAACGAGAACGTCTTGAACGAGAACGTCTTGAACTTGAACGTGCTGAACGCGAACGTACCGAACGCGAGCGCCTTGAACGAGAACGTCTTGAACTTGAACGTGCTGAACGAGAACGTGCTGAACGAGAACGTCTTGAACGTTTTGAACACGATACCAAATCTATCAAAAAGCTTTATTTTGACAAAAAATGGGAAGTGCAAGAAATTGCAGATTTTTTAGAGGTATCTGTTGCAAGAGTAGAAGAAACTATACGAAATAGCAACACCTAAAAACAACCTCAACTTCAAAAAAAACGCCTATGAGACGCCCACCATCGCAAGGAACCCTCGAGTTGATTGACTTTTTGTATGAAGATGCTTATGGTAAATCTATTGAGGAAGAAAAAAAAGAACTACGAGCCCAACTAGAAAAAGAACGTACCGAGCGAGAATTTGAACGTGCCGAGCGTGAACGTCTTGAACTTGAACGTGCTGAACGAGAACGTCTTGAACTTGAACGTGCTGAACGAGAACGTCTTGAACTTGAACGTGCTGAACGAGAACGTCTTGAACGTTTTGAACACGATACTAAATCTATCAAAAAGCTTTATTTTGACAAAAAATGGGAAGTGCAAGAAATTGCAGATTTTTTAGAGGTATCTGTTGCAAGAGTAGAAGAAACTATACGAAACGATAACAAAAAATAATCGTTATTATCCATTATTAATTGTCTAATTACCTAGTTTAACAAGTTGGTGCTGATAAAAATGGCTAGCTAATAGCCAAGTTTCATATTTTTTGCTTTTTTAACAAAACACAATTCATGTCTTTAAATAGAACTCAAGCTCCCTTACAAGCCAATATCGACCGTTTAGTTATTCGCGAACCGCAATTTTTACACCTATCTAACGGCATACCTATGGTATTGTTTAATACAGGTGCACAAAATGTGGTGATGATAAAATGCCTTTTTCCGGCGGGTAATTGGCACGAACCTAAAAACCAAGTGGCAAGCCTTACCAACCGTTTAATGCGCGAAGGTACTACGCACCTAACCGCCGAACAAATAGCCAATCAGGTAGAATATTATGGAGCAACGCTTCAAACAAATGCCAAGTACAACCATGGCGAGGTTACACTTTATACGCTAACTAAACATTTAGAGCCTTTGTTACAAACGCTTAAAGAGGTACTAACCAATGCTACTTTTCCGGAACGAGAACTAAAAACACTAGCACAACAATCTATACAAAGGCTGCTTATCAATCGCGAAAAAATAGAATACCTTGCCGATGAACAATGTTCGGAACACATCTGGGGTACGGAACACCCCTATGGCTACCGTACTACCGCCGAAGATTTAGAAGCAATAAATATTATTGACCTGCAAAGTTTTTATGCCACCAATTATAGCGCCGATAATTGTTTGCTGTATGTAGCAGGCAAATTAGACGATACCCATTTGCAACTTATAGAGCAATATTTGGGCGGCTACGACTGGGCAAACGGCAACAGAGTGGCAGATATAACACATCCTTACGCGCTACCTACTCCTCAAAAAATACACTTGCCCAAACATGGCTCGCTGCAGGCTGCTGTGCGCATTACTTGCCCAATGTTTAACAAAACACACCCCGATTATCATGGCATGTTTGTGGTCAATACTATTTTAGGTGGCTTTTTTGGCTCGCGTTTGATGTCAAACATACGCGAAGAAAAAGGGTATACTTATGGCATTTACTCGTACATCGAGTCGTTGCTGCATGGCGGACAATTTACCATTAGCACCGAAGTAGGTAAAGAGGTACGCGAAGATGCCGTAAAAGAAATTTATAAAGAAATAAGCACTTTGCAAACTAAATTGGTTAAAAACGACGAACTAACTTTGGTGCGCAACTACCTGCTCGGCACGCTTTTGTCGCAAATGAGTAGTACATTTAAATTGGCATCTACCCTGCAAGGTATTTATGTTTATGGTTTAGATGTAGATTTTTACCATAAATTTGTACAAACCATACAAACTATTACACCCAAACAAATACGTACTTTGGCTCAAAAATACTTACAACCCGACCAAATGTCCGAAATTATTGTGGGTGTCTAAACAATAATTTTATCATTTTTAGCGTCTTAAACCACAGCAAACAGTAGTAAGCTAACCTTGCCTGCTGTTTGCTGATTTTTGTGTACAAAAAAACTGTATTTTTGTGCCTTCGTGCAACGTTTTTTAACTAAAAAGCATCAGTATACCTGAAAACAATAGTTGTATGTTGATACAAACATTAAAATGAGTTTAGTTTTGTGAGGCGCTTTCTTTGCTATGGGGGTGCCACTCACTAATCAACTTAGGGCAAACCTATCATCACCCCCAAAAAAGACATTTACCGCGTTAAGCGGGGCAGGGCAAACATTTGTGCTGCCTTGTATAGTATTGATAAATAGGCAGACCGCTAAAGCTACTTTTTATGTAGGTATCAAACGGCAACTATTACTTAAATTATAACTTATTTACCCTATCCTATGTTAAGGAATATTTTTCAGATTTTATTTATTATTAGCGCTTTTGGCAATGTTGTATTTGCCCAAGTTACACCTATTATCAACTGTGTACGCATATTGCCCGGTGGCGATGTAGAAATTACTTGGAGCCCGGGCGCACCCATTGGCACACTTTGTAATGGTACAGGGCAAACATTTTCGTCGTATAATATTATGGTATCGGACAATGCAAGTGGCACACCCGCCACCAATGTAGGCACCATAACAGATGCCACACAAACTACTTTTGTAGACACCAACTCCGACCCCTCGCTTGGCACATTATACTATTTTATTACTACCGCCTGCGGAACAGTTATTTCGGCTCCTACTCAAATCTTTGATACACAATTGTCGGCACCGCCTGTTCTTGAATCGGTATCGGTGCTAGGCGATGATGCTGTACAAATTAACTGGACAGCTAGCACGTCAATCGAAACAACTGATTATATTATTTATCGAGCCGATGCTAATGGTAATTTTGTGCCAATAGATACCATATCGGCTACCAATACCGATTATATTGATGTAACAGCCAATGCCCAAATAGAGCCGCAAGCTTATAAAATAGCTGCCCTAGATGGTTGTGGTACGCCGGGTATTGATAACGGAATACCACATCAAACCGTTCATTTGGCGGCTACCGGCGACCCCTGCGCACAATCGGTTGGCTTAGATTGGACAAGTTACGAAGGCTGGGGAGCAGGAGGTATCAACAAATACGAAATAGGCGTAGCTTTTCCGTCAGACCCTGCTAATTTTCAGGTAACAGCCACCCTCGACCCTACCGTAAGCTTGTATAATTATACCCTTCCCGAAGGGCAAGTAGAGGCTTGTTTCCGGATTAGAGCCGAACGAACCGATGGCGTTACTCAATCGCTTTCGAACACGGTTTGCTTAAATGTTAATACATCAGAGGCTCCACAGTATATGTACATGACCAATGCCACTGTTACCAACGAAAACGAAGTAACCATATCGTGGCTAATAGATACGAGTAACGATATACGCAAACTTAATATTCGACGTGGCGTAGAAGATAGTACCGACATAAATAATTTGGCACTTTACGATTTACCCAACCCGATAACAGCCAATATGCAATATGTAGACAATGAGGGTGTTACTTCGCGCGATATTTATGCGTATCAAATACAACATACCGATAGCTGCAATGTAAAAACTTATTCGAGTATTGTAAAAACTATTTTGTTAGAAGGGCGCGATGAGTTTAACCTAACTAACCGCCTCGATTGGTCGCCGTTTTATATTACCTATGGTACAGTACAAAATTATACCCTATTTAGGCTCGACGAGGCAGGTGTTTTTCAGCCCATTACCGTAGTTAATGGCACCGATACACTACAATACATTGACCTTGTAGCCGAGTTTGCCAACACAGGTGTCAACCAATTTTGTTATTACGTAGAGGCTACCTTTGACCTTGTGCTACCAAATGGCACTACGCAAACAGCGGTAAGCCGCTCAAATGTGGTGTGTATTAAGCAATCGCCGCGCATTTATGTGCCTAATGCGTTTTTGCCAAATGGTAAAAATAATATTTTTAAACCTGTATTTTTGAACGAACAAGCCGAAAGTTACAGTATGAAAGTGCTTAATCGTTGGGGCGAAATTGTTTTTGAAACCACCAATCTAAGCGATGGCTGGGACGGCTATGTGCGTGGCAAACTGTCAGACCAAGGAACCTACGCCTATGTAATACAAATGAAAACCACCCAAGGTTATCAAATAGAACGCAAAGGCACCGTTACACTTATCAGATAAACCAATCCGCGAGTTTCAAAAATGCACTTTTTATGCGCAAATTGCAAGCCAATTACCTATTTAATGGCATATCGGCTCCTATTCCGCGAGCTATAGTAGTGGTTGATGAGGAAGGATTTATAGCAGAAATTGCCCAAGATGGTGATTATCAGGACGTAGAATATTTTGAAGGTGTGCTTTGTCCGGGTTTTATTAACACCCATTGCCACCTCGAGTTGTCGATGTTGCACCAACAAATACCCCAACATACGGGCTTGCCTCAGTTTGTACAAAAGATAGCACCGCTGCGCAACAAATTCTCGGAACAACAAACACAACAAGCCATAGCCGCCGCCGAACAACAAATGATACAAAACGGCATTGTGGCTGTTGGCGATATTGCAAACAATACTGCCTCGTTTGCCCAGAAAAAACAAGGCAATTTGTACTACCATACATTTATCGAGTGTTTTGCCCTCGACCCAAAACGCGCCCGAACAGTTGTACAACAAGCCATAGCAACTTATCATCAATTGCCCAAACATGCCCGAAGTAAAGGTAGCTTGGCACCTCATGCACCTTATACGGCATCGCTCGAGCTTTTTTTGCTGATTAAATGGTTTAATACCCAATATAACTTAGTGCCATCTACCATTCATCATCAAGAGTGCTACCCCGAAAACGATATGTTTAGAAATGGTACTGGCGAAATGGTAGATTTGTATCGAAGTTTTGGAACCGATATTAGCACCTTTTTTGAACCAATACACGACACTTCGCTTACGTTTGTGTGGGCATATTTTGCCCGAGAAGGTAAAAATTTGTTGGTACACAATACCGTTTGCGGTGCAGATGATATAGATTATATGATGGAAAACAACCCCGATACTTATTGGTGTTTTTGCCCAAATGCTAATTTATACATCGAAAATAAGTTGCCTAATTTTAGCTACTTTTTGCCCTACACCAATCGCCTAACGTTGGGTACAGATAGTTTAGCCTCGAACACCGAACTGTCTATTTTGGCAGAAATGAAAACCATTGCCCAACATGCCCCATACGTTTCGTTGGAGCAATTGATGCAGTGGGCAACTATAAACGGCGCACGTTTGCTAAATTTAGATTATAAATTGGGCAGTATTGAGGTAGATAAACAACCCGGTATTAACTTAATTACTCACCTAGATGCCAATTTGCAACTAACCCAACAAAGTACTGTAAAGGTTTTGGAGTAGATGAAGTGCAAAGATAAACGCCAAAAGCGGTCGTACAAATTTGTACGACCGCTTTTTTTTATGCTTGATTATGGTTTAGCAACCAAATACCCCAAAAACATTTTTTTTGTTTTTGAGAAAGTCATTGTTTTAAATATTGATTTCAATTTTTCAGTGCTTGTCTAACCAGTTTTTTACTTCCTTTCGGTTTTTATATATCACTTCGTTACATTGTTCAGTATTCCCGTAATAGCGATTTTTTGCAAGGGGCGTTTTCATCACTTCTTGCAATTTCAGGATGTGCGGCTTAAATACCTCTATGCTGCCCTTAAATTGTCCATCCAAAACACGGAGCAAGATAGCTACATCAAAGGCTACTCCTTTGTAGGGGTTTACAATATCTTCGTGCATATCGGCAATTATAGTAGAGAAACTTTTAATGATAGGTTCAGTAAAACGTTCAGGATGTTCGATTTTGTTTTCATCCAAAAAATAGTATGCCCCATAAGGGCTAAGTCGCTCCAAAATAGCTATCAATTCATTTTCCAAATTTTTGTTGGCTTTTATTTTGGACAATGCTGCATTTCGTATAGGTCCATCGTACTCCTTGCCCGAATAATATAAGAGTGATACTACGGCTTGATACTTCTCAATGTTCTTCATGGCATGATTGAAAGCCAATTCATGCTCGTCAAGTTTTTTAAAGGGTTTTAATAAAATATCCGACATTATTTTGGGTGTCAAAAGCAATAAAAAACCTAGGACACAAGCAAGTACCAAAGGAATTTTAAACAAATTTGGAAAAAATGTATCCTGCCATTCGTGTTTCAAAAATAGGAAATACGGTACGAGCATCAACAATGGCAACCAAGTAGCACCATAATATATAATATAGGACAACAAGCGGACAGAACCTGTTAAGTGATAATATTTATGGTATTCCGTTCTTCCAATAGTACAATACACAACACCCGCTACCGTGCCCAACCAAAGTATTGCAACAGCGGCATTTCGTTTAAATGTAGAATCTGAAATCCAATTAAAACCACCACTTGCTGTAATATTTATTGTTAACAATAAACTAGATAACCCATAGGCAGTAATTAACGTAAAGGCAGCATATGCGTAGCCAATAGTATAATCACCACCTCTAGGAGCGGGTTGGAGAACAAAACTACTTAGTGCAATATAAATTATTAGGGTTATCCCAAATATTAGATAGCCTATCATTTAATTATGGTTTAAAAAAAAAATTAATGCTATGAATTAATTTTCGATTATTGTAGCTATTTTCGTTTTTTGGGAGTACTTATTTTCATCGAACTTATTTACGTACATCCCAAAACCCGCATCTTCCATAGGCAACAACAAAAGATTTAAATCATACCTCGGGCTTTTAGTTCAAGGTATTTGTTGATGGTATTAACGGTTAGCAGTTGCGGGGGCGTTAAAATAGTTTGTATGCCATGTTTGTGTAGTTCTTTTACAATTTGGCGTTTTTCGTAATTAAATTTTTCGGCGATGGTTTTTTGGTAGATTTCGGCTACATCGCGGGCGGGTTTATCTATTAGCTGTCTAAGTTCGGTGTTTTCGAAAAACACCACAACTAATAAGTGTCGTTTTGATAATTTAACCAAAAAAGGCAGTTGGCGCTGCAAACCCGATAGTGTTTCGAAGTTGGTATATAATATTAAAAGGCTGCGTTGTGTAATAGTGCGGCGTATGCTTAGGTATAGTTTTTCGTAATCGGTTTCTAAAAAGCGGGTAGTTTCGCGGTATAAATGTTCTTGTATTTGCCGCATTTGGCTGCCCTGTTTGTTGGCTTTAATAACGGTTTCGACTTGTTCGGCAAACGAAATCATGCCTGCTTTATCGCCTTTTTTTATGGCAATGTTAGCTATAACTAAGGTGGCATTTATGGCATAATCTAATAAACTAAGTTGGGCAAAGGGCATTTTCATCACACGTCCTTTGTCGATAAGGCTGTATACTTGCTGCGATTTTTCGTCCTGAAACTGATTGACCATTAAGTCGTTTCGGCGGGCAGTGGCTTTCCAGTTAATTACTCGATAATCATCGCCGGCAACATAGTTTTTAATTTGTTCAAACTCCATGCTTTGCCCAATTCGTCTAATTTTTTTTACGCCATAATCTTGTAGTCGGTTCGAGAAAGCAATTAGTTCGTACTTGCGCATTTGCATATACGAGGGGTAAACGGCTACCATTTTGTGGTTATCGAAAGTATAACGGCGGCGCACCAAACCCAAATCGGATTGCACAAACACATTTACAGCGCCAAAGCTGTATTCGCCTCGTTCAACGGGGCGCAGTTTATAGCCAATAGTTTGGTAAGTGTTGGCGGGTAATATTTCGTTAAACAACACATCGCGTTGTTGAAACTGAAAAGGTATTTCGTCAATAATTTCTATTTTTGCGGCAAAGGGGTAGTTGTTTTCTAAGTAAATACTTACTTCGTTTTCGTCGCCATTAGATAGGCGGTCGGCAACTAATCGGCGAGCAAAAAAGCCTTTTTTTAATCGATACAATAATAGGGAGTCGAGCAACAGCAATACCCCCAAAGCTATTAGTAATAGTTTGGCTACCGCAAATATGGCGGTGTAGACAAATCCGAATAAAAACAAGATAACTAAGCTAATTACAACCGTAAAAAAACGAGGTGTTAGGTATAGGCTAAATATCATTGAAGTGTATTTTTAAGATGTAGGGCAATAAATAATGACCAAATAAGTTTATCGTTTCATTAGTTGCTCTAACTCAATAATTCTACGAAGCATAGTGGTTAATTTTTGTACAAAGATAGTAATTTTTGACGAAAGTTGATAACAGTATAGTAATTTACAAATAAAAATGATGGATTAGCTTGTAAAATAGTTTGTTATTGAACATCATCATCTTGCCAAAAACAAAAAACTTGCAGTTTTGTATAAACTGCAAGTTTTTTGTGCAAATAAGGGTAGCTTATTGTACTATTATTTTAGCGGTTTGTATGCCTTTGTTGCTTATCCATTGTACTAAATACATGCCACTTGCCCAGTTATTGGTAGGTATACTTAGGTTTTGGGTGATATTGCTTTGTCCAAAAACTACTTGTCCGTTGGCGTTATATACGTTTAGCAATTGCACTGCGTTGGGGCTGTTGTTGCTAAAGTTAAGGTTTGTGCCACGTGTTAAAATGCTTGGGCTTATGTTGTAGTCAGATGCGGTATTGTTGCCAATACCCGACGCTTGCGTAATAGTAAAGTTAACCAATTGAAAACAGTTATTGGCATCGTACACAAACAACTCGTAGGTAAAAGGTGGCAAACCGCTTGTAACTGGAATGTCGGTTAAGCCTGTGGGCCAAATAGTAGGTATAGGGTGGCGTGCCGCCTGTTGGCTGTGCATAGGCGGTATTGCCTGTTATTTGCACCACCGTGTTAATAGGGGCAGGTTCTACAATGTTGTAGGTTAATACGGCATTGGCATTACCTTGGTCGGTTATGGTTACGGTGTAAGTGCCAGCAGTTAGGTTGTTGATGCTTGGAGTTGTTGCCTCTGTCGACCAATCATATTCGTAAGGTTCAATGCCGTTTATTAAGGTTAGGGCAATACTAGCTGTTTCGCCATAGCACGGAATTGTTGCTCCATCGGTTTGTATGCCCAAAATACTTACTTCTTTGCTGGTCGAGCAGCCATTGTTGTCGGTAACAACAACGGTATTATTGCCTAAAACCAAGCCTGTAGCTGTTGTGCCTATTGTGCCGTTCTGCCACTGAATGGTGTAGTTGGGCGTGCCACCTGTTACTGTAGCACTAGCTGCAAAGTTATCGGTTTGTACGGGGGTAATATTTAAGGTGGCTGGCTGCGGAACATTAACCAATATGCTTTGTGTTGCTCCGTTGCTGTCGGTAATAGTTACGGTATAGATAGCTGCATGTACATCGGATAATATATTGGCGGTTGCGCCGTTGTTCCACTCATACGAGTAGGGAGCTTGTCCGCCGGCAGGGGTAATAATTAACCCACCGTTGGTATTGCCGTTGCAATTAGGCATTGTTACTGATAAATCGGATAAATAAATGGCATTAGCCGGACCGGTGCGGAAATAACCGCCTGCAACGCTACTACAAGTGTTAGCCGAATTGACGGGTATTACTGCCCAATAATAGTTATAGTTGGGGTCGAGGTTAGCTACATAAAAGGTATCTTCGACAAAAACACGAAGGTTATCGCCATTGTTATCATCGTATTGAATAGCTTCTAGGTAATACTTATCGGCGCCCGAGTTTTTCCACGAAAACAAAACATGGTTGTTATTTACGTTTTGCGAGTTGTTGGCAGGATAATAAGCGTAGGTGGCATTAGGTGCATCGAAGTTTAAGCCTACCGAGCTACCCAATAAATTGCTGCGCTCCTCTACCAAAAAAGTGCGCATAGAGGCTATTTGTTGGTTACTAAAGCGGTTTTGGCACACATCCGACGAGTAGGACATGTACAAAGTGCCATCGGGTTTAAATTGTACGCCGGTGGGGTCGGTAAAAAACGGACCAGGGCAGCCCCAACGATACGAGGTGTAATCGGCAGGTGTGTCGCAAAAACGGTCGGCGGTATTGCCACAGTTCGAGCCATTGGCGCGTTCGCGTTGATTGTTTGGAATGGGGTCTATCAATTCGCCAGTGGCATTGTCGTAGGCTCCCTCCCAACCACTAAAGGTGTGTGGTAGCGAGAAAAAATGCCCTAACTCGTGGGCTAAGGTAGTTGAGTTGTTGCCCGAGCAGCTTTGTGCAACAGCAACGGCATCGTTTGATGGCGAAAAATAACCGCAGTTGCCAGCGGGGTCTTTTACTATATAAACGTTCACTCTACCAGACACGTTATACTGGTCCATCATATTTCCTCCATCATTAAAATCGTGTTCGTAGTAGTTGGAGTTGTTGATGTAGTTAAACCCAGATTCGAGGTAAAAAAACATACCTGCTGGAATATTTTTTTCGTTGAGCTGGCACAATAACCTAAACACATCGTTGGCAGGGAAATAACCTGCACCTTGCGAGGTGCCAACAATATGAAACTGGATAGGCACATATTTAATATCGCGGTCGTTGTTGGGCGTGTTGCGATAAAATTGGTGTGCTTCAATCCAGTCAAGAGTTTCGGCGGGCATTATGGTACCGCAACCTTCGGGTTGTGGAGCTGTTTGGGCAAAGACAAAAACTTGGGTGCTGCACAATAGGCTGCACAGCAGTGTAAAAAAAAGTTTGTTCATGGTAGAAATAAAAGCTATTTTAAATTTTTAGGCGATGAAAGTTTAAAGGTTGATGTGGTGATTTTGACACAATGTTAATCAATTTCTATTTTTCGGGCAAATTTAGCGCCGTTGTTTGGGTAATAAGCAACAAAAAAGTGCCTTTGCGGTAAACGCTAAAGTCTGGAATAAGTTTAGCATAACTGCCCGAAAATTCGCTTAAAATTTCGGTATATATTTGCGACCCAATTACATCAAATAGGCTTATTTTTATTTCTTTATTCGCTTCGGCATCAAACGATAGTTTAAAAAAACCTTCTTTAAAGTTTGGTGAAAACTGATACTTATCTACTTTTAGTGCTGGGGCATTGAGCAACGAAGCGTCTTTTTGCACTAAGGTTGAGTTGTCAAAACCATCTAGGTCGTCGGTTTTAACGGTAATATTGGGCATGTCTAAGTTGGTGCCGTCGTATGATTCGGTATAGCTATTGCGCGATGCATTTGCTGGTATAAGCACAGTGCTTTTAGATAAGGTAGGAGCGGGCGAGTGTTCTATCTCGGTCCATTCGGTTTCTTGCTCTGCAACCTGGTTGTTGTCGTTACTTTTGCGGCGCACCGTAATGGTTTTGTCTACCACTCTATTGCCGTGCGTATCGGTTTTATAGGTAGTTATGCGTTTGCTACCATCGGGCATATCCTCTACTTTTGCTCCTTTGGGTATAGTTACTAAATCTTCGAGTTTAAGTTCGGTGCTTTTGGGGGCATCAATAACGCGCGTTTTTTTGCTTGTCGAAACAGTGGCATTACCACCCTCAATAACGGTTGCTTTGTCGCCAAACATAGACGAGGGCATGGCGTTGCTGGGCGAGGGGGCATCGGCTAATTCTTCCATAGATATAGAAATGCGCCTATTTTTGTTCGATTGGGCTTTTGATATGCTGGCATCATCGTAACCAAAACGTTTGAGTACCTCGTCGGTGGTTTCGGGTGGCACAACAACATAATCTATTTTATTATGAACTACACCGTCTAATTCGTCGGTAATAATAAGGCGGGTTTTTGTTTGGGCATTGGTTGAATTTGCATATAAAGCAAAGCAACAAATGATTAATAAAAGTAACTTTTTCATGGTAAAACAAAAAATATTGTGAACAAAACAAAACGAGTGCAAAGATACGCCAAAAAATGTTTTTTTGATGTAAAGTAAGGTAAAAATCCTTGATTAACAAATAGTTAATCAAGGATTTGAGGGTTTTGCTAAACTACGCTTGTTGGTTGCCTGTTTTCGTCGATGGCTACAAAGGTAAATATGCCCGAAATGGCTTTTTCGCGGCTATAGGTGTACATTTCCTCTACAAAAATATCTACCAATATGTCGAGGCTGGTGTTGCCTACCCGCACTACTTTACCCACCAACTGAATAATAGTGCCTGCCGGAATGGGCATTTTAAAGTCAATTTTACCTGTTGATACCGTTACCATGCGCTTGCGGCTAAACCGAGTGGCGGTGATAAAGGCTACTTCGTCCATTAAATGTAAGGCGGTTCCACCAAAAAGGGTGTCGTAATGGTTGGTGGTGTTCGGAAAAACAGCTTTATAAATACTCGTTTCTGATTGCTCAATGAGGTGTTGATAGGACATTTTTTGATGTGGTGATGTTACGATGTGGAGATATGGTGATGTTACGATGTGGTGAAGTGGTGAAAGAGTGAAGTGGTGATGTTACGATGTGGTGAAATGGTGAAAGAGTGAAATGGTGATATTGAGCTTTTTGTTGGGCGCTTGCTTTTTTTCTGGGGGTGCCCGCAACTGTGCAAAGTATGGAAAGCTAAACGCCACCCCCAAAAAAGATATTTACCGCGTCAAGCGGGGCGGGCGCAAGCCTTGCGGATAAAGATATACAGAGAGTTATTAAACTTGTTTCCCTTTCATGGCTTGTGCTACGGCTTTGTCCATTACGCGCTCGGCAAAGGGGCGGGTAAACTCGTTTAGTGCCTCTATGTGCTGGTGAATAAGGTCTTTGTTTTGCGATGTGAGTACTTCGTTTAGTGTGTTCATGTAGGTTTGTGTGTCGGCAATTTCGGTGGGGCTTAGGTAGGCGGTTTGTTGGCTGATAAATCGTTGGGCGGTTGCTAATAATTGCGAGCCTTCGTTTATGGCTTCTTGCAACGAGCGTACCTGCATATCTGCCGCTGCATTTTGGATAGATTCGAGTAGCATTTGCCCCATTTCTTCTTCGGTTAAGCCATATTGGGGTTGTACGGTAATGCTTTGCTCAACACCCGACCGCAGTTCTTTGGCTCGCACTTGCATAATGCCATCGGCGTTTATGATAAAAGCTATCTCTACTTTGGGCAAACCTGCGGGCATACTGGGTATACCTTTAAGGTCAAACTCGCCTAATTTGCGGTTGTTTTTTACCAAATCGCGCTCGCCCTGATATACGGCAATTTTCATGTTTGCTTGTCCGTCTACTTGGGTGGTGTATTGGCGGGCTGCCCTAATAGGTATGCGCGAGTTGCGCGGCACAATTACGTCCATTAGTTCGCCAATGGTTTCTACGCCTACCGACAGGGGTGTTACATCGAGCAGCAACATGTCTTTTTGGTTGCCTGCCAAAATATCGGCTTGTATGGCGGCGCCAAGTGCTACTACCTCGTCGGGGTTTAGGTTGTCGTGAACGGCTTTACCAAAAAACGATGCGACACTTTGTTTTACATAAGGTATGCGTGTCGAGCCACCAACCATTACTACTTCGTCGATGTTGGCGGTTGTTAGTTTGGCATCTTCGAGGGCAGCTTTGCAACAGCCAATAGTTTTGGCAACAAGGGGTTGTATCATCTCCTCGAATTGCTGGCGCGATAGGTTAAATTGTCCTTGTTCGGTGCTGCTTATATAGTTTGGGTGTTGGCTTAGGTGTATCTTGGCTTCTTCGGCGTTTAGGCGCATTGCCTGTTGGATAGATTTGTAGGCATCGGAGGTAAAACGTTTTAGGGGTAGTTTGTTGTCGGTTGTCCATTGATTGATAATTAGGCGGTCAAAATCATCGCCCCCTAAAAAGGTATCGCCATTGGTTGCTAACACCTCAAACACGCCGTTCTCGATGTGCAATATAGATACATCGAAAGTGCCACCGCCTAAATCGTATACGGCTACGGTTTTTACCTCGTCGGGTTGTAAGCCAATGCCGTATGCTAAACTGGCGGCGGTAGGTTCGTTTACGATGCGCAACACCTCTAAACCTGCCAACTTACCAGCATCGCGGGTAGCTTGGCGTTGCGAGTCGTTAAAATAAGCGGGTACGGTGATAACGGCTTTTAGTACTTCGCGGTTTAGGGCTTTTTCGGCGCGTTGTTTTAGTTGTCGTAGTATCATTGCCGATAGTTCGATGGGCGTAAAAAAGCGGTCGTCGACGCGTATCTTTACCAGCTCGTCTTTGTCGTTGTCTATAATTTGATAGCCAAAATAATCCTTATGGTCTATTAAATCTTTGTACGATTTACCCATTAGCCGCTTTACCGAGTAAATGGTACGGGTGGGGTCGGATACCAATTGTGCGCGGGCTTGGGTGCCTACGGTTACACTGCCGTCGGGTTCAAAATGCACTATCGAAGGCACTAATTTATTGTCGCCTGCTTCGTCTTGTACAATGCGGGTGTCGCCATATTTGGGGTGTATGTAGCCTACCAAACTGTTGGTTGTGCCTAAATCAATACCCACAATTAGGTCTTTGGGTTCGTTGGTTTGTATCTCGCCTTTTATTAGGTTGATGCCTATGCGCATGTATAGTTATTTTTGGTTTTGGATAGATGAATGGAGGAAAACTTTGTTTTTAACATGAAATGTAGTATATTTGTGCCATATTTTAATCGAACAAAACACACACAACATGAAAAATTTGTTTTTACTTGTTTTTGTAATTTTGGTAGCTGGTTCTACCCTTTATGCTCAGATACAGAAAGGAATTGTACGTTTGGGAGGTACTTTTATAGCCGATTACAGCGATAATACAATTAATAATCGAGGGTTACAACTTTTTTCATTATCTACAGCACCTTCGATATATTTCAATATTACTCCAAATGTAGGTGTTTTTATAAGCAATAAATGGTTAGTAGGTGGTTCAATTGGATATGATTACTACAAAGATTTTCGTATACAGGGAAAACACTACTTAAATAAAATTTCTTTAAGCGCTGATGCTCGGTATCATAAAAAAATAACCGAACAATTTTGGGGATTTATAAATATTTCAGCCAGCAGTAGTTATTCAAATGAATATGTTGAGTTTACTGATGATACAGGGATTGTTACTGTGCGCAATTATGAAATTGTAGCAATAGCTGTTTTTGCAAGCCCGGGATTATTGTACTTTATTAATAACAGAGTTAGTGTAGAAGCAACACTGGGGTCGTTGGGGTATAGACATTATTATAGCCCTAAAATAATAACAATCAATCCGTTCCGAAAAGATAATGATTATGCAGGGTTAAATGTGTCGGGCAGTTTGCTAAATTTGGGCATAAATTACTACTTCGTTAAAAAGCAAAAATAAGTAGCCTGAACCGTAAAACGGTATTGGGTTAAAAAATACAGTCTGATAGAACGAAAGCGAGCTACATTCTATGCAATATATCCACTTACAGCATACAGTATCTATATTTAAATGTATTTACAAAAGCTATTTTTAGGTTAAAAAGTATTTTGACGATGCAAATGTACTAAAAAATGCTCGTTTTAGGCTAACTTTGCCCAAAAATAAACCATAACAGATGAACACTTTTTTTAACACCGCTACTTATCAAACTTTTGTGCAACGTATTGGGCAACTATCGGCAACAGCTAAGCCACTTTGGGGTAAAATGACTGTAGGGCAGATGCTGCATCACCTAAATTTAGCACTTGGTTGCTCGGTTGGCAAGCATAGTTTGGCAGACGAGAGTAACTTTTTATCGCGCAGCATTGTCAAGTGGAGTGTGCTGTATGTGCTACCTCGATTTTTGACTAATCTGCCAACGGGTAAAACTATAACAGTATTAGCTCCAAAAGTGTTTGAAGAAGAGCAAATTAGCTTGCTAAACACATTAGCCCAAATGCAACAACAAACCGAGGCAGGGGTTAATGGTATACACCCGCTGTTTGGCAAACTAAACGGCAAAGAGTGGGGTATATTGGCATATAAACACCTCGACCATCATTTGCGCCAATTTGGGGTTTGATAGATGGGTGACGTTACGATGCGGAGATATTGTTTTGTTAACTCGTCTTGTTCTGTTTTTTATGGATGCAAAAATAATAAACGGTTATCGGTTTGTGCCATACACGCGCACTACCTATAATACCGAAACTGCCATTGAGCGCAGTAAATCTTTTTATGTTTGGATGAATGAGCGCCGAACTGTGCGCGATTTTTCGGACAAGGCAGTACCGCAGGCTGTTATCGAAAACATTGTGTTGGCGGCAGGTACGGCTCCGTCGGGGGCGCACAAGCAAGCCTTGGACGTTTTGTTTGGTTAGTAACCCCAATTTAAAACGCCAAATACGTGCCGCCGCCGAAGAAGAAGAACGTATTAGCTACCAAGGACGGATGAGCGAAGAATGGTTGCAAGACTTAGCCCCGCTGCAAACCGATTGGCAAAAACCTTTTTTGGAAACAGCCCCGTGGCTAATTATTGTTTTTAGACGCAGCTTTGAGTATGTTAATGGGCATAAACATCAAAACTATTATGTATCGGAGTCGGTGGGCATTGCTTGTGGTATGTTATTAACGGCGGTGCATCAGGCGGGTTTGGTTGCTTTAACGCATACGCCCAGCCCCATGAACTTTTTAACCAAATTGCTTGCCCGACCCGATAACGAAAAACCTTATTTATTGATACCCGTTGGCTACCCTGCTCAAGAGGTATTTGTACCCGACCTGCATCGTAAAAACTTAGATGAGATAGCGGTGTATTATTAGCCAACGTAGGTTGTAGCAATTTTTTAACTTTTTAGATAGTAGCCACTAAACTAACTTGCGCTTTTCTTTGGGGACCCGGGATTTAGGGGAAAAAAACGGGGAGAGGGGGTTTTAAGGGAGAGAAAAAAAAAAAGAGGGGGGGGGGGGGTTTAAAAAAATGTCTGGCCTGTTTTTCCATTTCACTATCAAACTCGTGTTACGTTCAAGGGGTCTTGGCACTCATCGAGCAGTTGTTGGGTGGTTTTGTGTAGGGTAGGATGTACAAAGTTGGGGGCAAGGTCGTTGAGGGGCATTAGGGTAAAGCGGCGGGTGTGCAAATAAGGGTGGGGGATAAGCAAACGTTGGGTAATAACGGTTTGTTGGTCGTAGAACAGTATGTCTATGTCAATAGTCCGAGCGCCCCATTTTTCGTGTCGTTCTCTACCAAGGTCTATTTCTATTTGTTGTATTTGGTCGAGTAGTTCGGTCGGCGACAGTTGGGTATTTACACACAACACTTGATTTAAAAACACGGCTTGGTTGGTTTTGCCCCAAGCATCGGTTTGGTATAGCCACGACACAGCAGTTACATCGCCAACACGCCCCATAATGCGCTCGGTGGCTTGCTGCAAATTGTTGAGCTTGTTGCCCAAGTTAGTGCCTAAAAGCAGGTAGGTTGTTGGCATAATATAAGTAGAGAATGGAGTTTCGAGAGAACATCATTTTTGCATTGCTTGTTTTTTGTTTAGGTTGTACAAACACTTGCATCAAGTTAAATTATTACCCGAAAAGGGTACAGTCATGTACAAAAAAGCAACAACAGAACACCCGAACATTTTTTGCTCGGTTGTTCTGTTGTTTTGATTTTAGGTATGGAGTGCAATTAGTTACGCTATTGCAGGTTTGTCGGCGGGATTAAAGAAAAGCAAATAAGTTTCTTGTCCGGCGGTGTTTTGTTCGCGGAAACTTACACCTGCTTCGTACCACGAGCGCAAAGTTTTGGCAAAGTCGCTAGCGTGTTCTTCGTTGGTTAAGCGTAGGTTAATGGCATAAGGGTTGCCTTTATGGGTAAAGCAGATTTGGTTTTCGGTGCCTTTAAACGGACCTGTAATCATGGGGTAGCCGTCGTAGACCACCGTAAGGTCTTTTAGTTCGCTTATTGGGTAGTTCATTTGCGATTTGGGGTCTTCCCAATCTACCTTAATAAGGTCGTTTGATACTTCGATGGTTCCTTTGGGGTCGTATACTTTGTGGTACCACAAATAAAGGAACAACAGAGGCAACGAAAATACAGTTAGCCAAATAATGCCATTACCCAACATAAACGGATAAGGATAACCATTTTGTGCATAATACGAGCGAGCAAAATTTACCCAAAATGCCCAAATAACACCGGGTGCTAATACGCGAAAGAAAAAGCTAACCTTGTCTTGTTTATCGGGGGTTAGTATTTCGGCTTGAAAGTTCGACATATCGTAAGTTGTTTATTTTTTTTGTGGTAGGTTGTTTGAGTGTTTAGCGAGGCTAATACTCGCTTAGACGGCGCAAAGTTACGGTTTTGTTGCCGATAAATGCAATACTTTGGCGTAAATTTTTTTACAATTACTTTATTGGATACCTATTTTATTACAAACGGCTGCTTTGCATTAGACAAAGCAGCCGTTTGTGTATTAGACAATAGCTTGTAACCGACAGCGAACAGCCTGATGCGGAGATTAAGCTTGTTGGCTACGTTGTTTTAAAAACTGATAGAACAAACGCACTGCCATACCGTCGCCGCCTTTGGTGTGGTAGCTATTGGCGGATGCGTTCCAGGCATTACCTGCAATATCGAGGTGTATCCAGGGGTAGTTAGTAAAACACTCGAGGAATTTTGCGGCGGTGATGGTTCCGGCTTGTCCGGCGGCGCCGATATTTTTTAGGTCGGCGATATCCGATTTCATTAGGTCTTTGTATTCGTCCCACATAGGCAGTTCGTGGCAGCGCTCGTAGGTTTGGTAGCTGGTATCAATCAGCAATTGTTTTTGGGCGTTGTTGCTTTCCATGTTGCTCATCAAGCCAATACCTTGGTGTCCTAGGGCAACAACAACGGCGCCTGTTAGGGTGGCTATATCAATTACTAGTTCGGGTTTGTATTGTTGAGCATAGCTTAGGGCATCGGCAAGAATCATGCGTCCTTCGGCATCGGTATTTAGCACCTCGACGGTGGAGTTGTTGTGCATGTATATAATGTCGCCGGGCACATAAGCATCTTCGCCAGGGGCGGTTATCGGTGGCGGGTACTAAGCCAATAACATGCACGGGTAGGTCGTTTTTAGCAACGGCATAGATAGCTGCACCAACGGCTGCTGCCCCCGACATGTCGCACTTCATAAAATCCATGCTGTTGGCAGTAGGTTTAAGGCTCAATCCACCGGTATCGTACACAACGCCTTTGCCTATTAGCACAATAGGTTGGCTATTTACAGCTTTTTTGGGTTTCCACTCCATAATAGTAAACGATGGGGGTGTTTGGCTACCTCTGTTTACGGCTAACAATCCGCCCATCTTTTCTTTCTCTATCTTAGATTTACCCCAAACGGTTACTTTAAACTTACCCTTTTTGCCCAATGTTTCAAACTCTTTACCAAGTTGTTCGGCGGTTAGGTAGCTAAGTGGCTCGTTGATAAGTTCGCGGGCAACACACACTGCATCAAGCACATGTTGCAGCTCGTTTACTTCGGCGGCTGTGGCAGCATCTTCCAAAATGGCAATGTCGGTTAAGCTGTTGCGTACTTTATCGGCATCTTGGCGATATTTTAAGAACTGATACGTAGCCAAAAATAAACCTTCGGCAACATGAACGGCGGCTTCGGCTTCGTCGCTTTCGTTGGCTACTGCAATTTTTGTTATTTTTTGTTGATTGCAGATACTGGCAACATCGGCACCTGCTGTGCGGCATTGTTCGTGTGTGCGATAGGCTTGGGTTTGTTTCTCAAAGTATAGCACCACAATAAACTGCTCGTAACGATTAAGCACAATACGATAATTTTTGCTGTCAATTTGCTGGCGTGCATAAGCAGCCTCGGCGGGTGTTAGTTGTAACGCCGACCAATTAGTGCTGGGGTTGGTAATGTAAACAATGGTTTTTTGCTGGTCGAGGCTAGCAATAGAATGTAATTTCATGAATGAAAATATTTTTTTTAGCTTTTATGCTACTGATTAATAGTCAACGCTTTTATAATCCCTTCAAAACAATTTGTAGAATAGTACTCGGCAGTTGGTAATTTTGCTTCGCGCAGTTTCATATTCGGTGCTTATTGCACCTTTTGTCTACCCTTAACACAAAAAGTTTGCGGCACTAAACGCCACTACTTTGGGGGCAAAACAACTTTTGAAGATTTGCATTTTTAGGTCATAAACAACAACAATCAATTGTATTTGACCATTTGTTTATCGATACTTATGTTAAAATAAATGACCAAATTTTTTTGTAATTTTTACTTTTTTATATGTAATATTTGCAAAGATTTAACCTAAAAGCCATTTTTTAGCACTTTTTACGGCATTTTTTAGCCAATAATGGGTTTTTTACCAACAAAATTAAATTTAGTGTGCAAAGGTAAAGGAAAAGTGCGTATTTTGCGCTGTTTTTCAAAAAATTCACATTTTTTAAGATAGGGACTTATTTATAATAAAACGTTGAAGAAGCTAAAATCTTTTGGACAGCACTTTTTACGCAACCAATCTGTTGCACAAAGTATTGTCGATGCCCTGCCCGTTACGCCCCAAAACAATTGGTTTTTGAAATAGGACCCGGCGAAGGCGTACTAACACAGTACCTTGTTAAACGACCCGACATTGATTTGCGGGTAGTAGAAATTGACAACCGCTTGCCCGAATTGCTTTTGCGCCGATTTCCGATGCTTGAAGGTAACATTATTCATCAAGATGTATTAAAAGTACATTTTGAAGATTTTGCGCCCAATAATCAGCCATTTTCTATCATTGGCAACTTTCCATATAACATATCTTCGCAAATATTGTTCAAGCTACTCGACTATAAAGACCAAGCTACCCAGATGATTGGCATGTATCAGCACGAGGTTGCACAACGTATTGCATCGCCACCCAAAAGCAAGGTATATGGCATTTTGAGCGTTTTGGCACAAGCCTACTACACCGCCGAGTACCTGATGATGGTAGATGCCCGCGAATTTGACCCACCGCCCAAAGTACAATCGGCAGTAGTGAGGCTACAACGAACCGACAAATACGAAAAAGATATACTCGACCAAAAGGTGTTTAAACAGGTGGTAAAACAGGCATTTAATCAGCGCCGAAAAAAATTAAGTAACGCATTAAGTGGTATTGATTTTGACGAAACTAAACTACCAAAAGGCATTTTTGACCTTAGAGCCGAGCAATTAAGTGTTTTGGACTTCATTTTATTGTCAAATTTAGTGCAAAAATAAGTACTAAAAAAACACTTTTTTGTCTATTTTAAAACACCTAACTGCCTGATTATCAGTTAGTTATAACCTAATGTAAGTAAAAATTAGTGCGATAAACCCCTAAAAAACTTTTAGAAAATTACAGTAATTTTTCTCAAATTTGCGACTCAATTGAAGATACTAATCACAGAGCATATTCACGAAGTTTTAGAACAGCGTTTAACAGCAGCGGGTTTTGTTTGTACGCATCTGCCCAAAATTACACAAACCGAAGTGTTACAACAAATTGGCAACTACAATGGCTTGGTAGTGCGCAGCGGCATTAGGGTTACTAAACAGTTGATTGATGCAGCACCAAACCTTCAAGTTGTTGGGCGGGTAGGGTCGGGCATGGAGCTGATAGATGTAGCGTATGCCCAACAACGCGGCATTGTTTGTGTAAACTCGCCCGAGGGCAACCGCGACTCGGTAGCCGAACACGCCCTTGGTATGTTGCTTGCCTTAATGCACAATATTGCCAAAAGCTACACCGAACTTAAACAACGCATTTGGCAACGCAACCTAAACGCAGGTGTAGAGTTGATGGGTAAAACTATTGGTATTATTGGATACGGTAATATGGGTAGCGCTTTTGCACAACGCTTAGTAGGTTTGGGGGTGCGTGTAATTGCCTACGATAAATACAAAATTGGCTTTTCGGATACATTGGTGCAAGAAGTTACCTTAAATACTATTTTTGAACAAGCCGATGTGGTAAGTCTGCATCTGCCCTTAAACTCACAAACCAAACACTATATCAACGAGCAGTTTATTACGCATTTTGCCAAACCTGTATACCTTATTAATACCTCGCGCGGGGGCATAGCCGATACTATGGCAATTGTTAAAGGTTTAGAGAACGGCAAACTATTAGGTGCTTGTTTAGATGTGTTTGAAAACGAAAACCTTGCCAACTTTACTGAAACCGATTGGCAATGGTTCGAGGCACTCATAAAACAACATAATGTGGTACTAACGCCCCATTTGGCAGGTATTACGCAACAATCGGCATATAAAATTGCGGCAGTATTGGCAGATAAAATAATTGCAAATTTTAAGTTGTAAATCATAGGTTGTAAATTTTTAATATTGTGCTTGTTGTTCGTCATTTGTAGCTCATAATTTAACATTTACTAACACCCTAAACAAAAAAACTATTTTGCCCTTCATTTTTGCACCTTGCGCTATTATCGCCACATCGTTTCGACTACGCTCAACGACCGTCGCCACATCGAAACATCACCACATCGAAACATCACCACATCGAACATCACCACATCGAACATCACCACATCGAACATCACCACATCGTAACATCACCACATCGAACATCACCACATCGAACATCACCACATCGAACATCACCACATCGAACATCACCACATCGAACATCCCCACATCGTAACATCCCCACATCGAAACATCCCCACATCGAACATCACCACATCGTAACATCACCACATCGTAACATCACCACATCGTAACATCACCACATCGTAACATACTAACACAAAAACAATAATTTCAAACAATAAATCAAAGAAGTATGAAGCAATTATTTCTACTCTTTTTCTTGACTTTATTTGGCTCGTTGGCAGCAATGGCGCAATCGGGCGAGATACAAGGCAAGGTGACAGATGCCAAAAATGGCGAGCCACTACCATTTGTAAACGTAAGTGTTTCCATTAATGGTTCGATGGCAGGCGCACAAACCGATTTTGATGGACAATATTCCATTAAACCTATTCCGCCGGGCGAGTACTCGGTGAAGGCATCTTTGGTAGGCTATAACAGCCAACAAACGGACAAAGTGTTGGTTCGTTCCGACAAAATTACTTTCTTGGATATGCAAATATCCGAATCTTCAAATGTATTAGACGTAGTAGAGATTGTAGCTTATAAAGTACCTTTGCTACAAGCCGACGAAACGGCAACAGGTGGTACGATTACAAAAGAAGACATTCAAAATCTACCTACACGTAATGTAGCCTCTATTGCCTCGCAAACAGCGGGCGTTTTTCAAGCCGACGAAGGAAGTGGCTTAAACGTGCGTGGTTCGCGTAGCGAATCAACAGATTACTACATAGATGGTATCAAAGTACGTGGTGGTGCAACCTTACCTGCATCGGCTATTGAGCAATTAACCGTAGTAACAGGTGGTTTACCTGCCCGTTATGGCGATGCTACAGGGGGTATTATTAATATCACAACACGTGGTCCGTCGTCGCAATTTTCGGGTGGTGTTGAGTTATCAAGCTCTAAATTCTTAGAGCCATATAACTACAACTTAGCCAACTTTAGCTTGGCGGGTCCGATTATAAAAATTGGCAAAGCCGACAAACGCCGTACCTTATTAGGCTTCTTTATCTCGGGCGAGTATCTCCACGAAACCGACGACGACCCTTCGTCTTTGGGTATCTGGAAAGCAAAAGATGATGTACTAACCAACATTATTGCTAACCCATTGGTGCCATCGCAAACAGGTAGCGGTTTCGAAACAGCCGCCAGTTTACTAACTGCCGAAAATTTTGAAAAAATACGCATCAAACAAAACGTAACTAAAGATGATATTAACTTTGCAGGCAAACTAGATTTTCAACCTGTGCAAGGTATCAATGTTACTTTTGGTGGTAACTATAGTTACTCAAATGGAGGTGCGGCTGGTCGTTCGGGAGGCTATCGCGATTTTATGCGCCGCTACGAATTGTTTAACTGGGACCATAGCCCACTCGTAAACTCTAATGTTTACCGTATATATGGTCGTTTTACACAACGATTTGCCAATGCCAAAGTAGAAAACACCGAAGAATCAAAGGCAAAAAAACAATCACCTTTGCAAAATGCTTACTACTCGGTGCAGTTCGACTATACCCGCTCGAGTAGCTCACAGCAAGACCCTATCTTCGGAGATAATTTATTTGATTATGGTTATGTAGGTAAGTTTAATACAACCATAGCACCTACTTACGGCACCGAAGAGCTTAAATACGGAAGCATCACCTTTAACTCGTATGCCCTAAATGGCTATGCCGATACCTTAGTAACCTACGAACCGGGTGGTGTAAACCCAGTAAAAGATGCACATAATGCAGCTTACTTTGCTTTGGCAGGTGACGATAAAGATAACTATTACAGCAATATCTTTCAGATATTAAACAACAAAGGCTATATCAATGGGGGACTTACGCCTGCATCTTTGTTTGCAACTAACAGTTTATGGTACGTACCCGGCACACACTGGAACTCGTATGGTTATAACCAAGACAATCAGTACCGCTTAACCTTTAATGGCTCATTTGACTTGAAAAAATCAGGTGGCTCGGATAGAAATAAGCACGCCATTGAGTTTGGTTTTGAATACGAACAACGCGTTGACCGTTCTTTCTTTTTAAACCCCGACCAACTTTGGGACTTTATGTACGACAACATTGCTCGTTATGGCAATGGTATTGAACTAGACAAAGAAAACCCTTATTTGTTGATAGACGGACAAAATGTTACTTTAGCCGATTATATTGCTGGACAACAAGCAAACGGACAACCATTTAGCGAGTACGACACCATTTTGTATAATGTGGTAAAAACCACAGATAGCTATTTTGACCGCAAATTCCGCGAAAAATTTGGTTTAGGAGCCTTAGATTATGCCGATGTGTTCTCGAAAGGCTCTGATGAATATACCCTAGATATGTTCTCGCCCGATGAATTGTTCAACGATGGACAAAACACCAACTACACCTACAACGGCTACGATTATTTAGGACAAAAAACAAGCGAACAACCCGATTTTCAAGATTTCTGGACCGCTAAAAATGCCGAGGGCATGTTTACCCGCCCATTAGGTGCTTTCCGCCCTGTGTATATGGCAGGTTTTATCCAAGATAAATTTGCATTTAAAGACCTTATCTTTAACGTAGGTGTACGTGTAGATCGATTTGATGCTAACCAAAAAACACCTAAAGATTTTTACTCACCATTATATGGTACACGAAAAGCAGGCGAAGTAAGCGAGTTTGGCGTACACCCAAGTACCATTGGCGACGACTTTGTAGTGTATGTTGATGATGCTCTTAACCCAAGTGCTATAAAAGGTTACCGCGATGGCGATACTTGGTACAACAAAGACGGTTTAGCCGTAGTAGACCCCATTGTTTTGCAAAGTGGTACATCGGTTACCCCTTATTTGTTGCCCGGACAAGATATAAGCGGCGATGGCTATCGCAAACCAGAGTATAACACCTCTTTGGCATTCGAAGATTACAAACCACAAATTAGCGTAATGCCGCGTATAGCTTTCTCGTTCTCTATCTCCGACAACGCCATCTTCTTTGCTCACTACGATGTACTTACACAACGCCCACAAGACCGTTTCCAACCTACTGCCAAAGATTATTTCTACTTTAACCAAACTGTTCAGTCAGGAGCAATTGAAAACGCTAACCTACGACCAGAGCGTACCATTGATTACCAAATTGGTTTTAAACAAAAATTAAGCAACTCATCGGCATTAACCTTATCTGGTTTCTACCGTGAGTTAAAAGACATGGTACAAGCTCGTACCATATTGTATGCCTATCCGTTTAATTATACTACATACGGCAACATAGACTTTGGTACGGTAAAAGGATTAGAACTTGCCTACGACCTTCGTCGTACACAAAACCTACGTATGACATTTAGCTACACCCTACAATTTGCCGATGGTACAGGCTCGGGCGACCGCTCGCAGATTAACTTATTGAGCGCCGGACGACCTAACTTGCGTAGCATTTTCCCATTAAGCTACGACTCGCGCCACTTGTTTAATGTAAACCTAGACTATAGCTTTGCAGATGGCAAAGATTACAACGGACCCAAATTATTTGGTAAAGACATTTTAGCCAATACAGGTTTAAATGTGGTATTCCGAGCACGCTCTGGCACACCTTACACCCAACAAGTTAATGCCACACCCGAAGGGCAATTTGGCGTGCAAACAAAATCGGCATTAGATGGTACCATTAATGGCTCGCGATTGCCTTTTACCACGCGTATAGATGTGCGTTTGGAAAAAGAATTTAAGTTTAAACTAAACAAAAAAGCAAAAGAACCTAACTCGTTTAGCGTATATGCTATTGCCCAAAACGTATTAGATGCCCGTAACATCATAAATGTGTATAATTACACAGGTAGCGCCGACGACGACGGTTTTGTAGCCTCTTTAGGTGGAGCCGATGTAACCGGACAAGCATTTTCCGACCAATACCTACTTAAAGTGCAAAATCCTAACAACTTCAGTATTCCTCGTCGTATTCGTGTAGGTCTTATCTACAATTTCTAATACTTGCCTAACTATTCGGCTATTAATTTTCTTTTACGGAGATGCAAAAAGTATCACCACAAAAGCCGATAGCCAAAAGCCGACAGCCCGTAGCGGATAGCCGAATAGTTTTTTTTACCTAATTAAATTAAAATAATCAACAATGAATATCCAACGATTTTTACTGTTGCTCACCGTGTTGTGCCTAACCCAAAAGATTGGGGCAAAAACCAACATTGGCGAGCCAGCCAAACATACACAAACGGCAAACAAAACCGATATTGCCGATTGTAACCCCGCCACGGCACAAGTAGAGTTGAACATAAACAATGTTCGTACTACACTACTTACAGGCGGCGACCTATGGTGGGACCCCGTAGGGCAAAATCCCAAATACGAAGTACCTAAAATACCCATAGGCTCAAACGAATTACGTCTGCACTCTATTTATGCAGGTGCTTTATGGATTGGTGGTATAGACCAAGCAACAGGCGCTTTAAAAGTTGCTGCACAAACCTATCGCCAAACGGGTAACGACTTTTTTCCGGGACCACTAAACGACAACGGACAAACCGATGCCGAAACTTGTAATAACTTCGACCGTATGTGGACTGTTTACGGCTCGGAAATTGCCGAATTTGTGGGCAAATTTGAAGACGATAATAGCATTTCACTATCGGAAGTACCCGACAATATGCTCAAATGGCCCGGCAGAAACAATCCTTATTTTAGCGATAAAAACCCCTTTGACCTGCCCGAAGATAAAATCTTCGCCCCTTTCTACGACCGCAACGGCGATGATGTGTATAACCCGCTTGATGGCGATTACCCCGTAATTGACCCAAACTGCGAACCTAACTATGCCGACCAAATGATTTGGTGGATGTTTAACGACCGAGGCAATAGCCATACCGAGTCGGGTGGCGAAGCAATTGGTTTAGAAGTAGGTGCTTTGGCATTTGCTTTCCAAACCAACGACGAAACCAATAACATGACCTTTTATCGTTATGAGGTAGACAACCGCTCAACAACACCACTCGACAAAACCTACTTTGGTCAATGGGTTGATCCCGATTTGGGAGAAGCCTTAGACGATTTTGTAGGTTGCTCCCCCGAAAATGCTTTAGGTGTGGTGTACAATGGCGATGCCAACGACGAAGGTTTTTATGGACAAGACGTACCTATGCTGGGCGTTGACTTTTTTAAAGGACCCAAGAAAAAAATAGGCAATAACCCCGATGGTACCCCTATCTACCAACAGTTAGGCATGTCGGCATTTGTGTATTATAACAACAATTTTGGAGTACAAGGTAATCCCGAAAATGCCTCGCACTACTATGGCTACTTAAGTGGTTTTTGGAAAGATGGCACACCCTTTACCTACGGTGGTATCGGTAAAGGCGGCAGCACGCCTTATCCTTATATGTTCCCGAGCGAACCAAACTTGGCAGCAGGCACCACCGACCCATTCTACAAACTTAGAGGCATGGTCAGAGTGTGCTGCAGGCAATACTCCGGATGACCGCCGTTTCTTGCAATCATCAGGTCCGTTTTTATTAGAACCAGGTGCTATAAACGAAATAGTAGTAGGGGTAGTTTGGACACGTGGAGCAACCTATCCTTGCCCATCGTACCAATTATTGCTAAACGCCGATAAAAAAGCACAAGCCTTGTTCGATAACTGCTTTAAACTAATTGACGGTCCCGATGCACCCGATTTGCTTGTCCGCGAATTAAACCAAGAACTAGTAATAGGCATCTGGAACGACTCTATCCGCTCGAACAACAAATTTGAAAGCTATGCCGAAACAGACCCAGTTTTGGCAGCACAATCTATCGCTGATTCTATCTATACCTTCGAAGGTTACAAAGTTTTTCAATTAGTAGACGAAACTGTATCCCCATCGGAGTATACCAATGTAGATAAAGCACGTTTAGTAGCAGTAATAGATGTTAAAAACGGTATAAAACGCCTTATTAACTACGAGTTCGATGCATCGATAGGTGCATTAATACCAACTATAAAAGTACAAGCCGATGATATTGGTATTGGACACTCGCTAAACATCAAAGAAGATTTGTTTGCAACAGGCGATAAGCAATTAATCAACAACAAAGCCTATTTTTACTCGGCTCTTGCCTATGCCTACAACGATTATCAAACCTTTAACCCCGCCGAACCAGCCGCCGGAGGGCAATTAGTGCCTTACCTAGAAGGTAGAAATAACATCAAAAAATACAAAGCTATGCCACACATACCCGTACCACAACAAGACGGTATTGTGTTAAATAGCAAATTTGGCGATGGTCCCGAAGTAAAACAAATTGATGGCTTTGGTAGCGGTGGCAACGACCTTGAACTAATACCTGCTACCGTCGAAGAAATATTATCGAACGGTAAAGCCGAAGACCCTATTTATGCAAGTGGACAAACACCTGTAATGGTTAAAATATTTGACCCATTTAAAGTGCCTAACGCTAAATTTGAACTAACTATCAATAATACATTAGGGCAAGAACTAGTGCAACGCTCGCGCCGTTGGCAGTTGCGCAACCTCGATACCGGACAAGAGTACTTTGGCGAAAGAACCCTAAACGACTACGACGAACAAGCCGTTGGTGGTTGGGAAGAAAATTCGTTGGGCTTTACCATTGCTATGCAACAACAAGACCGCCCATCGGGTAGCGTAAACGGACTCATCAACTCAAGCCTTATCTTTACCGATAACCAAAAACAATGGTTAGCACCTATCCAAGACCAAGATGGCACCACCTTCTTCAACTGGATACGCTCTGGCTCGTTTGCAAGTGACGGCAACAGCGAATTTAACGACAATGCCACTGCCGCAGGTGTTTATTTCGACCCTAAGCAATATTATGCTACCATGATAGATGGTCGTATTGCTCCGTATTGTTTAGCTAACGTATTTACAACCTCTTCGTTGCAAGGTGGTTTCCCATTATTGGCTCCGGGCTGCTCCGACTGCTATGGCGATGGCTCTAACCTACCTAATACACTAAGCAATATGCGCAGCGTAGATATTGTGTATACCGCCGATAAAACAAAATGGACAAAATGCCCTGTTATCGAAATGGCTAAAAGCACAGCTATTAGCCAAGGTAAATCTGCAAAAAATAGCTTGCGCAATCACCCCTCATGGGACAAAGACACCAATGGCTACGAAAACGGCATAAGTGGCAACGTACAAAGTGGCACTACTTATTTTGTATATGGCACTTCGGCATCTTTTATTACCTATACCGATGCTAGCGGAGCAACCAAAACTGTTAACGCCTTTAAATACTTTACCCCCGATGCCAACTCCGCTTTTGTTGCCAACAACGGGGCACAAGTGTACAACTCGGCTAATGTAGGTTATTCGTGGTTCCCCGGATACGCCATTAACGTAGAAACAGGCGAGCGCCTAAACATGATGTTCTCCGAAAACTCGTTTTTAGGAACCGACAACGGCGACGACATGATTTGGAACCCAACAAGCCGCACCGTTACTCCAACCTTTGGCCCAAGTGGCAATAACTTCCGCTTTGGTGGCGAACACTACATTTATGTAATGACCACTAAATACGACCAAGGACAAGCCATACACGAAAAATTGGTACAAAACGCAGCAACCAGCAACATTGCCGTTAAAAACGAAGTGTACAACGATTGCATGTACGTATCAACTACTATGCTAAGCCCTGGTTTTGAACTTAAATCGGTGGCAGATGGCATTATACCCGTAGATGCTCGTATGCGAGTGCGTATCAGTAATCCTTACCAAATAGAAAGTGCCGATAATAATGTGCTAAAATATCAGTTTGATATGGGCGCTTATGCAGCCCAAAAACAACAAACCGAATTAGCTAAAAATGCACTCGATTTGGTACAAGTAGTGCCTAATCCCTACTATGCCTTCTCGAAATACGAAACTTCATCGCTAGATAACCGTGTACGTATTACCAACTTGCCTACACGTGCAAAAATATCTATCTTTACGCTCGAAGGAACCGTTATTCAAACCATTAATGTAGATAACACAGGTTTAGATACAGCTATTGGTGATGAATCAAGTAGCAAAAAAATAAACTCGGTAGATTGGAATATGACCAACTTCAAAAATATCCCAATTGCCAGCGGTGTTTACCTTATACATATAGACGCACCCGATTTGGGCGTGGAACGTACCATTAAATGGTTCTGTATCAACCGACCAATTGACTTAGATGTGTTCTAAACTTTGTAACTATTAGTTTATTGGCTGTTAGCCCATCGCAATTATTATTGCCTTAAGCTAACAGCCAAATAACTACTTTTTTATCAAACAAAAACAAAAAAAACAATGCACAGAATAAATACTATTTTTTGCTTAGTACTATTAACTTTTTTAAGTACAAGCACCGCCTGGGCAGGTAACTCAGACCGTGCAGGACAGGCGGGTGCTACCGAACTGCTCATCAATCCATGGGCAGCAAGTGGTGGTTTGCACGGCATGAACACCTCAACGGTAAAAGGCATCGAAGCTATGCGTGGCAACACCGCAGGTTTAGCATTTGTAGACAAAACCCAAATAGCCTTTGCCAGTACCAAATGGCTAAGTGGCAGCGGCGTTAACCTAAATGCGTTTGGCTTTGGACAGCGCATAGGCGAAAGCGGCGTGTTGGGTATCAACCTAATGTCGGTAAGCTTTGGCGAAGTTGCCGTTACCACCAACGACTCGCCCGAAGGTACATCGGGGGCTACCTACCGCCCACAGTTGTTAAACATTAGCGTAGGCTATGCCAAATCGTTCTCCGAAAGTATCCATGTAGGCTTTGGTATAACGATGGTCAACGAATCTATCTCGGATGTTAGAGCCAGCGGCGTTTGTATGGATATGGGTATCCAATACGTAACAGGTAAAGACAACAACATTCACTTTGGTATTGCCCTACGCAACATTGGTACCCCAATGCGCTTTAGCGGCGATGGTTTATCTACCAAGCTAAACTCGGCACAAGGTTATTTACTAACCGTTGACCAACGCGCCGAAAAATTTGAAATGCCCTCGCAGTTAAACATAGGCGCTGCTTACGACATATTGCTTGCCCAAAAAGTACACCGTATTACATTGATGGGTAACTTTACCTCTAACTCGTTTACCAAAGACTTTATTGGCGGCGGCGTAGAGTACTCGCTTAAAGACATGTTTATGCTACGAGCAGGCTATCGCTACGAAAAAGGTATTGCCAATAGTGTATTAGACCCTAACGAGCGTTCGTCGGCTTATACAGGCTTAAGCGCTGGTGTAGGTTTTAATGTTCCGTTGAAAAAAGAGGGAGGTCCTAAATTAGGTATTGACTATAGCTACCGTGCTACTAACCCTTATGCAGGCACACATACATTAGGTGTGATGGTTAATTTGTAATCAAACAAATTGATAAAACAATAATCCCCCATAATTTAATCAATTATGGGGGATTGTTATTTGAAGATTTACTGATTCGTAGCCTATTTGCACGGCAATAATACCCAAAATGTAACAATCACTTGCCTTTAAAAATCTTATTGCCGAACAAAATAAACGTTTGGTTGTTTATAAAGGTTAGTTATGGATGCACAATTTTTACCCTTATTTCCGTTAAATGTAGTTGCTTTTCCGGGCGAGCAACTAAATTTACACATTTTTGAACCCAGATACAAGCAACTTATTGCCGAAATTGCCCAAACAAACGGCACTTTTGGCATACCTCTTTTTGTTAACGGACGAGTAGCCGAGTATGGAACAGAAATGCAGCTAACAAACATCGAAAAAGTACACCCAAACGGCGAAATAGACATTAAAACAAAAGGTTTACGGGTGTTTAAAATGCTCAATTTTTTTGCAAAAACGCCCAATAAACTCTATCCCTCGGGTATGGTTGAGTTTATAGATGATGTAGATAATCATTGCGAGGAAATACAACTAACCATTATACTCGAACTGCAAAAAATGTATCATGCCCTAAACATAAGAAAAGAATTTAGTAATTTCAATGCCTTTTCGATAGCTCACCATGTGGGTTTAAATATGGAGCAAGAATACCAAATACTGTGTATGTGTAACGAAAAAGACCGCCAAGGGTTCATTCTTCAACACCTGCAAAAAATAGTGCCTATTGTTATCGAAGCCGAAAAACTAAAAGAAAAAGTACGTTTAAATGGCTATTTCCGCAATTTTGAGGAACTAAAATTTTAACCACAATTTTTAAAATGCAAGATAAAACTGTTTTAATTACGGGCGGTAACTCGGGTATTGGCAAAGAAGCAGCCATAGCCATAGCCAAACAAGGTGCTACGGTAGTTATTGCTTGTCGAAACGAAATTAGCGCTCAACAAGCTGTCGAGGATATTAAAAACGCATCGGGCAACACAAAAGTAGCGTTTATTAAGTTAGATTTAGCCTCCTTACAATCGGTGCGCAATGCCGCCAAGCAGTTTAAACAACAATACAAGCGTTTAGATGTGTTACTAAACAATGCGGGGGGTGCGTGGGCTACCAAACAATTTTCGGTTGATGGCTTCGAATACTCGTTTGCAACTAATCATTTAGGGCATTTTTTGCTCACCAATTTGTTGCTCGACATGCTTAAACAAGCCCCCGAAGGACGTATCGTAAATGTATCATCGGAGGTGCACCGAATGACCCGCTTTGATTTTGAGCAACAAATTAACCCAGCTTCGTACAATCAATGGAAAACATACGGCTTTACAAAATTGTGCAATGTACTGTTTACGTATCATTTAGCCAACAAACTTAGTGGCACTAATGTTACCGTAAATGCGGTGCATCCGGGTGTGGTAAATACCAATTTTATGAAAAAACTACCCGGCATGTTAAAAACTGCGGCTTCGGTTGCTGGTTCGTTGTTTTTTTTAACACCGCAAAAAGGCGCGGCTCCGCTTGTGCAACTTTGTACCGACCCCAAACTGAAAGGCGTAACGGGCAAATATTTTAATCGCCACAAACAAGCAAAATCGGGGCAGGATAGCTACAATACGCAGTTTCAGGAGTTACTTTGGCAAAAAAGCGAACAAATGGCTGATTTAAAGGATAATGGATAATAAAAACTGCCGCTGCAAACTTTGGTTTGTAGCGGCAGTTTTTATTACAAAAAGGCAATTAATAAAGGTCGTTGTTTTTCTTTCCATTCAAAGCCCCGCAAAATAAAATCGCGGGGGCGCACATCTTTCATTGGGTAAAAAACGGCACTTGGTTGGGTTAGGTATTTTATTTTATCGGGTTTGCCATCTTTAAAAAACATATTTATAGACGCTGCCGATGCTTTATTTACGCCCGAATATTCTTTTTTTTCGTTTTGCACAAAGTATACACTTTCGGCACTGCCTTGTGCAAAAACGTGGTCTATTTTTTTGTCAACAAAAAAGCCGGTTATGTTTTTGCCTTTTATTTGGTTATAAACATTGTCTTGTAGGCGGTTGCCCATAAAAGCATTGCTGTTTAAATAAATTTGTTTGGGGGCATTGTTTTGGGTGCTTAAAAAGATGGTATCGGCATACAGTTGGTAATCGTCGCTCCACAAAATGGGGTTATAATAGAGCCTAAAAGTAGAGTCGGCGGTGGTGTAGGCAAGCGAGTCGCAGATGCCTTGCAAATCGGATTTAAGTATTTTTACGTGCCTATGTGCCAGAATATTTTTTACGCTGTCTATTTTGCCATCGGGTTTGGTTACGGCTTTGTTAAACGAGATAAGCGTGTCGGCAGTAATTCGGAGGGTATCTTTATCTACAATTTGGGTAAGCAGCACATCTTGATACGCTACTACTCGTTTATCTTTGTCGTAGATGTTCAAAAATTTGCTGTTTAGTGTTACATTTTGCTTGGTATCGTGTAAAATTACCTTACCTACGGCTTTGGTGTAGCCTGTTTTTTTGTCGTAAAAAAGGTTATCGGCGGTTAGTTGTTGTGTTTTTTGGGTGATGGTGGTGCGCTCGTTTAGCTCTAATTGGTTGGTTTTGGGGTTATAGGTTCCGGCATTGGCGTTTATGGTTCCGTCGGCATTGGTAATGGTCGATGCGCCTTTAAATTGAGCTTTTTGGGTGGCTATATCGTAATCTAATTTGGGTGTTTGCAGCTTATATTCGGGGGTGTTGAGCAGCACATTATCTTCAAAAAACACTTTTTTATCTTCTCCCTTATACAATGCTTTTTGGCTAGTTAGCACGGTTTCTTTGTTGGTTAGTTTGCCGCCACCTTCGTAGTTGCCTTCTTTGGTTTCCATGTTATACGACATCCTGTCCGATTCGATGGTCATACCGCCTTTTTCTGTCAATCGGCTGTTGTTGTATAGCTCAACTTGTTTGGTGTTGGCGTTATAATCCATTTTGTTGGTGGTAATTTTAGTGCCATCGGTGCCTGTTAGGCTTACTTTATCGTATAGGTATGCTTGTTTATTTTTAACAATGTATTCTACTTTATCGGCTTTTACGGTGGCTTTACTGTCTTTTAGCTCTACGTTTTTGTAGATGGTTGCTTTGCGAGATGTAAGGAGATAGACCAACGAGTCGGAGCGAATGTCGGTTTTGCCATCGGTTAAAAATACGTTTCCGTTAAAATTGGCTTTGGCTGATTGCCATTGTAAAATGCCCGTTTCGATTTTATCTGCACCGAGTCGCCTTGTTTGATGTATACGTTGCCAAATGCCCTAACGTTGTTTTCGTTGTAATATAATAAAGCGCTATCGCATTGCATGGTCATGTTGCCTTGTTGCAGCTTAACATTACCTTTTAGTTTCCGGATAGAGGTGTTTTCTTCTTCTATTACTTCTAGCTCGTCGGAGTTGAGGATTTCTACTAGTTTACTGTCGTCGGGTGGTGGTGTGCTGCTGGGTATTTGTGCCGATGCGCTAAAATGGCTTAAGAAGCAAAGTAATAGCAAAAGTATGATGATGGCGGTGTTTTTCATTAAGTTTTGGGTGTTTTGATAGAAAAATTAGCGTGTAGAAAGGGGTTGATGATGTGCTGCGCTTAAAATGTTTTGGGGGTGGCAGCAGCTTGGAAAGTGAGGGTAAGCTAAGCATCACCCCCAAAAAAGACATTTTCCGCGTCAAGCGGGGCAGGCGCTTGCTTTGGTGTTAAGGTTTATTTTGTGGGATTGACAAGCTGGTTTTGTAAACTGCATTTGGGTAATAAATATTGTGGTAGGGTAGGGGAGGAGGGTGGATTTGGGGCAATGTTAGGTGTTTGGGGGTGTAGTTTTTGTTAAACCAAGCCATTGGTATATCTGCCTCGAAGTTGCCATAGATGCCGTTTGGGCTGTGCACTCGTTTTTCAAATCTACCCTCGATGTTAAAGCCTATTTTTTGGTAAAATTTAATGGCTTTATGGTTGCTTTCGCGGGCTATTAGCTCGACACGTAAAATGTCGGGGCGGGTGTTTTCGATGATAGACAGCAGTTGTGTGAAAATAAACTTGCCTATGCCTTGTGCCTGAAACGAGGGGTGTACGACAATGGTTAGCTCGCTTAGTACATGGTCGAACAGTTTGGGCTCGGGTTTGTAACAATGTATTTCGGCAATAAGGTTGTTGTTTGTTGGGTGTTGGGCAACTAAACAAATGCCATTTTTAAACGACCGTTGTAGGTTGTGGCTAACGTATTGTTCGGTAATTTCGTTTTTTGTGCGGGCAATGCCGCCTGTTAGTTGGGCAGTTGTTTGGTATAGCTTTATAATGTGGGGCAGGTCGGTTGGGGTGGCGTGGCGGATGATGATGGACATGAGGAACTTATTGAGGTAAAATTAAGGCACAAAGATAAGCTAATTTTTGCAAAACAACACCCGCTTGTAGATGATACAAGCGGGTGTTGGGCTTTGATTGCCAAATTTGTTTTTTTGCTTGCAGCGAGCAGCCAACTAGTGCAAATCAAACAAGTTGGTAATACCTATGTATCGGCTAATGGTAAAACCCTCGGCATATTTAAAGCCCATGGGCATACCAAAATCTATGTGTCGGGTGCGAACACGCTCTAAAAAATCGGGCGACGAGATATAGGTTGCGGCTTCGGTTGAGTTTGGGTCGTAGAACTGTGATTTGTAGGCTAGTATGGCTTCAATTTTTTTGTCTAAAAACGGGCTAATATCTACTACAAAATCGGGTATTAGGTGGCGGTCTTGTATGTAATGATACAGGGCTTTGGGTCGCCAAGGTTTTTGTGTTTTGCCCTTGTCGAGGGTTTGTATTTTAGCAAGCCCCGACAAAAAGCAAGCATCGGCTACTAAACGGGCGGCTTTTCCGTGGTCGGGGTGGCGGTCGTCTATGGCATTGGCTAATACAATATCGGGTTGGTAACGGCGCAAAAGGCGTATGATGGCTATTTGATGTAAGGCATCGTTGGTAAAAAAGCCATCGGCAAAGCCTAGGTTTTCGCGCACCTCAATGCCCATTATTTGGGCGGCAGCGGCGGCTTCTTGGTCGCGCAGTTCGGGGGTGCCGCGCGTGCCTAACTCGCCTCGTGTAAGGTCGACAATACCAACGGTTTTACCTTGTGCCAAATGGCTCATCAGGGTGCCTGCACACGATAGTTCGACATCGTCGGGGTGGGCACCAAAGGCAAGAATGTTTAGTTTCATGAAGTTTTATGTAGGATGTTGGGATGTGGTGATGTTGGGATGTGGTGATGTTGGGATGTGGTGATGTTGGGATGTGGTGATGTTGGGATGTGGTGATGTTGGGATGTGGTGATGTTGGGATGTGGTGATGTTGGGATGTGGTGATGTTGGGATGTGGTGATGTTGGGATGTGGTGATGTTGGGATGTGGTGATGTGGTGATGTTGGGATGTGGTGATGTTGGGATGTGGTGAGGGGAATACAAGGGGGCTACTCCTAACGGAGTTTTTTAGTCTTTCTCTTAACTTTTTGACATTGCCCGTTGGGGTTTAAAACAAGGTATTTTAACCGATGTTTATTTAACAAAAAAAGGCTGTATAGATTGGTACGTTATTTAATAGTTATTACTTAGAACAACGAGGTTTTATTTTGTTTGTACCGATTGTTAAACACATAACCATTGTCGTTGATTTTTAAGATGCCTTTTTTCTCAAAACTTTTGCAGATGCTTCGCACTTTACGCCCAAGTGTTTCGTAGGGTTTTGCTACAATGGTTTTGCCAAATATACGGCGATACACTTCGGGAGTGATTTGAAAAGGGCGTAGTGGTGTTTGGTTATATTGGGTAAATTGGTAGAGTAGGTTTAGCGTTTCTTGGGTAATTTGGTCGTACTTGTGGTACTCTTCACCTATCAGTGATAACAACTCGGAGGCATAGTTGGTTTTCATCAACACCCTATCTAGTACATAAATAGGATTTTCTTCGGTCGAGGCGGCATGTTCGTAGAGAAGTTGAGCTTGTTTTAGTTGGTCTATAACAACAAAGTGGTTGTTGCTTTCGCTTAGTAGTATGGTAAAGTATCGTTGGCGATTAAGCAACTCGGATTTATAGAAGTAAGTTAATACAGCTTTGTGTTCGGGAGTAGGTTGTTGTTGCAGTTTGGATACTATATAGGTATTAAAACCTGCAAGCCAATTCTCGGCGGTTTCGTCGAGCAATTTACCCGATGGAACGACTAAGGTAATGGCATCTTGTTTTATTTGGTAATAGGGTAGGTCTATATGGTTGTTTAAGGCGGCATTTACCAACGATGCCATACCTCTGCCTTGACTTTCTATGCGGTCGAACACTTTTAGCACAGATGCTAATTTAGGGTTTTTGCTTTCGGGTATGCCTGCTATCAATCGTCGGACAGGTATTTCGGTTTCGGTATTTAGGCATTTTATTTTTTCTTTAAATGACCCTGGGTTTTTTATTTCTAGGTGTTTATCAGGCTCAATTTTAATGCTAACAAAGCCATTTAGCGTATAATCGCGGTGAGCAAGGGCGTTGTTGATTATTTCTCGGACTAATTTTTCGGGATATTCGGGTTCGCTTCGTCCGCCGTCTTTTACGGTTCGGGCTATTTTTATGTGTCCCCAAACATACCTAAAAGTATCTTCCATTAGGTTAATAACATCGTTGCGCAGTATTTTTTTATCTACGGCAATGTCCAAACTGGTATCGTAATAACAATTTACTTCGGCTCGATTTTCTAAAAAATGAAACGGGTCATCGCCACAAACCAACATGCCAAGTGTTGTCACCTTATCATCTATCAAAAAATATTGTTTCGACAGAAATGGTTTAGCTTTTACCAAACTGGGTTTTGTGGTTTCTATCTTAATTTCGGCATTTAATAAATGGGTGTATCTATTTATTTTATCTAGGCTTAGGTCTTGTAATTGGGCTTTTTCTACAAACGATAACTCTTTGGTGTTTTCGAGGTCTGCTTTATATTCGCGTTGTCGCTGTAATTTAGTAGCAGTAATAATTTTATCTTGAGTTAATTTTCGTTCGTAGTAAATGTCGTTAAATTTCACAAACTTTTTATCTTCGGGCAATGCTCGTACCACAATAATTGCCACTTCGTTGGTCATAAACGGAAGGTATTCAAAGGCTATATTACCCGATAAATCGACCAATACATCGTAATCGTTCTTAAAAAACTTAGTTTGAAGGTCAAGTAAATTGCTTTCCCTGGTTCTGTTAAAACCTGTAAATTTGTATTGCTTGTTTCGTTCTCTGACACCACAAACAACTATGCCGCCATCTGTGTTAAGGAAGGCGCAAATAGTTTCCTTCAACGAAGTCCAATCGTTGCCTGTTGATAAGTCTTTTAGCTCTATTTTACTTTGCTCAACATCTATAAAAACGTTTTCGCGTATTGACTTTTCGATGCTAAATAATAATGATTTAATGTATTCGGATGTCATTTGAAATACTGAAGTGGTGATGTTGGGAAGTGGTGATGTTGGGAAGTGGTGATGTTGGGAAGTGGTGATGTTGGGATGTGGTGATGTTGGGATGTGGTGATGTTGGGATGTGGTGATGTTGGGATGTGGTGATGTTGGGATGTGGTGATGTTGGGATGTGGTGATGTTGGGATGTGGTGATGTGGTGATGTTGGGATGTGGGATGTGGCGAAGTGGTCGATGTAGAGACGTAGCAATGCTACGTCTGTACTGTGCGATGTGGCGAATTTCCAAAATTTACCCATTGTTTAGTTCCAACGAATAGGCCCGTTTGTGAGGATAAACAACCAAAAAGCGCCAAACAATAGGGCAATTATATACGGAATGGATAGTATTGCGATAGCCATTTTTAGGTTTTCGGCGTATTCTCTGGCATAAAAGGCGGCTGCAACAATGCCTCCAAATGCGGCTGTTCCGAACAATGGAAGCGCAGCATCGAGAAACGAAGAGTAATGACCAAGCCCCCTATTGGCAACAAAAACAACTAAATAAGCAATGGTTTGACGCAAAAAAAATGCCCCTACAAGCCCACTAATAGAGAGTGAAAAATAATAAAAGTTGTTCATAGCGTAAGTAAATAGGTTAGGGTATGCTAAATTTATTGGTTTTGTTTTAATAAAACGCTAAACATAGTTGCTAATATGCCCGCTATGGTTACTATTGCAAAAGGCAAAAGGAGGATACTGATAGCTCCTTTTGTGTTGTTACTGTACTGTTTGGCATAAAAAGCACCTGCCACAATGCTGCCAAAAATAATTGTTAGCAACAAATAGGGTAACACAATATAAGGTATGTGGTGGTGTAGCTCTTTATCGCGCACACATTCTACCAGATGCGATAGGGTGTAATAAAAATACTCGACTGCCAAAAAACTGTTGATAAAGAGTGCTGCATAGTAAAAGTTGGTCATGATAAGGTTTATTCGTCGAGGGTGAAGGGTAGGTCGTATTCTTTGGTAATAACTTTGGCGCTACTGCGTACTTTTACTGCTACTTTTGCTTTTAGTTGCTCGCCAAGTACCAAGTAATTTTTGATGTAGGTGTCTTCGTAGTAAATCCACGAGTGGTCGGTTATCAAATACTCATCGGTTTGTTGCTTACGGGCTTGATATACCCAACGCTCAACGTGTAGTGGCTCGTAGTTTACAATACTTGTGCCGCCAGCAATAGTGTACCACACCTGAATGCCGGCACCTCGGTTTGCCCATTCGGTGTGTTATGCTCTACATAAATGCGTAGAACTCCGTTGTCTTCAAGGTCTCGGACTTCCCATTCGTCAATCTTTGTTTTAATGTTCGACATAGTTTGTTGTTTAGGCGTTGAAAATTAGTAATTGATGTTACGCAGCGTTCTATTTTAGTGTGTTTATTTAGGACACACGGATTAAAACGGATTAGACACGGGTTAAAATGGATTTTTCATTTGTATTATGATGATACAAGGAGGTTAATTTTAGATTGTTGGGTTTTAATAGCAATACATTAGGTAATCATTTTTAAAATCCGTGTTCAATCCATAAAATCTATGTCCTTCTTGTGCGTAACACAAGTTTATTACTATGAAGGCGATTTAATGGGCAAATTTAAGGTAAAATTGTCAAAAATGTACACACTAAGGCTATTTATTTCTGTTTTCTGCCAATAATACCGCAATATCGAGTTGTTCGGTTGGGCTTAGGTTCGAGTTGTCTATTACAATGGCATCGTCGGCTTTTCGCAGCGGGCTTTCGGTTCGGGTCGAGTCGAGGTGGTCGCGCTCGGCAAGGTTAATTTTAATCTCCTCAAGCGACATCTCAATGCCTTTGGTTTGTAACTCGGCAAAGCGGCGTTTGGCTCGCACGTTTATGTCGGCAGTCATAAATAATTTTAGTTCGGCTGTCGGGAAAACAACCGTGCCAATATCGCGCCCGTCCATTACAATACCTTTATTTTTGCCAATAAGTTGTTGTTGTGCCACCAAAAAATGGCGTACTTGGGCTATAGCACTTATTTTGCTCACGTTTTGGGTAACTTCTTTACTGCGTATGGCTTGTTCTATGTCTTGGTTGTTTAGGTAGGTGTGGGCAAATCTGGCTGTTTCGTTCCATCTAAAATCAATGTTGATGTTTGCCAATGCTGTTTCTATTTGGGTGGTGTTATCCAACGCAATGTTGTTTTGCAAAAAATAAAGGGTTACAGCTCGGTACATTGCCCCCGAGTCGATGTAGATATAGCCCAAACGTTTGGCTAACTGTTTGGCAATGGTGCTTTTACCGCACGATGCGTAGCCATCAATGGCAATTACAATTTGTTTTTTCATGGCGCAAAGATACAAATTAAATTTGGTAGTGCCGATACTTGCAGCGGCATTACTTTTATAACGACATTGAAAAGTAGTTAGCTTTATTGAAAGGAGGTGGTTTAGTAAGCTGGCTATTCCAAAAAAACTCCGTGTTCTCTGTGTCTCCGTTGTAAATTTAAAAAAACAAGCTGGCGTAAATTGAGTAGCTGATGCCTGCGTTTTATCAACCAAAATAGATTAACTGCTTTTTAGCACGCATCAAAATTGGCAATCCTCCAAAATTTAACCCAAATTTGCCCAACACCCACATAAAAACACTACCTTTGCACAAACATACAAACCCACTGCGGGCTATCACCTTATTGTTACAAAAAATGCACACTCGTTTTTTAATTGTCGGACAAGGCTTAACAGGCACTTGGCTATCGCATTATTTATTACAAGCCCAACAAAGTGTTTTAGTGGTTGATGAGTACCAAGCTATGGCAGCATCGAGGGTGGCATCGGGGGTTATTAACCCCATAACAGGCAAATACATGACCCAAACGTGGCTTGCCGACCAACTACTGCCCTTTGCCTTCGAGCAATACCAACACCTCGAAACCCTTTTAGGTAAACAATATTTGTTCCAACGACCCATCTGTTGGCTCATCAACAACCAACATTATTACGACGATTGCCAGCGTTTGTTGAAAAAAAACAAAACCGAACATTTCATCAAAACCATTACCACCGAACCCCTCGACCTACCCATACGCCCCATGTATGGGCGTGTAGAAATTAATGGTGGCGATGTAGCTATTGCCCGTTTTATTGCCGATTACCGCACTTATCTAACCCAAAAAAACTGCCTTATTGATGCCCATTTTGATATTAACCAACTGCAACTAACCCCAAATGGCATTAAATGGCAAGATATTACCGCCGATTTTGTGATTTTTTGCGAGGGATACATCGCCCAACAAAACCCCTACTTTGGCAACCTACCTTTTGCACCCGTAAAAGGCGAGGTGTTATTGGTGCGTATACCCAATTTAGGCGTTACAGATAGGTTGTTAAAATCGGGGGTGTTTTTAGTGCCTTTGTACGACGATGTATATTGGGTAGGCTCGAACTACGAACATTGGGCAACCAATCATCAACCAAGTCCGCAAATTAGGCAACAGTTTGAACAAAACCTACAAGATTTATTAACCGTACCCTACCAAGTTATTGACCATTGGGCAGGCGTGCGCCCCGCCACCTTACACCGCCGACCATTTGTGGGCTTTAATCCGCAATACCCACAAGTAGGTATTTTTAATGGCATGGGCACCAAAGGCATAACTTTGGCTCCATATTTTGCCCAACATTTTGTTAATCATCTAATCCACCAACAACCCCTTGATGTTGAGGTAGATGTAAAGCGGTATTTTAAATAGCCCCAAACTTTGGTTTTAATCCAACAACCCCACCACTAACAAGCTAAAATTTGTTGATGGTGGGGTTAATTTGGGTAACGGTTGTCGAACCGCTATGCCTGCCTTATTGAAAGAAACAGTCTATCTTTGTTACTGAAAATTAAAATTACACAATATGAAAAAGCTCCCTTGTTTAGAAACGAGGGTAGATAAGTTGTTTATTGGTGTAGTATGTTAGGTTTCTTATTTTTGGTGGATTTAGTTATTGCATAATTTTACCAACTAATGGACAATATGATTATTGGGATTTAACAACAACATTAATAGCTTTTCTATTTGGATTACCAGGTTACTTTGTATAGCATACCTTATCTGTGGCTATAAAATATAACGATGTATAAAAGCCGCATTGAGTTATCTCGTCTAGGAGGTTCTTTTAGACAATCGCTACATTTAAACGATGTAAGAGGGTATTATATAGATGGGGAAGACATAGTTATTGTCACCAAAAAACAAAAAACACACAAAATTAGAAGTTGGTTTTATACCAATTACATTACAATACAAAGCGAGCTTGTTTATAAAATAGGGCGACAAACGGTAACGAAATCAATAATGTTGTCCGGTAAAACGTTTATTATCGTTTTATTACTAATAGGTGCAGGTATTTGTGGTTATGCTTATTATCAAAGCAACTATTTTACCCTAAACCATAACAACCTAACCGAAATAACTGTAACATTATCCGCAAATCCCCAAATAAAAAACAAAGGTAAAGGTAACCGTTACCTATTATCGAACACAAAGGAATATCCCAAATTTACTTTTGTAGTTAATGGGGTAGATGTTGACTATTTTGTTAATAACACAACAGCAAACGAAACAATCTACCTGACAATCAACAAAAACGAGTACGAGCAAAAACTAAGCAAAGAAACGCCTTTAACATTTTGGATGAAACACAACTCTTACAACCAAATAGGCAATATTTATGGCATTAGAACCAATAACTTAACCTACTTTACCCCAAACGATTATGTTGAAGCAACAAAAAAAGATGCCAAATGGGGCTATGTGTTCGTAGTAGTATGTGCCTTGTACCTAATCTATGAATTGCAAAAAAACAAAAAGTAATTATCAACCCCCACCACTAACAAGCTAAAATTTGTTGATAGTGGGGTTTTTCTGTCTTTCTGCCTGTTTTTATAAAATTATTAGGCAATAATCAATTGCCTAATAGGTGGTGTTTTTTTTTATTAAACCAAAGGTATTAATGCAAAAAAAACTGCTCTCCAAAATATAGAAAGCAGTTTTAAAAGTTAAATCGACAAGATAATTGCGTTTTTACTTGGTTTTTAGTTTGCTTGTTTTTTTGTACTTTCCTTTTTTTTCTTCAAACAAGCGTAATTGCTGCACATCTTCTTGTAAAATGTTGTTTTTATATTCGGTCATACCAGTAGTTCGTGCGGCGGCGGTTACTTCTCCCCACGATGTAAAATAGTTTTCGTAATAAGCTATTGGATATTGGCTTAATGCTGCAATGTCTTCTTTGGTAGGTTTTCTTCCGATTTGTAGCGCAATTTGTTTTACTTGCAGATTTGTAGTTGTTTTTGCTAACTAAATAATCTTGTTTTTCTAACCGTTTTACATGACTATTTTTAGTTTTGGGTGTTTCATCGTTGTTTTTTTCTGAAAGGGTCAATCCCGTCGGTCAATTCTTGATGGCAGTACAAGTAATATGGTAATAGAAGAAACTCAATTCGACAAAATTACGCTTTTAGTTGTTGTGCAGTCAAAGGTTGGCCTACCTACTCCATTAAAGGGGTTTAAAGCAAATTCATTTTCGTTAGTAAAAAGGAGATTAAGCGATACATAAAAGCAGGATATAGGTGCTACGGATGTCCTCTGCGGCTATTATGTTTTAGTCTATGTATGTCCCACCAAAGGTTAGAGATTACTTCTGAGTCGTTGTTCTTTTGTTTTCTTCTTTTACTTATGCAACTTGCTCTGGCGCAAAAATTTTCTTTGATAGTTTCCATACTTGATTTTTCTAACAATGAAGAGGTTTTGCGGATTAATCCAGGTAATGCTCTTGGTTTTCCTTTAGAGAAGCAAAGAATTGAGTAATGTGCAGGCATAATCATTCTTACAGGTAGGCTTAAACCCTCCCATACAATCCAATCTTGATAATCAAGAATTGTGTTTAAGTGTTTAAAATGGCGAATGCACCACTGTGGAATGTTTAGCACCGCAAGCGTACAACCGGGTTTTAGTACTCTTGCCATTTCCGAAAGCCAATTATCACACCATTCAAAGTAGGTTTGAATGTCGATACCATCGTTCCAGTTTTCGTACTTTTTTTTGATGTTATACGGCGGGTCGGCAAAACAAAAATCGATGCTATTATCAGGGATTTTCTTTAATTCTTCTAAACAATCACCGTTTAATAAAACCGATTGAGGTAATACATTCAAGGTAGTTGAATTGTATTTACGAAACAATTTATTGGCGATTATTGCAGGGTACTTACTCCTCAAATCATAAACATTTACACACTTATACTCGGGTAAACCAAAAAGGTCTTGCAATCTATCGATAATATTTAAAGGTAATTCGTTAAAATCAACGGCTATATCGCGCCAAATATCTGACATCAACGTTCCATATTCGTGATAAAGGTGTTTTTTGCCCCCATAGTCTTTTGTTGTACGGTCGCAGGCAGGGCAATACGAATAAGCAATTCTTGTTTTTGTATGATTAAGCGCATTTGGGTAACGAGTAAATAGTAAAAGAGATGCGTGTGATTGATTTAGCTTGCCTCTCTTGATTTATTAATGGTTGTTTTTACTGCATCCATAATTTGAGGTGAAGCTTATTGGTGGCAGAAGTGCAAAAATCTGCCGCTACAACGGGCGATGTTAGTATGGCAATAACAGAACGAGGATTTGTTTGATTAATAAAAAGGTTTAACTCTTCGTATAAAGTTACTTTATCACTAACTTCTTCCAAACTATTAAAATAAGGCAGTATTAGCAATGTCACATCGGGGGTTATATCACCCGATGTTAAAGTGCTGTTTAAGTTATACTGTAGTTTTAGTGTATTTTCGCTTAAATGAGCCATATTTAATGATTTTTGATTAAAAAAATTCAACAAGGGTATTTAGTTCACTGTCTTTGAAAATGTAACTGTGCAATCGTGTGTTGACAAATGGTTTTTAGGCAGATTGGCGCCGAAAATTGCCTGCCCCATCGATTATATAGGCTATTTTATGCCTGGTTTATAATTGTTGTTGTCTTTCTTTTGCCTGTCCTGCTTTTCTTTCGATAACACTATTGGTTGTCACCTGAAAACTTGCTTCAATGGCGTACTACTTTTTGTAGAGACACAACTACAAGGTCAAATGATGTTAAGGTACGAGTATTTTGAGTATGTCGATAATGCGTTTTTGTGAAAAATCCCAAGTAGGTAATTTTACTTTTAGATAATCAGTACATATTGCTGTATTAAATTGCAAAGAATTGAAAGTTGCCGCTTGTTATTCGGCTTACCCAAATGCAACGTTGTTTTCAAAGTATCTAATTCATTAGTCTGACCAATCAAATGACCTGCAGAGTACATTTTTTCTTCAACCTCACTGGGTAATCAGACACCAAAGCAGCACCGCCAAAAAGAAGAAGCATGATTACATCTTCGATAAAATCAGTTAATGAGGCAGCATTTGTGCAGATTTTCTCCATCAACTTTTAACTGCGTATTAGTCCAGTTTTTTTTATTTTCTAAAGTTTGAAACACATAGTCCCATTGCTTTCCTTTTCCAAACAAACGTCATTTTTTGCTCAATCAAAATTAAACAAGTTCTTTTTTAAAAGGCATTAATCTTTTTCTCTCCTACATCTGATAAAACTATCAAGTGTTTTAAAACAAATTATAGCATTGTTTCCGATGTTTGAAGTGCCATTTTCAAGCTGTCGGCGAAGCATCAGCAAGATTTAGTACGCTAATAAATTTATCTTGGGTTTCAAGTAAACAGGATAATATTAAACCGACTCTATTTCGGTTATATTACTCGGCCAAAAACGGCAGTGCATTTTTTTCTAAATCTTCCAGATTTCGCATAATTAAAGGCTTTTACAAAATATTTACGGTCAATAGCAGGCGTGTTCCTAAAAAGCCCTTTTTATGTTGGACAATTTATTTGGGCACAAAGAGACACTAATGTAGGGGGTACTACATTTTGCATTTATAAGACTATGTATAGATAGCTATATTTAAGCTCTCTTATTGATATAGTCTTCGGAAAGGATAGTGTACCAATCTCGTTTATCGTCTTGTTTTTGATAAAAGAGTTGATAAGGAGAAAATCCTTTTCGCTCAGCAACTCTACTACGTTCGTAAGGTTGATGATTAAGATAAAAACGAATTAGATTTAATCGTTCTTGGTTCATCTGTCCTCGCACGCCCTTTAGGTAGGGTTTTAATCGGCTATTGATTGTTTCAATCATCGAAGACGACCGGTTGGCTTGGGCTAAGACCGATGACAATTGTGCAAGCATTTCTTGGGTTTTTTGTTCGCCAATTTGCTCGTTCAACAAAACTTGCCACTCGTTGGCTTGCTGCTGATGATAGCGTTGATGAACATATTGTTTGCAACAATTAGCCTTACGACGATGGTTATAAATAAGCGAAACTACTCGCCATAAGAAATCTGTTGGTTTGCTTTGGTCGGTCGATTGCTCCGTTAATTGCTTAACTTTAGTAGCTATATCGGCTATGTATTGAGTGACGGCGGGGATATACTTTTGGAACGAGGCAATGGCTTTTTGCCACTTGGTATTGGGTATTTCCTTACCTAAACAGCAAATGGTTTGCAAATGCTCTTGGGCTTGTTGATGCTCTATCCAAGTGCCGTTGTTATCGAAATAGTCAAACGCCTTTTTGCTTTCGGACAACAAATAACGAGCGTTATCGTAGTGTTGCATCGCCAATGTTGCTTGTTCATAGGCTTCGGCTAAGCCGTTTTCGGCTTTTTTTACTGCTTGATGGTGTTTAGAGGTGGGTATTAGTTGCTCGTTAAGCATTTTTTGTGCATTAGACACTGTTTTGTGGGCTTCTTCTACCCGACCAAACGATTTGACAAATTTGCACCATAAACCAATAAGTTCCTTACCGACTAGGCGAAAATAGTGGAATAAATCGCCATGAAACACGATATCTAAGCCTTTTAAACACGACTGTATTTGCGTGGCAAAGTCGGCACTAATACTTAATCCTTCGGGTTTATTACCTGCCAGTATCTGTTCCAAATAAAAACTCCATGTTTCGGATTTACGGTTATCTGCCTTCGCTATACATAATGTATAACCTGTGCGGCTATCTATGGTTACTAAATATGGATTGTTGCCTTGAAAGGTCTCGTCTATTACTAAACAACAAATAATATCATCGTTGGGCAAGGTATCAAAAACAGGCAATAACGAGCCGTATTTGTGCAAGGTTGCAGATACTTCTCCTTTGCTAATGCCCATACCTCGATGGCGTACTTCTTCGCAAATATTTCTTACACTTGATCGGTGCATCAAATATTGACGAGCTATTACTTGCTCTTTATCGACCAACAAAATAGCCGTACTAGCTTGTTTCAATAAATGCAGGTTGTTAAGTATAGATTCTGCCCAACTCATATAGTTGTAGCAGCTACTGCGGCAGATGCCATAGCGTAGGGCTATTGAACCAACCGAACCGTGTTGTCGATTGCCTAACATCAATAAACCAATTTTAAAAACTTGGGGAAGGGAGTGTGTGCTAGTGAACATATCGTACTTATGTTTTAAAACACAAGATACGCACTTTCCTTCTCTTTTCCTAACATCGTCCAACTATTTTAGGAACACGCCGAAAACTCCGAGGAACAGAGGAAGCAAACATATACATAAAAGAAGCCGAAAGGAGAATAGACGACATTAAATTAAAATAAACCGGTCAATAGCTTTTTATTGCCTCACAGCAAAAGAAACCAACTTACTGGTTCAAACCCTTAACCCACAGCAAAGCCCAACACGCTATTAGAACATGGTGGTTTTTTTTTTCAAAAACAACTTAACACCCTTTGTTTTATGCGAAAAAAACCAACTTTTCCCTATTTAACTAAACCACATAAAACAACACTTCCCAGCCCCACTTCGGTAAAAAAACCCTCTCGTCTTGGAAACGTAACATTCAAATCTAAATACAATCCTGGGCCTACCTCCCTCACAATTAAAATGGGAGAATCGGAACACGTCATCACCTCCTTTAGAAAAAAAAAAACCACGCCCCAAAATAGCCAAATTTATTGAAAAACGCGACGAAGGCATACACCATATTGCCACGATGTGCCAGACATAGCCACAGCCATGCAATATTTTAACAACAATGGCACAAGCTACTCGACGAACAACCCAAACGTGGTGCCGATAATAAATTAGTATGCTTTATCCACCCCAAGACTGCAATGGCGTGCTAACCGAGTTATGCCAAGAAATACCCTTGTCATAAAATATCCCATCTGACAAACCAACTAAAAAAGTTTGCGGTTTGCCCGCTTGACGCGGAAAATGTTTTTTGGGGGTGATGTTGGCACTCCTAATTTGATAAGTGAGGGGCACCCAAAAGCAAAGTTTGCTAATACCCCACACTATTCTTAGTATAAGTATCAAACAGCCAGTAAAAACTAAAATTTATTATACCCCCAAAATCTCGCTGCAACTTGCTACTTAGTTTGGGCATGTCTTGTCGGGGCATTAAATACGACGTGGGGTCGGCTATTTCTTTAAAAACATAGTGCAGATCGGCAGCATTTTTTTAAATACTCCGCACCCGACTGCCGCCACCTGTACCTACCCGTCTGCCAATCATTCGCTGTACCATGTTCATGTGCCGATAACGCCACTGGAGCCAACAATTCGTCAATATTTAACAACATTTCGAGCAAACGATAAGGCATATTCAACAACGGATAATCGCGATAAAGCATAATAAACAAAGCATTTCGGTTAGCCTCGGGGCTTAAACGGCGGTCCTCTGGATAATTTTCATCGTTCATAAACAGCATATCAAAACCAATTAGGTTGCTTTTTCCATCTCCAACAAACCATTAGCGTATGCATCTCGGTATTGTTGCCAAAATGGATGTGGTTTGTAGCCTCTAACTCAGCTTGCCATCAAGCGGCATCTTTAAAATAAGGCATCGCTCTAACCAAGTATTTATTAACTCAATCAACGACGTAGATTCTTCAGCTTTTTTTACCCGTTCTACGTCCTCGGGGCGCAACTGCGACAGGTAGTATTGTTGCCCAAAGCGTTGTTTGTAGCGCAAACCCAAGCTAGCCTCTACAATTTTAAATTGTATGCTCTGAAAACCCGATGCTGGACGCAGTAAATTGCGAAAATCTAAAAAGTCGAGCGGAGTCATGGTTTCTAACACAAACATTTGGTCAATCAACACCTCCAATATCTCCGAAACACGATTTAACCGATGCACCACATTGGGTAAATCGGGGCTGTTGTCGTTGATGTTAGATTGCTGAAAAACCCGCTGGGCAATGCCCAACTCGTGCAATATCTGCTTAAACCATAGTTCGTAGGTTTGATGTATGATAATAAACAGCATTTCATCATCAGCTTGCACGCCCGCTTTTTGGCTTTCGGGCAATTGTGCGTCTAAAATTTTGTCTAACTGCAAATAGTCGCTGTAATATACAGACTTAGGTTTTACCTCTTCCAAAATAATATAAATTATAAGTGATAAGTTATTGACTAAAAAAATAAAAATAATTTAATAAAACATTAAATTATAAAAACAACTAGTGTTAACCAAAATTTTGCTCAAAATTACGCTTTTTAGCCAATTACCAACTTTTACCTCCCAAAAGGGTTTTAATTTTATTCAACAACAAATCTAACTTAAAAATTAGTTATGACTTACCAAATAAAATATTTATTTTTTATTTTACTGCTTCCTTTCAACCTCTTTGCTCAAAAAAACACGCCACAACAACCCAAACTAATTGTTGGGGTGGTGGTTGATCAAATGCGATATGATTATTTGTATAAATATTGGGATTCGATGGGCAACAACGGTTTCAAACGTTTGTTGGGCGAGGGTTTTCGTTCGATAACTTCGTCAATTTGACTATGTACCTACTTATACGGGTCCGGGTCATTCGTGTATTTTACAGGTACTACGCCCTCCACAAATGGCATTGTGTCTAACAATTGGTACGACCGCAAATTGGGCGCAAGTATTTATTGTGCCGATGATAGCACCGTGCAAACCGTAGGTAGCAGCACGGCGGCGGTAGGTAAAATGTCGCCTAACAATTTATTAAGTACCACCATAGGCGACGAATTGCGTATTGCCACTAATTTTAGGGCGCGTGTAGTTGGGGTGGCACTAAAAGACCGTAGCTGCATACTGCCCGCCGGACGCGGAGGCAATGCCGCCTATTGGTTTGATGGCACAACAGGCAATTTTGTGAGCAGTACTTACTACATGACCGAGCTACCCAAGTGGATGCAATTGTTCAACGAGCAAAAATTACCGCAAAAATACTTGTCCAAACCCTGGGAGACCATACAGCCGCTATCTATCTACCAAAAATATTGCGCGCCCGACGATAACCGATACGAAGGTTTGTTTAGTGGCGAAAAACGGTCGGTGTTTCCGCACAACTTGCCTGCTATTACCGACGAGTTAAAAACGTTTGATGTGCTGCGCGTTACGCCTTGGGGCAACACCATTACCAAAGACATAGCCTTAGCCGCCCTCGAAAACGAAAAATTGGGCAAGGGCGACGTTACCATTATCCTCACCATTAGCTTCTCGTCGCCCGATTATATTGGGCATCAGTTTGGCCCGCAATCGGTGGAGGTAATGGATAATTATTTGCGATTGGATAAAGATATTGCCGATTTGCTATCTTATTTAGATAAAAATTATGGCAAAAATAATGTACTATTATTTTTGACCGCCGATCATGGTGCTGCTCAAAATATTGTTTATATGCAAGACCACAAATTGGCAAGTGGCAGCATAGATGTTGATGATATTTTGTTGAAATTGGCAGTTTTGCTGCTCAAAACTACGCCGACAGTAATATGGTTGAAGCCACGACAATCAACAAGTTAGTACTTAAACCACCAAATAGTGGCGGCTAAAAGCTAAATTTAGCGACCGTACAACAGCAATTTGCCGATTTTATGCTTATCCAAACAGGTGTTGCCCAAACAATAACTGCCACCGAATTGCAAAACGAATTTAGCGAGCCTTCTTTGGCACTTATGCAACGCGGTTTTATGCCAAACGCAGCGGCGATGTATTGGTAAACTACGAACCAGGTTGGATGGATTGGGGCTTAAAAGGCACTTCGCATGGCTCGCCGTTTAGCTACGACACCCACGTGCCTCTTATTTGGTATGGCTATGGTATTAAACACGGTAGTAGCTCGGTTTATGTGCGGGTAAAAGATATTGCCTCTACTATATCGGTTTATTTGCACATACCTTTTACTAATGGCAATACTGGGCAGCCTTTAAATAGCTATATGAAACGGAAGTAAAACAACTATACGGTATTTTTATTTGTGGTTGGCTAAAATAAAAAACAAAAATCAGGCAAATCATTAGTATAAATTTAAAAAATACTCAAACTATCAACAAAATGAAGAAAAGAATATTTTGGACAGAAGTTTGTAAATTTTTGTCGGGGGCTTTTTTTGTCCAAGCTGGGGTTAACTGGTGGATGTATTGGAATAACATTTCTGCTCCTATTTTGGGAGCTACGTGGTCGCCCAATTTTTTAGGCATTCGTGGATTTATACATTTTGGGTTATTTTTGCTTACCTTTTATATAGGTTTTATCAGCAAAAAAAATAATACCTAATATGTAAAATTACTAAACAAATATAAAACCCCCCAAATTTTGGTTAAAATTTGGGGGTTTTTATATTTTTGTTTATTTACCAAACATACCACCAAATTGGGTCATATCGGTAATTTCGTAGCCGTCGGTGCTAAATTTGGCTTTGTTTACGCTGCCAATTTTTAGGTTTTTGTATTTTATTTCTATCCGTTCTTTTTTATCTAGTTGCTCTATCACAACCTCGAGTGGCATACCGTCTACTTGTCCAAAATTAGGGGTTTCGTTTTGTTGTTTATTTTGGCTTTGCATAATTAGCATGCTTTCGGCAAGGTTGTATTTAAGGTCGGGTGCAGCCCAAAAGGTTGTTTTCTGTTTTTCGGTTTCGCCGATATACTCGTAGCAGGTATGTCCGTCTATTATTTTGGTGCGTCCGGTTTTGGTAAATTTAACATCTTCGGGCGTTTCGTTGTTTTTATTTTTTACTGTTATTTTGGGCATTTTCATTACCATCGCTGTTTTTTTGCCTTTTTCTTCTTGTAGCATGGTCATCGTACCTTTTTGTCGGTCAAAGATACTAACAAAAGCATCTTTTTTTCATCGGGTTGTATCTCCACAGCTAACTTATAGGTGTCTATAAAATAGCTTGTGTTTATGGGTTTGTCTTTTAATTGATTGTTTTTGTACATGCTCATTTCGGCATCAAAACTACCAATAAAATCGCTGGGTTTTACGTTGGTGGGCAGTTCGTTAGTTTGTTCAATAGTTACGTCACTTTCGTCGGTTGTTATTTTTACTTTGTCTTTATCGCCCGAAATTTCCACTTTGCTATCGTTTGTTTCGATGATGATATTGCCGTTTTCGTCGGTATTTACGTTTGTGCTGTCTTTTTGTGCTTTGTTTTTCTGTTTTTGTGTTTCTTTCTCAAAAGATTCATCAACAGCTTGGTCAATTTTTTTCTCTATGTTTCGGTTAATGGCGTTTTCGAGGGCTCGCCCAAGCCCAAACTGGGCATACACATTAGAAGAAATAAGGGTTGAAGCAAATAAAAGGGTAATGGATAAAAAGAACTTTTTCATGTTGGGTTATACGTTTTGTTTTTTGTGAATGATGTTAGAAATTACGACAACAGTTAGCAAAACTGTCTACTATATAAAACCAATTGGGTTAGCTATAAGTTCCAATTAAAGCGTGTTTTGTTACAATTTTATCAAAAATTATTTAAAAAAATACTTAAATAGTTTCGAGCCATTGGGTAATTGTATTTTCTAATAATATTTTGCTGGGTTGTATTTTTGGGGGTATAAATTGGGTATATGTTTGTAATGCTTTTTCAAGGTTAAATTGGTTTTGGGGCATCGAAAAATAACATTTTTGTTGCATCAGTCGGTCAGCCAAATATTCTTGCTCGGTTTGTTCGGGTGTTGGCACCAATATAGCGGCTTTACCTAGTGCTGCCAAATCCATTAAGGTACTATAACCGCTTCGGGCAACAATTACTTTGCTTTGCAAAATAGTTTGTTGTAGTTCGGTGGTAGTTAGGTGGTCAATTATCACCAAATTGGGGTTTATTTGTTGCCTGTTATTAGTAGCTGTTATGCCCCGTACTATTATTATTTTTTTATTAGATATGGCACTTATTTGTACCAGAATTAATTGTTCGAAATAGGTGCGTTGTGGTTCGGCGCCCGACAAAAGCACTAAAACATCGTATTGTAAAGGTGGTGGTGGTGTAGGTAGCATAAACCGCGATAAAGTGCCTATATATTTTACCGATTTAGGAGTAGGGTATTTGCTTGGGTGCGATAACTCGCCGCTTAGGTTGTTGGTATGGGCAAAGTCGGGTACCCAAACTTGTTGGTATTGCTGCATAAACCATTTATTTAGTTTATACAAAGGGGCTTCGACGAGTAGTAAATTTTGCGGCATTTTAACCAACAATTGGTGGGTAATAAACACCGATGGGCAAGTTTTGCTATAACATCCATATCTATTGTCCGAAATGATGCCTTTTATTTCATATTTTTTTATTATAGCTTGCAATTGTTTGTGTTCGTGCCAAATACCTTTAAATATATTAGGTAATTGTTGGCCATTTTAGTGGCAGCGATTGCCCTGCTTCGGGCAGTTGAATAGTAAAACCCGACAGTTTAAGGTGTTGCAAATCCGGAAATTCGGATTTTAGCAATTGGGCTGCAGCTCCATCGGCAGCAATTAGTACATTTTCGTTTTTGTTTAATAAAGTTTCGATAATAGGTATGCAACGAGTGGCATGACCTAATCCCCAGTTAAGCGGGCTAATTAAAATATTTTTTTGTTTTCTCACTTTGACATTATATTATTTTAAATAAAAATACCACTTTGAGCCAAAGCACAAAGTGGTATTTTTATTTAACTTTAGAAAAGTACATTCAATGGATTATTCACCCGCGAAATCACTTTCGGTTAGTTCGATTGCAGCAGAACGCTCCACAAAAGAGTTGATACTTTTGTTTACGTGGTTGATTTTGTCGTAGTTAAGCGAGTAGTAAATAAATTTACCGTCACGTTTAGCTTCTACTAAATCGGCGTTACGCATAATACGCAAGTGTTGCGATGTGATAGACTGCTCTAACTTAAGTGTATTGTATATTTTGTTTACGTTTATCACCTTTTTTTGGTCGATAAACTCCAAAATAGTCATACGGAGTGGGTGAGCGATAGCGCGTAATAGGTCGCTCGAGGTTTGAAGTTCTTGATGATTGAAAGCTGCCATGAGAAAAAATTTGAAATTGATTAAAAAAAAACGGTAGGGAAAAAGCTACAGTTATTGAACTGTAAGAGAGAAACTACTTGGTTAAATCATCAACCAACTGAGCGATTTCAGAGATACGGTTGTGGTTTAGCGAGTAGTAGATAAATTTACCGCCACGCTCGGTGACAACAACGCCCGAACGGCGAAGTATTGCCAAGTGTTGCGAAGCTACCGACTGCTCTAGGCGCAATTTCACGTAGATTTCGGTAACGGTTAAGCGTTTGTTTTCTTCCAATAATTGGACGATAGACTGACGCAACTTGTGATTAACGGCGCGTAGCACTAATACGGCTTTACGCAGGGTAGGGTAATCCAAATGAATGGGGGCGTCCGAACTTGGACGGAGGATTACAGAATCGGTTCTTGATGATAATGCCATGAGAATTTACTTAAAGTTAGTTAATTAAATAAAGCTTTTTATTGCGTATTTTGAACTGCAAAGATATATACTTTCTTTCAGAAAAAGTGTTATTTTTTGTTATTTTTTGCATATACACTGACTTATCCTTTAGTTTCCTATATAAAATGGCTTTACATATAGGGGTTCGTAGTAGGCGGTGTTAGCAAAGTCTTTTTTACAGTATTGTTGATAACTTAATGCCGCTATATTATTAGCTATACAATAAACGGTTTGCGTGTCAATAAATTGTGCATTTTGGTGTTGCAACATCGATTTATATTTGACAGAGCCTGTACCACAAAATAAAACCGTTTTTTCGTTCAATAAATTATCGAAGGTTGTTGGTTCTAAAACGATGGCTTGTGGAGGGTTTATGATATTTAAGTGGTTATCAAAAAGGGCGGCGAAAACCTCTTGCCGTCGGGCATCAATCATTGGCACATAGTACGCATTGGTACGGGGGTATGTTTTTGCGGCTTGTTGTGCTAGTGCTGTTAGCGTATCGGTACTAATAAGTGGTATATCTAAGGCATAACACAAACCTTTTGCCACCGATGCCCCAATGCGCAAGCCTGTATAAGACCCTGGACCCGAACTAATTGCTACTGCCGATAATTGATTATAGGCGCAATTTGCTTCTTTTAGTACTTGCTCGATGTATAGTGTTAAAAGTGCCGATTGTGTATTTTTATCGCTATTTTCTATGGCGGCTACTACTGTACCATTTTGTGTTAGTGCTACCGAACAAACATCGGTAGTTGTATCAATACACAGTATTTGAATCATTAAACGATTGTTTCTGAGGTATATTGTATCAACAAAGCTTTTTTTACTATTATTTAGTAATGAGTTGCAAATTGCATGCCTATTTTGTATAGATACTATTATTTAAACAAGCAATTGTATAAAATGTTTAAAATAGCCTAAAAAATTGCTTTTATATGGTGTGTTTTTTATAAAAAAACGATAAAACTATATTTCATCATTTAATAATACCACTTTATCTATAGCTAATGCATATTGTTGCACTATTTCTTTGGTTATTTGCGGTTCGTGCATTACCTTTGCCAAACATTTCAGCCCGCTATATTGTAGTATGTAGGTTTCGGCATGTGCCACTGTTTCGTCATTAAATATAATGCCTGCAATAGGTATATTTTTTTGCTGCAATACAGCAACAGTCATTAACGTATGATTTATACTACCTAAGTAATTTTTAACAACTATAACAACCTCGGCTTCTAATTGTTTAATCAAATCAATTATAAGTTCATCTTTATTTAACGGAACCATTAACCCTCCTGCCCCTTCTATAATTATACATTTATTTGTGGTAACTGGCAGTTTTATACTTTGCAAGTCAATATCTGTATTTTCTAGTTCGGCAGCATAATGTGGCGATGCAGGCGTTTGTAACAAATACGCTTCGGGGTGTATTTTACTATATGGGTTGCTAATCAGTGCTTGTACTGCCATACTGTCGGTATAGTCAATACTACCCGCTTGTACCGGTTTCCAATAATCAGCGGCAAGTGCTTCTGTCAAAATTGCAGATACAATGGTTTTTCCTATATCAGTACCAATACCTGTGACAAACAGTTTTTTCATCGTCTAAATGGCTAATTAGTATAGGTTTGTAAAATAGGTGCTCATTTCTGTATGCAAAGATACAGCAAATAACTATAGGTTGTATACTTCAAGTACAAAAAAAAATGCTTACAACGAAAAAAAATCAAAACAAGCATTTCTCATTCTATTTTTTTTTGCGGGCATTTAGCATCAGTTAGTTACACATAGCTGCAATTAATAACAACAACGCCAAATAGTTGTTTAGATACTTAAAAAAATGCTTTAAATTAACCTATTATAGCCTAAAAATGCTTTAAACCGTTTGTTTGCCAATAAAAAATAAAAAGCTCTTTTTATTGAAAATAAAAATAAATTATCTACAAAAAATTATATACTTTAAGTAAAAATCTCACAAAAAAATAGCAACAAATTTAAATTATGTCAAAACGAGTTCTAATTATTGGTGCTGGTGGTGTAGGAAACGTGGTAGTTAAAAAGTGTGCAATGCTACCCGAAATCTTTGGTACCATTATGTTGGCAAGCCGAACTTTATCAAAATGCGACAAAATTGCAGACGAAATAGGCGGCAATCGTGTCCAAACAGCACAAGTAGATGCCGACAATGTACCCGAGTTGGTAGCCCTAATTAAGGGTTTTAAACCCGACTTGGTTGTCAATGTGGCACTACCTTACCAAGATTTACCCATCATGGACGCTTGCCTCGAAACAGGGGTGCATTACCTTGACACTGCCAACTACGAGCCCAAAGATGTGGCTAAATTTGAGTATAGCTGGCAATGGGCTTACCAAGAGCGTTTCCGCGAAAAAGGTATTATGGCACTACTAGGTTGTGGCTTTGACCCCGGTGTAACGGGCGTTTTTACAGCCTATGCCAATAAACATCACTTCGATGAAATGCACTACCTCGACATTGTGGACTGCAACGCCGGCGACCACGGCAAAGCCTTTGCTACCAACTTTAACCCCGAAATCAACATTCGCGAAATTACCCAAAAGGGCAAATACTACGAAAACGGACAATGGATTGAGGTTGATGCCTTATCTATCCACAAACCCATCGAGTACCCACATGTTGGTCCCCGCGAGTCGTATTTACTATACCACGAAGAACTCGAATCGTTGGTTAAAAATTTCCCTTCGTTGCGACGCGCCCGATTTTGGATGACCTTTGGGCAACAATACATCACACACCTAAACGTACTGCAAAATGTAGGCATGACCCGCATCGACCCAGTAATGTATAAAGGCATAGCCGTTATTCCGCTCGAATTTTTAAAAGCCGTACTACCCGAACCAAGCACCCTGGGCGAAAACTACACAGGGCAAACATCTATCGGTTGCCAAATTAAGGGCGTTAAAAATGGCACAGACCGCACCTATTTTGTGTACAATAACTGCCACCATGCCGAGTGTTTCCGCGAAGTAGGCGCACAAGGCGTTGCCTATACCACAGGCGTACCCGCCATGATTGGGGCAGCCCTTATGCTTACCAACCCCGAGTGGATGCACCCAGGCGTGTATAATGTAGAGGAGCTAAACCCCGACCCATTTATGGACATGCTTAACAAACATGGCTTGCCTTGGCACGAACAGTTCGACATTGAGCTACCACACGACTACAAATAAAAATAACAATAAATCATCTTACAACAAAACGTTCCTTATTATCATACAAGGAGCGTTTTGTTGTTCTTAATCCAACCACCAACTCCTAATATGTACAAATATCAACATAATAACTACAAAACTATTGTTTTTTAATTTTTTTTTGGTGAAAAATGGGTCTCCCCTTAATCTTTACTTACTCCTTCTATAGTCTCGGTTTTCTGTCTGTCTAAAATCCACAGTTAGCAATTGGCGGACTTCACGCCGCTCTTCGGGCAGGCAGCTTGCCATAAACACAACAGCCACTCTCCTATTTTACCATTTATGTCACAGCAACATCTATTTTAATTACCTAGTTCAAACAAAAACCTCCATGTTTAATCAAACGCCCGAAAAAATATACCTTACCGAAACCGCTCAACTCTTATCCCACGATTTAGAGGTAGACCTGCACACCAACCAACAAGCATGGGAACAACTGCGCGATGCCCTAATTGTTTTTTTAGACACCTTGATACGCACTGATAGTAATAGATTATACTATTATTTATACAGAATTGATGTATCAGAAAAACGCATAAAACAAACCATCACCGATAGCCCTAACCAAACACTTACTGCCCCTTTACTTGCCGATTTAATTTTGGAGCGCACCCTCGAAAAAGTAAAAACGCGCCTAGCTTATAAACAATGGCAAGAAACCCAAAACCCTACAAACAACCACAACGAACAAGCAGACGAGTGGTAAAAAATTTTGTTTTTTTTTGTGACTTTTTGCTACCTCGCCACGTCTTAATATCGAGTGAGTGTAGTGATTTGAAGTAGCATAGTTTTAGAGAAGGGGGCACCGAAAGGTTGCTCCCTTCTTTTTTTGTCCACTAATCACAAAAGCACACGTTTAATGCCCTGTAAGCTTGCATTAAACGTGTGCTTTTTTTTTAAGAAACTACATTTCCGTTCTCTATTTCTCCTTCGGGCGATACAAATTGCAATGTTTTACCGTCGCCAGCCATCAAAATCATGCCATTACTTTCTATGCCTCGCAGTTTTCGTGGGGCTAAGTTTGCCAACAACAATACACGCTGCCCTACAATGCTTTCGGGGGTGTAGTGTTCGGCAATACCCGACACAACAGTGCGTTGTTCAAAGCCCAAATCAATGGTTAGTTTTAACAATTTATCGGCTTTGGGTACGCGCTCGGCGGCAATAATGGTAGCAGTTCTAATGTCTAATTTAGCAAAATCGTCGTAAGTAATTGCTTCTTTTACGGGCGTATGAGTAGCAACGGTTTGGGTTTCGGTAGTAGCCTCTGCAACTGTTTTTTGTGCATCAAGCATAGTTTGTCGTTTAGCTTCGAGTTGGGCTATGTATGGGGCAATTTCGGCATCTTCTATCTTACGAAACAAATATTCGTTGGTATTCAAAATGCGTCGTCCTGTCTCCATTGTAAAAGTATTATTTTTTATAGCCTCTATATCTTCGTCAGATAACAGCAGCCAATGGCGCAGTTTATTGGCGCTAAATGGCAAAAATGGCTCGAGGTAGACGGCAAAATAGGCGATTATTTCGGCGCAGATGGTTAAAACAGCGCCTGCTTGGTCGGGGTTAGTTTTTATTAGTTTCCAAGGTTCGGTATCGGTCAAAAATTTATTGGCAACACGGGCAACGTTCAATATTTCTTGCAGTGCATTGCGAAACTCGTAGCGGTGTATGTAGCCATTTAAATTTTGATGTAGTGCTTTTTGGTATTGTCGCAATTCAAAAGCGGCATCTTCGATAATAGCTCGGGGATCGGGCAGCACATCGGGTATTTTGCCTTCAAAATTTTTGTTTAGTAACACTATCACCCGGTTCACCAAATTGCCTAGTATTGCCACTAATTCGCTGTTATTGCGCGTTTGTAGGTCTTTCCAGCTAAAATCGCTGTCTTTTGTTTCGGGCATTATAGCGGTAAGGGTGTAGCGCAACACATCTTCCATACCCGGAAAATTGTTGAGGTAATCGAGTAGCCAAACGGCGTAATTGCGCGAGGTGGATAGCTTTTCGCCCTCTAAGTTCAAAAACTGATTGGCAGGCACATTGGTAGGCAACACAAAATTGCCGTGTGCATGAAGCATAATAGGAAAAATAAGGCAATGAAAAACAATATTATCTTTGCCAATAAAATGCACTAATTTAGTATCGGGGTTTTGCCAATAATCTTGCCATGTATCGGGCAGCAGTGCTTTGGTGGCGCTAATGTACCCAATGGGTGCATCCATCCAAACATATAATACTTTACCCTCGGCGTCGGGCAGTGGTACGGGCACGCCCCAGTCAATATCGCGGGTAATAGCTCGGTCGCGCAAGCCTTGTTCTATCCACGACTGGCATTGTTTGTATACCTGTTTTTTCCAAGTTTCGGTATTTTGTTGTTCGTCAATCCATTGGCTAACCCACTCGGTATAGTTGCCTAGTGGCAAGTACCAATGTTTGGTTTGGCGCAAAATGGGCGTGCTACCACTTAGGGTAGATACGGGGTTGATGAGGTCTAAGGGGTCGAGCGACGAACCGCATTTTTCGCATTGGTCGCCATAAGCTGCATCGTGACCACACTTTGGGCAGGTACCTTTTACGTATCTATCTGCCAAAAACATTTGTGCGGTTTCGTCGTATAGTTGCTCCGAAACTTTCTCTATAAAAACACCCTTATCGTACAAAACCTTAAAAAAGTCTTGCGATGTTTGGTGATGAATGGGGTCGGAGGTTCGATGATAAATGTCGAACGAGATGCCTAAACGTGCGGCACCTTGTTTTAGTTGTTCGTGGTATAGGTCTATCAATTCGCGAGGGGTTTTGCCTTCACGTTTGGCTTGTATGGTTATGGCAGCGCCGTGTTCGTCCGAGCCACAAACAAATACTACGTCTTCGTTGCACAAACGCAACCAACGTACATATATATCTGCCGACAAATAAGCCCCTGCAATATGACCAATATGAAAGGGACCATTGGCATAAGGTAAGGCAGATGTTACTAAATATTTTTGTGGCATAGTATTTTTGGGTAATTTATTGTGTAGTTGTAATAAGCTTTATTAAAGCAGGTGCAAAGGTAGCATTTTTTGTGGATATTAGGATAGTTTTTTTATAGCAAATGTTTAAAACCGATAAAGTTGTGGTTTTTATAAAGCCAAGTATGCGCAGCAAAGCTCCTTATCCAAATGGTTGGACAAGGAACTTTTAGGCAGGTAAGTTGTTTGGCTTAGAAATAACAGTTACTATGAAAAAAAATAGTATTTATTTTTTCAATTAACATCTTCATGGGCTGTGCATTATATCCTATACTTCTTCTTTAAAGGGGTGTCGTTGTATCCAATCGTCGGGGCGCAGAGTATCTACCAATCTGCCTAATATTTTATTAAACCACCAAGTACGGTGTCGCATAAAGCTATTTTGCCAAATGGGTTCGGCACCAACAGTACTTTTTATTTCGGTGGCGGTTCGTCCAAAGTTAATTTTTGGGGATTTATTTTCGATACCTGTTCGAACTATATCGTACAAAATATTATTATAAATAGCGTATTGTTTATTAAGTTCGTATTCGTAGCCCACAAAATGAGCTTCTAAATAAGTGGGGGTATTAAATAGACTAATAAATCCTACGAGTGTATCTTGCAGATAATACCCAATAAGTTGAAACTCGTTGGGCATTTTTTGTTTTTGCTCGGCAAAGTATTGAGGGGTGCAATAGGCAATGCTTACCTCCGAGTGTTCGCAAACTTGCCTATAAAGGCGGTATATTTCGTTTTGTTGTTCGCTTATTTCTTCAACCGACAATACACGCCGCTCTAAAACTTTGGCTTTTTTGAAAACACTTTTGGCACGCGTGCGGTATTTGGCAGATAGGGTGCTTAGGTAATCATCAAAATTTGCCCAGCGGTTGGCATGTGGCAACACCATGTTAGGCTGTGCCACTACCTCGTTAAACGAGCAACAGGCTAATCGGCGAGCAGATTGTAAGTGTTGAGGTTCAAAATCTTTTACTAAAACCGCATGTATTGGGCGATTGGCTTGTGCTTCGGTATCCATTATTTGCCTAATGGCGTTGTCGAGCAAATCAAAGGCTTCGGTGTTGCTTAGTTCGGTTTTGTTGTAAACAAAGCCATGCTCGCCGGTAATATAGGCGTTGCCGCACAAAAGCATGGTAAAATGTAGGTTGTTAACGCGTTTAGCTGCCCAATTTTTGGCATGTTGTGTAACAGATAGGGTTTGTCCTTGTGGTGCAACTATTTCGCGCACCCTAAAATTTTGGCTACCATTTATATGCACAATCTGAAAAACAGCGGCTGCTACCGTTTTGTTTCCTTTTACAAAAGTGGCGTATCTTAGTTTCATTTCCAAACGATTAGTTTCGCTTGTTTCTAGGTTATGTAGATAATCATACGACATAAAAAAACAATCGGCTGGTACAATGCTTTTCCATTGCAACACAGGTATTTCGGTTATAGATTCAAATATATGAATATCAGTAACATAGGTACTTGCAATAAGTGGGCAAATTGTCCAGCGTTTTGTACAATCGGTGGCATTTAATACGGTTGATAACATATATATGTGTGTGTGGTTTTACAGAAAAATTGTGGTTCTTTTACTTTTGTTGTAGAAACTGACAAATGATAGCTTTTTATACTCCTATTGAGCAAAGATGACACAACGAAGGCAGCTGTTAAGTGGCATGTTGTATTATTTTAGTATTCACCACCCATTAAAGTTTGTTACTTTTTTCTTGACAAAAGTAACCAAAAAGTCAAGGCTGTATAGAATTGGCTAAAATGTGCAACATTCCGCTAAAAGATATAAACTTGCACGCCAAACGATTTACTTGTCGATTTTATTTCTCGGTTAGGTGTGGCGTGCTTCAAACAGTATATCTTTCTTAACGCTACATTTATGCCCATTTCTTAACGCCAATTCCTATAATGCCGGTCCCGAAGAAACCAAATACAACTAGGTGCGAAAATGCAAAATACCCAAATCACAACAAAAGTATAAGAGCCAAAATTGTTTGGGTGCAAAGGTAATAAAAGTGTTGGTTTTATTTAACAAAAAAAAGCAAAATTGGTTCGATAATTGCCAAATAACTTAAAAGAGATTAGCCAATAAAGAACATTTAGTTGCAAAATTTAATAAAAAGTACATAACTATATTGCTAAAAATTATTATACAATTACAACTATAGGACCCAAACAGCTAATACAAGCTATAGTTTGCAACATTAGGCTAAACAGCGGCATTGTTAGCTAAATTTTGCTTCTGTAAGACAATAAAACAGCCCAATTAACGTTACAATAGGGTTAGTTAGTATCTGTTTGAATAAAAAAACGCGTACTATGCACACAATTTGCAAATTATGGCGTATTTTTGTACCTTAATTTGCAACCATTTGTGCAAAAATAGTGTCAATGGTGTATAATGTACCATTGTGTCAAAAAAAAAATCTGAACGTAGAATGAAACGAATTACGCCTATACCATTTATTATAGCACTACTTTGGTGCTGCTTGAGTGCCAATTTATTTGCCCAAAAAACCATATCTTTACCAAAACCCAAAACGGGTACTTCAAAATCGGGCTCGTCTAAGTCGAGTTCCTCTTTATCGTCGAACAAACCCAAATCGTTCGACGAGGTAGAAAATAATCCTAAGAAAAAGAAAGTAACTAAATCAACCCCACTTGGTAGGGCGTTTCAAGACATGACGGCGCGCTACAATAGGTATTTCAACGCTAAAATGAAATACGACGAAAGCAACAAAATGTTGGTGTCTAAACACAAAGAAGATTTTAACACCACCTTGCCTGTTTATGCCCTAAAAGGTGGCGATGGCAAAATGGTGAGTTTTAATTTGGACGAAATCAACAAAAAAGCATCTATCAACATACAAAAAAAACCTAATAGCAAGTGGGTCGATGACTCGTATTTGCTACTTGGGCAGGCATTTTATTTAATGGGCGATTACGAATCGGCTGTTAAATCGTTTAAATACATCAACAACCGATTTGCAAATAATATACGCATGAGCTACGACACCAAGTCGAAAGAGCAAATGCAAAAATTGCGAGCAGAAGAGCAAAAACAAGTTAAAAAAGACCGCGAATACGACCGCAAACTTAAAGAACAAGAACGCCAAGATAAAATAGAGCAAGAACAAAAAAAACGCGACGCAGCTAAAAAAGAAACCGAAAAGGCTAAAAAAGAACGCCTAGATAAAGCCGCCGACGCTAAAAAAGACCGCGAAAAAGACGCCAAAGAACGCGCAAAAGACCGAGCCAAAGAAATAAAAGAACGCGAAAAAGCCCGAGAACAAGATAAAAAACAACGCGAAAAAGACAAAAAAGCCCGCGAAAAAGCCCGCAAACAAGGCAAACCATTGCCACCTAAAACAACAACAACAAACGCTAAAGATAAAGAAGCCGAACTAAAACTAGAAAAAGAAGCCAAAGCCCAAGAAAAAGCAGCCAAAGAAGCCGAAGAAAAAGCTAAAGAAGAAAAAGAAGCCCAAGAAAAAGCAGCCAAAGAAGCCGAAGAAAAAGCCAAAGAAGAAAAAGAAGCGGAAGAATTGGCAGCAAAATCGGTGGTGCAAGAGCGCAGCGGTAAAGAAAAAGGCTATAAAGGTGGTTTTTTGCGCCATACACTAGCAAAACACGATGCTATGTTGTGGCTAACCCGCACTTATATCGAAACAGATAAAATGGACAACGCCGCCAGTCTTATCAAAAAAATGAAAGACGATAAGCGTTTCCCAAACCGAAAAAAAGGCGATTTGGGCGTTGTTGAGGCATATTATTATCTACAAAACAAACAAAACAACCAAGCACAAGTGGCTTTGCGCAGCGCAGCAGGCGATGTAAAACCCAAAGCCGAACGCGCACGCCTATACTATATATTAGGGCAACTAGCTCAAGAGGACGATAACCACAAACAAGCCGTTAAAGATTTTGAAAAGGTGTTGCACAGCAAACCCGTGTTTGATATGGAGCTAAATGCCCGTATCAACATCGCCAAATCGAAAATGCAAGGCGGCGAATTTACCCCCGAAAAAGCCATTGCCTACCTAACCAAAATGTCGAAAGAAGAAAAGAACGTGGATAACGTCGACCAAATTTATTTTGCTATGGCAGAAATTGAACTGCAAAATGGCAATACCGACAAAGCCAACGAATACCTTGCTCAATCGGCAGAAAAAAGCACCAACAACAAAGACCAAAAAGTAAAGGCATTTTTGAAATTGGCAGAGATGAATTATAAAGCCGAAAAATACCTGCCCGCAAGTGGTTATTACGATAGCACATTTGCACTAATTGCCAAAACAGATGCCAAATATAAAGAAGTATCGGAACGCAAAAGCGTATTGGGCGAACTTGCCCGCGACCTGAAAACTATCGCCCTGCAAGATAGCCTACAACGCATTGCCCAAATGCCCGACAAAGAACGTAAAGAATTTTTGCAAAACCTAATTGCCCAACTGCGCAAAGATGCCGCCGCCAAAGATACCACCGGCATGGCAGAAGTCAATAAAACAAAAATGAGCGATAGCAAAGGCTCAAGTGGCGTTTCGTATTTTTATAACGATGCCGCAAAACTAAACGGCTACAAAGATTTTGCCCTTAAATGGGGCAACCGACCACTAACCGACGACTGGCGCTTGGCAGCCAAACAAAACAACGCTACAACTACTGATAATAGCAACAGCAACGTAGATACCACCGGCTACGACTATAATAAATTGATTGAAATGGCAAGCAAAGGCGAATTGAGCGTTGATGCCATTATGCAAAAATTACCCATCACGGCTAAACAAAAAGCCCAATCGGACAGCTTGCTGATAGATGCCTACTACGGAGCAGGTAAAACCTATAAAGAAAGCCTAAAAAACAACAAAAAAGCCACCGAAACCTTCGCTAAACTAATGGAGCGATACCCAAACAACAAATATGCCCCAGATGCACTATATGCTTTGTACCAACTAAGCACCACCGACAAAAAAACCGCCGATGCCAACCGCTATAAAAACGAACTGATAGAAAAATACCCAAATAGTAAATACGCCCAAATACTGCGCGACCCCAACTATTTGGCTACCCTTAACGCCCAAAAATCAGCCCTCGAAAAATATTATAACGAGACATACGCACTGTATCAACAAGACCAATTTGAGGAAGTTAAAAAACGTAGCTCTGAGGTAAATACGCAGTTCATCGAAAATCCGTTACAACCTAAATTCGATTTGCTAAACGCTTTGTAACAGGCAAAACCGAAAACAAAGCCGCTTACGTATCGTCGCTAAAAACTATTGTCACCAAATACCCAACCGACGAAGTAAAAGCAAAAGCACAAGAAATCTTAACCTACCTCGAAAACAGCGCAAACGCAGCAGCAGCCACCGATGCAGCCGCCAAAAACAAAAAATTTAAGTACGAACCCAACACCAAACACTACCTAATAATAGCCTTCGACCAATACAGCAAACAAATTAACAACGCCACAACAGGCTTGTCGAACTTTAACAGCGCAAGTTTTAGCTCCGACGGGCTAAAAACCAATCAAATGCTGCTCGACCCGCAACACCAAATAATAACCATAAAAGAGTTTGCCAATGCCGATAAAGCCAAATTGTATTACGAAACTCTATTATCGCAAAAGACGCAGCCATTAATGTAACCGATGTTAGCTACAAAGTATTCTATATATCTAAAACCAACTTTAATCAATACTTTAAAGACAAAGACACTGCCGCCTACTTCGAGTATTTTACCGATGTGTATAGCGGCTCGAAAAAATAAACAGCCATGAGCGAAAACGAAAAAATGCGCGTCGATAAGTGGCTTTTGGCTGTACGTATGTTTAAAACACGCACCTTAGCCACCGATGCCTGCAATGCCGGACGCGTAAAAATAGAAGGCAAAAGCGTAAAACCCGCACATACCATAAAAGTGGGCGATGTGGTAAGTATGCAATTTGGACAAGACCGCAAAGTACTTAAAGTGCTTAAACTAATAAACAATCGGGTGGGCGCACCCATTGCCGTTACTTGCTACGAAGACCAATCGCCACCGCCAATAGTACAACCCGGCAAAAAAAGCGACAGCGTGTTTTATATAGCCCCAACCGCACAACGCGACCGAGGCACCGGACGACCCACCAAACGCGACCGCCGCAATATAGATACCTTCAAAACACCCACCGACAACCTACTCGCCACCGGGACGACGACAACGACCTGCCACAACGCAACCCTACCCCAAACGATTTCTCGTTGTTTTTTGACGACGACGACGAGGAATAAAAAAGTGGCTAAGGAACTTGTAAAACTTAAGGTGGTCTGTTTTGCACATAGAACGCAGATAATGCTGATACAAAGCAACAAGGATTACCAGATAAAATTAAAAATCCATGAAAATCTGCGTTCTATGATACGCAAACTAACCACCTTATCTTTTACTCATTATAAAAAAGTCCTGAAGTTATTTTTGAAATTCACAATGGTTCAAACAATTTTGCCCTGTATTACAGTTGTTCTTGGGTGATACAATAAAGCTGTTTCCCCAAAGGACAAGAAGAATTATAGCAATTTTCGTATTCATATTTTATTTATTATCCTAACGCAAGTGTTTTTAACACTCGCCAACCAGTAAAGCAGTTGCCTTATAAAGGGGTTAATTGTTTTTTTAAATTTTCTACCTTGTCCAAAAATCAAAAATGTCTTCTAAATCATATCAAACTTTATTAGCTGAAATTGCCGAAACATTAGGAACTGCCAAAGCTAAAGCTATTGCAGCAGTGAACGCCGAATTATTGCTTTCTTATTGGAGTATAGGGAAATACATTGCCGAATACGAACTAAAGGGGCAGGAAAAAGCCGATTATGGTAGTCATTTATACAAAAAATTAGCAAACGATTTAACCTTAAAGTTAGGTAAGGGGTTCAGTCGTTCGGGTTTATACCTTATGAAACAGTTTTACGAAGCGTACCCAATTGTCCAAGCAGTGTCTGGACAATTGACGTGGAGCCACTATACCGTTCTTTTAGGTGTTTCTGACCTTTCTGCCAGAGGTTTTTATGAAAAACAAGCCGAATTGGAGCATTGGAGTTCAAGAGTTTTAAAAAGACAAATCCAGTCGGGTTTGTTTATGCGTTTGGCGTTAAGCAAAGACAAAGATGGCGTTTTGCAATTAGCAAAAGAAGGACAAACCATACAAGAAGCCCAAGATATCGTAAAAGATCCTTATGTTTTAGAGTTTTTGGGAATACCCGAAGACGAAAGGCTTACAGAAAAGGGATTGGAAAGTAAGTTGATTTTTCATTTGCAGAATTTTCTATTGGAACTCGGAAAAGGCTTTTCGTTTATTGGTAGGCAACAAAGAATAACCATCGGAGACCGACACTTTTATGTTGATTTGGTATTTTATCACATTATTTTAAGATGTTATGTTTTGATAGACCTGAAAGTGGGCGAGGTGCAACACGAGGATGTAGGGCAAATGAATATGTACGTTAATTACTTTAAGACGGAACGTAAAAATGAAGGTGATGCCGACCCTATTGGTATTATTCTGTGTGCAGATAAAAGGGAGGTAATCATTGAGTACGCATTAGGAGGAATAACCAATCAACTGTTTGTTTCAAAGTACCAACTCTATTTTCCGGATAAAGAACAGTTGCAAGAAAAAATAAACCAAATACTTGATACAGAAAATCAATAAATACACCTCAAAATGCACAAACGCCAACCGCCGTTTGCGGTTTCGTGTATGCTGGTCACTGTACCCTCCATTTTAAATATCTAACACCCAAAAACGCCCTACCAATCACGGTAGGGCGTTTTTTTTAGCCTAATTCGCAAATTAATTTCAAACAACAGTTGCCATCAGCAGTAGGAGTGTGATTACCCTCTTGCAATGTTTACTAAAGTACGGATAGAAAAAGCCCCGAAATCATTTTTTCTTTTTTTGAAAATCATTTCCTGTTTCCATTTTTTTATTGTATCTTTGCAGGGCCGAAAGGCGGCAGTTATTAATGTGACTGACCACTGGCTGTGCCGTAAACGCCATTTTCTGTACCCGCACCGCATTTAGGATCGCCAAAAGTGCCACCCCACATCCGCAAAAACCGCCTCCCACATCGTCGCCAAGCCGCCCGCTCCCAAAATCAGGACGACAACTTTCACCCCGAAAGCAAGCGCAATATTCTGAAAAACAATCCTCCGGGTGGCTTTCCCGATTTTGATGGCGGTCGCAATTTTGGAAGGCTGGTCGGTCTGGATGACCACATTGGCGGTCTCAATCGCCGCATCGCTGCCCATTGCGCCCATGGCGATACCGACATCGCTCAATGCCAAAACTGGCGCATCATTGATGCCGTCGCCGACAAAAGCAATGACTTTGGTCTTGTCCATTTTCAAAGCCTCTACTTTTCGACCTTTCCTTCGGGCAACAAATCGCCAAAAGCCGTGTCAATCCCAATCACCTGTGCCACTTTTTGAGTGATGGCATTTTTATCGCCGCTCAACATGACGATTTGTTTCACCCCATTTTGGTGCATGGATTTTACGGCTTCGGCGGCATCTTCCTTTATTTCATCGGCAATCAAAACGTAGCCAACGTATTGATTTTCAATGGCTACCACGACAATCGTTTCCACGATGCGGTCAATCTCCGGGGCGTAACCAATGCCGAATTTTGCAGCAATTTGGTGTTCCCAGCCAAACTCGTTTTGCCATTGACCATGCCTTTCAAGCCATGCCCTGAAATTTCCTCCACGCCCGTTGCTTGATATTGCGAAGCCTCGTTTTTGCAAATTCGGCTATCGCTTTGGCTATCAGGTGCGTGGATTGGCGTTCAATTGCTGCCAATATTTTTTAGTAATTCATCTTTATCCAAAATTGGACTGACCACTTCCTGCACCTCAAAAAACGCCTTCCGTCAGCGTCCCCGTTTTGTCCATGACGATGGTGTTCTGACCTTTGTCATCAAGTCCAAATAATTCGAGCCTTTGAACAAAATGCCATGTCGAGATGCCGCACCGATGCCGCCGAAATAGCCCAACGGAATAGAAATCACCAAAGCACACGGACAAGAAATCACCAGAAAAACCAATGCCCGATAAAGCCATTCATTGAACACATAATTACTCGCAACGAAATACGGAACAACCACCCAGCAACTGCCAAAAAGAACACAATAGGCGTATAGATTTTGCAAAACGCCTTATCAAAGTTCGGTCTTTGCCTTGCGGGCGGTGGCGTTTTGCACCATGTCGAGGATGCGAGCGAGCGAACTGTCGGCAAATTTTTTCGTCACTTTCAGTTCGATGACCTTTTCCAGATTGAGCATCCCGGCGAGGGCGGTTTCGCCTTTTTCGATGGTTTTTGGCTTGCTTTCTCCCGTCAAAGCCGCCGTGTTGAAAGCACTTTTTTCGGAAATCATCTCGCCGTCGAGCGGCACTTTTTCGCCCGAACGGACTTGGATGATGTCCCCAATTTCAACCGTTTCGGGCTGGACGGATTGAAAACTGCCGTTTTTTAGAAGGTTGGCAAAAGCGGGGCGCACGTCCAAAAGGGCTTTGATGTTGCTTTTCGCTCGATTGACCGCCGCACTTTGGAACAGTTCGCCGATGGCGTAAAAAAGCATCACCGCCACGCCCTCCGGGTATTCGCCGATGGCAAATGCGCCGACCGTCGCCAAGACCATGAGCGTAAATTCCGTGAAAAACTCGCCTTTCAAAATGGCTTGAAATGCCTCTTTCATCACCGGAAAACCGACGGGCAAATAAGCCAAAACGTACCAGCCGATTTTCAAAAAGCCTTTAAAAAAGTCCTGTTTGATATAGTTGTCCAACAAAATGCCCACCAAAGCATGGTCAAACTGATGATTGCGGGCAGATACTGCCGCCATGCCTATGCCCTTCGTGCGAGTGGTCGTGCTCATGCCCGTCGTTGTCGCTGTGCTGTTCTTTGAGCAAGTTTTGGGCATTGGCGTTGGTGTAGATTTTTTCTTCGAGGGTGCAGCAAAGTTGTTTGCCGTCTTTATCGTAGATGTGTTGATGCTCCATTTTTTTATAGAAAAAGGATAAGCCGCTTTATTGAAAACGGCTTATCCGAATTAAAGAAATTTGCTGAAAATCAATGCTCATGCCCCCCGCCGCCTTCCGATTTCGTCAGGTGCGATTGCAGGTAATAAGCCCCTTTGATGACGATGTTTTTTGCCGTTTCCAACGGTTGCAAAAGGGTCGTTTGCACATAGCCCAATTGCGAAGTCCCCGTTTTCACCTCAATCCGTTGAAAGTGAAATTCCTTGCCTTCGGCTTCTTCGTGCTTGTCGTCGTCATCGTGGCTGCGCCCTTCTTTTTCGTCGTGCGCCGCTTCCTTTTTTTCGGCTTCTTCATCGCCCAAAACAAAGACAAACTCCCTGCCCTCGGCTTTGATAATCGCCTCGATTGGCAGCGCATCCACCGTGTTTGCGCCCACGTCCACCAGCGCATTGACGTACATCCCGGGGATGAGCATCTGTTTTTCGTTCAAAATATCGGCGTGGACAGCCACCGATTTTGTCTCGTTCTCGAACGACTTGCCGACGCTGAAAATCTTGCCCCCGGATTTCCGAGCCGTCCTGATTGGTCAAAATGAAACGGACGTTTTGCCCCGTTTTTACCTTGAACAAATCCTTTTCATAGACCAGCAAATCAACGTGCATTTTCGAGTTGTCCACGATTGAAAAAAGCGTTTTGCCGACCTCGGCAGCCGCCCCAATCGTCACGTTGATGTCGGTGATGTTGCCGGAAATCGGGGCGGTGATATTGATTATCGGCGACGTGGAATTGCCCCCGATTTCAATGTTTTGCCCCAAAATGGCAATCTGGCTCTGCAAAGTCTTGATTTTCGCCTCCTCCATTTGCAGGTCGGAACTGACTTTTTGGAACACCTTTTTGGCGTTCACGTTCTCGTCGGTCAGTTCTTTTTGGCGGGCAAATTCGAGTTTGAGGAAATCCAGATTCGACTGCGAAGCGGTCAGTTCCTGCGTGAGTTTTTCCCGTTCGAGGCGCAGGTTGTTGTACGCCATGCTCTGCATCGTCGCCAAAACTTGCCCCGCTTTCACGGCTTGCCCTTCGATGACTTTTATCGTTGAAATCGTCCCCGAAATTTGGGTGCTGACTTGCGCCTGATTTTGTGGCGGCAGTTTGGTGTAGCCGTTGGCGTTTATGACTTCGGAGAGGTTTTTCTTTTCAAAACCGCCCAAAACCAGCCCCGTCGTTTTGTACTGCGCCTCGTTGAGGTGGACTTCTTTGAGCATTCCGCCGCCTTCTTCGTCGTGGTGTTCTTCGGTTTTTTCGGCAGAAGTTCCGTGGTCGTGCCCGTCGCCCTCGGTGTGGACGTGGGCGGGGCGCAAGGCAAAATAGAGGATGATGCCGACGATTGCGGCTGCGGCGATGCCGACGTATATTTTAAGATTCTTGTTCATTTTATTGAAAAGTTGATTTTGCCAAGTGAGCGGGTGACTTCAAGTCACCCGCTCACTCAACTTATTGATTGATAAGGAATTGAATGGAAATCACGGTCTGGTTGAGGCTGTTGATTGCCTCCAAGTACGACCGTTGGATTTCCAGATTGGTCTGCAAAGCCGTTGCATATTCCAGATAGCCGATGTCGCCGCTTTGATAGCCCCGACTGGCGTTTTGGACAATGGATTTTGCGTTCGGCAAAGCCGTGTTTGGGTAATACGCCACGTTGTTTTTCCAAAAAACAAACTGCCCGGCGGACTGCCGCAACTGGCTTTGCAACTGCGTTTGCAGATAATCGCTGTGTTTTTGCTGCGCCAAAATTTGCAAACTGGCGGCATCGGTTTTGGCTTTGTAGCCTTTTGCCCCAAAAATCGGGACGCTGATGCCCACCTGAAAGCCCTGAAAACGGGGCGTGGCATTGTAGTTCTGCACCTGCCCGTCCACTTCCTGCGCCCCGGCGATGCTCTGGATGAAATAGCCAGCCCTGAAATCGGGCAGCCGTTCCGCTTTGGCGACCCGTTTTTCGGCTTCCCAAACAGCGATTTGTTGCTGGGCAAACTGCAACAACGGGTTGTTTTTCAACAAGGTCGAATCCAGTATTTCGGCAAAAACGAGCGACGAAAACTCCGTTTTTTGGATTGAAAAATCCCCCGGGGTTTTCAGCCATTGCTGCAATTTCATTTTTTCGATTTCAATCAAACTCCTGACCTGAAAAATGCTTTGCTGCAAGTTTTGCTGGCGGGTCTCGGCGGTCGTTTTTTCCAAAAGGTTGCTTTCGCCCGTTTTGAACCGCAGCGAAGCCGCCCGCACAAACTGCCCCAACAGGCTGTCTTCCCGCATCAAAACCGTTTCCAAAGCCATTAAATATTGGGCTTGAAACCATGTTTGGCGGATGCTGAAAGCCAGTTCGTTTTTGGAAATGGCGAGTTGAGATTGGGCGATTCCCGTTCGTTGGGCAGCCAGATTTCGCCTTGCTTTCAGCAAAGCGGGGTTCGGGATGTCCTGCGAAACGGACAGGTTTTCGTCGAAACGGCGGCTGTTGTTTTGCCCCAATTGCGCCCCGAAATCGGTCTTTGGGAAAATGCCCGCCGCCCGTTGCAGGGCTTCCGCCGATTGGATTTCAAAGGCGTTTGCCTGCAAAAGTTGGTTGTTTTTGTTCGCCATTTCCAATGCTTCTGGCAGCGTGAGCATCGGGTTTTGAGCGGTTGTTTTTATGGAAAAACCAACAAGCAACGCCAGCAAAACCGAAACGGGCATGGCTGTTTTGCCGCCCCGTTTTATCCCTTTTTCAAACAGAAAATAGAGGATTGGCAGCACGATGAGCGTCAAAAGCGTCGCCGTAATCAAGCCGCCGATGACGACGGTTGCCAACGGTTTTTGCACCTCTGCGCCCGCTCCCGTGCTGATTGCCATGGGCAAAAAGCCCAACGAAGCCACCGCAGCCGTCATGATGACAGGACGCAAACGGACTTTCGTGCCTTCTCTGATGCGCTGCAAAACGTCGGTCATGCCTTCGATTTTTAATTGATTGAAATAGCCAATCAACACAATGCCATTCAAAACCGCCACGCCAAAAAGCGCAATAAAACCCACTCCCGCCGAAATTGAAAACGGCATCTCCCGCAACCAAAGCAAACACGCCCCCTATTGCAGAAAGTGGAATTGCGGTAAAAATCAAAAGCGACTGTTTGATGCTGCCAAACGTGAAAAACAGGAGCATCAAAATCAGCGCAAGCGCAACGGGGACGGCAATGGAAAGCCGCTTGTTTGCCTCCACGAGGTTTTGAAATTGGCCGCCGTAGGTCAAATAATAGCCGGGCGGCATTTTCAATTTGGCATCCAGATTTGCCTGAATTTCATTGACAACGCTTTTCACGTCACGCCCCCGGACGTTGAAACCGATGACAATCCGCCGTTTGCCGTCCTCTCGGCTGACCTGAATCGGGCCGGGTTCAAAGGCGATATCGGACACCTGTTCCAACGGGATTTGACTGCCCGACGGTAGCGAAACGTACAGGTTTTTGAGGTTGCCGATGTCCTGCCGACTGTCGTTTTGGAGGCGCACAACGAGGTCGAAACGTTTTTCGCCTTCATAAACAACGCCCGCTTTTTCGCCCGCAAAACCCGTGCGGACGACCTGATTGAGGTCGCCGACGTTCAAACCGTACAAAGCCAATTTGTCCTTATTGTACTTGACCGTGATTTGCGGCAAGCCAGAAACGGCTTCGGGGCGGGCATCTTCCACGCCTTCTACGCTCTGTATCATCGGCATGGACTGTTCCGCCAGACCCGCCAAAAGGTCAATGTCCTCACCGAAAATCTTCACCGCCACGTCGCTGCGAACGCCCGTCATCAGTTCGTTGAAACGCATTTGAATGGGCTGGGTGAACTCGGTCGTCACACCGGGAATGTCGTCGAGGGTCGCTTCCATTTTTGACATCATTTCCTCCCGGGTCTTGGCGGAAGTCCATTCTTTTCGGTCTTTCATGATAATCATCGCGTCCGCCGCTTCCATGGGCATCGGGTCGGTCGGGACTTCTGCACTGCCGATTTTGGAAACGATTTGGTCAATTTCGGGAAATTTTGCCTTCAACATTTGCTCGGCTTTCGTGGTCGCCTCGATTTCTTGCGACATCGAACTGCCCGGCGGGATAATGACGTGCGTGGCAATGTCGCCCTCGTCCAATGTGGGGATGAACTCGCCGCCCAAACTGTTGAAAACCAGCATAGAAACGGCAAAAAACGCCACGGCAATGCCGACGACCAAGCCTTTCATTTTCAATGCGCCTTCCAAAAGCGGCGCATAAATCCGATAGCAAAAGCCGATGATTCGGTCGGAAATGTTCTGGGTATGCCCCGTTTTTTTGCTCAAAAACAAGGCTGACATCATCGGAACGTAGGTCAGTGAAAGAATGCAAGCCCCCAAAATGGCGAAGGAAACGGTCTGCGCCATGGGTCTGAACATCTTGCCCTCGATGCCGATCAACGCCAAAATCGGAAGGTACACTGATGAGGATAATCAACTGCCCAAAGGCTGCGGACGACATCAATTTGTGGGCTTCTTTTTTGACCACGCCGTCCATTTCATGGGCGTTGAGTTTGCCCGTTGGCATGGTCTGCAATCGGTGGACAATGGCTTCGACGATAATCACCGCCCCGTCCACAATCAGCCCAAAGTCAATTGCACCGAGCGACATCAGGTTGCCGCTCACGCCAAAAAGCTGCATCAAACTGACGGCAAAAAGCAAGGAAAGCGGGATGACCGAAGCCACGACCAAGCCCGCCCGCAGGTTTCCGAGCAATAAAATGAGGATGAAAACAACGATGAGTGCGCCTTCCAAAAGGTTGGTCTGGACGGTTCCGATGGCGTTTTTGACCAATTTTGTGCGGTCGAGGAACGGCTCCACGTCCACGCCTTCTGGCAGGGATTTTCGGATTTGCTCCATTTTTTCCTTGACCAAACCGACGACTTCTGCGCTGTTTGCGCCTTTGAGCATCATCACCATGCCGCTGACGGCCTCGCCCTTGCCGTCCTTGGTCGTCGCCCCGTAGCGAATGGAACTTCCGAACTGCACGGTCGCCACGTCCCGCACCAAAATGGGGATACCGTTCTGGTTTTTGACGACGATTTTTCGGATGTCGTCAATGCCGTTGACCATGCCGATGCCCCGGATGAAATAGGCGTTGGGTTTTTTGTCGATATATGCGCCGCCGGTGTTCTCGTTGTTGTGTTCGAGGGCTTCGAGGATTTCGATAATCGTGGTGTTCATGCTCCGCAACTTGTCGGGCTGGACGGCGATTTCGTACTGTTTGAGCATCCCGCCGAGGGTGTTCACCTCTGCCACGCCTTTTGTGCCGATGAGTTGGGGTTTGATAATCCAGTCCTGCACGGTTCGCAAGTCCATGGCGTTGTACTTGTCCTCGAAACCGGGCTTCGGGAACACGACGTATTGGTAAATCTCGCCCAAACCCGTGCTGATTGGTGCCATTTCGGGCGTTCCGAAACCGGGCGGGATGACATCCTCGGCTTCTTTGAGGCGTTCGGAAATTTGGGTCCTTGCCCAATAAATGTCCACGTCCTCCTCAAAAACGACGGTCACGACGCTCAACCCGAAACGGCTGATAGAGCGCAGTTCGACGATTTTTGGAATGGGTTTTACCGATTGCTCAATCGGGTAAGTGATGAATTTTTCGACTTCCTGCGCCGCCAAAGTGGGGGAGGAAGTGATGATTTGTACCTGATTGTTGGTGATGTCAGGCAGTGCGTCAATGGGCAACCGAGATAGCGAATAGATACCCCATAGCACTAATGCCAGTGTGAACAAGCCTATGACGAACTTATTCTTTATAGAAAAATAAATAATTTTATCAAGCATTGATTGATTTGTTTAAATTGAACAAAACGCCGAAAAGGACAGTAGCAAAGATACTGCCTTTAGGCAGGTTACGGTTAAACCGCACCAAAAAAAATTGTTGTAATTTAAACTTGTGGAGGGTGGAAAATGGAGTGGAAGTATTCGTTATTCCAATCTTTGGAGTAACGACTGTATTTGCCTGTAACATTAAAAATGACGGGGAGCTGAATACTAAATTGGGGAAATTTGATTCCCAGAAAATTATGTCCGCAACAACTACATACACAAAATGGAGAACAATCGTCTTTGCCTTTTTCGTGTGGGCAATTAGAGTGTTCTTGGGTTGAAATATTTGCAGATTCGGTACTTACCGATATATTCAGATCATGAACATCGGAGCAGGGCATTATACTCAATGCCCAAAAGTAGAAAACGAATATGCAATGAAAATACTTCATCAATTTATATATTGTTGATTTTTTGGAGAAAGAAGTGGCGCTATTTTGAATTACAGCTTAGGTCTTGATAATTCCAATTGTATACACCCCAATATTGGTGTGTTCCTAAATTGGGCATTTATGTTGGACAATTTGAAATTAAATGCTATTAATTTATTTTAAAACACATTTTTTAAATGGTGTAAAACAGCATATTACAAGATGAGAAATATCTAATGCATTTGTTTCACTTGTTCAATTGTCCAACTATTTAAGAATACACCGCTTTCAGAGTGCAAAGATACAGAATTTAATCAACAAGTTAGCCTACTAATGCAGCATTAGCACTTTTTTTTCAAAAAACACTCAACTTTATTTCTCTCACCTACCCTCTACAAACATAAAAAACCACCACATTTCTTTTATTGCCTCAAACAAACTATCTTTGCATCTTGTTAAGTAAAGTAGCTACCTAAAAATGTATGTTGTCCACCAATCAATCTTTTACAAGGGCATAGCTACACACACATTACAATTTATAATTTACCATTTACAACTAAAAAAGTGTCTAACAAAGAACTAAGCCGTGCTTTTCGACTAATAGCCGCCCTTATGGAGCTACACAACGAAAACCCATTTAAAATAAAATCGTATACCTTTGCCACCCAAACCCTCGACAGGCACGAATACCAACTAAGCCAGTTGCCTTTGGCAGATATTTACGCCATAAAAGGTATTGGGCGAAGTCTTGGCGATGTAATTGACCAATTGCTACAAACCCAAACCGCCCCCATTTTAGACGAGCTAATTGCAAAAACCCCCGAAGGTATCCTCCAAATGTTGAGTATCAAGGGCATTGGTCCCAAAAAAATAAAACAACTATGGGACGAATTAGGCATCGAATCGGCAGGCGAACTGCTTTATGCCTGCCGCGAAAACCGATTAGTAGCACTAAAAGGCTTTGGAGCAAAAACCCAAGAAAACATCGAAAAAAGCATCGAGTACCTACTATCTAATGCCGGCAAATACCGCTATGCCACCCTCGAAGCCGAAGCATTAGCCATCGTAAAAGCCCTCGAAACACAAACAGGCATCGAGCGTATTAGCCTAACCGGAGCCATGCGCCGCAAATGCGAAGTAGTCGAAAACATAGAAATTGTGGTTTGCTGCACCGCCCAAACCTTGCTTGCACACTGCCAAAACCTGCAAATGACCATCGTGGCACAAACCCCAACCCAAATCGAAACCCAAAACACAACAGGCGTTTCGGTGGTGTTTTACCTCGTCACACCACAAAATTTTGTATCGCGTTTGTTTGTTACCACCGCCAGCCCCCAGCATTTAGCCCAACTAAACGCACCCATCTTAGAACAAGCCGACGACGAACAACAAATCTACACACAACTTAACCTACCCTATATCCTCCCCGAATGGCGCGAAGGACGCAACGAAATTGCCCTTGCTCAACAAAACAAACTGCCCCTCGATGCCATCCGTACCGACGATGTACGAGGCGTTATACATGCACACAGCACCTACAGCGACGGGCAACACTCCCTCCTACAAATGGCACAAGCTTGCATAGCTGCGGGCTACCAATACTTAGGCATCAGCGACCACTCGAAAGCCGCTTTTTATGCAGGCGGATTAACCGAAGAACAAATTGAACAACAACACCGCGAAATTGACCGACTAAACGAAAAACTATTCCCCTTCCGCATCTTTAAAGGCATCGAAGCCGATATTTTAAACACCGGCGACCTCGACTACGACGACGCCGTACTCTCTACCTTCGACTTTGTCATCGCATCGGTGCATAGCAACCTAAAAATGACCGAAGAAAAAGCCATGTTGCGCCTACTTCGTGCCGTCGAAAACCCACACACCACCATCTTGGGGCATCCAACGGGGCGTTTAATCCTCTCGCGTTTGGGCTACCCCGTCGACCACCTACGCCTAATAGATGCCTGCGCCGCCAACAACGTGTGCATCGAGCTAAACGCCAGCCCATACCGCTTAGATATTGACTGGCGTTGGATAGATTATTGTATGAAAAAAAACGTACTAATATCCATCAACCCCGACGCACACAGCATGGAGGGCGTAAACGACATACGCTACGGCGTGTATGCCGCCCGAAAAGGCATGTTAACCAAAAACTTTACCCTCAATACCTTTTCTAAAGACGAAGTAGCTGCCTATTTTGCCAAAAAAAAATAAACCTAAGCAGTTACCTCTCCCCCTGCGGGGGGAGTTGGAGGGGGGCTAACACACCAAACACCGACAATGTTGGTAGTTTGATGTTGATGTTTGGCTGTTCAATTTACCCAACAATAGTAGATTGACTAGCTACTAAGCAAACCATCATCGTAAAAACTTTACCCTCAATACCTTTTCTAAAGACGAAGTAGCCGCCTATTTTGCCAAAAAAAAGTAAACATAAGTAGCCATTCAAATTAATACTGTCGGGTACAAATAAAAATGATAGCTCTCCCCCCGTGGGGGGAGTTGGAGGGGGGCTAACACACCAAACACCGACAATGTTGGTAGTTTGATGTTGATGTTTGGCTGTTCAATTTACCCAACAATAGTAGATTGACTAGCTACTAAGCAAACCATCATCGTAAAAACTTTACCCTCAATACCTTTTCTAAAGACGAAGTAGCCGCCTATTTTGCCAAAAAAAAATAAACCCAAGTAGTCATTCAAATTAATACTGTCGGGTATAAATAAAAACGATACCTCTCCCCCTGCGGGGCAATGTCAAAAAGTTAAGGAAATTGGAGTCTTTAGCTCCGTAGGAGCTCAATATGGGTAGAAATAGGGTAAACACGGGCATTTTCGCTCCGTAGGAGTGATATATGGTTTATATCTTGCCTAAAAACGCTTGGCAACGTTGAAAATACGACCGTCTTATCTTATGCCATCAAAAATTATGCTCCTAAACCGAGCTAAAAATGCGGTCATCTATACCCAAAGCTACCCATATTTCACTCCTACGGAGCGGAAAATGCTGTCATCTACGCCCAAAGCTACCCATATTATGCTCCTAACGGAGCTTTTTAGCCTTTCCCTTAACTTTTTGACATTGCCCTGTGGGCAGAGTTGGAGGGGGGCTAACACACCAAACACCGACAATGTTGGTAGTTTGATGTTGATGTTTGGCTGTTCAATTTACCCGACAATATTAGATTGACTAGCTACTAAGCAAACCATCATCGTAAAAGCTTGCGCCCGCCCCGCTTAACGCGGTAAATGTCTTTTTTGGGGGTGATGTTTAGCACTCCCTAATGTGCCAAGTTGGTGCCACCCCCAATACATAGCAAGCCCCACAGCCTGCCCTCAACGCTCTTCTAACACCTTTAAAATTTTGTTTAGCCCAATGAACAAAACATACATCGAAGACCAAACCTTTGAAAACCTCGATTTTTCGGAAAACGAACTACCAAAAGCCAACTACGAAAACTGCACCTTTATAAATTGCACCTTTGCACAAACCAACCTATCCGACATTAGCTTTATAGACTGCTCGTTTACCGACTGCAATTTAAGCATGGCTAAATTAACAAAAACCACCCTCAACAATATCCAATTTAAAAATTGCAAACTATTAGGCATACAATTTGAGCATTGCAACAAATTTTTGTTTTCGGTTAATTTCGAAAACTGCATACTAAACCTTTCTTCTTTTTATCAACTAGATTTAAAAAAACAAGTGTTTAAAAATTGCAGCCTTCAAGAAGCCGATTTTACAAACTGCAACCTAAGCAGCTCGGTTTTTGATAATTGCAATTTAGAAAAAGCCACATTCGAAAACACCATACTCGACAAAGCCAACCTACAAACAGCCTATCATTACACCATCGACCCCGAATTAAACAGCCTAAAAAAAGCAAAATTTTCGTTGATAGGTGTTGTTGGGCTTTTGAGTAAATACGATATTATAATCCACTAGTAGTTGTTTAACTTAATACTGTCGGGTATAAATAAAACTGATACCTCTCCCCCTATGGGGGGAGTTGGAGGGGGGCTAACACAATAAATACCGAATACCGACAATGTTGGTAATTTGATGTTGACATTTGGCTACCCAATTTACCCGACAATATTAGATTGAATAGCTACTAGTTTTTAAAATAAACGCTACCATCTAAAGCATCTAAAAAATACTTTATGAAAACAAAAATACTAACACTTAGTCTTTTACACCTATTTTTTATCTTTTTAGTAAAAGCACAAACAGCACCCGCCCAAATTGCCGACTCGCTACAAGCCATCTTAGATGCCTCGTTGCCCAACACATTTAGCAAACCCGGAGCCGTAATGGGCGTTGTGGTGCCGGGTCAATGGAGTTGGTACGGCGCCACCGGAAAAGCTATTGCAGGCATCACCGCAGGGCAACCATTAAGCAATGCCACCCCAACAACACAATTTAGGGTAGGCAGTATCACCAAAACAATGGTGGCAACAGCCATCTTACAACTCGAGCAAGCAGGTTTGCTATCCATCGAAGACCCCATAAACCTATACCTACGCCCCACACTTATTGCCGATACCATTGCCCCAAGCGACACCATACGCATACGCCAGTTGTTAAACCACACCAGCGGCATTGCCAACTCGGGCGACAATACCGCTTGCCAAACAGCCGTTTTGGCTAACCCCTTGGCAAGCCACACCCTCGAATATGCCATTTATTGCGGAGCAAGCCAAGGCGAACTTTTTGCACCCGGCACAAATTGGGCATATTCTAACACCAATTACTCGGTGCTTGCCCTAATTATCCAAAGCATTACTGGGCAAAGTTGCGCCAATTACATCACCCAAAACATCATAACTCCTTTGGGTTTAACACATACCCAAATACCAAGCACCAACCAAATAAGCAATCCACACATGGGTTGCTACTGGAACATTGGCTATTGGCTCGACCTAACCATTATTAACCCTAGCACCTATGCTGGCTGGGCAGATGTGGTTTCGACCACCGAAGATTTGATACTGTTTCAAACTGCTTTGCTAAATGGCATTCTTATTGACAGCACCGAGCTAGCAAAAATGAAAAACATTGATGCCGCCGCATACGGCTATGGGCTTGGGCTTGATTTTTACACCATTACAGGCATTGATTATTATGGGCATTATGGCGAGGTAGCCAATACCAGCGGCATGTTTTTTGCCGATGTACATAGCAGCCTTGCTCCCAATGGCTATTATATTGCCTATAACTACAACACACAAGGCGTTGATATGCAAAATTTGTTAGATGTACCTGTTTTTCAATTATTAAACACTCCTTTTCCGGTAGGTATTGGGCAGCAAAACAACACCAACAACATCTCCATTACCCCAATGCCTGCCAAGGATAATTGCACCATAACTATCAACTCAAACGCAAATAATTTGCAACTAAACATAGTAGATATGCAAGGACGGGTAGTGTATACATCGGCAATAAAATCCCAAACAAAAAATATACCCTTAAATGTAAGTTTGTTTAACAAAGGTATTTATATAGTGCAACTAATTGGCGAAAACACCCATTACACCCAAAAGTTGATAGTTGAATAATTAGGATTACCTGTGTATGTACCAAATATCATTCTCTTTGGTGTGAAGATTTGATAACAAGAAAAGTGAGGCGATTAAGTGATAACAGCAGGGGGTTACAGGCAGTATCAATACCCAAACACCAATACCAATACAAGTATCGGCACTACCCCTTTTTATCAGCCCGTATAATGGATAACAACAGTAAACAATAACGGTTGGTAGATAGTTACTATATAATTGCAACTATCTGCCAACCGTTTTTTATCTATAGTATTGGTGTTAGCCTAGTACAGTATGCCCGCAATTGTTGCCGACAAATACGAAGCCAAAGTACCACAAATAAGGGCTTTAAAACCCAACTGAGCTAAATCGGAGCGACGCCCCGGTGCAAGCTCGCCAATGCCCCCAATTTGTATACCTATTGAGCTTAGGTTAGCAAAGCCACACAAAGCAAAGCTAATAATGGCAACGCTTTTAGGGTCTAGCGATTTCATTAAACCTTGTAGCTGCGAGTAAGCCACAAACTCGTTAACTACCATTTTGGTACCCATCAACGAGCCAGCCGTTATTACATCTTGCGATGGCACGCCCATTACCCAAGCAAAACCCGAAAAAAGATAACCTAAAATAGTGGCTAAACTAAATTTGGTAACATCAATAGCCATACCTGCCTGAAGCATTAGGTTGCCAATGCCGCCTAATATGCCGTCGATAAGGGCAATAAGTGCCAAAAAGCCAATTAACATAGCCGCTACATTCAACGACACTTTAAGCCCATCGGAGGCACCATGCGAAATAGCTTCTACCAAATTAGATTGTCCTTTTTCGACCACCAAACTTACTTTACCTTTGGTTTCCGACTCCTCGGTTTCGGGGTACACCATTTTGGAGATAACCAACGAGGCAGGCGCTGCCATAATACTAGCTGCCAAAAGGTACTCGGCAGGTACGCCAAAGCTAATATATACCGCCATTACGCCACCAGCAATACACGCCATACTACCCGCCATTGATGCCAATAGCTCGGATTTGGTCATGCCGTTTAGGTAGGGTTTAATCATAATTTGTGCCTCTACCTGACCCACAAATGCACTTGCCGCATTAGATAGGGCTTCGGCACCGCTTACGCCCATAATAGCATGCACTACTTTGGCTACTATTGCCACAAAGCGTTGCATGATACCCAAATAGTAAGCCATACTTACCAATACCGCCACAAAAATAATGGTAGGGGTAATTTTGAAAAAGAAAATGAACCCTTCGGCAGCACCAAATGCTTGTCCTGCTATGGCAGGTTTTGCCAAAGCACCAAATACAAACTCTCCGCCTTTGTCGGCATAAGCTAATATTTGGGTAATGAAATTGCCAACAGCCCCAAAAATAATTTTACCCGGAGGCGTTTTGAGGATAAACAATGCTAAACCAAATTGCAACGCCAAACCCGACCCCACTAAGCGCCAGTTAATTGCCTTGCGATTGTTTGATAGGGCATAAGCAATGCCCAAAATAAAAACGTAACCAATAATGCCAGTAAATCTATCCATAATGTGTTGTTAAATTGTAAATTGTAAGTGTAAATTGTAAATGCTGCCTATTACTTATCAATACTTGTGTTTTTTAATTTGGAGCATCTTGTTAATCAATGCCAATAGTAGTTTCTGACAGATGCTTAATCAATTGACGTGCAAATATAGTTTTGTTTTTCTAAAAGATGTAACATTATTTCTTTTTCCTACGTTTTTTTTATTGTACAAAGGCTTTTATGACAAAAGAACGAAAATTAAGCCGCAAATAACTATCTTTGTGCCGCTTTTGGCTATTAATTGTTTAGCTATAGCACGTGTTTATTGTAAATCCTTAATTATTAGTTGTATATGATAACAAAACACCAACCCTTGTTTTTTTTACTTGTTTTATTTTTGGGGATAGTTATGTGCCAAATGGGCTGTAAAAGTACCAATAATAGCGCAGATTTGGCGCTCGAGCAAGACTCTATTGCATTAGCCAAACAACAAAAAATAGCCGAAGATAGCCTAAAAACTGTTTTTTTAGGTGTTGCCGATTCTATCAAAACAAAAATACCCTCAAAGGCAAGTACTTTAAACGAGGCTAAAGATTTGGAAGATTATCTGCCCTATTTAGATAACCTAGAAACAAGCGGCAACCCCAAAGTAGAGCGCGGCGAGATGAACGGCAGTAAGTTTGTACAGGTGACACAAGCGTATAAATCGGAGAAAGGTACTGCTAGTATCACCATTATTGATTATGGCAACAACTCGAAAATGTATGCCATGGCTGCGGCAGTGTTGCGCTACTCGGCAGACAGCCAAGACGGTAGCACCCTTACCGAAGCCTACAACGCCAGCGACCCCGATTTGGTAGGACGCACTACCTACAACAGCAACAAACGCGAGGCAAGTGCCTTGTTGGGCGTGGCTAATAGGTTTTTTATATCGGCACAAGCCACCAACCAAAAAAGCGCCGATTTGGTAAAAGACCTACTCGATAACATTGACCTTGACGCTATGAAAACCTTAGAAGAAGAATAAAGTTGTAGAGGTGCGGTTTTAGCTTGCAATCCAATCTATACACCCACCTAAAAATACACCATGCAACCAAATTAACACCCCTTTTTCAAAAAACAAAATAACACACACAATGCAAAAAACGTTACTCTTATCTGTACTCTTATTGGTTTCGTTTAGCTCGTTTGGGCAGTGGCTAAATAAAGGTTTTACCTTCGAAACTAGGGCGCGCACCTACCGCGTGTATGTACCCACAATATACGATGCCTCAAAACCCGCCTCGATGGTACTAACCCTGCATGGACTTGGCGATAACATTGCCAATTTTAGCCAAATAGGGATGAACTCCATTGCCGATACTGCCAATATTATAGTGGTAGTACCGCAGGCTTTGCCCGATGTATTGGCGGGTGCAGCCTGGAACTCGGGCGCAGGTTACTTTGGCTATTACCCCAATGCCACTATCAACGATGTAGGTTTTTTAAGTGCCTTGATAGATACCGTTTCGGCAAATTACGCCATAGACCCCAACAAGGTGTTTAGTTGTGGCTTTTCGATGGGCGGCTTTATGACCGAGCGCTTGGCTTGCGAACTAAACGATAAAGTAAAAGCATTTGCCTCGGTTGCAGGCACTTTTGGGCAGGGCTTGCCACCTTGTACACCCAACCGCGCTGTGTCGGTAGCTCATTTTCATGGCACCGCCGACACCGTTGTCCCCTACGATGGACCCACGCCAGGGCTTGCCGTTAATAGCCTTATGGCATTTTGGGCAACTAACAATCAATGCGATGCTACGCCTCTGCAAACTAACCTGCCCGACACCCAAAACGATGGCTTTACCGTAGAACATTACGTGTACCAAAATGGCTTAAACAACACCAACTTAGAGCTATTTAAGGTAAACGGAGCCGACCACGACTGGTTAACATCTGCCAACGACATAAATTACACCCGCGAAATTTGGAACTTTTTTAGAAAACAACAGTTTGTAGCCACAGGTGTTGCCCATGTAGCTTTGCAAAATAAAGTTAGCGTGTATCCAAACCCCAGCAACGATTTGGTAATGGTAGATATGGCACAATTACCTGCCAATAAAACCTATTTGTTGCAACTATTTGATTATTCGGGCAAGTTGGTTTTTGCTAAAAATGTAGCTGCCAGCACACAACAATTGTCGGTAAAAAACATGGGGCTTGCCAATGGTTTGTACCTATTATCTATTAGTGCTGATGAGGTAAAAATGTCGCAAACAATTACGGTTGTGCGATAGGTTGCCTAGTTTTTTAAGTTAAAATACCATGAAAAACACCCTTGCAGGTTTGCTTTTTGCTATGTTGTGGGCATCGGCATCGGTGGCTACCAAAATAGGGTTACAATCGGCACAGCCTTTAAGTATTGCCAATACGCGTTTTTTTTTAGGTGGCGCAATAATGTTGTTATTTGGGCATTTGGTAAGGCGTTACCGGCTACCAAGTGCCAACGAGTGGCTACCGCTGTTAATTTATGGCTTGCTAAACGTAACCATTTATTTGGGTGCTTTTGTGTTTGCTATCAAAGAGGTATCGGCGGGCATTGGCAGTTTATCGTTGGCAACAAACCCGCTAACCATTGCCATTTTGTCGTCGGTTTGGTTAAAACGCCCCATTAAACGCAACGAGTGGATAGGTTTATTGTTGGGTTTGGTGGGCATTGGCATTGCGGTGTATCCGTTGTTGTTGCAAAGCTATGCTAGTGTTAGGGGCATTTTCATTTTGTTATTTTCGATGTTGTCGTATTGCGTTGGCACGGTTTATTACTCGAGCCGAAGTTGGCAACTGCCTATTGTAGTAATTAATGGTTGGCAGATTTTGTTAGGCGGCATTTGCCTTTTGCCCTTCACTTTTTTAATGACCAATTTTTCGGAAAACCACTACGACCTGCGTTTTTGGGCATCGGTGGCGTGGTTAGTACTGCCCGTATCGGTTGGAGCAGTGCAATTGTGGCTTTATTTACTAAAAACCGATACCGTAAAGGCATCGCTTTGGTTATATATATGCCCTATCTTTGGCTTTTTGTATGCCAAATGCCTCTTAAACGAACCCATCACGCTATACACATTGGTGGGTACGGTATTTGTTGTTGGAGGTTTGTATATTGGGCAACGAAAAAATAAAAATAGCTGATGCCATTTGGATATAGCCATTGAAAAGTTCTGATTGGGTGTTTGCGCTTGCTTTGCTTTGGGGGTGCCATAGGCTATACAACTTAGGGTAAACCAATCATCACCCCCAAAAAAGACATATTCCGCGTCAAGCGGGGCGGCGCAAGTTGTTTAAATAGCTGATATGAAATAGGCAGCTACTACTTACTTAAGTCGACATAAAATTGACAATTTGATAGCCTTTTTAGACATAAAAAAAACTTGCTACAACAATATAGTATTGTTACAGCAAGTTTTTTTTATATTAGTGATTTAAAAAATACCTTTTTGTTTCAGGTTTGTTTAAGCAAACAATTGTTAATTGTTACTTCTTTTTTTGTGTCGAAACTTCTTTGTTGTTTTCGTCTAATACGGTTATGGTGCTTTTGCTTTTCATTTGTGGCAATGCCAAATCTTTGCACTTTTGGGCATCTTGTAAGGTAGCAAACGAGCCCATTACAACCATGGTGCCTGCTTTGGTGCTTTTGATATGAGCTTTGGCAATTTTGTTAAAACGCGAGTAGGTTTCGGTGTCAACGTGTTTAAACGGACCCACCATTACGGTATACCCTTTTGTATCTTTTGGAGCAACAATTGATTGAGCTACATTAGGCATCACTATGTCTATATTAGCTTTGGTACCTGCTTTGTGTTCTATTTCTGCTTTTCGTTTGTTAGCCTCTTGTGCGGTGGTATATTTGCCTAAAACAATCATGTGTCCGTGTGGGGTATTTTCTATTTTAACGTTTTCGGCAGTTAGGTTATAGTCGTAAAACAAGCGGTTGGTAATGGTTTCAAATGGACCAACGCTTACTTTGTAGGTTGTTACATTGTTAGCTATGTCCATGTTGTTTTCGTTGTTAGCTACTGTTTTTACCATAAATGTTTCGTTGCCTGGGTTGCTTGCCTTAACGGGTGCTTTGTTAACGTTCCATGCGGTCATGGGTGGCGATATGTGTCCAGAGTAAATAGTAAACACTACGCGGTCGTTTGCGTCTAATAAATCATCTGGGCAATTCATACCATCTACGCAATGGTTAAGTGGGGTTTTTTCGCCGTGTCCACGAGCCATTAATCGTTCTGGTCTAATATTTTTGAGTTGCAAATAAGATTTGATGGCGTTGGCTCGTTTTACGCTTAATTGGTTGTTTTCGAGAGCATCGCCTACCGAAGTGGTATGTGAAGCAATTTCGATGCTTATACTTGGGCTAAGGCGCATAAAGCTGGCAACTCTATCTAGTTCGAGGGCTGTTTGTGGCAATATGCGGGCATCGTTGGGCGAAAAGCGTATTTTATGTAGTTTCAATCCTTCGTTTAATACCTTAGTACGGCTAATTAGGTCGTAATCAAACTCGACAATTAGTTGTTGCATTTCGTTTTCCGACGGATTGCTGACGTACTTAGTGGGCATTATGGGCATTTTATTTTCTTCTTTCACAACAAAGCTGTAGGTATCTACACCACCTTTACCACCACTGCGATTAGAACTAAAATAACCATTGTTGTTGTTGCTTTCAAATACTATAGCAAAATCATCGGCTGTAGAGTTAATAGGGCTGGGTAGTAGTGTTGGTTCTTCCCAACTTACGGGGCTTGTTGCCGAGGTATAGTACACATCAAAGTCTTTTTTATCATCGCCATTAGAGGCATAATACAAAGTACCGTTTGGGCGTATGTGCGGGTATATCTCATCGCCTGTCGAATTGATAGTAGCGCCCAAGTTGTTGGGCGGTGTCCAGTTAGTGCCTATTTTTTTAGATGAATATATATCCATACCGCCAAAACCACCGGGTATATCGGCGGCAAAATACATGGTCGAACCATCGGCAGACACCGTTGGGAAGGCTACATTATAACCTGATTTATTGTTGTTAAAAGGCAAGGCTTTACCCCACTTACCGTACTTATACTCCGACATATAAATACCCCACGTAGGCGTAGCTCCGCGGGCACTGCGCTTAAGGCGTGTGATGTATAAATTGTTTTTATTGACAGTAGTGGTTATTTCGGGGTAAATAGAGTTTATATCGCCCTTTAGTGCTTTAAAGTTTCTGGTAAAAGCATCACCTTTTTTATCTACAAAACAAGCTTCGCTATTGCCTTTCTTTTCTATAGCTTTATTCCACGCCAAATTTTTACCATCATTATTGTGCGAAAAAATCAAACCCGAATGATAAAATACAACTCCAAAATCGTTTCCTTTGGTATTAAACGGAGCCGGCTGAACAGCATACACCGCTTCATCGTCTGTCATTATTTTTTGTGCATAAGAGGGCTTTGCTAAGGCAAATGCCACCATGCAGGTAATCAATAGTTGTTTTTTCATAGCTATTTATTTTTGAGTAAGGGCAAGTGTAGATAGGTTATAGTGTTGTATACGGTAAAAACAGTGCCAAGTATGCACTTTTGCTATGCAAGATACCTTTTTTTACACAAAAATTACAATACTGTGGGTTTAAAAGCTTTTTTTGCTGTTTTAGACACACTTAATGTCTACAACAAACAATTATTGTCTAGTTTTTAGTCACAAAAGTAGTACCTTTGCGCTACAAAAACAAACACTTGGCAATTAATAGTTTATAACCAACACATTAAGATATATAATCATCATGGCAGTGTCTTTTTACACCGAACCGCCCTTAGTTTTTCAGCTAAAAAACAAACTATTGCTTAAACAGTGGTTAAACAAAGTGGTGCAAACAGAAAGTGAGGAACAAAAAAAAATAGGCAATTTAAACTACATTTTTTGTACCGACGATTACCTCCATAACATGAACATGGAGTACCTACAACACGACACCCTAACCGATGTAATTACGTTTGATAACTCGGAAAAAGCCAACCGCATTGAGGGTGATATTTTTATTAGCATAGAACGCATACAAGACAACGCCCAAACCTATCATGTGCCTATTAACACCGAACTGAGCCGTGTAATGGTACATGGATTGCTACACCTATTGGGCTATGGCGACAAAACCGATGCCGAAACCCAACTAATGCGAACCAAAGAAAACGAGTATTTGTTGTTGATAGACAATGCTTTGCTTGTTTAAGTTTGATACAGACATGGAAAAATGCTGATTGGGTGTTTGCGCTTGCTTTGCTTTGGGGGTGCCCTAAGCTTTGCAAATAGGGTAAGCCAATAATCACCCCCAAAAAAGACCGATTCCGCGTCAAGCGGGGCAGGTACAAACTATTTAAATAATTGACATAAAATAGATAGTTACTACTCACTTAAGTCGGTATCAAAATGTATCAACCTAAATAAACAATAAGCACTTTATACTATAGGCAAGATTTTTGCGTTCTAATAGCTCTGCAACAATTGCCCAACACCTTTGTTATCAATACATTACCTTATTGCCCATCATTAACGCTCCATTAACTTTTTTAGCACTAACTATCTTTATGAAAAAAATATCTCTCTTGCTATTTATTAGCTGCTTGCTATTAGCACTACCGAGTTATGCACAAGGCAAAAAAACTCCCTCGCAATTACAACAAGACATGAACTTGGCACAGCAATACCTACAAAATAACGATTTTGAAAAAGCAAGCCTTTTGTACAAAGATTTGTACGAAGATAACGAAAAAAACACCTTTTACTATCGCCAATACCTAAGAGCGTTAATTGGTTTGAAAAACTACACCGATGCCGAAAAATTGGTGAGAAAACAACAAAAAATTAACAAAAGCGACCCTTCTTTAAACATAGATTTGGGGCTTATTTACAAAGAAAACAATAAACCCGAAGAAGCCAAAGAACAATTTGACTCGGCAATAAAAAATGCTAAACAAGAAGAATTATTAGGATTAGCTGGCAATTTTAGCAACAACAACCTAAACGATTATGCCATTGCCGCCTACCAAAAAGGACGCGACCTAAGTAAAAACGACAAATTGTATGCCTACGAAATGGCTTTAGCCTATCAAAGAAACGGCGATACACCCAACCTAATAAAAAATTACCTCGATTACGCCTCTACAACACCCTCGCAGGTACAAATGGTGTTTAATAACTTACAGCGCGTAGCCAACAACGAAAAAGACCTCGAAGAACTGCAAACCCAATTGTATAGCCGTATACAAACCGAACAAGACCAAATTATCTACATCGAAATATTATCGTGGGCACTTAAACAACAAAAAGATTTTGAAGGCGCACTAGTACAAATGAAAGCACTTGACCGCCGACTAAACGAAACCGGGCAACGGGTAATGGATTTAGCCAAACAAGCATTCGACGAAAAACAATACGACGTAGCTATTGATGCCTACGAGTATGTTATTGCAAAAGGTGCCGAAAACCGCCTGCACGTACCCGCAAAAGTGGAACTGCTGCACGTTAGAAACGAAAAAATAACCACCACCAACAACTATACCCCGCAAGACCTTGATGCCCTAAAAACCGATTACCTAAACATGTTCGAAGCCTTGGGTAAAACAGCAGGTACTGCCAATGCCATGCTCGAACTAAGCCACCTGTATGCCTATTACCTAAACGACCTTGATAAAGCCCTTGAACTTGCCGAACAAGTAGCCAATATGGGCAATGCCGATGCCCGAACAAAAGCGTATGCCAAATTAGATATGGGCGATTTTTACCTAATGCAAGACGATGTATGGGAAGCTACCCTTTACTACTCGCAGGTGGATAAAGCTTTTAAAGACGATATACTGGGCGAAGAAGCCCGTTTTAGAAACGCCAAACTGTCGTATTTTAATGGCGATTTTGATTGGGCTCAAAGCCAATTAGATGTACTAAAGGCATCTACCTCAGAGTTAATATCAAACGATGCCATCGAACTGTCGTCGTTTATTATCGACAACTTGGGCTTAGATACCACCACCACCACCATGATGATGTTTGCACACGCCGAACTACTAATAACCCAAAACCGAATCAAAGAGGCATTGGCTACCTTCGACTCTATCAACACCCTATACCCCAAACACAGCCTTAGCGACGATGTAGTGATGATGAGAGCAAAAATTGCCCTTAAAAAACGTGACTATAAAGCTACCGTAGACTATCTCCAAAATATTTTAGACAACTACAAAGACGACCTACTGGTAGACAACGCCCTGTTTATGCTCGGCGATTTGTACGAACACCAACTTAACGACAAACAAAAAGCCATGAGCTATTACCAAGAAATTTTACTGAACCAAGCAGGTAGCTTGTTTATGGCAGAAGCCCGAAAACGTTTCAGAAAACTACGCGGCGATAAGGTAAATTAATCTAACCCTCACCCCTCTCTCTTTTTCATCAACCTAAAAAACGGTAGAGCGTGCGTTTGCACCCTCTGCCGTTTGTTTTTTTGGGCACTTTAACAAATTATGTGGAGCCGTTGCTTGTGTGACACAAGCAACAAGCATTTAGGCATATAGGCTTTGGCATGTACAACATTGTCTGTGTGGCTTTCTCAATCCACAATTCTTGTCGTATTTTAGACCTTTGCCCCAAACAAACTAAATCCTTGGCTAAACTTCGTCACTCATGTAACTAAATTTTAAAAATTAAGCCTATATTTGCAGCCATTAACAATTGGCAATTAATCGTTAATCAAATTTGTAAAAACCCCGCTTAACCTCTTTAAACAATATGAAGTTTATTTACTACTCTTTTCCTGTTCAATTGCTTATCTTGCATGTCAAAAAAAACAAGTCGCTGCTGTTGTGGTGGTTGTTGTTGTTTGGCATTATTACCTATAACATAGCCGCAAGTTATGGCGGTGCCTATTTGTTTCTCGACCCCGAGTACTTGGGCAAGGTCAATTTTTTAAGTTTTTTTTGGATTGGCTGGGGCTTTGGTTTCTTTTTGCTGGCATGGAACATTGCCACCTACATGACCAACGCTTTTAGGTTTCCGTTTTTGGCAACCTTACATAGCCCCTTTTTGCATTTTTGCCTTAACAACTCGCTGATACCTTTGGCTTTTGTGGTTACCTACCTCGTAGCCGTGGCGAGATTTCAGGCAGCAAACGAATTTAGGGCAACCGACTTTATTTTTTCGTGCATGGGTGGTTTTTTTACAGGCGCCATTGCGTTGATATTGGTGGGGGTGTTGTATTTTCATCTCACCAACAAAAACATCAGCTCGTTTATCAATCATCTGCAACAATACCCAAAACCCACCAAATACAACAAATATACCCGAAGCCGCCGACCCAAATTGTCGCGGCAGCAACGCATTAAACAATTAGAGCAACAACTAGAAACCGAAGTTGTGGTTTTGTGGGAAAGCATAGAAAAAAACGCTAAAATTTGCCATGTTGATTATTACCTAACCAGCAGCCTACACATTAGGCTTGCCCGAGGCACACAGCACTACCCCGAAAAAGTACTGCAATCTGTATTCCGCCAAAACCACTTAAACGCCTTTTTTGTACAATTGGTGTCGTTGTTGGTTTTGGTTGGATTAGGTTTGGGCATCGATGTGCCTTGGCTACAAGTACCCGCCGCTACCAACTTTTTTGTGGTGTTTGCCCTGCTATTGTCGTTTATTAGCGCCCTAAGTTATTGGCTAACCGAGTGGCGCACCGTAGTTTTTGTGGCTTTGTTGATGATACTTAACTACTCGACCACCTACGACTGGTACCGATACGACACCCCCGCTTATGGCTTAAATTACCACACCACCAAAGCCACCTATAACCTATCCGAAATAAAACGCCTGCACACCCCACAACAAGCCCAACAAGACCAACAAAACACACTGCCCTTATTAGCCGCCTGGAAACAACGCGCCCAAGCAGCCCAACAACTGCCTGCCAATCAAAAACCTACTATGGTGCTGCTATGCTACAGCGGTGGCGGTAGCCGAGCAAGCACCTGGGGCATGTGGGCTACCCAACAAACCGACAGCCTGCTAAACAACCAACTGTTGCCCTCAACGGTATTGATGACCGGCGCATCGGGTGGCATGGTGGCAGCCACCTACCTGCGCGAGCTATACTACCGCCAACAAATAGGTAGCCTTGCCAATTGGCACAAACAACAATATTGGCAAAACATGGCAAAAGATTTGCTCAACCCCATTGCCTTTACCATGGCAGTAAACGATATTTTTTACCCCACCCAACGCTTTACTATTGCCGGCAACGAGTACATCAAAAACAGAGCTTACTCGTTTGAAAACCGATGGCACGCAAACACCGACTCGGTGCTGTTTGGGCGCACCCTTGCCCAATACACCCTACCCGAGCAACAAGGCATTATACCCATGCTTATACTGTCGCCTACCATTACCAACGACAGCCGCAAACTCTACATCTCGTCGCAGCCCGTATCGTACCTTGTTAATATGCCCACCAGCAACACCCTACAACACCCCCTATTTGAGTTTGATGGCATTGACTTTGGCTTGTTTTTTAAACACCAAAACGCCCCTAACTTGCTTATTAGCAGCGCTGCCCGCCTAAACGCCACCTACCCCTACATATTGCCCACCAGTGTGTTGCCCACTAACCCACCCCTCCAAATTATGGACGCTGGCTTTATCGACAACTTTGGCATAGAAACAGCCGTCCGATTTTTGCAAACCTTTAACACCTGGATAAGCAACAACACCCAACAAGTTGTTATTGTGCGCATTAGCTCGCAACAAAAAATAGCCCCTACCCTACCCTATCAGCCCGAAACGTTGTTACAACAGTTTTTTACCCCCTTTGCCGTCTTTATGTCGCCCGATGTGCAAGAGTATAACCAAGACCAACGCCTTGTTACCCTAAACCAACAACTAAACAACAAACTATCGGTGGTAAACCTCGAATACCTGCCAAGCAGCAAAAACGCCGAAGCCTCGATGAGTTTTCACTTAACCACCCGCGAAAAAAACGAAATTAAACAAGCTCTAAACAACCAACAAAACCAACAAGCCATTAAACAACTTAAAGCCCTAATGAACCCCAAAACCCAATAACTGCAATATTGACAGTAACATTTTTTTGGGTAAGCTAATTATAGCCGCACCCAAACAAACAATATGGCAAAAAACTAATGCCCTGAATAGGCTAAAAGCCAATAAACACCACCCAATAAGCATAAAAACACAAAAAAAACGCCAACGAGATGTTCGTTGGCGTTTTTTGTACGCAATATCATCACATGACATTGCAATATAAAACGCTGATTTTTTATGATTTTTCGACACATAGATGCATAGATTAACATAGGTACATAGACTTACACTAAAATGTTTTTTTGCCACATCACCCGTTTCGACTTCGTTCAACGACCACATCACAAAATAAAACGCTGATTTTTTATGATTTTTCGACACATAGATGCATAGATTAACATAGGTACATAGACTTACACTAAAATGTTTTTTGCCACATCACCCGTTTCGACTTCGTTCAACGACCACATCACAAAATAAAACGCTGATTTTTTATGATTTTTCGACACATAGATGCATAGATTAACATAGGTACATAGACTTACACTAAAATGTTTTTTTGCCACATCACCACCCCAAAAATAGAACGCTGATTTTTTATGATCTTTATGGTTGATTATGATTTTTCACCACATTACAACATCACCATATCACAATATCGCCACATCGAAACATCACAACATCCCCACATCTCTACATCTCCACATCACAAAATAGAACGCTGATTTTTTATGATCTTTATGATTGATTATGATTTGTACAATCATCACGTGGTACAGACGTAGCAGTGCTACGTCTTTACAATCACAACATCACCCAATAAAAAAAATTGCCCCCCAATTTTGGAGGGCAATTTTTTGTTAGTGTATGCTGCACCGTGTTTATTTTTGACCTTCGGCACTACTTAGGGCGCTTAAGGCATCGTTGGCGGTTTTGTTGCTAGGGTCAAGTTCTACTACTTTACCGTAGTTATATTTAGCACTTGAGTAATCTTCTTTACTATAGTAGTAGTAACCCAAATATAAATAACCCTCTATAAGGTCTTTTTTGTATTTCGATGGGTCGGCGGCGGCAACGGGTATCATTTGTTGGTAAAAAGGCAATGCCAAACCTAGTTTTGAGTCGGGGTCGAGTTGTTCGTTACAACGACCGCGCCATGTTAAACCGCTGGGCCAAGTTGGGTTTAGTTCTACCACTTTTACAAAGGCGTTATCGGCTTTTTTATAGTCTTTTAGGCTATAATAGCATCTGCCAATGTAGTAGTAATCTTGCGATGTTGGTTTAGTTTTAGCTACTTTTTCTTCGTAGGCTTTTGCGGCGTTGGCGTAGTCTTTATTATCGAAATACGATTTAGCGATTAGGTCGTAGATATACACTTGTGTGCTATCTTGCTCTAATACTTTGCGGTATTGTGCCATGGCGGTTGTCATATCACCTGCTTTTTCGGCAGCACGGGCGTAGTATTCGTAGTCCGATTTAAATATTTTGTCGGTTGGAGGTACTTTTTCAAAAAAGGTTTTCATGGCATCTTGTGCTTTTTTGAACAAATCTTTGGCGGCGGCTTCGTCGGTGGTTAGCAAGCCTTTTTCGTAGTACGACCAGCCTAACCAACGGTACATGGTATATTGCGAGGCATCGTCTTTCAATACTTTGTCGGCTTCGGTAATGGCGGTGTCGTAATCTTTAGCTTGGAAAGTTAAGAAACGCACATAGCGCATACGGGCTTCGATGTCGGTGCCTACTAAGGTGGTGTATTTTTTGAGTAAATCGGTTACTTTATTGTATTGTTTTTGGGCGTAATACAACTCAATAAGGTCTTTGTAGGCAGGTGCATAGTTGGGGTCTTTGGCAATAGCTTTTTCAAAAGTTGCTACGGCTCCTTCGGGACCTTCGATAATTTTTGCGCCTTTGGCAAGTTTGGCTTTTTTCATGTAGCCACGCGGGTTGTTGGGGTCTTTGTCAATGGCAAAGTCGTAGTTGTTCATGGCATTACCGCCATCGGCTTTGGCAAGGTATGCATCGCCGAGTGTCAAAAAGTACTCTGGGTTTTTGGTGTTTAGGTCGCGTGCTTTGGTTAGGTTTTCGACGGCTGCATCGTAGTTGGCGTTTTTTGAATTAAGGTACGACGAGCCAATTTGATAAAAGATATTGGCATCTTTAGATTTGCTTACTTTTATTGCTTGGTCGAAATTCTTTTTTGCTTCGGCGGTTTTGTTGTCGTCGAGTAGCAATTTACCCAAGCCAATTAGGTTAAGGGCGCTTTTTGAATTGGCTGCCACGCCTTTTTCGTAGTACTTTTTGGCTTCGGTGGGTTTTTCGTCGAGGTAATACGATTCGGCAAGGTAGTAATAAGCCTCGGCATTGCTGGCATCTTTGGCTATTAAATCTTCGAATATTTTACGTGCCGACGAAAAGTTTTCGTTCTCTAATTGCACTTTACCTTCGGCAATTGTTTGAGCAAACAGCGGGCTGGCACTTAGGCACAACACAAGCAACAGGGAAAAAAATTGCTTAATCATAGTGTGGTAATTTCGTTTTTTTTTATTGTTTTGGTTTAAAACAGTTTTTAGATGTGTAAAGAAGATGATTAGTTTAATGTTGTGTAAAATAGTTTTTGGAAGTTGTACTTTTGATAATAGCTAATCAATAAAATTTAACGCAAAAAGTTGCCAAATAGCTGCTTAATGGGTGTAAGCTTGATGCAGACATTGAAAAGTAGTAAATGATTGCTAAAACTACTGGATATTATTGTTTATTTTTAAATTTACAACGGAGTTTTTTTTTGTTTACAACGGAGACACGGAGAACACAAAGATTTTCTACCAGCTCTATTATCTTTTAGTTTGCAAAAGTATTTAACGCAAAAAGTTGCCAAATAGCTGCTTAATGGGTATAAATTAATGGATTTATTTTTAGGCAAAGTGTGGCAATAGGGCAATTTGGTGTTTTTGTTGAGGCTGCGCTTAATTGCTAAGGGGGTGCCATAGGCTGTGGAAATAGGGTAAGCCAATCATCACCCCCAAAAAAGACATTTACCGCGTCAAGCGGGGCAGGCGCATACCTTTGTGTGGGCAACCAAAACGAAAGATGGTTTAGGCATAAAAGTCGCGGCGCTCGGTGCTAAGGTAGTTTTTGCCTAATAGCTGGCGCAATAGGGCGGCGGTGCCTTTTAGGTCAATAAAATCGGGTAGTAGTTCGCCGCCAAATTGTAGGAACTCGGTTTTATTGATTTTTAATTTTCGGATAATTTGGTTTTTATCGTCTTCGGGTCCTACGGGGTTGGAGGTGCGCTCGTTGGTGTCTAATACCCAATCGAGGTAATCATCAACAATACGCAATACATAATCCCAGCGGTCGAAGATGCTTTGTACTAAACCTAAGTCTTGGTAGGCATCTTCTAATATACAAAGTTGTATCATTCGCTCGTTTAGGGTAGTTAGTACGGTGTCGGACGATGTTTGGATAACGGGATACAGTTGTGCGAAGCTGTCGGAAAGGCAAGTTTCGGCGCTTAACCCGCCAACGATAATATATTGGTGGGTATCGGGGAAAAGGGTGTAAAACACTTCGTGTAGTAGTATAGACAGGGTGGCTGTTACGTGTGCTATATCAATGGGTGCATCTTTTATGCTGATGCGCAAAAACATCATTCTGCCCAAGGTGTATTGTCGTGCGGGTACTTCGTCGCGGTTTAGGGGGGTGTAGGTAAAGTTGCCTTTTTGTAGGTTTAAGCCGTTGTTAAACGTAAAATAGCCGTTGTTTATTACATCAAAAGTACCTTCGGACAGTTCGAGGGCAATTTCGTTGGTTAGTTTCTTTTTGTGGCTTTCGGTTAATGGTGGTTCAATTTTGTGGAGTGTAACCGATATGTCGGCGCGGTACATAATGGTGCTATCGGGCGAGCGATGATTGGTTAGCAGTTTGCGGTTCATTTGGTCGTAGCCTTTTATGCTATATGCTTTGCCATTAAAGGCGTGTATTTGGTTGGGCAGATAGTTTTGGAACAACAAATCGCTGGATATTAGTTTTAGCACATTTTTTGAGGCATCAATAACATCTACGTTGCGCAAAAATTTAAGGTTTATGTCGTCTTTTATGCGGGGTTGTAGGCGGTATTTGGTTATTTTGGCAAACGAATCATCGGCTTTATTAAAATTGTAGCTACTATTTATAGTTAAGTAGTTAGATGCTATAATATCTATACCAAATGCCAATTTAAATAGTTTTTGTAGTTCTTCTTTTACAAAAATGGCTTTGGGATTTATCCAGCTTATTTCTTCCAAAATTTCTTGTTCGGACAGTTCTTGGCTTACCATTCGCTCCAATAAAATGCGGGCAACCTCAAAACGGCTAATCATCATTTTGGCAGATAATGGGTACAATGGTGTTTTGATGAAGTACGCCATATTGTCTAAAAAATAGGAGCGCAACAAGTAGGGTGGCGATACGATGTGCAAAAAGGCTTGTTGACGGGCGTAGGGTTCCCATTTTTTGAGGGTGCTGATGAGGTTAAAGTCGGCATCGCGGGCAAGTATAAAACTGTGGTCGGCGGGCGAGATAAGAAAAGTTACCTCTTGTGTTTTTACTTCGTTAACCGATTTTCCTTTTAGCGATTGAGCCGAAACAGGTGTGGTTAGCAAACTGCTGTTGTTGTTGTCTAGTTCTTCGAGGTACTCGTAGTAGGGCAGTTTTTCTTGTCCAACCATTTGTATATTGGGCAGTTTTTCGCGTTGTGCCAATAGCGATAGTAGGGCTTCGGCGCCCAAATATTTTTCGATGTGTCCGCTTAATACTTTGTGTTGAAACAGTTTATCGCCCTCTAATCGCCAAAAAAGCGTGAAGGATTTGGCAGGGGGTGTGGGGCGCAGGCGCACTTCTTTGAGGTCGCTTTTTACACTTAGGTTGCGGGCAACCGACGATTGTAGCGACTCGCGGTAATCGGACAGAACGATACATTGCAGGTCTTTTCTATCGTTTTTGGTACGCAAGATGCGCAACAAAACGTTGTTTGAAGTTAGTGATTCGCTAAAAATTTCGTTGCCATTTAGTAGCAATACCGTTTGTAGGCTGTCGAACCATTGGTGGTTGATGATATTTTTTTCGAGTATATCGTTGGCAGAGGTAACAATGATGCGCGACGATAACTCTACATCTTCTACTTTGCTAAAAATTTGGACGCGCCAAAACTCGCTGTTGCCTGTTAGTTTGTAGAACCAATCGGTCATCCAAGCTACCACTTGTTGGTGGTATTTCGAGTCGGCGGTACAGCGTTTGGCGGTTAGTACTAATATATTTTCGCCGTCCATCAATCGGCGTATAAACACGCTAAACAACAATGGAGCTACGTTGTCGCTAATTACGTCGTCTACCAAAACGTCGTCGCGGTTGGTTAGGCATTCTAAAAGGTGATAATCGTTTACGGTTAATTTATAACCTGCACTTACCAAATTTTGTGCTTCTACTATTTGTATGGCGGGTGGCGAGGGTTGTTCGTAGGTGTTTGATTTGTATTGCCATGCCAACAAAATTTTGTCGAACCATACTTTTTGGTATTCTTCCCAAAGTGGATAATAATCGGGTATGTTTTGGGGTTTAACTTCGGGTACAACGTTGGGGGTTTCGGGCATTTTTTCTATGTCGGGATGTTGCAAATACCAATGCGATTCTAGCACAATTAACAACGAAAAAGCTATTAAAATGGGCAGGTAAGGCATTTCGGGGATAAACAAAAACATAAGCAACAAAATAAACAAGCCTACCGAAATCCACATTAGATATTCTAAAAACAAATTAGGGAAAACCCATTCTTTTCGCAATACTATGCGTTTTGGAGTTTCTTCTATTTTATAAGCCACCGAAAATATAGACAGTGGTGGTACGGTATTGGGTTTGTTCTGGAACAAACTTTCGCTGCCATTTACGCCCATTTTTATCAATCCAAAAATAAAAATAAGTGATAGGCTATATATAATTTCGAGGTAGCGTTTTACTATTACAAAATCGGTGGGGCTAGCATTTGCTTTGATAAATGCCAGCATATTGTTGTATTGGTCGTAAAAAAAATATATACCAAACAATGCTAACAAAGCAGCTGCCACCGGCGACCAAAACTGGCGATAACGGAAGCCTTTTTTGCGGTTGCTTAACAACAACACTACATAAACGGCTGCAGTAATAGCCAATATAAATAATATTTCTTGCATAATATGTTTTGAGTAAATATTTGATTTATGAGATAGTGATTAGGGTAATGCAGTAAATGAGGTTGAAAAGTCGTACAAAAGTAGGGCTTTTTGTTTAATTTTTTGATAAAAATGAGCAAAGACTAACAAAAAATGTGTTGTTTGGAGTAGATACCCCATTAGATAGTGAATTTATAACAGAAAGGTTGGCTTAAGGCTAAGATAAATCAACAAAAAGCCTTATTTTTACACCAAATTTGGCGGCTAGTCCGCTGGCTATGGCTGTAAGCTCTGCGATTCACAACACTCCACCCAATCTCACTTCACCACAGCTATGAAAAAAGCATTCTTTTTCAGCAATTTAAGCAGCCATGCTCGCGGGTCTATTCCACGGAAAAGTTATTTTAATAATTTTATGCGCATCAATTTACCCAAATTGGTATTGTTATTGGTGTTAGCTATTTTGCCATTACGTACCTACCTACGATGTTGAACAGCTTTTTTTTAACTACGCCTAAAAACAAGTGCGTGTTATATGATCAGATATTACAAAAAACACATAAATGAAGCCTTAATTGAGCTTGAAAAAGCCGAAAAAGGCTGCTGGATTAGCATTTATCCACCGTTTAACAACGAAGAAGTTAGGCAAGTGAGCGAAGAATTGGACATTCCGCTCGATTTTTTTGTAGATGCCTTAGACATTGACGAGCGCAGCCGCTACGAACAAGAAGACGGCATACAATTTATTGTATTAAATGTGCCCGTAAAAAACGCCAATAATGGCAGCAACGAAGCCCTATACAATACCGTTCCGTTGGGTATTGCCGAAAACGAGGACTACATATTAACCGTTACTGCCTTTGCCAACCCCGTTATTGATGCCCTTTTGATGCCCAACATGAAATCGTTGGACACCAACGACCACAGCCGTTTTGTGTTGCTGATGCTCGAAAAAGTAGTGTATTATTACCTACAATACCTAAAAAATATTAACATACAACGTACTTTATACGAAAAAGAACTCTATCACTCGAGCCGAAGTGAAGAGTTATTTAAAATGATGAATTTACAAAAAAGTTTGGTGTATTTTGTAACCTCGCTGCGCGACAACGAATTGATGTTTTTACGAATGCAACGCACCGATTTTTTAAATGTTCGAAAACGCGAAGATTGTAGCGATTTTTTTGAAGATATTATTATTGACATTAGCCAAGCTCAAGAAATGTCGCGCATCTACACCGACATTTTAAATGCCACCCTTGATACCTTTGCCTCTATCATATCTAACAATATGAATAATGTAATGAAACGGCTAACATCTATCACCATTATTTTAATGGTACCCACACTTGTATCTAGTTTTTTTGGTATGAATGTACCACTAAATTTGCCTTTTTTGGACGTACAAATAGGCGATGGACACAATCAGGCTTTTATACTTATTTTAGTATTTTCGGTGCTACTAACTACGGGTGTTGTGCTATTTTTTAGACGAAATAGGTTGTTTTAGATATGTAGTAAAATTAAAAAAGCCTACAAAATTACTATTTAAGGCAATTTTGTAGGCTTTACTATATCTATTTGCTAATTTTTTAATGTACAATTACCACTTTGCCATTTGCAATTAAGTTATTATTGTTTGCAAAACGATAAAAATAAATACCCGAAGGTATATCAGCAACCGACAAACTAATCTGAGTATTTGTTTGTGTGGTTATTTTGTACAATACTTTTTGCCCTATATTATTGTACAACTCAAATACAGCAAACGGAAATTGCGGCGGCAAATGATAGCTAATATTTAGTGTATTTGCCGTTGGATTTGGTGATACCACCATACTTGCCGCCTCTGTTGCTGTAGCCATAGTCACTGCATCTATAACAACAGGTGCGGTGTCGCAATCGGTTATGCCGCAGGTGTTGCCCATGCTATCAACTTTTACTGCCCAGCCGCTTTGTGGCCACAAATAGTTAAACCCTGCCATTACATAACCACCATCGGAGGTAGGCTCTATGTCGCGGATATAATCCTGAACGCTGTATTGATTGCCCAAACCTGTACTTAGCGGCACATTTAACAACATATCGCCCGATAAAGTAAGTTTGGTAAAGTATGGCTTTATAGGCGACGGACCATATATTAACGTAGCAACAATTAACTCTTTTTTGTCGGTTAAATAAACAGCTTCTGGACTATAGTTGCTTTCGTTAATATAATATCGCTCCGAATTTTCAACTATTACCCCATTACTATCTAAACGAGCAAAATAGAGTTGATATTCGGTGTACCAAAATGGTTGAAACTGCTCAACTATACCCGCAGAACCGACCAAAGCATACTCTCCTTTAGCTACTTCTACTGCAATACAACCACCATCATCGTTGTTAGTACCATAGCGTTGTTCCCATTCTACCAAGCCCATAGTGTCGGTTTTTATGGCACACATATCCCAGTTTGTGCTTGAGTTATGGCATTGTCCGCTTAACAAATAACCGCCATCAAGCGTTTGTTCGGCGTGTAAAAGATAATGCATATTATTATCCCCATAAAACCGCTCCCACTCTACGCCGCCTGTGCTGTCGGTTTTTACTAGGTAAAATTGCATTGACTGCTGATTAACCTCTACCCAACCATGTAATAAATAACCGCCATTGCGGGTAGCTATTGCTTGTGCATTGCCTTCTACATAATTAGGTTGCGGATAAATTCGTTTCCAGAGTACGTCGCCATTTTCGTTAAACTCTATCAACATAAAATCGCGTTCTTCGTCGTTTGTACCACCTATGGTGGCACTTACTATATAATTGCCGGGTGTATGCGATTTTATCAATGAATTGTGTAAAAGCGGTGCTGATTTACCAATAGTATCGGCTAAAATAACTACTTTTTCGGTATTGCCATATTGGTCTAATTTTCGCATATATACAGCAGTATAGTCATTTATCCAATTAAATCCGCCTATTAGTATGTATCCGCCTGTTTGTGTGGGTTGTATGCTGGTTGCCAACATGCTTATAGTATCGGCTTGGTATAGTTTGTTGAACAGTATGGGTTGGGCAGTACCCCCACAGCTAATAAAAAAGAGTAGTATAAATAAACTATTTTTCATCTTTTTTGGTTTTGTAAACAAAAAAGGTTTATTTGGCACTCCTGCCCTATCCACCCCTAAATCCCCTGAAGGGGACTTTTGGGGACTTTTTAGGTTTTTGGGGCTTTTGGAAGGCTTTGGGTTACCAAATAAACCTTTTGTTTAGGTTATTTAATAATTACTAGCTTTTGGGTGGCGGTAATGTGTCCGTTGTCGAGTAGTTGGCAGTAGTAAATGCCATTGGGGTAAGTGGCGGTGCTAATGGTGGTGGTGCTTTGTGTTATTTGGGTGCTGTGTAGTAGCCTACC
>JADKCK010000006.1:0-187500 GCA_016718845.1 Sphingobacteriales bacterium
TAAGCCCACAACCTTCTGTAACACCTATTGGAGCTGTATGCGTTGGACAAGCTGTTGATTTGACAGATTTTGTACAAGGCGACAACTTGTTGTGGTACACTTCTCCATTTGGTGTTGGTAGTGCAACTGCTCCTGCGGTGAATACTTCAACTGCTGGTACGCAAACCTTCTATGTATCTCAAACAACTGGCGATTGCACCGAAAGCGCTTTAGCCGAAGTTACCCTACAAGTAGTACCTCAAATTGCATCAGCTGTTGGTGTAGTGGAAGTAGGCGCTCCAAGCGGTGGCGTTAGTCCATTTGATTATAACCAAGCACAAATTGTGATTTCTGGTGGTTTAGCCCCATACAACTTCGATTGGGATATTACAGGTTATGTGCGTTACGACATTGAATACAATGGCAATAGCGCCACCATTAGCATTTACTATGCTGACGGTGCTGATTGGATTGTTACTATAACCGATGATGCAACACAATGTAACACCCAAAATCCGTTGGTGTTTGCAAACAATGCAGGCGGCAACACCGAGTTAAATATCGACTCTTATGATATTGACGAGGACAGCGGTGCAAGCGATGGTGCTGTAAATATTACGGTATCGGGTGGTTGCAATGGCTACACTTATGCATGGGATGGTCCTAACGGATTTACTGCTGCAACACAAGATGTAAGCGGTCTTGCGACTGGCTGGTACCATGTGGTAGTAACCGACTGTGCAGGTGACGAAGCAGAAGGCTGGTACTGGGTAGGTACTGAGCGTCGTGGTCGTAAAACCGACATGGCATCAATCAATGCATATCCTAACCCAACTGCTGCAACAACCAATATCACATTTACAGTAGGCGAAACTGGTAACACAACTGTTGCTGCATTCGATTTGACTGGCAAACAAATAGCTAACTTGTTTAACGCAAAAGCTAATGCCGGCGAAACGTATAACGTATCACTTGATGCTGCTAACTTACCTGCTGGTATGTATATTGTGAAATTGACTACCCAATCGGGTATGGTGGAAACCTATAAACTTACTGTTGCTAGATAACACCCTACTGCTTTTAGGTAATTAAGCACACAAAAAAAGAATCCCCGCTAACTGTAAAGTTGGTGGGGATTCTGATTTTTGGGAATGGTTTATAAGCATAGTGAAACACGATACTCGAAAAAAGCCCAACAGTTTAGTTGCTGTTGGGCTTTTTTTGCCAAAACAAAGTTGTAAATTTGGCTTGTTCAACGTTTTGCTTGGTTATGCTAGTAGTCTAGCTATTTAATGCTGTCGGATAGAATCGGCATTTTTAGCCCCGTTAGGGCAATGTCAAAAAGTTAAGGGAAAGGGCTAAAAAGCTCCGTTAGGAGCGTAATATGGGTAGCTTTGGGCGTAGATGACAGCATTTTCCGCTCCGTAGGAGTGAAATATGGGTAGCTTTGGGTATAGATGACCGCATTTTTAGCTCGGTTTAGGAGCATAATTTTTGATGGCATGAGATAAGACGGTCGTATTTTCAACGTTGCCAAGCGTTTTTAGGCAAGATATAAACCATATATCACTCCTACGGAGCGAAAATACCCGTGTTTACCCTCTTTCTACCCATATTGAGCTCCTATGGAGCTAAGAACACAATTTCAAATACTTTTACCATGAACGCAACTTTTCTTTCTACCCATATTGAGCTCCTACGGAGCTAAAAACTCCAATTTCCTTAACTTTTTGACATTGCCGTTAGGGGTGTGATATGGGTATTTATCCATGAAAAAACGTTACCAATTTACCCAAATTTACCGATAATGGCGAGTTTGCCAAGAACTATAATATCCGACAATATTAACATGAATGACTACTAGTCGTGTGTTTGGGGTTTGCAGAACAGCGATAATGGGGGTGCCACCAACTAGTCGAGTTAGGGAGTGCTAAGCATCACCCCCAAAAAAGACATATTCCGCGTCAAGCGGGGCGGTGCAGGCTATTGTATTTTGGGTGGCGTATCAAATTTTTCTTCCAACCTTTCGCGCAAATATTGGGCTGTATAAGAGTTTGGGCAATGGAGCAAGTCTTCGGGGGTGCCTTCGAAGAGTAAATAACCGCCTTCGTTGCCACCTTCGGGACCTAAATCTATTACCCAATCGGCAGATTTTATGATGTCGAGGTTGTGTTCTACAATAATAATGCTGTGTCCTACCTCGATAAGGGCGTTAAACGAAGCCAACAATTTGTTGATGTCGTTGAAGTGTAAGCCTGTTGATGGCTCGTCGAAAATAAATAAAATGGGTTGTTGTGCTGCTTTGCCTTTGCCTAAGTAAGATGCCAATTTAACGCGCTGTGCCTCGCCGCCTGATAAGGTACTTGACGACTGCCCCAGTTTGATGTAACCCAAACCTACATCGGCAAGTGGTTTTATTTTGTTGGCAATGTCTTTTCTATCGGCGAAAAACTCGATTGCTTCGTCGACGCTTAGCTCTAATACCTCAAAAATATTTTTTTCTTTATAGGTTACATCTAATACTTCTTGCTTAAAACGTTGTCCGTTGCACTCTTCGCAAACCAAATGCACATCGGACAAAAACTGCATTTCTACCAAAATTTCGCCGTCGCCCTCGCAGGTTTCGCACCTACCGCCGGGTACATTAAACGAAAAATGTTTGGGGGCAAAACCGCGCACATGTGACATGGGTAAGTCGGAGAATAAATCGCGGATACCATCGTAGGCTTTGATGTAGGTAATGGGGTTTGAGCGCGACGACCTACCCAATGGGTTTTGGTCAATCAGTTCTATTTTTTTTATGGCATCAACATCGCCTGTCATGGCACTGTGTTTGCCGGGTGCATCGCCTACTTTTTCGAGTAATCGTTTAAGGGCTGGGTACAATATGTTTTTTACCAAAGTTGTTTTGCCACTGCCCGATACACCTGTTACCACCGTTATGGTGTTGAGCGGAAAACCAACCGTTATATTTTTTAGGTTGTGTTGGGTGGCATTTTCGATAACAATGCGGTTAATAGCTTTGCGCCGATGTGCAGGTATATGAATATGGCGTTTGCCTGTTAGGTAGTCGGCGGTTAGGCTTTCGGTGGCAAGGTGCAGTTGGCTTGGTGTGCCTGCAAAAACCAATCTGCCGCCATTAACACCTGCCAAAGGACCAATATCTATTAAATAATCGGCGGCGCGCATCATTTCGTCTTCGTGTTCGACGATAATAACGGTATTGCCCAAATTGCGGAGTTGTTTTAACACCTCGATTAGTCGGTTGGTGTCGCGGGGGTGTAAGCCAATGCTGGGTTCGTCGAGGATATACATGGCATCGGTTAGGTTGCTGCCCAACGAGCGGGTAAGGTTGATGCGTTGTGTTTCGCCACCCGACAAGGTGTTTGACAACCTATTAAGCGACAGATAGCCCAAGCCCATGTTTGCCATAACCCCAACGCGGTTGCTTATTTCGGTAAAAACGCGTTTGGCTATTGCCAATTGATGTGGTGCTAAGATTAGCTCATCGAAAAATACTTTTAACTCTTTGATGGGCATCAGTACTAAATCGGTGATACTTTTACCGCCAACTTTTACATATTGTGCATCTTTTCGCAGGCGGCTACCTTTGCAGTGTCGGCAAGTTGTTCGTCCGCGATAACGTGCCAACATCACCCTATATTGCACTTTTTCTTGTTGCGATTCGACGTACTTAAAAAAGGTGTTTAGTCCCTCAAAATGTTCGTTTCCGGTCCATAATAATTCGTATTCTTGTGGCGTTAGATGCTCGATAGAGCGATGAATAGGGAAATCGAAATCGAGGGCGGTGCGCACTAATTGGTCGCGCCAAAGTTTCATTTTTTCGCCTCGCCATGGGGCAATGGCATAGTCGTATACGGATAGTTCGCGGTCGGGGAACACCAAATTTTCGTCCAAGTCGACTACTGTACCAAAGCCTTCGCAGACAGAACAAGCACCGTAAGGGCTGTTAAAGTTAAAAAATTGCTGATTAGGCTCTTCAAATTTCATGCCGTCGAGTTCAAAACGGTTCGAGAAGGCATATCTGCGGTCGCCAATTACGTCTACCATACAATCGCCCATGCTTTCGTAAAAAGCGGTATTAACCGAGTCGGCGGCGCGGCTTGGCAGGTCGGTGTCGTCGGGGTTTATCACCAAACGGTCAACTAGTACTTTAATGTCTAAGTTTTGCCAATTTTTTTCGGTAATTTGATGCTCTTCAATTCGTTGTGTTTCGCCATTAACCACCAAGCGCGAATACCCTTTTTGCAACAACAAATTTAGCTCGTCGTTTACGTGTTTATGTTCGTGAATTTTGAATGGGATAAGCAACTGAACCTTTGTTTGTGGGGCTAACGACAGTATAAAATCGACTACATCGGATACCTCGTGTTTTTTTACTACCTGCCCCGACACGGGCGAGTAGGTAACGCCAATGCGGGCGAAGAGTAGGCGCAGGTAATCGTAAATTTCGGTTAGTGAGCCAACCGTTGAGCGCGAGGTGCGCGTAACTACTTTTTGCTCGATGGCAATAGCCGGACTGATACCTTTTATATAGTCTACGTCGGGTTTGTTCATGCGCATCAAAAACTGGCGGGCATACGACGATAAACTCTCTACATAACGGCGCTGCCCTTCGGCATACAGCGTATCGATGGTCAACGACGACTTGCCGCTGCCCGACACGCCTGTAATAACCACTAATCGGTTTCGTGGAATTTCGACGTCTATGTTTTTTAGGTTATGCACCCGGGCGCCTTTTATAATAATGCTATCAGACATGTGTTGGTTTTGGATATTGAAAGAAACAGTGTTTGGATAATAAAGATAAAGAAGGTAGATTTAGCACGACGCGAAAACCATTTTGTACAAAAACCATTTGCCGCTTATTTTTTTGAAATAATACGAACCGCCCGTTTCGCCACCTTGTTTATTTAATACTACATTGTTTATTTTTTTTAATTGAGCGCTTTTGTGGTTGCTGATTAGATAAATTTTACTAATAGAACCTCCACTTCTATCAAAGTTTAGATGGTAAGCTGGAGGAGTGTAAAATATAATCGGACATAGGGCTGCCTGTACTTCAGGAGAATCAACAGGAAATTTTATTCGGTTATAACGAAATGTAGAGTCGGAAGTAAATCTCAACAAGAATTTATCTAATTGTTCTTCCTTGTTTTGTGCTAAGGTTTTTTGAGAAAAATTGGTAACTACTTTCTTATATATACTCCATATATTTTGTTTTTTAGTAAAATAACATTCTATCATTTGCTTCTTTGCTTCGTAGCCTTCGTTTAAAATGGTTACAATAATGGTGTCCGAGTCTTGTTCTTTAAAGTTAGTTAATTTATAACTTTCTTCGTTATAAGCGTCGTTGGGTAATACGCTTGATGCCCAAAAGCCGTAATAACTAATATTGGTTAGTGCAGATAAATAATTACTATCTACCATGTTGTATTTTATTCGTAATGTATTGTACAACGAGTTACGGGTATCAAAAACGGTGGTATCTGCTTTATTTAAAGAATCGATGTAGATGCTTGTAAAAGGTATTTGTATGGCTAAATCTTGCAATTGTTGCCACTCGGTATTTGGTAATTTGGGATAATTTAAATTGCCGTATGTGTAAATGCTCCAACAATCTTTAAAGTTTTTTATTTTACTGGTATCAAAGTTGGTTATTAACGAGCTGTTGTTAATGCTTTGGTTTGGGGATTCGATATTTTCGGTTATTTCGGGTTTATTGCTACTAGTACAAGCAGTAACAAGTAAAATAATAAATAATAGGTATTGCATGGTGTGGGTGTTTAATCTGGTAGTTAAGATCACATCAATTTAGCTGCAAAGATAAAACAATTATGGCTGTTGTTTGCCATTTGCGTAGCATTTAGCAATAACAACGGTATTTGCTTTTTGTTTTATACCGACAATGGCTTACTTGTTAGTTTGTTTGGGCTTAACTTGGATATTATGAACAATTTAGTGCTACAAATACAAGCTAATTGCCAAATTTTCAGTAATTTTGCACCTTCAAAACCATATCTCTTTCATTTTCCTCTGGCGTTGTGTAGTTTAAACATTCAGTTATGTCACAGAATCGTTCCCTTATAATTCTTAGTATCGTTGCCTTATTATTTTTAGTACTTACATATTCTAATCACTTTGATAATGGCTTTTATTTCGATGATTCGCACACCATTACCGATAATGTGTACATAAGAAATATAAAAAACATACCTTTATTTTTTACTAATCCCGAAACAGCCAGTGTATTACCCGGCAACCGCTCGTATCGCCCTGTTGTGGTAAGTGCCAATGCCATTGATTATTGGCTAGCGGGCAACAAATACAATTCGGATTGGTTTCATTACGATATATTTTTGAATTACATTTTGCAATTGTTACTCATGTTCTTTTTTTACCGAAAGATATTCGATATTGCAAATCCTCATCGTTGGAACAATTATATTGCTTTTATTGCTGTGGCATACTATGGTTTTCATACTGCCAATGCCGAAACTGTTAATTATATCATCTGCCGTTCCGATTCGTTGTCTACTTTTTTTGTGATGGCTGCATTTGTAGCCTATCAAACCGAGCGGCTGCGTAAATATTATTTATACCTAATACCCTTAGCTATTGGTTTGTTCACCAAACAACCAGCGGCAATGTTTCCGCCACTTTTGTTGCTATATGTGTTCTTTTTTGAAGAAAAAGGTACATGGAACGATGTTTTTGCCGACCGCAGCGGCGCAACATGGATAAACACCCTCAAAAAAACAGCACCCGCTTGGATAGCTACCATTTTGTTGTTTGCCTTTAATATACACATGACACCCATGAGCCCCATTAACAACGGAGCATCGAAGATAGATTATCTGTTTTCGCAGTTTCCGGTAATGGTGCATTACATCAGCAACTTCTTTTTTCCGTTTGCCCTAAGTGCCGACCCCGACTTTAAAATAGTAGACAACCTACTCGACCCTAACGTAATGGGCTCGTTGATGGTAATACTGTTTACTGTAGGTATAGCTTTATATTGCTTCAAAAACTTAAAATACCGCCCAATTACTTTTGGTATATTATGGTTTTACATAGCACTAGCTCCTACCTCTACCATTGCTCCACGTTTTCAGGTGGCAAACGACCACCGCACATTTTTTGCCTACATAGGTTTGATATTGGCGGTAGTTAGCTTTTTGTCTATTTGGGCAATTAACAACGAAAAAAAGATTGCTCGTACCCCACAATTACGTACAGGTATCCCGTTGATAATTGGCTTAATTATATCGCTTTACGCCTTTGGTACCTATCAACGAAACGAAGTTTGGGGTAGCAGCGAAAAACTTTGGTACGATGTAACCGTAAAAAGCCCCAACAACGGACGCGGCTTGATGAACTATGGCTTAACCCAAATGAGCAAAAAAAACTACGATACCACTTTTTACTATTTTAACAAAGCAAAAGAGTTAATGCCCAACTACTCGCAATTGCACCTAAATTTTGCGGTACTAAAAACCCAAAAAGGTGGTTATAGCGATGAAGAAATAGAACAACACTACAAAACAGCTCTGAAAAATGGCAAATCAATGCCTTCGTCGTATTATGGATATGCTAACTGGCTATATAAAAAAGGACGTATTGACGAAGCCCTAAAAATTGTACAGCAAGGACACGAGGTTAGCCCCGCACACATAAAAATGAAAAAATTGTTGGATAAACTAAAAGGCGAAACCGAAGGTGGACGACAAGAACGCATAAAAGAACTGCAAGATGCCATTAAAAAAGAACCTAGTGGTATAGATAATTACATTGAATTAGCTAACATTTTTTACAAACTAGCCAACTACGACGAAAGCATAAAAACAGCCAACGATGCACTAAAAGTAAAAGAAACATCGGCACGAGCTTATAACCAACTTTGCATTGCCTATAACAAAAAAGAAGAATGGGACAAAGGTATCGAAGCAGGGTTAAAAGCCATAGAAATAGAACCTAAATACCAAAAAGCACGCAACAATCTAAAATGGTCAATAAAAGGTAAAGCCAAAGTTTTAGGTAAAGACCCACAAGTATTAGCCGACGAATTGGGCATTAAAGTTAAATTTAGCAAACCTAAAAGTAACGAAAATAAAAAGGACAGTAATTAACCACCACAAAAAAGCCTAACTGCAAACAACAGTTAGGCTTTTTTTGAAAAATAAACAATGCGAAATACTTATTGATTAAAACCATCAGACAGCTATACTGACAGCAAAATAATATAAACTGCCCATTAAACCCTTTGCCGTAAAAAAAAGTCTAAACCCTAAAACAATAAAACACCCATCTTGTCGTTAGGCAAGCAAAGTTTGCACAATTTATTGGCATCACCCGCCGAGCCTAGACAATAAATAAAAACGCAACAATTAGGCACTTAGTGTAGCTATTTACGAAGTATTAGCCAGCATTTATACCAAAGTGTGTTAAAATTCGTTATTTTTGTGTTGGGACACAATATTTTTTACCCCAAAAGTGGCAAATTAAACCAAATTATTTGGAAAGTTGAAAAAACCACACTAACTTTGTGGTGCATATCTCCCCTGCTAAGCTTTTTAAGCGCCAAATAAGCACAAAATTAGCCATTAATTACTCATGCTACGTAGCCCATTTCAATAACAAGGTGTTTTGCATTTTTATACCCAGTTTTGCAGCTGATTTCTTCGGGACCGGCATTATAGGAATTGGCGTAAAGAAATGGGCATAAATGTAGCGTTAAGAAAGATATACTGTTTGAAGCACGCCACACCGAACCCCGAAAAAAGCCGACAAGCAAGTCGTTTGGCGTGCAAGTTTATATCTTTTAGCGGAATGTTGCACATTTTAGCCAATTACTATACAGCCTTGACTTTTTTGGTTACTTTTTTTGTCAAGAAAAAAAGTAACAAACTTTTAATGGGTGGATAAGCAGTAATAAAACAACAACAAAGTAGCAACAAAGCCCCATGCCGCTTAATAGCTAAGCCCTTTGTGTTGCCTCTGCGTAGCATCAGTTAATTACAAAAAAAGGTACCCAACCCTAACAAATACTTTAAGCATAAACCTAAGAGCGGATATTGCTTAAATATTAACAAAACAAAAAAGCCTTATAGCTAAGGTAAACAATAAAGTTCTTTTCCATATTTTATCACCAATAAATTCAGGCTTATCGCATAAAGTTCTACTTTCTTTAACGTAATTCCGTAAAGCAACACACACAGCGGGGCAAGCTCCGCACATAACCCTAAAATACGTGCAAAGTATGAACCTAGAAAAAATGGGAGATAAAATGCTCGTTGACCTATATCAAGCGGGCAACGACGAGGCTTTGTCTGAACTTATCAATCGCTACCAAGAAAAGGTGTATACCACTATTTTGCTCTTTGTACGAAACGAAATTTTGGCGGAAGATCTTTTTCAAGATACTTTCATCAAGGTTATCGAAACGTTGCGTAAAGGCAAATATGCCGAAGAAGGAAAACTTCTGCCTTGGATATTGCGGATTGCACACAACTTGTGCATTGACCACTACCGCCGCATTAAGCGCGCTCCAACCATCACAAATAGTGACGGTTACGACATTTTTAATGTGCTTAAATTTGCCGAAAGTAGCCCCGAAGACCAAATGACCAAAGGACAAACCAACGACAAAGTGCGCGACCTGATTGACCAATTGCCCGAAGAACAAAAAGAAGTAGTAGTATTGCGCCATTATGCCGATTTGAGTTTTAGAGAAATTGCTAATATTACCAATGTGAGTATTAATACGGCATTAGGGCGTATGAGATACGCACTAATTAATATGCGCCGCATGATTACCGAACATCAGATAGCACTTTAGTAGTAGCTATTACACCGTAAATGGTTGCACGTAACTTACATTTTTTTTTAGCTAATTGATAGAATAGCTCAAACAACACAACTATTAGACAAAAACGGGTTTTGGTTATTCCACCAAAACCCGTTTTTTTTGTTTACTTTATCTAAATATATTGAATTAATTTAAATTTAATAAAATTAATTGTAAGCAAAAAAAGAAATTATTGACCAAATAGCGTTATATTTGCACGCAAATCAATACACCATTAAACTGTTTCAGCCTATGATTATAGTTAAACACTTGTTACAGCAAAAAGGATACGCCGTTTATTCGGTAACATCTGACACCAAAGTTTTTGACGCACTAAGCATATTAGTCGAAAAAAATATTGGCTCTCTGGCAATTATAGACAACGATAAACTGTCGGGTATTTTCTCCGAGCGCGATTATGCTCGTAAAGTAGTGCTGCAAGGTAAATCATCGCGCGAAACAGCTATCGCCGACATCATGACCCCAAAAGTTATTACCGTTACCGAAGGCGATACGATAAATACTTGTATGGAACTTATGTCAAGTAAAAAAATACGCCACTTGATTGTTGTCGACGACCAAAACGACCAAAAAGTGATAGGCGTATTGTCTATCAGCGACATTGTGCAAGCCATTATAGCACAACAACAACAAACTATCGACCACCTAAACCAGTACATCCAATCGTAATGGTTTGGGGCATAACAAAATCCGACTAACAACACGATAGTCGGATTTTTGTTATAAACTACTCGCTTTATCTAAATATGCCCATATAAAAACAAAAGTGCATGATTAAGTGTTTTACCTTAACTGCACTTTTGATGCCAGCACTAAAAAATGGTGGATTTGCTTAGGCGCTTACCGTGCTTCGGGGGTGCCACCAACTTGGCAAATTAGGGAGTGCTATTCATCACCCCCAAAAAAAACATTTACCGCGTTAAGCGGGGCAGGCACAAACCAGTTGGCTTAATGGCATAGTATACTATTGACAAAAAGCTATGATTTTAAAAAAATAACAATCAATAATAAACAACTAAGTTCTTCATGTCTAGTAAGCATTTTTTTGCAACCGATCATTTTGTTGAACGCCACATTGGCACCTCGCCGCAACAAGTAGCCTATATGTTACAACAACTGCATGTTGATAGCCTTGACCAGCTAATTAACGAAACAGTGCCGCCCAATATACAACTAACTGCACCTCTTGAAATAGGCGACCCGATGAGCGAATACCAATACCTGCAACATGTACAGCAACTTATGTCGCGCAATCAACTCTGGAAATCGTATATTGGTATGGGCTATTACGGAACCATTGTGCCTGCTGTTATACAGCGCAATATATTCGAAAATCCGGGTTGGTATACTCAATATACGCCTTATCAAGCCGAAATTGCACAAGGGCGTTTAGAGGCATTGCTCAATTTTCAGACGGTTATCTGCGACCTTACCAACATGCCTGTGGCTAATGCGTCGCTTTTAGACGAGGCTACCGCCGCCGCCGAAGCTATGCAAATGTTGCATAGAACACAAAACAAAAACCCGCGTGTAGCACAAAATAATTGCTTTTTAGTTGCCGATAACTGCCTGCCTGCTACCATAGATGTACTAAAAACCCGAGCCGAACCGCTTGGAATCGAGGTGAAAGTAAGGCATTTTAGCCAGTTTAATTTTGCAGATGATGGCGTGTTTGCTTGCCTTTTGCAATATCCGGCACAAGACGGAGCCATACACAACTACCAACAACTAACCCAAAATGCCCACAATGCAGGGGTAAAAGTAGTGGTTGCCGCCGATTTGTTGAGCCTTTGTTTATTAACTCCACCCGGCGATTGGGGGGCAGATGTAGTGATTGGAAACAGCCAACGCTTTGGCGTGCCAATGGGTTATGGCGGACCACATGCCGCTTTTTTTGCCACCCGCGACGAGTTTGTGCGCCAAATGCCAGGGCGAATCATTGGTGCATCGGTTGATAGACAAAGGCAAAACCGCCCTACGAATGGCTACAAACCCGCGAACAACATATCCGTAGGGACAAAGCAACCTCAAATATTTGTACTGCACAAGCTTTGTTGGCTATCATGGCAGGTATGTATGCCGTATACCATGGCGCCGACGGGCTAAAACGCATTGCTATACGCATACATGTACTAACAGCTACCCTAAATCAAGCCCTCGAAAACTTGGGCTACAAACAATGCAACGAACACTTTTTTGATACCTTGTTGATAGATTTATCGCAACATACCAATACATCGGGCTTGCGCGTAAGACGCGTTGCCGAGCTGGAACAAATTAACCTGCGCTATTTTGACAACGAAGACTTGATTGGTATCTCGATTGACGAAACTTGTACACTAGACGATGTAGCACGCATTGTAAACGTATTTGCCGAAGCCGATAACCAAGATGCCCCAGAACTAACACCCGCCAAACGCCATTTCCGGAAACACTACACCGCCACTCCGAGTTTTTAACACACCCTGTGTTTAATACCCACCGCTCCGAAACCCAACTGCTGCGCTACATCAAACAGCTCGAAAACAAAGATTTATCGTTGGCTTTTGGTATGATACCGCTTGGCTCGTGTACCATGAAACTGAACGCTACCACGCAATTAATGCCACTTAGTTTTGCTAATTTTGCACACCTTCATCCTTTTACACCGCTATCGCAAACGGGCGGCTATCAGGCTATACTTAAACAATTAAGCCTCGATTTAGCCAATATAACAGGTTTTGATGCTTGCTCGTTGCAGCCCAACTCGGGCGCACAGGGCGAATATGCTGGCTTAATGGTGATACGAGCTTATCACTTATCCAATAATCAGCCCCAACGCCGCATCGCCCTAATCCCGCAATCGGCACACGGAACCAACCCCGCTAGCGCCGTAATGGCTGGCATGGAGGTTGTTGTGGTAAAATGCGACGAAAATGGCAACATTGATATAACCGACTTACAACAAAAAGCCCAAACACACGCCGATACTTTGGCTTGCCTTATGGTAACTTACCCCTCGACGCATGGCGTTTTTGAAGAAGCTATTACCGATATATGCCAAACTATACACCAATATGGCGGACAAGTGTACATGGATGGAGCCAATATGAACGCCCAAGTAGGGCTTACCAATCCGGCAACCATCGGAGCTGATGTTTGCCACCTTAATTTGCACAAAACCTTTGCCATACCGCACGGCGGCGGCGGACCCGGCATGGGACCCATCTGCGTAGCAAAACACCTTACTCCATTTTTACCCACCCATGCCTACCTTAACCCCCAAGCCAATTCGCAGGCAATATCTGCTGTATCGGCAGCCCCTTATGGTAGCGCTAGCATTTTACTCATTTCGTATGCCTACATTAAGCTGTTAGGTAGCGAGGGACTTACGCAAGCAACCAAAATAGCCATTTTAAATGCCAATTACATCAAAAAACGCCTCGAGACCGAGTATCAAACCCTTTATGTGGGTAAAAACGGGCGCGTAGCACACGAACTAATTATTGATGTACGTCCTTTTAAACAATCGGCAGGCATAGAAGCCGAAGATATAGCCAAACGCCTTATAGACTATGGTTTTCACGCTCCAACTGTCTCGTTTCCGGTGGCAGGAACTTTGATGATTGAACCTACCGAAAGCGAAGACCTCGACGAACTTGACCGCTTTTGCAATGCCCTCTTATCTATCCGACACGAGATACGCGAAATAGAATTGGGCATAGCCTATACCGCCGACAATGTGCTAAAAAATGCACCGCACCCTATCAATGAAATAACCGCCGACTATTGGCCACATAGCTACTCGCGACAAAAAGCGGCATACCCTTTGCCGGCACTCTATAAACATAAGTTTTGGGCATCGGTAGCTCGTGTAAATAACACCACAGGCGACCGAAACTTGATTTGCACTTGCCCACCCATCGAAATGTACGAGGCATAAGCTACCATATACCACAACCCGTTTAGGTTACACAAACCTAAGCGGGTTATTTTTTTGTTTGGGCAGATGATAATACAAACAAACAATCCTAAATCTATCAAACACCTTATTTAGCAAATTGATAAACACCTAAAAAGTAATTGTTTTTGGGGAGATGAGCAGCAGATTATGTTTAACAAATTTTGTTTTTGATAATGTTTAATGTATTGCCTGAAAAAAAAATTACATTTTACAACATTCGGAGGCAATCCCTACAAAAGAATTGGCATTTTATAACATTCGGAGGCAATCCGTACAAAGGGAATTTCATTTTATGACATTCGGAGGCAATCCCTACGAAGGGAATTTCATTTTATGACATGACATTCGGAGCTAATCCCTACAAAGGGATTATCATTTTATGACATTCGGAGGCAATCCCTACAAAGGGATTATCATTTTATGACATTCGGAGCTAATCCCTACAAAAGTATTATCATTTTATGACATTCGGAGACAATCCCTACGAAGAGATTATCATTTTATGACATTCGGAGCTAATCCCTACGAAGGGAATTTCATTTTATGACATTCGGAGCTAATCCCTACGAAGGGAATTTCAATTTACAAATTTTTTAATGCAAAAAAAACAACCCATTTAGGATATTATTACCTAAATGGGTTGTTTTTTATTTTGGATAGTTGCAAGCGGCTATTTTACAAGATACAGTTAAGCATCAATAAGGTATTTTTTCTCGCGATTTGTTCCATTCGTCAAATACGGTTTGGCTTTCGTTGCGCAGTAGTTGTTCAAAAGGTATTTTGCGTTGTTGGGCGGGCAGGTCAATTTCTTCGTAGATAAAAGCATCGTCAAAGCCAGCCAAGGCGGCATCTTGTTGGGTACAGGCATAATAAACACGGTCGGGGCGTGCCCAATAAATGGCACCCAAGCACATGGGGCAAGGCTCGCAACTGGTGTATAGCTCGCAGCCTGTAAGTTGAAAGCTACCTAATGTTTTACATGCCTCGCGAATAGCAACTACTTCGGCATGTGCGGTAGGGTCGTTGGTAGTTGTTACGGCGTTTTTACCGTAGGCGATAATCTGCCCATCTTTTACAATAACAGCGCCAAATGGGCCACCGGTATTATTTTTTACGTTGCTCATTGCTGCTGCAATGGCTTGTCGCATTAATTGTTGTTTGTTATCCATTATTTGATTGATTTAGGGTGCAAAGATAGTGTTTTTAGTGTTAATAACTCATATTACCACGCTATTTTAGCTTTATTTTAGGACACAGATTTTACGGATTAGATACGGATAAAGATGGATTTTTATTTAGTGGTAAAGTAACCCATTTATTAAACAATCTATTGTTCAACAAACAAATACACTACCTTTGTTATCTTAATTGCCATTACACTAGGCTTTTTGTTTAGATTTGGGTTTTAAATCAAGATTAAATCATTTTTAAAAATCCGTGCCCAAGTGTGCGTAATTTCAGTTAATAACTGATGTTACGCAGCCATTTCAATAATTGAGTATTTTGCATTTTTATACCCATTTTCGTATGTGGTTTCTTCTGGACCGGCATTATAGGAATTGGCGTTAAGAAATGGGCAAAAATGTAGCGTTAAGAAAGATATACTGTTTGAAGCACGCCACACCTAACCGAGAAATAAAACCGACAAACAAAGCATTTGGCGTGCAAGTTTATATCTTTTAGCGGAATGTTGCACATTTTAGCCAATTCCTATACAGCCTTGACTTTTTTGGTTACTTTTTTTGTCAAGAAAAAAAGTAACAAACTTTTAATGGGTGGATAAGCAGTAATAAAACAATAACAAAGTAGCAACAAAGCCCCATGCTACTTAATTAGGTAACACCCCTGCGTAACATGAGTTAATAATAACAAATTAGGTAAAAAAAGCTACGGCTATTATTGTTGGGTATAACAATAATAGCCGTAGCTTTTTTATGTAAAAGACGATTTAGTAGTTCTCAACAAATTTTCGTGCCGATGTTGCCGAAATATTTAGGCATTTTTCGCCCCAAAAAGCAACTATTTGGGCATCAACATAACCAATGTCTATCATTTTTAGATAATAGTTTTCGGCTTTGGTATAGTCTGTAAATTTGCCTACTATTGCCATATACCCTTCTTCGCTATATAGGGGTTCAAATATTACATCATCTTTTACTTTTTCTAGATATTGTGAGTGGATAGATGGTTTAACCGTAAAGGAGCCTAACTGAATACTATAAGTGATGGCGTTAGACAGCATGGAGGTGTTTGTTGTTCGGGGTTTATCGCCATTAGATACGGTTAGTAAATCTAACTTAGCTGCATCATCTTGTTTAGTCCAAAGATTTATGTGTACTATAGGTGTTTCGGTATTAGTAGTATTAAAATAGCTAATGTTTGATTTTAGGTCTCCTTTTTGAGCAAAAATGGCGTAGTTGTTGTTTGCACTTATGTTAAAGCTATAAGTGCCTCCTTCGGGGCTTATTAGGGTATCGGTTTTATTAGAGCCCATATCGGTTAGTATTATTTGGGCATTGGCAAGTGTTGTTTTGTTGTTGCCGTCTAGTACCCATCCTAACACCACCTTGTTGCTGTTTGTTGCTATTTGTGCCGATGTATAGGTAATTGTTGTTGCAGATAATAATATAGCAACAATGTATTTTATAGTGTGCATAATGGTAATTTTGAAATAAACTGGTTTTGTGAATAGTTTGATACCCATTAATACCAAACATGGTGCCAATTGTGCTTGTTTTGGGTAAGGCTAATATTTTATGACACAAATAATACAATTGACCTAAAAAAATGCCTATTAAGGCTTAATAAGGCTGTAAATTAATTTAGTTTTTAATGTGTGTTTTTTGATAGAGAATAAAAAGGTAATTAAATGCAAAAAAAACGACATGTGTGTACAATTTACAGTACACACATGCCAATTGAATGAAGCCTAAAAATAAGACAAAACAAAAACCTCTTTTTGCGGCAGTTGCACACAAAAAGAGGTATAAATACGGTGGGCGATGACGGGTTCGAACCCCCGACCCTCTCGGTGTAAACGAGATGCTCTGAACCAGCTGAGCTAAACGCCCGTATTATGTTATCTTGCTAAGACGGTGCAAAGATACGACTGTTTTTTGAACTTGCAAACTTTTTGTCGTTTTTTTTTCAATTTTTTTTTTAGGCTATTGGTAATGGCTTAAAATTGTAAAGATTGTGTTACCTGTCTAAAGCGGTGCAAAGGTACGACTGTTTTTTGAACTTACAAACTTTTTGTCGTTTTTTTTTCAATTTTTTTATTGCAAATAGTTATTGTAAAAAAAATGTGTGAAATTTCCAAAAAACTTGCGTGAACTAAAAAAACGTTTTATATTTGCGACAGATAAAAGCCAATTGCTATTACATGCAACAAAATTTAGTAGTAAATACAAAAAATAAGATAATTGTATTATACAAATAAATCATAGTTAATCAGAAAAAACCGTGCTTCGATTAGGCGAAAGAAAATAAATTAAAAGAATGCAAAATAATGCATTATCAAATAACCCATAATTTAAACATTTATTTATAATAAATTCACAAAATATAAGACATGCCCTTATTTCAACAATCCGTACAAAAGAAATTCATAAAGGATTTAGATAAAGCAAAAGTAGAAGCAGCTTATCAAAAACTAATTGCACATTTCGGAAATATTGATGTGCAAGAAAACATCAAAAAAGCAAAAGAAGAACAATATCAAGAAGGCTTTTTAAGAGAATTGTTCGTTGATGTATTGGGTTACGTACTCAATCCACAGCCGAATTATAACCTCATCACAGAACAAAAAAACGAAAAAGATAGCAAAAAAGCAGACGCAATACTCAAAAATACGTCTAATGGGTTTAAACCCATTGGGATTATAGAATTGAAGTCAGTCAAAACAACTGATTTACAAGCCATTGAAATACAAGCATTTAACTACAAAAATAACCAAACTGAATGTGTTTATGTCGTAACTTCTAATTTCCAAAAGATACGTTTTTACATAGACAATGCCGTAGATTTTGAGGAATTTGATTTGTTCGATTTGAGCAAAGAACGGTTTGATTTATTATACTTGTGTTTACAGGTTGATAATATCTTATCGGATTTGCCTTTGCGTATCAAACAGGCATCGTTTGAACGGGAAGAAAATATCACTAAAAAGCTGTATGCCGATTATTCGCTTTTTAAACAAACACTTTTCAAAGACATTACCGACAACAATAAATCCAAGGGGTTTAAACCACTTGAACTGTTCAAAAAAACGCAAAAATTATTAGACCGTTTTTTGTTCATATTCTTTGCCGAAGATAAAGGACTTTTGCCGCCAAATTCTGTTTCAGAAATCCTAAATCAATGGGATAAATTGAAGGAATTAGACGCATATCAACCGCTTTACAACCGTTTTAAGTTGTATTTCGGTTATTTAAACAATGGACATAAGGGTAAACATTATGCTATTTTTGCTTATAATGGTGGGCTTTTTGCGCCCGATGATTTATTAGATAACCTCAAAATAACAGACAATGTTTTATACAATCATTGCCAAGTTTTGAGCCATTACGATTTTGATACAGAGGTAGATACTAATATTTTAGGACATATTTTTGAGCATAGTCTTAACGAAATTGATGAAGTAGCTGCTGATTCCAATGGGTCTAAACCCATTGGAATTGGGAAAAGAAAGAAAGACGGTATCTTTTACACACCCCGATATATTACAAAGTACATTGTACACAGTACAATAGGCGAATTGTGCAAACAGAAAAAACTAACATTAGGGCTTGATAATGAAGCACTTGTAAAAGCAGATACAAAAAAAGACCGCAAACTTTATCAAGTAAAAATAGACGAATATCGTAAGTGGTTGTTACAATTGACCATATTAGACCCTGCATGTGGCTCGGGTGCATTTTTAAATCAAGCATTTGAATTTTTATTACAAGAACATCGCCTTATTGACAGCATGACCGCTATGCTTTTTGGCGATAGTTTGGTTATGACAGATAACGTAACCGAGATATTGGAAAACAATATTTATGGCGTGGATATAAACGAGGAAAGTGTAGAAATTGCAAGGCTTTCTTTGTGGTTGAGAACGGCAAAAGTTGGAAGAAAATTGAACGATTTAAGCCACAATATCAAATGTGGTAACTCGCTTATCAGCGACCCGTTAGTAGCGGGTGATTTGGCATTTGATTGGCATAAAGCGTTCCCACAAATTTTTCATCGTAAAGATAAGGAAGGTTTTCATGTTGTTTTGACAACGCATAATTCACGTACCTCAAAACGCATGATTGCTTATAAGGTTAAAAAAGGAGAACCACTTGAGTTTAATTTGGAAGACGAAATTGCTATGACAAAAATCATGCGGGACATTATTCTTGAAAAAGGCTATAATTGTATTGCCTATAATATTTGTAAAGACCATGTGCATTTGATTTTAGTCTGTGAATATTCAGACCTGGCAAATATTGTAAAGACCATAAAAGGGAAATCGGCGTATTTATTTAATCGACGAGATGGTGGTAACAATGGGTTGAAACCCATTGAAGATAAATCCGATGGGTTTCAACCCATTGAATATCAATCCAATGAGTTGAAACCCATCGGAGATGCGGCATCTCAATCCAATGGAGTTCAACCCATTGCTGAATCCGTTTGGTCTCAAAAATTCTTTCGGGCATTTTTAGACTCTTGGGAATTAGCCGAACTATCCAAAAACAGGGCTGGATTTATAATGATACCTATTTGGACAATGCCATAAATTACGTGCAAAACAATCGAAACAAGCATGGTTTGCCACAATCTGATGAACTTGATGCACTTATCGCTTCTTTTTGTAAAAATACCGAGGAGGCGTATGCCCCTGAAATAACAGGTGGTTTTGACGTGATTATTGGTAATCCGCCTTATGTAAATGCAAAAGGACAAATTTTACTGATGCTCACAAAGAATATTTTTATAAAAATTACCAAACTGCTATCTATCAAATCGATACATACATATTATTTTTTGAACGTTTGAAAATGCTCCTAAATAAGGAAAGTTTAGGTTGTTATATCGTACCTAATGCTTGGCTTAATAATTTATTATTGGCAAATATCCGAAAATATATTTTAGACAATTTTCAACTCAAAAGCATTGTAAATACACCAATTGGTGTTTTTGCTGATGCTACCGTTGATACTATTATTTTTAATGTTTGTAACAATAATAGTAGAAATGAATTTGTAGAAATCTATCAAGCTGAAAATCAAGATATTAAGCATCTGCAAAGCGTCAAGCAAGAACGTTTTTTAAATAACGATAACTATACAATTGACTTATTGACCAATGATGTCACAAAAATATTTATCGTCAAAATGGAAGAAAATACTGTTTCATTGGAGAGTATTACGGATATGTCCGGCGGTATAAAAGAATATCAAGCAGGAAAAGGAAAACCTAAACAAACTGATAGTGAAAGATTAGAAAATAAATTTAATGCGTCCTTCAAAGAAAATGATACTTTTTTACCGCATATATTAGGTGCAAATATTCAAAATTATATATTGAACTGGGAAGGAAATTATTTGAGCTATGGTGAATGGCTTGCAGAGCCACGCAAGAAGAAATATTTTGAAGGAGAACGATTAATTATAAGAGAAATACCCTCAAAAGCAGGTTTGGTAGTTGCTTACACAAATGAAATTTTTACCATAAAAAACTCTGCCCATATTGTGTTACCACAAGATAAAACGTATCCAATAAAGGCATTATTGGCGTTGTTAAACTCAAAACTAATGGGTTACTATTTCAAGTTTAAATTTTCAGAATTTGATACCGTTTTCCCAAAAGCAAAAATAGGACAATGTAAGTTACTACCTATCAAAAAGTTAAACGACAATAATAAAGAGCAATATCAACATTTAGCCGAATTAACAGATAATTTGATTGAGTTTTTGAATAGCCATAAAAAACAAACCAATCGTTTCATCAAACTCATTACATCAATGGGTAATCCAAGGGGTTTAAACCCCTTGAAAAACCCCTTGAAAATGACAATCAATAAAAAAATAGAGAAATGGTATGAAATGAGTTTTGGAGAGTTCCGCAAAGAGTTGGCAAAACAAAAAATAGCCATTCCGATAAGGGAACTTATGGACTATCAAGAGTTATTCGATACCAACGCATCGCAGATTAAAGAGCTACAAGCCAAGATAATCAATACTGAAAAAGCAATTGATAAATTGGTTTATGCGCTTTATGACTTAACAAGCGAAGAAATACAAGTAATTGAAAATCAATAATTTAGTGTTTAAGTTCAATAAAAATAGCTCAAAAATACTTGAGCCATCACATTTTTTTTTACACTACTGATTGAATTGCTTGACTAATACCGTTGCAAATATCAATAAAAAAAGTGGGAAAACCAAAGGTTTTCCCACTTTTTTGATTTGTACCTAATAAACAAGCTAATTATTTAACAAACTTAGCGGTAGCCAACGATTTGCCATCGTTGATAGCCACAAAGTATACGCCGCTGGTGTAGTTGTTGGTGTTAAGCACTAATTGGTTAAAGCCAGTTTGTGCATTTGCTTGGTAAGTATCTACCACTCTACCTGTAAGGTCGTAGATGGTGGCGGTTTATGGCTGTTGCCTGTGTAGCTAAATGTTAGGGTAGCTGTGTTGGTAACAGGCATAGGCATAATGTTGGCAATCTGGAAACTTGGGTTGGCATTAGCCACGCCAATACCAGTACTAACTACCAAGTTGCTGGCAACAGCTAAGTTCAACTCGCCGCAAATAAGGCTGTTGGTAATTAGCTGGTTTATTTCACCGATAGTAGTTGTGCTTTGTACGGTTGCATAATCGGCATCGGATACCGATAGGGTGTGCAATACATAGCTGCCATCGTTTACGTTGGTGAATACGCCATTGGTATTTTGGTAGGCAATGGTATAGGTTGGTGCGTTGTTTTGGCTTAGGTAGTATACATAGGTATACTCGGCATTGCTGTTGTAACCGCTGGCTGCTACCACAATGTCGTTGCCATTTACGGCAGGGTTGGCTACTGTACCTGCTTCGGCAAGGCACTGCGAGCCACAAGCTATTAGGCTAACCAAATCAACAAAAAAGTTAGTAGTACCTACGCCAGTAGTAGTGCTTTCGAAGGCAATTGTGTGTGCTGCACCGTTGGCATAAGCTGATAAGTCAACGGTTACTTGGGTATATTCTTGATAACTTGAGCTGTCGGTATCGGCTACATTAAACACTTCGTTACCATCAACGGTTACGCGCATAAAGTCGTTGCCCGAGCCACCTGCAACGGGTATAGCCAAATAAAAACTTAATTCGGCAGAGTTGGCAGGGATAGTTACGGTTTGTATCATCGAGCCTATTTCTTCTACATCGGCTACACCACCAAACCATACCCAAAACTGACCATCGTAGGCAAGGCTTGTGCCATTTGCGGTACAAGCGCCGTCGCATAATGGGGTACCGAAGTTACTTGATGCTGCTTCCCATGTACCGTCGTTTGCTTCAAAGCTACCATCTGCCATTACATCGCAGGCAGCAGGGCAAGTTTGTGTAATTTCGCCTTGAGCATCGCAATCGCCGCCTGTGCTAGTAGTTATAGTAACTATGGTTCCGCTGGCATAGGGTCCAAAGGTAGTTAAGCCTACACCAGTAACGGTAGCGGTATTGCCTTGGTCGTCTGATATATCAAACGAGGCTAATTCGCCCATTGAGGTAGTGCTAATTTCGATGTTAAATTCGCCATCAACACAAGTAGTAGCGGCTAAACCTATTTGAGGGCAAGCGGGTACGCAGTTAGGGTCGCCTTCGCCATAAAGTGTAACAGCAACCGAGTTACCTGTTTGTGTACAAGTAGCGTCAAGTACCAATGTGGCAAAGGCTGCACCTGCGGCATTGTCGGCATTAGCAAATACAACGGGTGTAAAATAGTAAGTGCCAGCAGGCAACGAAACGCCATCGTTTAAAAATAACAATGGGTTTGAAGGTGCAACGGCAACAATAGGGAAGTTACCAGCAAACGAAGCCTCGGTGTTTGGCGATGCAGAGCCGCTGATGTCTTCGGTGCTTACTACCCATACAAAGCCACTAACGCCATCGGTTGGGATAACAACATCTGATACCACTAAATCGGTGGTTTCGTTAAAACAGATATCGGCAGTACCCGATGCAGTACCTGCTGCGGCATCGGCACAAGCTACTACTACACAATCTACGCCCGAGTTGGTGGTAACGGTAGGCACGCCATTGTCTGTTTGGGCAACGGCTCCGCCGCAATCGTTGGCAGTTGATATGGTAAAGAATGCCGTTCCGCTTTCGGTGGCATCAAAAGTAACGGTACAACCTTCTACGGTTGCCAATACTGTTCCACCGTCAACATTGCCTGCTGCAGGTGTACCGTTTAGTATTACGGTAATAACAGCGGGTGCGCCCCAAGCATTTTCGTCGTAGCCATTGCAAATGTCAAAGGTGTAATTACCACCTGCTACCACATCGGTAAAATAAATTTCGTTGAGCCAAGCAGCATAAGGAGCTGATAACGTCTCGCCGTTGCAGCCTGCTACGTCAATGCCTTGGTTGTTGTAAGGACCACCTGCATACTGTGTGCAAGCGGTTTGTGCCATTAGGTTGCTAAGGTTGCAACAGCACAAGATAGAAAAGAAAAGTAAAGCCTTTTTCATGATAATTGTTGAAAAATTTAAAGATTAAGTTTATTTTTTAAGTTATAACATGCCATTCTTTATGTTTAAAGTTGGCGGGGTTAGCCATTTTTACGCTTTCGCCGCTGGGTTTTAGCAGGTAAAAACCTTGTCGTTTGGCGTAGGTTTCTACTTCGGGCGATACTATCATAGCGCCAATGCAGCCTAGTAATATTTTATCTTTGGCTCCTTTGGGCGGCGTTATGGTGCATTTTTCCATACGGGCTATGTGTTCGTCTACATCGTCTTTTTTGAGTTGGTTTTTTACTTCGGTAATTACGGCATACTCCGAGTTGACGAGCAAAATATCTATTTCGTATAAAAACTCGCCATTTTTTGTTTCTTGTTGATAGTGATACATAACGCTGTCTAAATGTATGCCTCGTTTGTCAAAAAGGTGTTTGATGCGTTCTCTTACTTGTGCTTCGGCATAAAGTCCTAATACGTCGCCAAGTTCGGCTATTTTTCGTCCTAGTTCTTTTAGCATACGGTTATTTGCTTGAAGGTCTTTTTCTCTTGCTTTTTCGCGCTCTTCGGCTGCTTTTTTTGCTCTTCTGCCCCAGCACGTTTTTCGTGTTCTTCGGCGCTTTTCGCCTTCGCTTTCTGCGTTCTCTGCTTCGGCAAACGTTTTCGTGTTCTTCGGCTGCTTTTCTTCGCTTCGGGCCAACGTTTTCGTGTTCTTCGGCTGCTTTTGCGTTCTTCTGCTTCGGCGCAAACGTTGTTTCTTCCCCGCGTGTTTTCGCTCTTCTGCCTCTTTTTTTCGTTCTTCTGCCTCTTTTTTGCGCTCTTCGGTTATGGCGGCTATTTGTTTGGCGTTTTCCATCAAAATAGCCCAGATATTATCCAAGGTTAGTTCCATAAATTGGGTTTTTTATTGATGATAATGGATTAGCGTACAAAGATACCAATAAAATTGGTTTGGTGGGTATATACGGGTTATTTTTTTGAGAAATAGTTACACGTCGTAGGTTATTTGTACGGTATTGGTTTGTGGTTCGGCTTGGCAAGTTAGTATATAGCCGTCTTTTATTTCTTTGTCTGATAACGAGTAACAAGCTCGCATTTCTACTTTGCCACTTGTTATTTTGCCTTTGCACGAGGCGCAAACGCCTGCTTCGCACATAAATGGGGCATCGATACCTGCATCTAAACAAGCGCTTAGTATGGTTTGTTTTTTGCCAACATTTATAATGTGTTTTTTACCGTTTAGGGTTATAGTTGCTTCGGCTCCGTTGTTGGTGGTGTTAGTATTATTTGGGGTAGATGTAGTTTGTGGTTGATTTTCGTGTGGTTGTTTTTCTATCTCAAAGTACTCTACATGTACCACATTGTTGGTTAGCATTAGGCTTTTGGTAAGGGCGTTTTGCACTTCTTGCATCATGGGTGTTGGACCACAAATATAATGTTCAACGCGATTTATGGCAATACCGCTAAAAGTGTCGCGCAAAAACTGGGCGTAATCGGCTTGTTTAAAAATGCCGTTTAAGCCTGTCCATTTTGCGGGTGGATTGTCTAATATATGGTATACAAAAAAGCGGTTCAAATACTCTTTGCTTAGTTCTTTTAGTTCTAAGTTATAAATAATTTGGTCTTCGTTGCGGTTGGCATACAACAAAATAACGTTGCTTTGGGTTTGCGACAAAACGGTTTTGGCAATAGATAGCATGGGTGTAATACCGCTTCCGCCGGCATACAAAAAGTAGTTGTCGGTGTAGGGGTCTAAAGAGGGGGTAAAGTTGCCTAATGGCGGAAACACCTCGAGGGTGTCGCCACGCTGCAGTTTATCTACTAACCAACCCGATACGGCGCCGCCTACTTTGCGTTTAACGGCAATACGGTAATAATTATTGCTATAAGGGCAAGATGATAACGAATAAGAGCGTAAATATACCTGATCATCGAGGTTTAGACGTAAAGTAACGTATTGCCCAGCTTTATAGGTAAATATGGTTTGTAAATCGGCAGGAATATCGAGGTAGATAGAAACTGCATCGGGTGTTTCGTGAACAACTTTTGCTACGGTAATGCTATAAAACCGTTTATCGGATAATGGTTTGGCAACAGGCTGTGGTTGCGTAACTTCAACGGTTTGTTTTTTCTTAAAAAAATCGAATAAACCCATGCTTGGTAATTGTAAGTTGTAAATTGTAAATTATAAATAAATTTTTTACTTTTTTGTAATTTACTTTATTTGTAGGTTGGTATTTAAAAATAGTTTGTTTGCTTGGATGGTTATCCAAATTGGGTGCAAAGTTCGTGTTTATTTGTGGTATTTTGCGCTTTTTTGTTGGGTAAATGCAAAAATAGCTTGCCAATATACTTGACAAGCTATTTTGTTATGCTAGTTTAGGTGTTACACCTTTTCATTGTCTTTATCTTCGTTAAAATAATCTTCTTTTACCGATCGTTTTTTAGAAACTTTATCATAGTACGATGCTCGTGACATTTTTTCTTTTCTGAACATAGCTTCTGTTTCTTCGATATTGCTGTTATACATCAAGTAGTTAGGCACGCCCATATCTCTGGATACTTGTTCTACGTTTTGGTTGGCACCAATATACGTAAATGTCCATTTGCCGGTGGCTTGTAGTTCGGTTAGTAGTTCGTTAATGGCTTTGCGCGAAAACTCTTTCGAGGCGTTTTCTTCGCCATCGGTAATAATGGTTACTAATACGTTGTAATCGGTGTGGGTAGACAGGTCGTTTTTTAGTCGCAGCACGCTTTGCCCTATAGCATCGTAAAGTGGGGTTGAGGCGTTTGGCTGATACAGTTGGTCGTTGAGTAATTGCAACGAGGCAATAGGATTGTTATACAATAAGGCTTTAATGCCCAGGCCATTAAAGGTAGTTAGGCTCACAAAGTGGCGTTGTTCGGGGTATTGTGCTTCGGCACCTACTATGGTTTGCACAATTTCGTTAAAGCCCTCGATGGTGCTTCGTTTGATGCTGTTCATCGAGCCGCTTTCGTCTAAAATAACCAAGTTGTAAATGGCATGTGGGGTAGCTGTTGCTTTGTCGGGAATCATGTTGGTAAATTATTTTGGGTGATAAATATAGAGATATACAAATGTTTCGTTTTTGCGAAAAATAAGAGATTTTATTTGCCCAAAGTGAGCAAACTCAAACTAAAATCTTCGTTCTATGTAACAAACCCGAACTACGCTACTAAAGTTCCCGAATTGAGGGATTTTTAGCATTTTTTTGAAAAAACGCATGGTAGGTGTTTAAAATGAGCATGTTTGCATAAAAAGTATTACTTTTGCTTTGTTTAAAACTTGTTTATTTTCACTTCAATCCAATTCGATGAAAAAGCGCATTATTTACTTGTCTAGCATAATGGTTACGGCTATTGTGTGTTTTTGTTTTTCGAGCAATTTGCAGGCTCAGGTTATTGTTTTAACCGATTATACGCCTAATTTAGATGCTTGTTATGGTACACAAGCGCTAAATGTCTCGATTTTTGCGCAAGAGGATTTAACAGATGGTTTTACTGTTACGGTTAGTCTTCCGCAAGGTATCGAGTATGTTCCGGCATCGTTGGCTATTAACAATGCCGATGTTGACCTAACAATGATAGAAACAGACATATCTAACCTAAATGAACCTGTTTTTATGGTTACGCTTAACCAAGATATGTTATTGGGCAACGAACTTAGTTTTAGTATAGAGCGTAGTGCCAACTGCTCGGCGATAGATTTTGCCCAATCGGGTGGCGATTTTGCCGATTTAATTACCGTTAATTATAACAACAATATCATCAACGAGTTAAGTTTGCCATATACCGTATTGTTTGGCTCCTTAACGCTACTCGACCCCGAAAACGTTAACGGGAATGCCAGTGATACCATTGTGCAACAATTGGTGGTATTAAATGGCGGTTTGGGTTGCATCGATTCGTTTAGATACCAAATTACTAACCTTAATAGCCAAATTACTGCCCTACAATATTTGGTTAACGATATACCCATTAATTTTGAGCAAATTGGCAATAACCTATTTTTATACATCACCCAAACAGCCATTAGCACTATTGGCAACAACGATGCCTGTTTAGATAATGGCGAACAGGTACTAATTGATGCCTATTATACTTGCCCTAAAACCTGCTTTGCGCCCATAGGCGGCAACGACAATGGCAATAGCGTTAGCTGGGGTTGCACAGGGCAGAGTTGCAATAACCTAAGTATCACTTATTATAGTACCTTATATTTTTATCCGCTTATACCCGCCGATATAGATGCTCAAGTGATAGATACCCTTAGCTATAAGCCCGGAGCCTGCACCAATGGAGTCTTGGCTATTGGGCTACGAAACACTGGACTGTTGCCCGCACAAACCACCGAAAACATAAGCTTTGACTTGTTTATGGGTAGCGGTAATGCCGATTGCTCACTACATACTTTTGCTATCAATGGGCAAGCATTTGTACCTATTGATACTTTTACAATTATTAGCGGTGTTAGCGTGCCTTATTTTTATTTTAATTTTGGAGATAATACGAACCCCTTATTAGGCTTGGTAGATACCGACAATAATGGTTTTTTGAACGATTTGGCAGCAGGGCAAACCTTACTTTTAACCATGCAAAGCACCTGCCCACCCTTAGCCGATTGCAACGATGAAATAGACAATACCGACAACACCACTCGCCTAAATTATCGTTTTGGCACTTGCAACTTCTCGGCTTTTCGTACTTTTTACCCTAATTACAACCTTAACGTTACCCCTTTTGCCTATAACGTGGATCCACCTTTAGATGTATTTGACAGCCAAGATTATTTGTTTACCTTTTGCGCAGGGGGCAGTAACAGCCGAGACTGCTCGACCGACTCGCTTAGGTTGGCTATAGTACTGCCCGAAGGTTTTACCCCATCACCCATAAGCCCTAATGCTTGGTTGCAAGATATTTATGCCGATGTGGATAGCCTACCCTTGCAAACCAATGTAAGCAACGACACCTTATATGTATCAGGTATAAAAGGAACCAATGCCTTTTGTATCATTGTGTCGCTGCAACTAAATTGTAATGCCCAAACCCAACCTATGAGTATAATTAATTGGCAGATACTGTACGAATGTGAAGAAACCTGCCCGCCCGAAGTTTTTCATTGCGACGACTTTTTTGTTTTTACCCACCAAAACGACCTGTTTGGCTATTTGGCAAACACTACTGTCCCAGATACATTACCACAACAAACCTATGGAAATATTGTTATGACAGAAGCCAACGGAGTATGTGTGTCTACCACCAGTATAAATGCTTACAGAACAGCTTTAGGTTATACCGATTACAGCTTTACTCAAATAGCCAACCCCGATAGTTATTTAGATTTTGCCTATTCGTGCGACCCAATAACCCTTGAAGCAAAAGGTGTTGTGTCGGGTGAAGGAAGTGTAGATAACATACAAATAGCTATTATACACAACTCAATACTCGATACAATACCTTCATTTGTTTGGGTAGATGGTAGTGTACAATTTTACGACACAGAAACCAACACCTTTAGCCAATGCCAAATAAACGAGCTTGATGTAACAACTGCCTATACCAATTCTCTGCCACCGAAGAGCTATGGAATCAACGGCTCAATATCAATACCACACCTTATATAAGCAATTGTATGGCACAAAACAACTTAACAAAAGGCGACTCGATAAACTTTACGCTACACTTGCGCGTAGCAAACTTGGTCAATGCAACCACTTCGTTTAGCGACCTAACCGAGTTTAGAGCCATACACTACTATACCTATAACGATACTGCATATAGTTGCAACCATTTAGGTCAACATTTTTATGTAGCCAATAACCCCACTTACCAATCCGATTTATCGCTGACACTTGACGGCAATGTATGCGATACACTTACCTTTACCAGTATGATGATAGCCAATATTAACGATGCTTTTTTAAACGAGGTGCGTCCAGCTGTCTATGTCGACTCGATAGATGTAGTATTGCCTGCCCAAGTAACTTATCTGCCCAATAGTGCCACCTATAGCGCCACCTACAATCCCGATACTATACCCATTGCCAACCCCAACATTACACTTTTGCCCAATGGTAGCACGCAGCTTAGGTTTAAAAACGATGGCAGTTGGCTGTTAAGCGAATATTTGTTAACCAATGTAGCGTTTGTGTATTACGGAGGTCCTACCATTTCGGTGAGGTGTATATTAAACAGTTGTTCGGCTGTTGATGCAAATCCTTACTTTAAAACCACTTTTTATTACCAAGACCGCTACTATACCCAAACACCCGTTTGTTACCAACCAACTGTATTGAGCGATAGTACAGCTATTTTTTTAGAAGGCAATGCTAACGACCCTGCCTATAGCGATAGTACCTTACAAATAATGGTAGATAGCCTTAGTATTTACAACAATACAGTTAACATAACTGCCGTATATTTAAATACTGGCAGTCTTTGGTTATCCGAGTATTCGAATACGGCTACGGGTTATTATCCAAGCACAAAACCAAATGCTTATTTGTTGATACACAGTTTGTATAATAATATTGAATTAGTAGGTGTAAGCAATTTAGAATGGCAAGCATTGGACGAAGGTTATTTTATTGTTTATGGCAATGACCTTATTTTGTCTATACAAACTTTGTTGTCGTTAGATGTGCTTAGTTGTAACCAAGATGCTGTTGTCGAGGTGTTTGCAGGTTGGCATTGCGAGGGTTATCCTACTTCAATAAACGAAGTGTGTTTTGATAACTTAGCACATCAAACGATTATTATTCCAGCTCAACCATCGGAGGTACAAATGAGCATAAGCACTAATACCCAAACTGCCACTTTATGTGATACAGTTTGGTACGACATAGTGGTAAATAGCGCCCAATTAGCAGCAATTGTCGACCCTGTTGTGGTATTCAATTATCCACCGTTAGGCGGTGTACATTTGGCTGGCTTGCCCACCATCGAATACCCGTTAGGTACACCACCGCGTTTGTTTATACCACAAACAACAGCTACTGGTATTACTATAAACCTTAACAATGCCGATGCCACTGCACCATCGTGGGGCATAGCCGCAAATGGTATTATAGGTACACAATACGGAACCTTTAATACCCGACAAGCCCATATTAGGCTACCACTACAAACCGATTGCGAATTTGTGGCAGGTAGTAGTTTACAATTTACGGTATTTGCCAACAAAATTTGTGGCAGCCCTGCTACAGGCAATGGTATTACGCAGTTGGCACAACCTTTTCAAATACAAGACCTCAATATCGCCCACACCAATGCACTTAGCATACAACCCGATGCCCTAAACAACTGCAACAACAACACCGTATTGCATCTTAACATTACTAATTTAGGACCCGGCAGCACTGCCAACAACGAAAGTTGTCTATTATCGCTACCCAATGGCATACAATATGTGCCAAATTCTACCCAATCGGGTAATGCTAGCATCGCCGAACCAAACATTACCGTAACGCCAAGTTACCAATTGCTAAACTATCAACTGCCCAATAATATAGCTTTGGGGGGCAATATAGCGTTTGATTTAACCATTGAAGTGGCAGACTCGTTGTTTTGCACGCTTGATAATATACCTTTAATAGCGCAAACGGTTGCGTACGGAAATGCCTTGTGTGTTGCCAGTAACCAAAATTGTGAGATTGCGGTGCAAACTAATAATGGTAGTGGCTATTTTAACCTAAGTACGTTAGCTCCTGATTTGCAATTAAGCAATTTGCAAATAGTTACCTATTGTGGCTCTGATGTAAGTGGTATTGCCACACTAAGTTATCAACTAAGTAACCAAGGCAATGCAGCAGTTAATCAAGCATTTGAGCTACGGTTTTTTGTCGATGAAAATCAAAATGGATTATTAGACACCCAAGACCAACTCATACACATCGAAAATTATGAGGGTAATTTGATAATTGGCGAAAGTACTACGCAAATAGCCACTTTTGAAACTAATCATCAACCCATTATCGTAGCCATTGTTCCGAGTGACACAGCTTGTAATGTTTGCGAAACAGCAACGGCTTATGTGGCTAATTATCCCACTCCCGACCCACAATTATGTAATCCAACCCCTGTTCAACTACTTAATTTCGAGGGCAAAGCGCAGCCACAAACAAACGAGTTATATTGGACAATAGCCACCGAAATAAATTGCCAGTACTACACCTTACTTCGTGCCGATACAAAAGGTAATTTTACAGAAATAGGCAAAGTAAATGCACACGGCAACAGCAATACCACCTTGCAGTACCAATACACAGATACCCAACCACTAATAGGCACCAACTACTACCGCCTACAACAAACCGATTTTGACGGCAAAACGCAAATACTAGCTACCATTGTCTTACAACGCACCAACAACCATTTGCAACTACAAACCTTGCTGCCTAACCCGGCTACACAAAATGTAGCTGTACAGTGGTATCAACCAAACAATAGCTTTATATACATTAGTATAGAAAATGTATACGGAGAGACTGTTTATAATACCACCATAAACGGCAAAATAGGCATTAATACGCACACTATTGAGCTACAACAATTAGTATCAGGCACTTATTTTGTGCAGATAAACAACAAAATCGAACAATCTACGGTTATGTTTATAAAAATGTGATAGGTAGGTATTGAAAAAATGGAACAAAAAAAGTGGTCAAGCAAATTATTTTTGCTTGACCACTTTTCTAAATTGTTAATTGTGTTAGTTGCTTATCTCCCAAACCAATAATTGTTTATCATCGCCCCCCGACACCAAACTGTTGCTATTTGGTAGCCACAACAACCTATTAATAGAGTGCGAGTGCAGTGCCAAATGTGTTTTTGTGGGGTCTATGACCTGTAATAGCTCAAAGTTGTGGGCATTCCAAATTTTTATTGCCTTGTCGCGCCCTGCCGTAACAATAAATTGCCCGTTTGGGCTATAGTTTATGGCATTGATGGTGTACAAATGAGCTGGAATGGCATGTAGTAGGTCAAATCCATTTTGGGCATCCCAGATACAAAGATAGGCATCGCGCGAGCCTGTAAGTAGGTAGTGTCCGTCGGGCGAAAAACACACCGAAAACACCGATGATTGGTGTTTGGTAAGCGTTTGGGTTATTTTCCAAGTCTCTAAATCAACTATATAAACACAACCATCGCTACAGGCAAGTGCAGCTATGTGGCTTTGTTGTGGATGAAAAGCTATTTGTCGGATACTTTTATCGCTTATTTTTAGGGTTTTAACCAACTGCAAAGTGTGCAAATCAATTGCCGACAAAACGCCATCTCCGCCGCCAATTAACAAAAAATGTTGGTAGGTTTGCAGGTCGAAAATGCTTTTAGGCAGTTGTAAGGTGGGCGGAACAACGGTTTGGTTTAGTATATCAACAAAATATAAAATACCTTGCATAGAGCCTGCTGCCAATAAATGCTGATTGGGCAGGTATTGCAAGGCAAACACATTAGACGGCACTTGGGCAAGGGCTACACCTACATTGGGTTGTGCTAAGTCCCATTGCACTAACCAACCGTTGCCATCGGCACTAAAAAAGTGTTGGGGTAAATGATGATTAGCAAGGGCATAAATGGCAGATTTGTGTCCGGTAAGTTGGTGTTGTTGTGATATGTTTAAATGCACAAAAAGGAGTGAAATGGTGAAGGAGTGAAGGGGTGATATGGCGAAGTGGTGATGTGGTGAAATGGTGAAATGGTGAAGGAGTGAAATGGGGAAAGTTTTTTTCACCACATCGCCACTTCACTCTTTCACCACCTTATTTTAGCCCAAATAAATTTTGAGTGTTTCGCTGATAGATGTTTTACGCAAACGGCGGATAGCTCGTTCTTTTATTTGTCGGACGCGCTCTTGGGTAAGGTCAAATTTTTGACCTACTGCTTCGAGCGACATGGCGGGTTGTCCGTTTAGCCCATAAAACGATTCGATGATACCAAATTCGCGTGGTGTTAGTATTTGCATAGCTTGATAAATTTCGCCACGCAACGACTCTGCGTTTAGTTCGCTATCGGGTTTATCTTCACCTTTATCTTCGAGGTTGTTTACCATCGTGTCGCCTGCTTCGTCGCTTGCATCTAAGGGGGTATCAAGCGATATGGGTTTGTAGTCGATTTTGAGTAATTCGGTTACTTCTTTTTCCGAAAGTTGGGTTATCTCCATTACCTCTTCTATGCTCGGTTGACGCTCGTTTTGTTGCAAAAATTGGGCAAGGGCTCGTTGTATTCTCTGATACGAGTCAATTTTGTTTAAAGGCAACCTAATAGCCCTTGATTGTTCAACCAATGCTTGCATAATAGATTGTCGTATCCACCAAACGGCATACGAAATAAATTTAAAACCTCGGGTTTCGTCAAATCGGCGGGTTGCTTTAATCAATCCTACGTTACCTTCGTTGATAAGGTCGTTGAGGCTCATGCCCTGATTAACATATTTTTTTGCAACCGATACTACAAAGCGCAAGTTACCCTTGGTTAGTTCTTCCATTGCTTTTTCGTCGCCTTGTTTAATACGGCGTGCTAATGCTACTTCTTCTTCGGGCGTAAGCATCTCCATTTTGCCTATTTCTTGCAAATATTTTTCTAAGGCTCGGCTTTCGCGGCTAGTAATCGACGAAGTAATTTTGAGCTGTTTCATAAGTTTTGTGTGGTATTGTGGGGTGGTTTTGTTATGTTCAACAAATTTAGGGGCAAATAAGTTCCCAGTCTGTATTTTTTTTAAAAAATATAAGATTTAAGTATTGGCAATGCTAATTGTTTCATTTTTTTTTAGAAAAAGGCGTATTTAAAATGCTGATCAACCTAATTTTACAACATTAAATTTAGTTTATTTATGGTTATAATTTGATTTTCAATCCTTCTATTTTTTTCATTTGCAGTAGTGCTTCGGCATTGCCTTTGGCATCGTCTACTGGGTGATGTGTGTGTGCTGTTTGGCGTAGGTGTTTAAAGTTTTTGAAGGTATCGCGCACCAAACCCTTGTATAGGCTGCCTAAGTTTTGCGAGCTAAAACCAAAGGGGTTGCTACCCAAAAAGTGGTGAAAATACCAACACACAAACATCCAATCAAAACCATTGTTGTCGCTAATAAAAATGGGGCGGTCTTTGCAGTGTGTTTCAATCCAGTTTTTAAAATTGGTCATTGCTACTTTGGGGTCATCAAATAGTAGAGTTTGCTCGCGGGTATGCCCCGACACAGCCAATGCCTGTGGCACATACTGCTCGGATATGGGTTTTATTTGGGCATAAAAAGTGGTATTTAATGCCTCGTTAACCAGCACAGCTCCAACCGAAATCATCGAGTAGTCGCCAGGTATCGGACCATCGGCTTCTACATCTACCATTATGTACGACATAATAAAAAGTTTGGGGTTTATTTAGTAGACGCAAAAACGTGCCAAATAGTTGCTTTTGCAACAGCTTTTTGTTTTTGACGTAAAATAAGGTGTTAGGTTATCGTAATGTCGTTTTTTTTCAACAATTTTGTGAAAAATGCTACCAATTACCATTTTTTTAGCTACTTTTGCCCTAGTTTACTTACCTTATTCAACATTCATGAAACCTAACTACTATTTACTGGTACTACTTTGTTTTTTATTTGCTTTAAGTTGTGGTAATAAAGACGAGGCTTGCGAAGACATTATTTGCCTAAACGGGGGGAATTGTAACAAGGGTACCTGCAACTGCCCCGAGGGTTATGGCGGTAGTTATTGCGAGCTACCTGCCTGCGGTACAGCCTTTTGCGAACATGGCGGTACCTGCGTAAATGGCACCTGCGATTGCCCCGAGGGTTATTTGGGCGATTTTTGCGAAACCGTTACACCTTGCGCCTTGCTCAACTGCCCCCCAAATGCACACTGCGATACCCTAACCAACCAATCGGTTGTTTGCGAGTGCGACGATTGGTATACCGGAGCCGATTGTACCGAAGCACGCAGCAATTATTATGGCAATTATACCGCTACCGAAAGCTGCTTAACGGGTATCTTCACCAATTTTATAAGCATATCGAGTAGCATAAGTGGTGTTCAGTATTTTAATATGATAGGTCCTGCCCAAGTTGGCTCGGGCAATTTTAGTGTGAAAGCACAACTATCAACAACCGACCCCAATAAATTTACAATACCCAACCAAACAATAAGTGCCGATGTAAGTATTGTTGGTACCTCTACGGGTAGCCGCGATGTTGCAAATGGCAATATTACCGTAAGTTATAAGGTGACATATAGCACCGGAAGTATCCAAAACTGCACCCTAACACTAGTAAAATAGCTCGCCTAAAAAAAATGTTGCTGTTGCAAGGTGCAATATTACAACAAAAAAACTACCTTTACACATCGGTAGGCGTTGGTTTTTAACTTTTAGCATTATTTGCAGCAATCAGCCAACATAAATCATCATCACCCAAAAAAAGTTCTTACACATATTATGGATCAAACAAACAGTATATCAATGGATCCAAATCCATTGCCGTTGGCTAATAAGGGCAAAATGCCACCTAGTATACCTTATATTATAGGTAACGAAGCCGCCGAGCGTTTTAGTTTTTATGGTATGAAAGCCATTTTAACTACTTTTTTAGCTGCCCAGTTTTTTGCATCAAGTGCCAACCCTAATGCAGCAGCAAACGAACAAACCCATGCGTTTATTGCCATGACCTACTTGCTGCCCTTAGTAGGGGGTATGTTAGCCGATTGGTTTTTGGGCAAATACAAAACCATTTTGTACTTATCGTTGTTGTACTGTGTTGGACATGCGTGTTTGGCTGCCTTCGAAACCAGCTTGTCGGGTTTTACCATGGGTTTAATGTTTATTTCGATGGGTGCAGGTGGTATAAAACCTTGCGTATCGGCAAATGTTGGCGACCAATTTGATAGAAGCAATCAACACCTTATGTCAAAGGTATTTAACGCATTTTATTTTAGCATCAACTTTGGGTCGTTTTTCTCTACTTTGCTTATCCCCTATACCCTAAAACACTATGGAGCCGCTGTTGCATTTGGCTTACCAGGTATTTTAATGGCAGTTGCTACGTTTATTTTTTGGCTTGGCAGAGATAAATACGTGCACATTGAACCCAAAGGAGATAGTAATAAATTGATGATCTTTTTGAATGTTGTTGCCGCATTAGCCATTAGCTATTATGTATGCGACATGAACAAAGGCTTTGGATATGCCTTTTTAGACGGACAAGGACCTTTGTTGCTAATGACCCTGCTGTTAGTTATCCTGTCGGCATTTATCTTCCAAAAACAATGGTTTGCCACACCGGGTAATTTTATTGGCATTAACCTGTATGCCCTAACACATGGCGGATTTAAAGCTGCCGAAAACCGCTATACTGCTAAAACCGTTGAGGGTATTAAAGCCGTTTGGAACGTACTGTTGGTTTTTGCATTTATTCCTATTTTTTGGGCATTGTACGACCAAAACGGCTCGGAGTGGGTGTTACAAGCCCAAAACCTAAACCGCAATTTTATGGGTGTTGAATGGCAAGCCGAGCAAGTGCAAGCCATTAACCCCATCCTTATTCTAACATTTATTCCTCTTTTTACCTTCTTGTTGTTCCCATTTATCGAAAAAATGGGCGTTAAAGTGACACCACTACGCAAAATTGGCGTTGGATTAGTACTCACCGCCATTTCGTTTATTATCATTGCAACACTCCAAAGCTGGATTGATGCCCTGCCTATGATTGCCGATGCTAGCGGAAAAATGGTGCGCGACCTAACAAATGCACCCAATATTGTTTGGCAACTATTAGCATACGTCGTATTAACTGCCGCCGAAGTATTGGTGTCTATTACAGGTTTAGAGTACGCCTATACGCAAGCCCCCAAAACCATGAAAAGCACCATTATGGCTTGCTTTTTGCTAACCGTTACATTAGGCAACGTATTAGTAGCACAAATTAATAACAGTATTAGCAAAGGTGGTTTTTTTGCTCAATTCGAAGGAGCATCGTATTACTGGCTATTTTTTGGCGTGATTTGTGCCTTTACCTTATTGTACTTTTTTATAGCCCCGCGCATAAAAGAACATAGCTACGTAGGAAACGAAGACTAAACTCGATTATTGATTACAAATTATTTACTATGGATAGATAGTAACCGTAGCTAGACATTGCTATCTAATTTTGTATTTTTATTGCTGATTATCTACACTCAATTATTTGTTGTTATGAATATAGAGAAAAATAATACCAAGCATCGAACAGGCGAAAACCTAACAAACTGCGATGCACACAACGAAGACCACCGCCAATGGTCGCGTAGGCAATTTTTGCTCTCGACAGGTTTAGCCACATTAGGCTCTGCATTGTCGTTGGGTGGCACATCGGTTAAGGCATTAGCCAACTCGCCTTTGCTAAAAGCCATTGCCCAAAGCGACAACGAGCGCATTTTAGTGATTATAAACCTAGGCGGCGGTAACGATGGGCTAAATACCATTGTGCCGCGAGGTAACGACGTATACTATGGCTCAAGACCAAGCATTGCCGTGCAAGAGTACGACATGTTTGCGCTAAACGACGAGTTTGGTATGCCCAATACTATGCTCGACCTGCAACCACTCTGGAACGATGGCAAAATGGCAGTAGTGCATAACGTGGCTTATCCAAACCAAAACCTGTCGCATTTTAGGTCATCGGATATATGGTTTTCGGCAAGCGACGAAGAAGTAGTGCTAAACGATGGCTGGATTGGGCGATTGCTCCAAGACCAGTATCCTGCCTATACCACCGCCCCGCCAAACAGCCCTATTGGTTTGCAAATTGGGGTGCAATCTAATCTTGTGTTTTTGGGCGGAGCCAATAACTTTGGCTTGTCTATTACTAACCCCACCCAATTTTACCAAATAGCCCAAACCGGGCAACTATACAGCACCGACAACCTACCTAACTGCTCGTATGGCGACGAAATGTTGTTTTTGCGCCAAACCACCAACAGCACCGTGCGCTATGCCGATGCCATACACGACGCCTATACAGGGGCAACCAACAACAGCGGATACTCGGATACTTACTTGTCGGAGCAGTTGGCTATTGTAGCACGCCTAATTAAAGGCGGTATGAAAACAAAAGTGTACTTGGTAAGTATTGGCGGATTTGATACCCATGCCGACCAAAACGAATATCACCCCAGTTTGATGAATGAATTGGCTACATCGGTAAAAGCATTTTACGACGATATAGCATCGGCAAATAAAAACGAAGATGTGTTGCTGATGACCGTTTCGGAGTTTGGCAGACGAGTAGAAGAAAACGGCTCGTTTGGCACCGACCATGGCGTATCGGCACCCATGATGCTGTTTGGCGATGGCGTAACAGGTGGCTTTAAAGGCACCCCCGCCGACCTCGACAACCTTGACGAGTACGGCAATATGCGCTTCTCGATGGATTTTAGGCAGGTATACCTTAGCGTGCTTAAAGATTGGTTTTGTGTAGATTTACCATTGGCACAAGCTATTATTGGCAAACCTTTGAGTATTGTACCCGACCTACTACCTGTTTGCAGCTCTTCGGTGGGGTCGAACAACTTGGGTGCCTTGCTTGGGCATAACCCCGACCCCGCAAATGCTTCGGCAATGCTCATAAAATATGCCATTGCCGAGCGTGGCTTGGTAAAACTGCAAATACAAGATATGGCAGGCAACACCAAAGCTACCTTAGTTAATATGGTGCAAGATGCCAATAGCTATACCATTTCGTTTAACCCCCTTAGCTACGGTTTAGCCCCCGGGCAATTTATATACCGCTTAGATACAGGCGGACGTAGCTACAGCCGCAAAATGCGGTTTTGGTAATTGATGAGGATAAAAAACACCCCCTATTGGCATTTGCTAATAGGGGGTGTTTTAATTTTGAACTTTCGGTTGTCTTTTCATGTACCTACCTCTAACTGCTGTTTTTTACCCAACACCATTAGATTGAATAGCTACTAAGTTGGGCTTTTTAAAAACCTGCCCGTAGCTTGCAGCCAACAGCCTGTTGCTAATTAGCGCTTATTCAATTTGGGGCGTTCGATAACACGTTTGGGGGTGTTACTTGGTGGCGTTGCCGATTTAAGCGGGCTTACCTTTTGCACATTGGGTTTTGCTTGGTGTTGGTGCGAGTCGGGCATTTTTTCGGTTGTTTCTTTGGGGGCATGTTGTTTACGTCTGTTGGGGTTAACATGCTGTTGTTTAGGCACTTTTATGGGGTTGTGGTCTATTAGCGGGTAGGAGTGATTATCTATCACCGGAATTTTTTTGCTAATTAGCTTTTCTATGTCGCGCAAAAACAGTTTTTCTTCGGCATCGCAAAACGAGTAGGCAGTTCCGTTGGCACCGGCTCTACCTGTTCGTCCAATGCGGTGAACGTAGGTTTCGGATATGTTGGGTATTTCGTAGTTAATTACATACTGCAAATTATCTACATCAATACCGCGTGCGGCAATATCGGTGGCTACTAATACGCGGGTGCTTTGGTCTTTGAAGTTAGCTAATGCTCGCTGACGGGCGTTTTGTGCCTTGTTGCCATGTATTGCCTCGGCTTTAATGTTGTGTTTAATCAATACTTTCACAATTTTGTCGGCTCCGTGTTTGGTACGGGTAAAAACAAGTACGGTTTTAATGTTTTTATCTTGCAAAATATCCACCAACAAATCGTTTTTATTGCCTTTATCTACAAAATAAACAAATTGTTTTACGGTGTCGGCGGTAGATGAGATGGGTGTAACCTCTACCTTTTGCGGGTTATGTAAAATGGTGTTCGACAGTTTGATGATTTCGGGCGGCATGGTGGCAGAAAAAAACAGCGATTGGCGTTTGTGTGGTAATACTGCCAATAGTTTTTTTACGTCGTGGATAAAACCCATGTCGAGCATTCGGTCGGCTTCATCTAGTACAAAAATCTCGATGTTTTTTAGGGTGATATAGCCTTGGTTCATCAAATCGAGCAGGCGCCCGGGTGTGGCTACTAAAATATCTACGCCGCGTTGCAAAGTAGCTACTTGTTGCGACTGATTTACGCCGCCAAAAATTACGGCGCTTACCAAACCGGTATGTCTGCCGTAGGCTTTAAAACTTTCGTCTATTTGTATGGCTAACTCGCGGGTTGGAGTAACAATTAGTCCTCTTATTTTTTTGTTACGGTCAAAGGTGCGGTGTTTGATAAGTAATTGAAGGATAGGAATGGCAAAGGCTGCTGTTTTTCCGGTACCTGTTTGGGCACAACCTAGTAGGTCGATACCTTGCAAAACAATGGGTATGGCTTGTGCCTGAATGGGTGTGGGTGTGGTGTAACCTTCTTCGGCTACGGCTTGCAAAATGGGTTCGATGATGTTCAACGATGTAAATTCCATAGATGTTGTTTAGTCCAAGAGCTTTATTTTTTACTATTGTTGCTTGGACAGATGATAGAGAAAATGTTTTTTTGGGAGATAGCACTACACCTTATGTGCAGGTAGCAAAATGATAGAAAGTGCTATCTTCTTGTTTTATTTTGCGTTATTAAAAAGCAAAAAATAGGTGCCTATAAATTGATAATTCGGATACTGTACTGCACCATTATCAATTATGTTTACCTAATACTACGCACATTAAGCCCTGCGGCGCTTTGTTGTGGGTAAACAATTACAAAGCTAAGGGTAGTAAATTGTTCGGACACTAGGTAGGGCAGGTAATACATATAGCTATGGTGCGATATAGTTTGAGGGCGGGCGGTTACAAACACTACTAGGTCTTGGGTTGATATACCTTCTTCTATCAGCGAGCTAAGGTTGTCCCAGCGGTCAAAGGGGTGGTAAAAGATGCCTTTATCGAGTTTGTTGTGGTTGGCAAGGGTAGTAACAATGGCGTCGAGGGTGGTCTGTTGCCCCCAAAAGGTAAGCGAGGCGGGTATTTTTTTAGCCATATTGCGCATATTGTATACCCATTGTCTAAAGCCAATTTCTACGTTGGCGTTGGGTGGCACAATAATGTTTATGTTGCTAATGTTGTTCCAGGCATGTAGTATTTTAGCCACTACAATCATTTTCGACGAGCGTTCGGTTAATCGTTCCAAGACGCTACCAAAAAGTTTGTCGACGGTTTTTACTTTTCCGTTCCAGCCAATAACAATGGCGGTGGCAAATAGGTCGTTGGCGGCTCGGGCAATGCCATTTACAATATTTACATCGGGTTTAGATACTACTTGTATGGGGGCGTTGTTTAGGTTTACCTCTTTAATGTTTTTGCGTAGTTGGCGGTTGCTGGTCAATATTTTGCGGGTGGTGTCGCTGTTATCGTCTTCTATTACAATATTTAAGGCGTAGATGGTTTCGGTGTTTTGGGTAGTTCGGAGCAAATCGGTAAATACCAACAATTGGTTTAAGGTAGTGGGGTTAGCCACCGATACTAACCAACGCTCGGGTGTGTCGCGGTCGGTGGGGTTGTTGTTGCCCTCAAGGGTTGCCATGTTGCGTGCGGCGCTTTCGGTTACAAACGAGCTAATAAGGCAGCTTATCAATATCACCATAATACAGGCGTTTAGTACGCTATCGTCAAAAAGTTGCAGCTCGGTGCCTACTGTTACAACGGCTAAAATGGCGGCGGCATGGGCGTTGCTTAGTCCAAAAATAATATTACGCTCGTGTTTGGTGTAGCCATAAATTTTTTGGGTGATAAAGGCAGCCATCCATTTTGTAGAGGTGGCAATAAACACCACAATTAGCATCATTACAATAGTGTAGGTGCCATAAAACAGTACTTTTACATCAACCAACATCCCTACTTTAACCAAAAAAAAGGGTATAAACAGGGTGTTGCCAATAAATTGTACGCGGTTCATCAGGGGCGAGTCGTGGGGGATAAGGCGGTTAAGTGCTAATCCTGCTAAAAATGCGCCAATAATACCCTCAACACCTGCCAACTTTGCTAAAAGGGCTGCCGTAAGTACCACAATTAGTATAAAGGTATACTCGGTGTTTATGTCGGCACCCATATTACGGAAAAACCATTTGGTGATAGCTGGCACACCTCGCAACATAAACCACACAAACACTATCAACGACAACACCAATTGTATCCAAAAACCAAGGGTTAGCGTGCCATGTACCGATGCGGCAATAATGGTAAGGAGCAACAAAACGGCAGTATCGGTAATAATAGTGCCACCAATGGCTACCGTTACAGCATTGTTTTTACCCAAACCATAGCGGTTTACAATAGGGTACGACACCAAAGTGTGGGTAGAGAACATGCTGGCAAAGAGTAATGCTCCTTTAAACGGATAATCGAAAACGTAGTAGGTGATGATAAAACCCGTACAGATAGGCACTAAAAAAGTTAAGGCACCAAAGGTAATGCTGCGGTTTTGGTTTGCCTTAAAATCTTTCATGTCAATCTCTAAACCTGCCAAAAACATGATGTATAACAAACCTATCGAGCCTAACAAATCTATCTCGCGATTAGCTGCCAACAAACCAATGCCTTTGGGACCTACTATTACGCCTGCTATAATAAGCCCTATAATGCTGGGTGTTCGCAATTTTTTGAGCAAAATAGGCGAAAGCAGCAAAATAAGTAGGACAATTAAGAAAATAAGGGTTGGTTCTTGTACCGGACGAATAAAATCGAGCAGTGCGCTTAGTGTTCGCAATAGTGCCTCCTGGTTTTTGAGGTGCAAAGGTACAACTTTTTGGCGAACTATTGATGATTTATTCCGTTTATGGTAATACATCAAGATTTGGCTTGGGCTAGTAGTGCCAATATTTGTGTCGGTATTTTTGTTTGGTAGCGGGTTAAAAGTAAAATTTGCCCTACTTGTTTAACAAGTAGGGCAAATTTAGTAATCGTGATTAAATAAATACCATCTATATAGCCACCAATATAGGTACTACCTATCAGCCATTTATACGGTTTTGTAACCACATTATCTTTTTATCAACTTAGCTGTATAACTTTGCTTGCGGGTGAAGATTTGCACCACATAAAAACCATTTGTTAGGTCAAGCAAATCTAAGGTATATTCGGCTTTATTGCCTAATATTGTTTTTTGCACTTTACCATTGGTATCGCTCAATATTATTTTGTATATAGGCTCTTGGGTGGATAATGTAAGATAACAGTAGTTGCTTGTTGGATTTGGATTTAATTGCACAAACGCTTTGGATTGCGAAACATTGTTAGCATAAGTAGCAGGTAAAATAGTAATGCTGTCACACGCATAATCAACAATGCCTGCAATGCCCATAACCGTAAGGCATACCAAATAAGTACCCGCTTGTGTATAGGCATGTGTGGGGTTTTGTTGGTCAGAGGTGTCTCCATCGCCAAAGTTCCAATGCCAAGAAATGGCTTGCGGTGTTTGCGTGTAATCCCAACACTGAATGGTGTGGTAATCAATGGTATCTACTTCAAAAACAACATTGCAATAATCAATAAGCACATCTTCGCAAACCGATGGGCAATTATTATCGCCAAAGGTTTCTAAACACAACGCAACAGTACCATATTCTGCTAATTGAGCACTGTATTGAAACAACGTGTCGGTGGCATTGTGGGTTGTTGTTTGATTTATCATTTGTCCGTTAAGTAGCCATCGATGCAAACTAACCGAGTCGTAGACAACAGATAAATCGTTGAGGAACAACCTATCGTTTTGCCAATCGTAGCTGCCACTTATTGCCCCCGAACAACCTGCCGCCACCGTTTGGCAACTCTGCGTACTACAATTAATAGTTTCGGTGGTTAAACATACGGTGTACAACTGTGCTTCGTTAAATTGATGTTTAGCTATAATGGTGTCGGCAGTACTTCCGTCACCAAAATCCCAATGATAACTTAGTATGTTGGGGGTGGGTAGCGGATAAAAATAGTGACCTACGTAATTGTCTTCGGTATCAAAATTGCGCAATACCTTAAATTGGGTAGTCATACAAGTATCTACCCCGCCCACTTTTATTTGTTTGCAATAATGTGCTGTTGTATTGTCGGTTTGATAAGCCGTTACACAAACATCGTACAAACCATTTTGCGGATAAGTGTATGATAAGTAGCTTGTGTTTGTTGTTAGTGTATCTCCGTTGCCCATCTGCCACACAAATTGGTTGGCTATTGGGTAGCTATATGCCAGTAGTTGTAAATTGTTTGCTGTTGGAAAAGCCATAAAATATACCGTAGAAGCATTAGCCGTAGGTGGAACATTGCACATCAGATTTTGTTGATAGGTGCTATTGCATGTTTCTATGTTTTGAGATAACTGCACAATTAGTTGTTGGTTTTGCGGATTGTGCAATAGTAAATGAGGGCTATTAACCAATAGATTAGGCTGATTCCATGTATAGCTGCTATATCCTCCGTTGCTAACAGATTTGTTTTCTACAAACCAATACTCGCCATTATTTAAAGGGTAGGTATTAAACTGAGCTTGGCAAGCTACGGATACTGTTACACTTTTGCATTTGGTATCAGTTAAACCCGATTCGGTTACTATTGTTAAACACACTGCATAGTTAGATGCTAAACCGTAATAGTGATGAATAGGATTAGCAATAGAGTCTGCTGTGTTTCCATCACCAAAATTCCAATGATAACTTACTATTGGTGTACCGCTTTGGGGTTGTGCTATAAATTGTTTTTCGGCTGCAGATAAATGGATAATTGTAAAATCAGCTTCAAGATGCTCTATTAGTATCGTGTGGCAAACCGTAGAACATTCTATATTGTCTACTTGCAAACATAATTCTACTTGTCCATATTGTGCATTTGGATTATTGCCGTATGTATAACTTGTGCTGTTGTTATTAGTATTAAAAAGTGGCAAACCATTTACTGACCAATGATACAGTATAGATTCGTTTAATTGCCCATTTATGGTTAAATGAAGCTTATCGTCATCGGCATTGTATTGAGCTACAAAATCAAGACTACAGCCTGCTTCTATTTGTTGACAACTTTGATTTTGTAAACCATTAGCAGTATTGACGGTTAAGCAAATGGTATAGTTGCCTGCATTGGAGAAAAGGTGGATAGGATATTGTTCGTCCGATGTTGTTCCATCGTCAAAGTTCCAATGCCATGCTACAATACTGTCGGTGCTATACGAGGTGTCGTAGAAATAACGTCCTTCGTAGCTGCCCGATGAGTTGTAGTATCGCAATGCTTTAAACTGGGCGATACAAGTATCGGCATTTACACTTATCCAGTGGCAGTAGTGTGCTTGTAGGGTATCGGTGGGCATAAACTTTTGGGTAGATAAACATACCTCGTAATTTCCGTTTGCCGCATAGGTGTAGTTTATGGTGGGCGTGTTGTTGATAAGCGTATCTCCATTGCCCATAGTCCAAGTATAACTGTCGGGTGTGGGGTTCGAGTAGCTATCGAATACCAAAGTATTGTCATTAGTGGCATTGCTTAAAAATATAGTGGCTGCATTTTGGTCGCTGCTAATGGGCATTTTTGGCGGATTGAACAAAATCTGTTGTTGGTAATTAGCCAAACAACTGTCGGCAGTTTGTAGTTGCAAACCGATGTAATTTAGATAATCGCTTTGACTGTAGGGCTGATGTTGGTACAGCAAGTGTTGTGTTGTACTTATGTAAGACCCATAGAATGACCACTTACTATTTGCACTTGTGGCTGCATAGGTAGATAGGTTTTCGAAAAACCAATACTCGCCATCGTTCAACGGATAGGGTTTGTAAAATGCTTGGCAGGCGGTAGGATGCACAGGCGTGTAAGTATGGCAGATAGTGTCGGGACACGAAGGGGCAGCTTGCAATAAACAAGTTGTTATGCTATCGGTTAGGTTTTCGTAGGTGTGCGATAAATTAATGGTAACATTATCGGTAGTTGTTCCATCGCCAAACAAAAATTGAGTAGGTGCTACGATACCCGTAATTGGCGTATGAAAATTGAGTTGGTTTAGATACGCAGTAGTTGGAGTGATGCTAAAATCTAAACAGCCAACCGTAACCGTGTGGCAAATGGTATCAATGGCTTGTAAAATGGTGTCGGAAGCAATTAGACATACCTCGTAATCTCCAGCATCTGCAAAGGTGTGCGATGGATTAATGAGGTTTGAAGTACTTCCGTCACCAAAATTCCAAAAACAAGAAGTGTTAGTACCATAGCTATCATCAAAAAAATAAAGCCGATGTTGCGGATTCCAACTCGAATTATCGGGATAGTAATGAAAATTGGCGGCATAATCTATCGTAAAATCGACATCAATGGTGTCGGCACATACCCAATCATCACCTACAATAAACAAATTAACCGTTTGGGGATAGTATAGTCCGATAGCGTACTGATTGCTTGGTATATTCGAACCCGTATGCGTACCATTGACTAACCAGTACACCGAGTTAACGGTATCGGATTGCAGCGTAAAATTAACATTAGTTGCGTAAGAAGTGTAATTTGTTTCGTAGCCAATCAAATCACCACAATCGGATATCGGTTCGCCATTGCCCACAATGGTTACAGTTTGGCAGATACTGTAGCACGATACCAAACAAATTTGGTATACACCCGGATGCGTATAAACGTGATAAGCTCCATTGGAGTAGTCAGGTACCCAGCCAGTGCCGTCACCGAAATCCCAGTGGCTAACCCAAAATTCATCCTCACCTCCCCACACCGACACACCATAACCTGTTTCGTCAATTGCATACCCATCAAAATGCGGTTGGCATTTGGCAAATACCACCGAAGTACAAAAAAAGAGCGCTAAAATTGCCAATAAATGTTTCATAATAAAACGGTTTTGTACTATTGAGCACTTTTGTGAGTTGATGGTTGCATAGTAGGCAACAAAATGTTGCATACAGCAGAAAACAAGCAAAAAAAGGGCATAAATGATAAAAAACAGAAAAAGGACAAATGTTAGCCAATTATGGGGATTAGGGTGTTTTATTGCCAAAGAAGGCACTAATCACCAATTTTCGGTTATCCAAAGGGTATTGGTATTGGGTAGTTGTTTGTTTGGACTTATGCCCAACATAAACCCGCCGCCGCCTGCCCCGCAAATTTTTAGGTAATACTGGTGGGTATCTAAACCTTGCTGCCAAAGGGTTTGTAGGTGTTGCGGTATCAGAAACGAAAAATGGTGCAGTTGCCACTCGGATAGTTTGCCTACCAAATCGAACAAAAGGGTTTTGTTGCCCGCTTGCCATGCATCTATACAGGCTTCGTTTAGGGGTAGCAGTTGTTGTTGGTATAGCTGCAAAAAAGAGGCATCGTTTAGCTTTTGCAAAAACTGTTGTACCAAAGGCGCGGTTTGGCGCGGCTGTTGCGTATCGAGCAAAAACCATTGGTAGGGCGTATTGTTTTGGGCAGATGTGGTTTGACTAATGGGCGTAATGTGGTTGCCTTGTACCATTAGTGGCTGCTGCAAATAGCACACCAAAGGGTCAATACCCGAGCTTTTGCCGTGTAGGTGGCTTTCGGTATCGGCAAATTGTTGTTTGAGCAGCGCCCAGTTGTTGGTTTTTGATAGGGCAAACTGTTGGTACAATGCCGCTATCAAAGCCCCCGAACTGCCCAAGCCATAACCTTGTGGTATGCTCGAATCAAAGTACAAACCTTGGTCAAGGGCTTGTTCAAGAGCGGCAATGTCCCACAAAATATTTAACTCTCCTTTACCTTCTTGGGCAATGTGTTGCACCAAATTTGCAAGGGCTTTGTGCGATTGTTGTATGTGAGGGGTGGTTTGTAGGCTTGTTTTATCGGCAAAAGCTAATTGCCCTTTAAAGCCATAGTAAGGCACTGCCACCCCACGACCACTCCGAACAATGGCGTACTCGCCAAATAATAAAATTTTAGCAGGGAAAAACATGGCTTTTGCGATTATTGATTATGAATTATTGATTATAGCGTGGCTGTAAACTATCGGCAGTTTAAAGCCCGAAGCCTGTAGCGAACAGCCCACAGCCTGAAGCCAAAACAAAAGCAACCTTTTTAGGGTATTTTTCGTTTGGGCTTACAAATGTACGATTATTTTGGTATTTTTGCACACCATTTCATCACCCAAAAAAATAAATACCATGAAACGTTTTTTTCTGTTAGTTTTCTTTGCTTTTTTTATGTTAATGGACACAGGGTGTGCTTATAGACGCAATTTTTACACTAATGGCAATACTATTTATAGCCCACTTGAGCGTTGCAGAGCATCTGATATACTTAATGGAGAATCTTTTGTTTATGACGATGTTACGATTACCAACGGTACCGCCCCCAACGAGTTTATTATTAATGGCTTTGGTGGTTTTGATAAGCTATCCGTAAACATAACAGCCCACATTACGGGCAAAAATACGTTTATAGTGCCTTTTCAAACCCAAGCCAATTGTAAATTGAGCGTAGAAGGACAAGAAAATACTACTGGCACACTTAATAGAAAAAACCACAAAATTACGCTACCCTACAAAGTTATTTTCGCTGATAATACCGTAGAACTTTGTACCCTTGAGCTAACAAGGCAGTAACAAACTAACATTATTTCATCACCCAAAAAAATAAACACCATGAAACATTTTTACTTTACCCTTGTTGTATTGTGTTTTTTTACCGCTTGCCGCCACAAAGATTGTGTAGATGTGCTTTGCCTAAACAATGGCTATTGCACTACAGGCGAATGTAACTGCCCCGAGGGTTTTGGGGGCGATAATTGCGAAACCTTTTTATCGTGCGAAGCCCTAAGCCCTTTATGCCCACCCAATGCCACCTGCCAAATGCTAAACAATGCACCCGTTTGTTTGTGCAACGCAGGCTTTGAAGGTAGCTTGTGCGATACGCTTACCCGTAGCTTTTTTACCAATGGTAGTACGGCGTATACAGCCGAAGATGTTTGCAATTGCCCATGTCCACCACCTTGTTGCATTGGGTTTCCTTATGCTGCTCCAATATTAAGCAATGGCACCGCTCCCAACGAGTTTATCATTAATGGCTTCGGTGGTTTTGATGCTCCTCCTGTAAATGTAAGTGCCTACATTACGGGCAAAGATACATTTATAGTGCCTTTTCAAACCCAACCCGATTGGGGATTGAGCGTAGAAGGACAAGAAAATACCACCGGCACCCTTGACCGAAATGAGCATACCATTACACTGCCTTACAAAATTACTTACAACGATAGTGCCGTAGACATTTGCACTGTTACGCTAACAAGGCAATAACAAAACTAACATTATCTCATCACCCCAAAATAACATGACACGTTTTACCTTGCCCTTGTTGTATTGTGTTTTACCGCTTGCCCCAAAGATTGTGTAGATGTGCTTTGCCTAAACAATGGCTATTGCACAGGGCGAATGTAACTGCCGAGGTTTGGGGCGATAATTGCGACGTTTTATCGTGCGAGCCCTAAGCCCTTATGCCCACCCAATGCCACCTGCCAAATGCTAGACAATGCCCCGTTTGTTTGTGCAACGCAGGCTTTGAAGGTACTTGTGCGATACGCTTACCCGTACTTTTTATTGATGGTCGGCGCAGCAAAGGATTCATGTTATTGCCCATATCCAGATTGTTATTTTGGAGTAAATATCTTCTATTATGCTCTAATATTAAGCAACGGTATTGCCCCTAACGAGTTTATTATTAATGGCTTTGGTGGTTTTGATAGTCCACCTGTAAATGTAAGTGCCTACATTACGGGCAAAGATACGTTTATAGTGCCTTTTCAAAGCCAACCCGACTGGGGATTGAGCGTAGAAGGACAAGAAAACACTACAGGCACGCTTAACCGAAATGAGCATACCATTACACTGCCCTACAAAATTATTTACGCTGATGCCGAAAATACTGTAGACACTTGTACCATTACATTAACAAGGCAATAAGTAACGTAATAAAAATAAAGTACCCCTTTACCATTTGGTACCAAATCAAACATTATTTTTGCCACTTGTACAAACCGCCACAAAAATTGTGTCACTCCTTTGGGGTTTGATAAACATAAACTATCTAATAAAATTTACCATCAAAAACGTCTTTTACCAAAGTTTGGATGTAGCTATTGGCACAAAAAACGTTTTTTTACCCCATTTTAAACACAGGTAGTATTACCCAAAACTATTAAAGCAATAAATAAACCGCTGTTAGGCTTTTGCACCCTAACAGCGGTTTATTTTACCTCCTCCACAAAAAAAAATTTACTGAAAATACACAAAAACATCAACAAAAAACGCTACTTTTGCATAATCTACTAGACAATAATCCTAACCAAAAACTAACAACTTATGTTTACACAAACGCACACCCGTATTTTTTGTTTCTTTTTGCTTTGCCTTACTTACTGCTACCCAACAACAAACTGCCAAGCCCAAACCACTTTTGAATCCGAGCAAGTAATTAGTACAAATGCTAATGGTGCATACTCTGTTTATGCCATTGATATAGATGGTGATAAAAACAACGATGTGCTTTCGGTATCGTTAATTGATAATAAAGTAGCTTGTCATATAAACGATGGTAGTGGAAACTTTAATACTGAACAAATTATTGCTAATAATGCTTATGGAGCAACATTTGTTTATGCTATTGACATAGATAATGATGGTGATAACGATATACTTTCATCTTCTCAAAGTGATGATAAAATAGCTTGGTATATAAACGATGGTAGCGGCAATTTTAGTACTGAGCAAATTATTAGCACTAATGCTAATACTGCAACGTTTGTTTATGCTATTGATTTAGATGGTGATGGCGACAATGATGTACTTTCGGCTTCTTTTAACGATGACAAAATAGCTTGGTACATAAATGATGGCAACGGAAATTTTAGTAGTGAGCAAGTTATTAGTACTAATGCAGTTAAAGCGTGGTCTGCTTATGCTGCTGATTTAGATGACGATGGCGATAATGATGTACTTTCAGCTTCTGTTGGTGATGATAAAATAGCTTGGTATATAAACAATGGCAACGGAAGTTTTAGTAGCGAGCAAATTATTAGTACTACTGCTAATGGTGCAAGGTCTGTGTATGCCATTGATATAGATGGCGATGGCGATAATGATGTACTTTCAGCTTCTATGGATGATAATAAAATAGCTTGGTATATAAATGATGGCAACGGCAGTTTTAGTCCTGAACAAATAATTAGCACTAATGCTAATGGAGCATGGTCTGTTTATGCTACCGATTTAGATAATGATGGTGATAATGATGTACTTTCTGGTTCTTATTATAATGGTAAAATAGCTTGGTATAGCAACGATGGTAACGGCAATTTTAGTACCGAACAAATAATTAGTAATAACATTGATGGTATAGTATCTGTTTATGCCACTGATTTAGATGGCGACGGTGATAATGATGTACTTTCGGCTTCTTTTGAAGATGATAAAATAGCTTGGTACGAGAATCAATTGTATGCAGTAGGAGTGCCTAATGAGCCTAATAATTTAGCGGCTAATGCACCTACTGTCACTTTATCCGTAATCAGTAACACCTCCACCCCAAACACCCTACAAATACAATACAACGCCCCACAAACCCAGCCAACTACTCTACAAATCTACAACATAATGGGTAGTTTAGTAGCCCAACAAACCTTTGATGCCACAAAAGGCAGTAACACTTGGCAGATACCCGTAGGCATGTATCCCGCAGGCGTGTATTTGTTGCAAGTTAGCAACACAAATAGTAAAGAAACTATTAAGTGGATTAAAGAGTAGATAGAACAAACCGCTGTTAAGGTCTTGCACCCTAACAGCGGTTTGTTTTTATCTACCCCAGATTATTTAACAAAAATAGCTGTCTAACATTGGTATTTAATCGCGATTAATAACATGCCTATGTAGCATAAAACGGGCAGATAAGCAACACTAATTGGTTGTTTATCTGCCCATTTTTATGGTTTGTGTTTTATTGTGTTAGGATACAGGTCGTTAGTTTCGTACTACGGTAAGGCTGCCTGCCCCGCTGCCATTCCACATAATTTGAACGGTGGCAGTACCTTGTCCACTTACTATGGTGCCACCCGTAACACTCCAAGTAAAAGTAGCCCCCGGCGGATATTGCGACGAGATGCTGTAAGTGCTTGTTTGCCCGCTACAAACATTGTTGGTGCCGCTAACGGTTGGTGGTTCGTTGGGGGGTATTTCGGTGATGCGTACATTGTCGAGGTACAATTTGTTGCCCTGTCCGCTTTGGTTTTCGAACACTAAGGTAATCAGTTGCCCTACGTATGGCGATAAATCTATACACTCGGTGCGCCATTGGCTGCAATTAGCAGGTGTAAAAGTAGTGATTTGGTCAGGGGCGGTGGCTAAGGCACTGCCCGATTTGCTGTAGATGGTAGTGCTTACCCCCGAGCAAGTTAGTACTTTTACGCGCAATTGGTCGAAAAGGGTGTTGTTGTAACGGGCATAAGCTACGTCAAAGTTTAAGGTAGCATCGGTAAGGTAGCGCAAATCAATGGTTTGGCTTAGTTGGTCGGTATTGCCCGATGTGGTACTTAGGCGGTTGTTGATAACAGCCGCTGTTTGGTTGCACGCATCGCCTGTTTGGGTTTGCCATTGGGTGGCATCGTTTCCGCCATTGGTGGCTATCCAGTTGGCAATGCCCGCCTGAAAGTTTTCGGTAAGGGGTTGAGCTATGTTTTTGGTGGGGTCGTTGGGGTAGGCATCGTTTATATCTGCCACGCCGTCGTTGTCGGTATCAATGGTTTTTAGGTAGGTAAGTAGTTGGGTAAGTGCCAAGGGTGCGTTGGTGGGCGAGGGCAAACCTGCCTGATTAAGTTTGTTTTCGCCATGGCACGAGCTACAAACGCGCACTTCGCCGGGCACAAAACTTAACCATACCCGCTCGCGCACAATAGGCTCGTTGGTATCGTTGGTTAGTTGCCAGCTTAGGGCGCGCTCGGCAGGCACAATAGCCGCTATCGAACCATCGGAGGCAATATTTACGCTACCTTGTGCGCCTGTGGTGGGGGCTTGGTACTGCATAGCGGTGGGGTCGTGCATATATTGGGCAATTACGCGGCGTCCGGGTTGTGGATTAACTGTGCCGCCATAGCCTCGTATTTGGTCGCCTTGCACCATTTGTAGGTATTTTATGTCGTACACATTGGTGGGGGCAACATTGCTAAGGGTTTGTTTGGTGGTATTGCTTACATGTAGGTTAAAGGGTTGTTGGCGGTCGGCATCGTCGCGGCTGGTTACATCGCGGGTAACAATCATCGCCAATTTATTTTTACTCAAAAAGTTTTGAAACTTAGCCACCTCTATACCTTGTGCATCAAAAATGCCTTGCTCGGTTGCCGATAGGTGGCTGGCGGTGGTGGCGGGGCGTGGGCGTGCTACTACCTCAACCGGAAACGTTTCCCACAAAACGCCGCTATAATGTGCCTGTACATCGGGTGTCCAATACGATACACTTTTGGTGATATTGGGTACTACATTTGCCCCTGCTACCCAATAATTGCCTTGTTGTTGCATAAACTTAATTTTAAAGTTATACCTACTTATAGGGTTAGCCGTTGTACCTTCGTTGGCATCTTCGCGGGTTTCGGTGGTGTGTACAGCCAATAAACGCCCGTCTGATAGGGGTGTTGGGTCGCGGTACAAGCCGCTGTGGTTTGCCGATGGGGTATTGTCGGCGCTGCGTGTGTCGGGGTGGGTAATGTAGGTTACGTAAATCGAGTCGGCGGTGTGGTTGGGTATTGCCGACAGGCTGGCTATCATACCTGCTGCATGTGTGCTAAACTCTTGGCAATCGATGCCATAATAAGTACCTGCTTGGGTTTTAGATTCGCGTATTTGGTGAAAATTGTAGAGGTTGTTGGGGTTGTATCTATCCCCTGGGTTAAAATATTGTAGGTTGTTATCGTTCGAGAAGTTAGGCTCAAAATAGCCTTGCATCTCGTGTCGCCCAATGTGGTTTAGGGTTTCTAGGTCGGTTCCGTCCTCATTCATCATCCAAGGATTAAAAATGTTTAGGGTGTGTCCAATTTCGTTTGGTTGTAGCAGGTCGGTGCGATAGCCGCGCGGCTCTGGAAACACTTCAATGTCGGGCGATATGCTGTAACGGGTGGCGGCGGCACTTTCGTTGCTATAGTTAAAACTGCCGTAACCGTTGTTGTTTAAAATATCGCCATCGGCTTGTTGGTCGCGTTGTAGGTGGTCCCAGCGGGCAAATATTACTCGCCCGTAGCTATCAATACTTGGCGAAAAATCGCCTGATGGGGCATGGGTTAATATTTTTAGGTTATCGGCGGGGCAAGCAAAGGGGTCGAGTTGCCACAAGCCTGTTGTTACGGGCGATGATTCGTATTCGTCGCGTTGTGGGTAGTGTTGTGTTTGTCCCGAGCGTGGGCGGTCGGTGGCGAAGATGATGCGGTCGTGGGTATCGTAGATGGGGTAAACATTGTTGTAGTTTTCGGGCTGATGAGGTACTTTGGTGATAACGGGTGTGTCGTTTTCGCCCAAACCTGTTACTTCGTAAATTTGCCAATAGTAGGTTTGCACCTGATATTGTTGTGCCACATTACCTATTACCATGCTAAAAAGGGCTTTGTTGCCGTCCCAATGTACCGATGGGTCTCGGACGGCAATAGAGGTAGGTCCTTGTTGGCTGGCTGTACCAAAGGCATCGCCGGTGTTGCCATAGCCTGCCAACTGGGTTAAGTTTTTAAGGGTTCCGTTTGGGTAATAGATGTACAAATCGCCGCCGCGTGGTGCCGCCGATACACTGCCCAAGTGGTTGCCAAATGTGCCTATCAAACTACCAAAACCATTGGGGTTAGGCACTTGGGTGCAAAACATAATGGGGTGCGGTAAGGCTTGTGCGTGGCTTTGTTGTTGCCACAAGTGCAAAACAAGGGCAAGTGCAAAAAGAAGTAGCTGCTGTTTCATGTTGATAATAAGTTTGAGTGATGAATGATGTGGGCGTGGCTAATTTTAAACGGGAGGCAAATAGGTTGCAAAGCTACCATTTTTACAACGTTTTGTGCCAAATCCTTATTGGTTTATGCTGTTTTTAAGAAAAAATGTTACCTGTTTGTGGTTAATAATGTTGTGTATAAATTTGTTGGACTTTGAGGTGGTGCTAATCAACTGAAAACGAATAAATACTCCTATCACACAAACAAATAATTTATGCCACGATACCAATAATTGTAACATACAAAGTATCTATTATACCGATACTTGTATTGGACAATTGGAATATGACAAGCAATAGCCTGAGTACAAGCGCAAAAAAACACCTGCTGGGCAATGCTCAACAGGTGTTTTTTGTGGGTGGATGTTTGGTTTAGAAAGGTATGTCGTCGTTGTTGTTGGTTGGGGTGCTGTTGCCGCTGCTTGGTGGTGTTGAGCCAAAGTCGTTCATCCTTGAGCCAAAGGTGATGATGTCGCCGATGGGGTTAAGGTCGGTACCAAAGCCGCCGAAGTTGTTGTCGAGGTCGGTAAATTTGGCATTTTGGGCAATAAATCTCACTTTGGCGGTGTCGGTAGCTCCGTTACGGTGTTTGGCAATAATTACTTCGGCTACCCCGCGCGACGAGTTTCCTTCTTCATCTTGGTCAAAGCCGTAGTATTCTGGTCTATATAAAAAAATCACCATATCTGCATCTTGCTCTATACTGCCCGATTCACGTAAGTCGGACAACATAGGTCGTTTGTCGCCGCCACGTGTTTCAACGGCTCGGCTTAGTTGCGATAGGGCGATAACGGGCACGTTTAGTTCTTTGGCTATACTTTTTAGCGAGCGCGAAATCATGCTTATTTCTTGTTCGCGGTTGCCCGATGCTCGTGTTTTTTCGCCTGTTGAGCCGCTCATTAGTTGCAGATAATCTACCACAATAAGTTGTATGTCGTGTTGCATTTTTAGGCGGCGGCATTTGGCGCGCAGTTCAAAAATGTTGATAGCGGGTGTATCGTCGATAAAGATTTTGGCTTCGGCAAGGCGTTCTACTTTTTCGGACAGTTGGGTCCATTCGTAGTCTTCGAGGGTTCCTTTTTTGAGTTTATCGGCGGCAATGCCTGTTTCGGCAGATATTAAGCGGTTGACCAATTGTACTGCCGACATTTCGAGCGAGAAAAAGGCTATTGCTTTGCCAAACTCTACGGCTGCATTGCGGGCTATGGATAGGGTAAAAGCGGTATTGTGTGTAACCGTCATATCCTCGAGCAAAAACAAGCGGTTGCCATCTATTTCAAAGCCATAGTAATCATCTTCTTGGTCAAACTCTACGTTTATGCCTGTTACGCGCCAATCGGCAACTGCTTTTAGTGGGCGTGCTTGTTTGCGTTTTATTTTGGTAGGTATGGTATCTAAATTACCAAAAAGCGAACTCTGTACACCTCTGTTGCGTAGTTTCGTTGATTAATAGTTGCCATTTTGGGCACCAAACTAGTTCGAAAACCGAGTGAATCGCACAAAAACTTGATTTGTTCTGCCAATAGTTTATTTTTTTGTACAATCTCGTAACAATTAAATTGGGCATCGTAATAACCATCGCTGTCTATCAATCCTGCCAAAAGCTCAAGCCTATTTTGGGTTGAGTTGATAAGGTATTGTTGCGGAATGTGTTTATTGTTTAACAAACCAAGTTGGCGTAAAATAGCTTGCGGTGCAGTAGAAGCTATGCTATTTCCACGTTGTTGAGCAGTAATAGCATAATTGCTAGTTCGGTTAATTTGTTGATAGGTTGCCAATCCGAGTTCTTGTTCTCCGGCATAGCTGTTTAAGTAATCAATAATTTCTTGGTCGGTTGTTGTAATTCGTGAGCTATAACTATGCCCATCACCCAGCCAAAGCCCCATAAAATAGGGTGCTAGGGGTAGGTTTTGGTGTTCAAAAGTTACGGCTACTTTATAGCCTTTGTAATTGCTTTTAAATTTGTTTGATTTGGTTAGGTATTCGGCTACGGATATGTTTAATATATCGCCGTGTTGGTGTTTATTGTCGGTTCGGCTACGTTTAAGCGACAAGATATGGCTTTCGTTTACTCGGTAGTCAATACCTTTGTTTTGGCGTATCCAATACATATTTTCGCGTCCGCGAGCCAACGATAGTACTCGGCGCGGGGTTGAATCATCGCCCATTAAGTAATCGCCAACTTTTATGTCTTCTACTTTTTTCAACGAGCCATCGTACATTAGTATTTTGGTACCTTTGCCCAAACATTTACCCATAGCCGGCCTAGCAGCCACAATCACCAAATCCGATTTTTGCCAGCCCGATGTAATGCGGTCGAGGGCAGTTAAGCCCGATGGTACGCCTACAACGCCGTCTTCGTGCCCTTTTAGTAATTGCAATTGCTCGAGGGCTTTTGCTACCAAGCTACCCATGTCTTCGTAGCTACGGCGCAGGTTGCTTTGTGTTATGTTAAATAGGTTTTGCTCGGCTTTGTCTAGTACATCAAACACATCAGATGTTTCTTCGTAAGCTTCTTTCATTACCTCGCTCGAGCTGCGGATAAGCTCGCGCATAATGTGTTTTTCGTTGATGATACGGGCATGAAACTCGATGTTGCTAGTTGACCCCACGCGAGTAGTTAGCATAGTTACATACATAGCTCCGCCAACTGCGTCTAAATTTCCGGATTTACGCAACTGTGCCACAACAGTCAATATATCAACAGGCTCCGATTTATTAAACAAATCGTGAATGGCTTTAAAGATGAGTTGGTTTTTTTCGAGGTAAAAACTGTCGGGTGTCAAAATATCAATTACCTCCGAAACGGCATCTTTGTCAAGCATCATACTACCTAATACCACCTCTTCAAGGTCAATAACTTGTGGGGGTAGTTTATCTAAGCCACCTTGCGGAAAATCGGAGAAGGTGTTGTTGCGCCTGCGCTGATTACTGCTGGCTAAGAGGGCTTTTTTTTCGTCGTTTGAATAGTTGTTGTTTTCGTTGTTCATATAAAAGGGGGTAATGATGGGGTGTAAATTGTAAGTTGTAAATTATGAATTATTAATTATGGATTATGAATTATAAAGGGTAAGTTGTGTAATTTGGTGAAGTTGTAAATCTGATTGAATGATGTCGATGCTTAATGCTTGTGGGACTGCAAAGTTAGCGCAAATTGGTGTATATCTAATCATTGGTGGGTGGTTATTTTTGTCATTTTTTTTAGTGCTTTGCTAATTTCAAAAAGTAAAAAAATAAGACATTGTAAGTACTTGATTATCAGCGACTCGTTTTAAGGAAATAGGTTTTGCAGATAACATTGGGGTATGTTATCTGCAAAACCTATTTGTTATTTTTAAGTAGCTATAGTAGCTGTTATAGTTGCATCAGGTATGCCTTAAAGTCGGCGAACTGCGTAGACATGGGTATGGCTTGTTTGGGTCTGTCGACCAATTTGGCTAAGTTTTCGGGCAATGGTACTTTTATGTTTAGGGCTGGCTCAACAATGTCTAAAAATTTGGCGGGGTGTGCGGTGGCTAAAAACACGCCTGTTATGTCTTCGGTTGGATGATTAGCGAGGTAGCTGTTAATGCCCAAATAAGCTACTGCCGTATGTGGGCACATCAGGTAGTTGTATTTTTCGTACACTTGTTTCATTGCCTCAACGGTTTGTTGGTCGGTGTAGTCGTATGCGTCAATATCTGCCCTTATAGCGTCAATGTCGTTGTTATACAAATCTTGGATACGTTGTAAATTACTTGGGTTGCCTACATCCATGGCATTAGATAAGGTTGTTACCGACGAGCGTGGGTTAAACAGTGCGGTGTGGTGGTATTGTGTAAATACGTTGTTGGCATTATTGGCTGCCACAAAATGATGAATGGGTGTGCCGATGCGTTTTGCCAATAATCCGGCTGTTAGGTTGCCAAAGTTGCCACTTGGCACCGAAAAAACGACAGGTTTGCCGTATTTTTTGGCTTGGGCATAGGCATACACATAGTAAAATGCCTGTGGCACTAATCGGGCTAAGTTAATAGAGTTGGCAGATGATAGCTGTAGGTGTTGTTGCAGTTGAGTATCTAAAAAAGCCTGTTTTACCAAATGTTGGCAATCGTCGAAGGTACCTGCTACCTCTAAGGCAGTAATGTTATTGCCAAGGGTAGTTAGTTGTTTTTCTTGTAGTTCGCTAATTTTTTTGCTTGGATACAAGATGATTACTTCGATACCCTCTACGCCTAAAAAGCCTTGTGCTACGGCTCCGCCTGTATCGCCCGAAGTAGCCACTAGTATATACAGTTTTTGTTTTGATTGACGCACAAAATATTGCATAATTTGTGCCATAAATCGGGCGCCAAAGTCTTTAAATGCCAACGAAGGACCATGCGTTAGTTCTAAACAAGCTAAGTTTTGGTTTATTGGTATCAAAGGTGCATCAAAGTTAATGGCTTTGTACACTATTTCTTTAAGGTCGGCGGCGGGTATGGTATCTTGCAGTAGGCATTGAGCTACGGCAAATGATATTTCGGGAAAAGAAAGGTTTTCGATTTGGTCGAAAAACGAAGCGGGTAATTTTTCGATATGGCTAGGCATATACAAGCCATTGTCGGTAGGTAGCCCTTGCATAACGGCTTGGCGCAAATTGGCATTGGGCGATTGATGACGGGTGCTATAAAAGAACATGTTTTTTAGGATTGATATTTAGTTGTGGGGGCGATGAATAATTGCCGTAAATTGTTCGGTTTGGGTGTTGTTGTAAGGTATTTTATTTTTACTTAATCTTTTACAGGCGTATACTGTTGCACTATCTGTTTGATGGTGGCAATATCTTTGGTTGCTTTTGTTATTTGAGCTTTGTTTGCTACACCATTTGCTGCATTTTTTTTGCTGTATTGTACCATAGGTTGGGCTTTTATGGCTTCGCACTCAAAGCAAATAGCTAAATTTGCTACTATTGCACCATTGCTGTCAAAAAATACCATGCCATGTCGCGGAATAAAGCAGCTACTTAAACCTTCTTGTACATAGGCATTTGTTTGGCTAATGGTACTACAAACAGTTTGTACATCGGCGGGGTTTAGGCTACCTTTATCGGTGGCATTGGGGTTTATTTGCCCATGCACAACTATCTGTTCATCGGGGCGAGATGCACTTTGTGGCGTAAAACTTTGGTTAAAAGTGTACAAATGTGCGCTAGCAAAAGGAACATAAGGCCAGCTTTTATTGCCTATTACAACCCTATTTTTATGCCCACAAGCCACAAAAACAAGGGCAATAAGCATCAACACCAACAAAAAAGAAACAGACTTTTTCATAGTTTAACAATTAACAATTGGTGATTAACAAGCACAAATTAGTTATATCTCAACACATAAAACACTAATAATCAGCAAATTAAGTAAAGAATAATTAATAATTTATAATCAATAATTAACAATCAATGCCTCATGCCTTATCGTTAGCAACTATTTCTGCTCCAGTGGTATTTATTTTCGATACGTAAGTTTCAAAAGCAATACCTTTACCGTGTAGTGCTTTTTGCATTAGTTCGGCAACCTGTTTAGCCCTTATTTGGCTATCGCAAAGGGCAAACATCGAGGGTCCCGAACCCGAAATGCCAAAACCCAAAGCACCGCCATACATAGCTGCTTGGCGCACCTTATCAAAATACGGTATAAGCGGAGCCCGATAAGGCTCGGCAAACACATCGTGTAGGCTGCGCCCTATCAACCCAAAATCGTTGGTGTATAAACCTGCCACCAAACCCGCCAAATTTGCACCTTGTATTATACCATCTTTCATAGGTATTTGCTTGGGTAAAATATTACGAGCATCTTTGGTTAATATTTCTACATTGGGGTGTAGCACCACTATATGCAAGCCTTGCGGCACAGGTAACTGCACCACATCGGTTGGCTCATAGCCTCGTATAAGCACAATGCCACCCAACAACGACGGAAAAACATTGTCGCCATGCTCCGAGCCACTTGCCACCGCCTCGCCTGCCAACACAAACGGAAAAAGCTGTTTTTTGCTAAATGGGCTACCCAATAAAGCATTTGCTGCCACCGCTGCCGCCACCGCGCTCGCCGCACTCGACCCCAAACCACTACCCAAAGGCATATTTTTATGCACCTGCAAATCAATACCTTGCTTGCTACCCAATGCCTTAAGCAAAGCCATTACCGCAGCACCGCCCGTATTAGCAGCCGCATCTAAGGGCAACTTGCCGCCGTCGCCCGTAATCTGCACAATCCGAACTATGTGGTCGTTATTAAAAATAGCGCTAACTTTGTCGCCGGGTTGCTCAAGGGCAAGCCCCAACGAATCGAAGCCACAATTAAGGTTGGCAACACTAGCAGGTGCAAAAGCAGTTATCATCTTAGCAATTATTGATTATTAATTATTGATTATGGTGCCCAGATTAAACGGGTACTATCGGCTTAACCATTCTATACAAATAGCACAACAGGCATCAACGCCCCGCTTGACGCGGTAAATGTCTTTTTGGGGGTGATGATTGGCACTCCCTGAGTTGTTAAGTTGGGGGCACCCCCGATGCAAAGCAAGTGCCATACCCAACCAATCGCTTTTTAATGTTGGTCTAAAAATAAAACCCACAAAGGGCATTAACGCCACAAAAAGCCTGCAAAGGTAGGTACTATATCGTTAATCAACAAACAATTTGCAATAAATACACCTCAACTTGCGTTTTGGTATCCGATTTAACTTTTTTTTCAAACACTAAACAATTATTTTCCATGCACAAAATCCCCATTTCAGTACTTTTTGCAGCCTTGATAGCCTTGTCGTTGGTTGCCTGCAAAAAAAAAGAAACTACCAACACCAACGACTCGGGTACTAACTCGGCAAGCAACTTTGCCGCCGCCGACAATTTATTTGGCGATGCCTTTAAAGTGGTTAACCAAGCAGCCATACAAAAAGAAATTGACCAAGCAGGCAAAACCACCGACACCAACGACCTATGCGCCACCCTAACCTTAACACCTGCCAACAACACCGTTTTTCCAAAAACCTTAACCATTGATTTTGGCAACGGCTGCTTAGGCTCCGACGGGCGTTTTAGAAAAGGCATAGTAACTGCCGTGTTCAGCGATTTTTTGTTAGCCGCCAACGCCACCATTACGTGCAGTTTTAACAACTATTTTGTAGATAACTACAAAGTAGAAGGTACTTACAGTATCCAAAACCTAAGCACTGCCAACGCACCCAAATTTGGCTCGGTGGTAACAAATGGCAAAATTACCGACCCAACGGGTAAAACTTTTATGTGGTCCGAAAGTCGCACCTCGACCATGACCGCAGGCATGGGCGATTTTAATTACCTAAACGACGAATACGACATTGAAGGCAGCGGCAACGGAACCAATGTTGAGGGCGTTGATTTTTCGATGACCACCAACACACCCCTACACGTAAAAACCAGCTGCAAATGGGTAACAAGTGGCTTGCTTACCATCACCACCACCGATATTATCCCTATTTCGGCAACTATAGACTACGGCACAGGCAACTGCGACAACCAAGCCACCGCCACCATAGGCACTTACTCGGCACCCATTACCCTGCCTTAGTTTTTGGCTAGATGAGCTAAACCATCAATTTAATGCCCCAACCTCTAAGCAAAGTTAAAGGTTGGGGCATTTACACAAACTATTTGCTTCGATAACGGCTTATTTGGCGTATATTTGTGGTAAAATACACCACACCTGCACCCCACAAAGCAAACACAAAAATATTTTTGAGAAAATGCAAAAATTTTGGTAGATATTGGGTGTTTGGGTGTATCTTTGCCAAGAAGTAGAGATACGCATTTATTTTTTATTGTCATTTAAATTTAAATACATGATAACGATACAAGGTCTTTTTGATGGTAAAAACATCATTGCTTTGGATAAAATTCCGACCAGCAAAAAAACAAAAGTATTTATAACCTTTATAGAAGAAACTGATGAAGGTGAAGAAATACGCCATTTTAGCGCTCAAACAGATAGTTTCGCATTTTGGAAAAGCGAAGAAGAAGACATATATCAAGATTATTTAAAAAAATAATAGTAATGAAAACAGGAGATATTGTCCTAATTCCTTTCCCTTTTGCCGAATTAACTAATAAAAAAGTTAGACCAAGTGTTGTTGTGTGTGAAACCAATGACGCATACAAAGATTTAATTTTGTGTGCCATAAGTTCTGTCATTACGCCAACTTTATCGCCAAGCGATGTGCTGTTATTGCCCGACAATGTAAATGGGCTGCGTAAAAACTCTTTACTAAAAATCGACCGAATAGTGACCGCCAAAAAGGAAGATATTATTGCAAAAATTGGCGAATTAAACGACTTTTATTTGGCAACATTTCGCGAAAAATTCAAAAAACTAATCGATTAAATAGCAATATTTACAACAAAATACACCACACCTACACCCCATAAAATAAACACAAAAATATTTTTGAGAAAATGCAAAAATTTTGGTGGATGTTGGGTTGTTAGTACATTTGATCTACGACTTGATGTGAAATATGGTTGAATATCCTATGTTGTATTATTTTTTACATACCCCCCCTAACCTTACTAAAAGGATAGGGGGCATTTGTTTATCATCACCAATTATCCAATTTATTACTCATCGTTGTTTTTACGTGTAAAGCTACGAAAAGTATTGCTGTGTCTCCCCCGCCCAAAAAAAACTAATTTTAAGCACCAAGCAGGCAACTTGCAACCGATTAATAGTAATTTACCACCAAATGGCGTATTACTAAACTTTTAACCTACCAATGTTGTTAATTTGGTGAAGGCAGTTGTTGTTTTAAAACAGTACAGATATGACTTGGCTATGTCTATATATCGCTATTTTATTCATTCAATACTTCATTCTTTTCGCTCCTTCATTCATTTCTTTCTCATGAAAAACCTTATTGTATTACTTCTTTGGGCATGTTTTTTTGAGGCATGTTCGCCAAAATTGGGTGCATACAAAGCCCCAAATCCATTGTCAGCCCCCGATTATAGCCACGAAAAAGATTGGGTAGCCCTACCATTTAGGCACGATGCCGCCGACTTTACCCCAAAAAACGAAACATGGATTGACGACTCGCTGAAAAAAGTGGATGTTTTTTATGTTTATCCTACCAATTATAAAAAAGGTAAAACATGGAACGCCGATATAAACGACCGAAAGCTAAATAAAAATTTAGACAAAATGGCTATGAAGTACCAAGCATCGGTTTTTAATAAAGTGGGCAGAATTTACACCCCCCGATACCGACAAGCCATAGTACAATGTTTTCACGAGTCGACGGACAATAGCCAAGCAGCCTTAGATTTTGCCTACCAAGATGTAAAACAAGCCTTTGAGTATTACCTAAAACACTACAACAAGGGCCGCCCGATAGTTATTGCCGCACATAGCCAAGGCACGGTACATGCACGGCGCTTGCTAAAAGATTTTTTTGATACCCCCGAACAAAAAAAACAATTGGTTTGTGCCTATATAGTGGGATTAAGCGTCCATTCTGACCAATACCAAGTGCTAACACCTTGTAAATCGGCTGCCGAAACCAACTGCTATGTAACTTGGTCGAGTTTTAAAAAGGGCTATAACTACACGGGCAACGTAGACTTTTGGGGCGATGTATGTGTAAATCCGGTTTCGTGGACAACCGATACTTTAACGGCTTGTAGCAATGGTAGCGTAATGACAAACATCAGCCGTAAAAAACCTTACCACACCGAGGCACAAATAAAAGACAACTTTTTGTGGGTAGACACAAAAATGCCGTTTGTTCGCAACTTTAAAATTCTTCATTTTTTAGATTATAACCTGTTTTGGCACGACATACAAAACAATGTAGCTTTAAGGGTAGATGAGTATCTGGATAAAACAAAATAAGTAGCCATGAAAATACACAAAGTAAAAATTTACCAAGAGTTTGACGCACCCATAGCACAAGTTTGGGAAGCCTTTAACGACCACGCCAATTTTGGTAAAATGATGGGGCAAAATGTGGATAGAATAGTAGACAGCCCCGATACCAATAATGTCAATGGGGTAGGTTCGGTAAGATTGATAAAATTACCCATTGCTCCTTTTGAGGAAACAATTCGTAAATCAGAAAAACCAACTTGTATCGAGTACCAAATTAGCAAAGGTACGCCCTTGCATCATCATTACGGCAGTATGCAGTTTAAAAGCATATCTGCCCAAAAAACAGCCCTTGATTATTCGATAGAGGTAGGCTCTAAAATTCCTTTGGTAGGCTTATTAATCAAAATAGCCTTGCAAAAAGGCATAGGAAGCAGCCTTAAAAACTACGCCAAGCGTTTAAAAAAATAGTTACTTAGGGCTTGTTGCAACGGCAAATCTATAAAGTAGATGAAATTAAAAATAAAAAAGGTGGCTGCCTCGTATTTGCGAGACAGCCACCTTTTTTGCAAATTGCTTAATGGCAATTACTGGATAGTAATGATTTTTGAAACTACATTGTTTGTTTCGCTTTGTTCGGCAACTTGTGCCTGACTATCGGCACGATATAAAATATAGTAGGTACCGGGTGTAGTAGTAGCCGGAATGGTTATAGAGCGGCTTTTGGTAGTAGTGGCATTAGCTGCTAAGGCACTAACCGAGCTTGAACCAAGCGACACATCGGTGGTTTCGTAGGTTTGATTGGCAGACAGATAAAATTGAACAGTGCTAGCTGCGGCTGCCCCCAAGGCATTATTTTTTACTACACACGATACAGTACCCGTACTACCTTTAATAATGCTAGCAGGCGCTATAGGCGTTTGTGTGATAAAATCGGGTAATACAACAATGCTAAGGGTAAAGTTAAACAAGTTATTAGTTTCGCTGTTTTCGGTTACTTGGCTATCGGCATCTACACGGCACAATACAAAATAGGTGCCTACAGCTATTGTGGTGGGTATGGTTAAGCTTTTTTCGATAATAAACTGAGATGCGTTGGCGGCTAATACGTTGCCATTTACAAACCCTATTGCTGCATCTGTGCCGCTATAAATGGGGTCTGTTGATAAATAAAAACGCACTTTACTAGCTACTGCTGCGGCATTACCAATGTTTTTCATAGTACCTGTTACCTTAACGGTACCTCCGGGTATTACGGCAGGCTGTGTGGCGGGTGTATTATTAGTGCTATAAACGGGGCTGCGTATAAATTCGGTCATGGTTAAATCGGCGGCAGCAAAAACCGATGAACTAAAACTTAATAATAGTAGTAGTAAAAACGAAGCTCTTCTTGTCATGGAAAAAAAATTAAATTAGGTGTTAGAATGTTTGTTTTAAAGATCATGAATCATGCCAAAATGCACATAATTTATTAATTTGACTACCTTTGCGCTGGCTTTAAATATGCACAAGCTAAATTAATTTGTTGCTTTTAGATACAGTTCGGCTACATTTTCGATGTGAAAAGTATGCGGGAACATATCAACAGGTTGTACTTGTATAATGTCGTATTTGGCGCTTAGTAGTTGCAAATCGCGGGCTTGTGTGGCGGGGTTACAACTTACATACACAATTCGTTTGGGTGCCAAGTCGAGGATAGTTTGTACTACATCGGCATGCATGCCTGCTCGCGGTGGGTCGGTAATAAGCACATCGGGGGTGCCATGTTCGGCAACAAGCTGTTGTGTGAGCAGTTTTTTTACATCGCCGGCATAAAAATGGGTGTTTTCTACGCCATTTAGTTGGGCGTTGTAGCGGGCATCTTCTATGGCGGCGCTTATCTCCTCAATACCAACTACTTTTTTACAATATTTAGCCACAAAAATGCCAATACTACCAGTACCTGTATACAAATCGTATACGGTATCGGTGGGTTTTAGTTGAGCAAAACTACGCGCTGTTTGATACAGTTTTAAGGCTTGCAGGGTATTAGTCTGAAAAAACGACTTGGGGCTAATTTTAAAACGCAAACCTTCTAACTCTTCGTAAATAAATCCACGACCGCTGTAAGTGATAATATTTTGGTCAAAAAGTGTATCGTTTAGTTTTAGGTTAATAGCATAATGCAACGAGGTAATTTGTGGCAATTGTTGCAATAAAAACGACAATAGGTTTTCAATTTCGGAGGCATTGTTTTCGCCAAAGCTAATAATTACCATTAGTTCGCCCAAGGTAGAGGTGCGCACAATAAGGTTGCGCAAAAACCCTGTGTGTTGTTTTACATCGTAAAAGCTAAGTTGGTGTTCAAGGGCATATTGGCGCACGCTGTTGCGTATTTGGTTCGAGGGGTCGGGTTGTAGATAACAATGGTCAATATCCACAATTTTATCGAACATGCCGGGTATATGAAAACCCAATGCATCGCGGTTTTCTAGGGGTATGCCACCATTAAAATCCTCTTTCGATAGCCAACGTTTGTTCGAGAAGGTAAATTCGAGTTTGTTGCGGTAATATTGCGTAGGATTAGCGGCAATAATGGGCAGCAGCGGCGGAAAATCGAGTTTGCCAATGCGTTTAAAAGCTTCTTCGGTTAGTTGTTGTTTGTAGGCGGCTTGTTTAGGGTAATCAAGCTGTTGCCATTTACAGCCACCACAAACGCCAAAATGGGTGCAAAAAGGCGTTACTCTGTCGGGCGATGCTTGTTTTACCGTCACTACTTTGGCTTCTACATAATCTTTTTTGCTTTTTAATACTTGCACATCAACCACGTCGCCCGGCACGCCGCCTTCTACAAATATCACCCGCCCGTCGGGGTGTCGGGCAATGGTTTTGCCTTCGGCGGCTATTTGTGTGATGGCTAAATCGGTGAGTATGGGTTGTGGTTTTTTGTTTTTATTTCTTGACATGATAAAGGCTAATTAGGTGCAAAAATTTGCGGTGCAAAGATAGGGAAAATTGGGGATTTACAGCCAAGTATTTCAAAACCTAAGCACTTAGTAGACTAATTTATACCTTGTAGGATTAAAACTACGAGAGAAAATCCTTCGGAAAATTACTAAAATAGTTTCACGTCCCCTAAAAAGGCATTTCAAAAAAACAGCAATTAAACAAAAAACTTAACACAATCTTTTTTGTAGATTATACGGTGTTACTGTTAGTTGGGTAATTCCCCCAATTTTTTGTACCTTTGCACCCACAATACAAAACAGGTAGATTTACTTATTGTTTGACCGTGTTTTGTTCCATTTTATCACCTAAACTAATAAGTTCTGCACTCATGCACAAAATCCATCCCTATCTTCGCCTTAGTGGGCTCGAACCCGTCACCATTTTTCCGGGTAGCAACTTTGTCAATATCGGCGAGCGCACAAACGTAACAGGCAGCCGACAGTTTGCCCGCCTTATCAAAGAAAACCGCTACGAAGATGCCCTTGCCGTAGCCCGTCAACAGGTAGAAAGCGGCGCTCAAATACTCGATGTAAACATGGACGAAGGTATGTTAGATAGCCATTTAGCTATGACTACTTTTCTTAACTACATCGCCTCCGAACCCGATATTGCCCGCATACCTATCATGGTCGACTCCTCGAAATGGACAGTTATCGAGGCAGGGCTAAAATGTTTGCAAGGTAAAGGCATCGTCAACTCTATATCGCTAAAAAGAAGGCGAAGAAAAATTTATCGAACAAGCCAAAAAAGTGCGCCGCTATGGCGCAGCCGTAGTAGTAATGGCTTTCGACGAACAAGGACAAGCCGACACCGCCAACCGAAAAGTAAGTATCTGCGAGCGTAGCTACAAAATATTAACCGAAAAAATTGGCTTTCCGCCGCAAGACATCATCTTCGACCCCAACATATTTGCCGTTGCTACGGGCATCGAAGAACACAACAACTACGCCCTTGAGTTTATCGAAGCTACCCGCCAAATAAAACAGCGTATGCCCTTGGTTAAAGTAAGTGGTGGGGTTAGCAATATTTCGTTCTCGTTTAGGGGCAACGACCGCGTGCGCGAAGCCATGCACTCGGTGTTTTTGTATTATGCCGTTCATGCAGGTATGGACATGGGTATTGTAAATGCAGGTATGATTGAAGTGTACGACGAAATTGAACCTACCTTGCGCCAACTTGTCGAAGATGTGATACTTAATCAACGCCCCGATGCCACCGAAAGATTGGTTACTTATGCCGAAAACGTAAAAGGACAAGGCAAAGAACGAGCTGCCGCCGACGATGCGTGGCGACATACCCCCATCGAAGAGCGCATAAAACACGCACTTGTAAAAGGTATTACCGAATTTATAGACCAAGATACCGAAGAAGCTCGCCAAAAATATGGCAGACCATTGCACGTTATCGAAGGACCACTAATGGCAGGCATGAACGTAGTTGGCGACCTTTTTGGCGATGGTAAGATGTTTTTGCCCCAAGTAGTAAAAAGCGCCCGAGTAATGAAAAAAGCAGTGGCGTATCTGCAACCATTTATGGAAGCAGAAAAAATAGCCGACAAAGCAGCAGGCAAACTCGAAGATACCACAGGTAAAGGCAAAGTATTGCTGGCAACCGTAAAAGGTGATGTGCACGATATTGGTAAAAATATTGTGGGCGTAGTACTAGCTTGCAACAACTACGAGGTAATAGATTTGGGCGTGATGGTGCCCGTAAATGTAATACTAGACCGAGCCAGAAAAGAAAACGTAGACATTATTGGCTTAAGTGGATTGATTACACCCTCGTTGGACGAAATGGTAGATGTTGCCGCCGAAATGGAGCGTCAAGGTTTTACGATACCCTTGTTAATTGGCGGTGCAACAACCAGCCAAACACACACCGCCGTAAAAATTGAACCGCAATACAGCGGCGTAGTAGTGCATGTGTTAGATGCAAGTAGAGGTGTGCCTGTTGTTAGCAGCCTCTTAAATCCCGAAACAAAACCTGCCTTTATCAACAGCATAAAAGAGCAATATGCAGTGCTGCGCGATAGACACCTAAACAAAAAAGTAACTAAAAACCTGCTGCCTCTTGCCCAAGCGCGTGCCAATAGCACCCGCATAGATTGGGACAATTATACACCACCTACACCAAAAATGCTAGGCATTAAGGTGTTCAAAAAATACAATTTGGCAGAAATAGCCGAATATATCGACTGGACACCCTTTTTTCAGTCGTGGCAATTGGCAGGTAAATATCCCGCCATACTAACCGACGAAATAGTTGGCGAACATGCCACACAATTATACAACGATGCCCAAAAAATGCTCCAACAAATCATCAACCAAAAATGGTTAGAAGCAAGGGCGGTAATTGGCATTTTTCCAGCCAACTCAATAGGCGATGATGTGGTGGTAAACCCAATAGTAGATAAACAACTTAGCATTGTCACTATCAACGAAATATTGTTTAATGGCAATATAGGCGCAGCAAAAACATTTGCGCGCGAGCGGTTTATGGGCAAAACTTATCGCAACGCAGATACTGGCTTTAGTATTTGGGTAAGTGGCAAAAACATAAAAAAGGCGCTCAGTTTGAGCGCCGTATCGAAAAGTGATAGTTTAAAACATCACTTAGAGTTAATGCAAGTGTTAGATAAATTAATTGAAACGAGCGTATTAGGCGAGGTACATAACGATAGAAATAATGACCCCAACTTGGGATATATTTACCGTTTTTTTGGCAGCGCTCGGATAGAAGGGCAATTAGCAGGCATAAAGCTAACTGTAAAAGAAGTGTTGGCTCAGAATGGAAACCATCATTTTTATACTTACGAAATGACAGCTATGGAGGTGCTTGAAAGGATCTCAACGCCGATAGCTGCCCACTCGGACGCTGCACAGTCAAGCACCATTTCCGCTGCAAAGATACAGCAAATTTTTGGAAAAAGTACACATCTGCCCCAAAATATTTTTTTACACCACCTACGCCAACAACTTAAAAAAGCCGACGGATTACCCAACCGTTGTTTGGCAGATTTTGTTGCCCCAAAAACAAGCGGCAAAACCGATTATATTGGCGCCTTTGCCATAACAACGGGCATTGGAATAGAGAAACACGTTAAACAGTTTGAGGATAACAACGACGACTACTCGGCAATTTTGCTAAAAGCCCTTGCCGACCGCCTTGCCGAAGCTTTTACCGAACTTATGCACAAACGCGTAAGAAAAGAGTTTTGGGGATATGCCAATGCCGAAAATTTAGACAACAATAGCCTAATTACCGAGCAGTACCAAGGCATACGCCCTGCACCGGGCTACCCTGCATGCCCCGACCACACCGAAAAACGCACCCTTTGGCAATTGCTCGATGTAGAAAAAAACACGAGCATACAACTAACCGAAAACTGTGCTATGTATCCAACGGCGGCTGTATCGGGGTGGTATTTTAGCCACCCACAAAGCACCTACTTTGGTGTTGGTCAAATTACCCCCGAACAGGTCGAAGATTTGGCACAACGTAAAGGTATGACGGTACAAGAAATGACCCGATGGCTGCAACCGCTTTTGGGGTAAATAAAAATCAAACCTTCTGCTGTTTATCAAAAACAGCAGAAGGTTTCGATATATTTGGGAGGCTTAGAAAAATCAATTATTAACATAACGTAGTATCATGGATACCCAAAAGTAATTCGTTTATTAAGGTGTGTTTTTCGTTTAAAGTTTCGTTTTCGTTGTCTATTATCAACTGTTGCAACAAATGGCTATCGGTATTTTTTGCCAATTCGGTACTAATAACCTCAATTACCTTATTTTTTAGGTATTCAGATGGTTGTACAATATACCCAATTTGTCTGCCTAAAACACGAGCTGCTATCATGGGTAATTGACAATTGTCAACAAACAAATCGTTGTGGTCATCGTAAATAACTTCTGTTGCTATTTCAAAATAATGTTGCAAAATACGGGCAATATCTGGTATGTCGTTGGGTCTATTTTCGGGACGCTCGTGCCAAGCAATCAGTTTTAATAAAACAATACTTTCGATAGACACAATAGGCAATGTAATAGGTTCTTGTAAGCCTTCAAAAGTTAATTGACTGCGATGGTTTGCAACTTCACCCAAGCCTAATGTAGAGATAGTTGTTTGTTCGCGGTCGTTTAAATTCAGTTGATAAGGTTGGGGTAAATGGCTGTAAGGTATTATGTCGACGGCAAGCGGCGGATTAACAGCCGCGAAATTTAACCGCTGCGTGATGGCAGTTGCAGTAAAAAAGCAATGTTCTATTAGGTATTGTCTAAATTCATGATAATTATCGGCAGTTGTAACATAGATAACCAAATCTGCATCGTTGGTATTTCGGTAGCTAGGTAAATTATTTGCTATCAACCAAATCTCCATTACTTTTGCTCCAATAAGGTAATAGTGCGTATCAAATTCTTGACACGCACTATTTAAAGTCTTAGCTAATTGGGCTAAGGTTTGCAAATAAGGTTTGTTGACTATCGAAATGCAAATGTTAGGCATGTATTTAGGTGTTAAATGTTCAATAGTTTTGCTGTATCTATATTGCGCCCGTCTTGGCTATTTATTAAATCGGCATACACCAACAATTCGGGTGCTGTATTTGGTGAGCTGTCTAAATCATCGTTCCAAAACTTTTTGTATACCTCGATATTTCCTTTGGGGTTCGGAACTAAGCGATATTGACGCATCAGTGCAGCAGTTGTTTCGGTGGTGTAGAGTGTAAATATTTGAGGTTGTAGGTAATTGGTTAGTAAAGCTGCTGCAGGTTCGCTACCCCAAACAGTACCGTTTCGGAGTTTTATGTTTTTCAAGGTGTGTTGCTCAATTTGAGGGTGTACAAAGCTAAAATTGCCTACATGTTGTTTAGGTTTCAATATATCGGGATAGGTTTCTATCCAACGAGTCTTCAATTTCTCCATTTCAATCATCTTTAATTGTTTTGCATCTATCTGCACCAAAAACCTTTTTTCTTTCAATTGTGCAAAAGTTTCGCTAATAGTATCCGAGCTTACGCCTATTTTTTGTGCTATAGTTTTATAGGGTAATAAAACTAAATCGGGATTTTCGAGCAGATGAAAGATGATGACTAAACCTTTGGCGGTAAATCCACCTGTTTTAGGCTTAAGTGGTTTTTCGTTTTTATTTCCCTCAATTTGTATAAATAACCCGTCTGCTTGCAAATAGGCGTTACCTGCGCCATCAATATAACCTATTTTGTGCTCGCGAAGCATCATTTTTAGTGGGTCTGTTATGATAGGAGCAATTAGTACAAAGTATTCTATTTTCAGTCGTTCTTTTTGAACCAGCAATAGTCCTAGTACTTGTCTGTCAACTTTGGATTTTATTTCGGTACTAAAATGCACAACTCTTCCTTGCCATTCAATGGCTAAATAACCATCAAAAGCATCAAATTGGTTAGGTAAAAGCTCTTCCCAACGGGCAAGCATGCCGCTTCGTTGTGTGAATTTTTCAAGTGCTATTTGAGCAAAATAATCTTCTGTCATAATTTAATCGTCAAAACGAGTACGCAAAGTTAGTCAATATTTTTCAAACAAACAACTTTGAGCAATTTTATTGCCATTAAACGGGGTTTTATTTTCAAATTTATTACCCTTGGTCAAATTACCCCCGAGCAGGTCGAAGATTTGGCACAACGAAAAGGCATAACCGTACAAGAAATGACCCGATGGCTGCAACCGCTTTTGGGGTAAATAAAAATCAAACCTTCTGCTGTTTATCAAAAACAGCAGAAGGTTTCGATATATTTGGGAGGCTCAAAAAAAATGTTTATTAACGTGATATAGAATCAAGAATACCCATCTTAATATCGCTACATCATCACATCGTATCTGTCCCAAAAATAAAAACTAGTCTTCGGGTAGTTTTTTTAAACTAGGTTGCTTCAATTACTACACTCACTCGGGTATTAAGATGCCAGTAGGTAGGCAAACGTCGCGCAAAGTTTTTTGGAGATTTGGTAGTTAAATGGCATGGATATTTTTATTGCAGATTAAGAACGGCATATCATTAAGAAAAATTTAATTTTTTTTGAAAAACAAGACAAAATTGTCCGATTTTAAAAAAAAAGTATTACCTTTGTCTCAACAAAGAGCAAGTAGGCAGATGCCTAAAAGCAATTTACTTATCAATACGCGTTTTTTCGACTAAATTTTCGTTTTTGTTGTATAGCATCAAAGGGTGCAAAAAACAACTATTGGTATCTTGTGCTCAACAGTTTTTGGGTATAGAGAGTAGCTATTTTTAACGAAATAATAGCACATTCGGTTATTTATGGACACTGGGTTGGTACAATATTTAGCTATCTAATACCTAAGCACATTAAGTCCAATTTTACCCACATTGCTACGCAGTAAATTAAAATCGAGGATATTTACGGTTCCGTCAAGGTTTAGGTCGGCAAGCCTATAGCCGTTGCCTGTGGTGTTTACAAAGGTGTTATAATCGGTAAAAGCTGTTAAAACGCCATCGGCATAAATATCGCCTGCAAATAAAACAAAAATGTTGTTAGCTATAGCTTTGGTTTGTTGATTACCTACGGCTTGTGTTTGGGCGGTGGTAAAATCATAGTCTATGTTGCTGTGTATTTGGTCGGTTACTTGTGTGGCTTGGCTCATTACGGCAAGGTGGTTGCGTGGTCGGACAATAAAACGATAACTGCTACCTGCCGTTAGTGCATCAAACCGCACTCCTTTGGTTATATCTTCGTAATCAACAATTTCGCCATTGTTTAATAGCCATGCTGCGGCTTGGTCAAGTATTAGGGTAGGGTTGTTGGCATCGCGGGCTTCGACAAGTACCCAATCAATGGCGTTAGTGGGTATGCTTGTAACGCTCTCGCCGCCGCTGTAGTTCCAAGGCAAGGTATTAAAAGGTTGTAGTAGGGGGAGTGCTACGTTTCGGGTCATGGTTTGTGTGTTGGTTTGGTAGCAGCCTTCTAAATAGGTTTTTAATCTAACATTAACAATAGCAGGTGGTATATTACAGTTTTGGGGCAGTATGGTAATGGGTATGGCGGTACCAAAAGTGCAAGCACTGGTGTTGGCATTGGGTAAAGTTGGGAAGGTAATAGCAAAGGGTGCTTGGTCAAAAATTAGCTCGGCAAACTGTAAGGCACCATTATTACCGGGGTTGTTGTTGTCGGTTATGGTTAATAGCCAAGTGCCATTAGGGTTGCCTATATCAACATTAAGTGGGCTGTCGCTGTTTATGTTGCCGGTGTAGCAGGGTGGATTAGGGTAGGCGTTGCCATTACAGCCGCCAGCATTGTATCCGCCCGATGTAACAAAACAAGCAGGCGATGCAGCAGTACCAATATTTACCCCAAAACCATTAAGCGAAAAAGTATTAACAATACCAATAACTGTTCCGTTTGGTGCAGTTAGGCTAATGTTTAGGTCGTTAGTAAATTCGTGTTGTATAAAGGTACACAACTGCAACAAACGGGCATTGGTGGGCAATTGACTAACTGTTATAGGTATACTAATGCCTGCGGTATTTGGATAGTCGGGTATGTTGATGTTGGCATTAGGACCTATTTTAAATTGCGGAGCTGCCAAGTTTTGGTATGATGTAAAAGGTGTAACAAAATAATTACCCGGTGTAAAAGTAGCACTACAATTGGGCGAAAAAATAAAACCTGTTTGGTTGGCAGGTACGGATAAGTTGGGGTCGGCGGCAAAAATTTTACCTGCTGTTTGTGCTGCAGCCAAACCTGTGCCGTTGGTAATTGGGGCAGTATCTACCCAAAAAGCAGTAGTATAAGGTGCGGGGGTGTTGGCATTTTGGGTGGTTAAAATAATAGATTCGTTGCAGCATAAACTGTTATTGGCAGGGCTTATGCCATTTCCAGCATCGGGTAGCACGGTAATAGTGGCTTTGCGGCGGCAGGGGCGGTCTATGGCATAGTTGTTTGCCTCCTCAACCCATACCTCGTATATGCCGGGTAGGTTATTGTTTACAATGCTGCTGGGTGTAAAGCTACCTGTGCTACTTGCTAAAAGTGTGGCGTTGGCACTTGCCCCGTCGTACCAGTTATAGCAATTATTGTATGTATGTAAGGTTGGTATGGCATCGCCCACGCAAATCTCCCAAAAAGGCGATTCGGGGTGATTGATAACAGTAGCGTTAAAATCGATAGCAACATTTGCGGCACACAAATAATCGCGGCATTCTAACAAACAATCGTTGATTTTGCGCAGTTGACAAGCCGAAAAATGAACGGGGTCGCAGCCATTGTAGTTGGTATAGCCCATAATATTTCGGGTATCTATACCTTGCGAAGGGTCGGGGGTATAGGGACCTACATATTGACACAAATTATTAACCATGCCAATTAAAAGTGGGTCGGGGGGCGTATCGCTAATGCCATCGCCTTTGTTAGATGGGTTGTTGGGATCGTTAGCGGCAAGTGAACTGTTAGGCGCTCCAAAAGCACATGCCCCCGACCCATTGGCTGGCTCGTTTGGTACATTGCCCGATGCGCCGTTGTGGGTGTGGTACAAACCAAATAAATGCCCTATTTCGTGTTCCAACGATGCATCGCCTGGGTTTACACAAGCACTTGCTAATATGGCTCGGTTTTTAGTATTTACGCTGCCTCCGGTGTTGTAGGTACTCGGAAAATAAGCATATCCACAGCTATTAGCCCCACTATTTATTAATGTATTTACCACATAAACGTTTAATACGTTGGGCAGGTCGAGGGTTTCTAATTCGGTATCATCGTTAATGCCATCGTCGGGGTCGGTGCTACCACCTGTTACAAAACCATACAAATCGGTGTCGTTGATAAACCGTATACTTTGCGACATAACCAACTGTAGATTGGCTTGGGCGTAGATTAAATTTAACTCAATTAGTTTGGTATAAATTTTGCTGGTATCGTAGCTTAATGTGCCGCTGTTAGTACGAAAAACTGTAAAAACAACAGGTACGCGATAGTTGGGGCAAGCAGGAAATGTGGTAGGCGGAACAACGCAGTTGCTATAGCTACAAGAGCCGCCATAAGTGCCATACAAATAACTACGACACGATGCACCCATGCGCTCGGCGGTGTTATTATCAAACGAACCTTCGAGTGTTATAGGCGCAATAGTGGTGCAGGGCATGTAGGTATCTTGAGAAAATACATTAAAAGATTGAATGTGTAAAAATATAGATAAAAAAAATGCCAGATAGTTAGATGGTTTCATGAGTGTGTGTAGGATAGAGAGTTAAGAAATGTGGTTTAATATTTTATTTTTAATTGTGTTTGAGGATAAAAAAAGCTCAAAAACGAGCAGATAGTGTGGGCTAAGTTACGGAAAAAAGCAAACGCTTTAAATTGCCTATTTGTTAATTTATAGATACCTTACATATTTTTAAAAAAAACAAACATATCGCCCACATTTTTTGAAATTTTGCATCTTTGCTTGTTTATTGGTAAAGTTTACTAAAAATTTACTAATTTTTGGAAAAAAAGTTACAAAAAGGCTGTTTTTATGTCACAAAATGGCTATTTTTTCACTATACAGTAGACAACAGAAAGCAGCAAACTTAACAACAGAAAGCAGCAAACTTAATAGTGTATGAATGAGCAAAAAACAGACGATAGAAAATTAAGCGCGCTACAGTTTTTCGATATAATGACTCATGCTAAACCTTTTGAGCAAAAAGAAGTACTAGAAAAAAGAGCAGATACTATATCAAGCTACTTAAAAACAAAGTACAATAGAATGACAAAAGATGCCATTAAAAGCATTGTATCAGAAACGCTAATGCGTTTTATGGAAATTTATTATCCCTTATTTTTGGCAGATGAGGTGGAAGAATTGAGCGAAATACAAACAATAGACGGAAAGCTTTGCCGATTTGCCGAAAATATAGCAAAAGAAAATATTAGGCAAGCTATTGATGCGAGTTATTTGATTGAAAAAGAAAATTCCATATATGGGCAAGTAAATGCACTTGGCTCTTATGATTTAGTGGAATATGATTTTTTAGAAAAAAAAATAACATTATCCGAAATAGCTGCTCAACTGATAGAGGCAATACACAAATTACCCGTGTCGCACCAAAATGTTTTTATAAGAAGACTATTTGGTGAAAAACCCAAAGATATTGCCAAAGCATTAAATATTACCGAAACCAAGGAGCGAAAAGATGCAGAACGTGCAAAAAAGGCATTGGCAGCTATTCTTCCTACAATACAAAACACTTATTATCAGGATTTAATACCGTATATAACTCCTTTTTTTCAACATCTTTTTAAAAATCAAACTCCATGATAACATCGCCTTTTATGCCTTTGATAAAAAAGGCTCTGTTTCAACCTCATTTGTTAAGTATTGACGAGCGAAAACAATATCATCAACTATTGCAAACAAACGAAGAAGTAAAGTATATAGTTGGTAATATGATAGCCAATAAAATAAAACAACAGATTGAATACAAGCAATCAGAACATCACACCTCTTTTGCCAAGTTGTTAAAAGAAGTGGTTGACGAATCTTTTGATGACCCAAAAACATATACCCTTGCCCAACTGTTGTTTGATGAATTTGGTATTGTTCTGTCTGAGGCAGAGCAAATCGAATTGTACTTACCACACGAGGAAGAAGAAATGTTATTGGAACTCGAAGATACATTTGAATCAACACGCTCAGTCAATGGTGCTTATACCTTGGGTAATAAACTAAGCTCAATAATAATAGCACCTAATAATGGCGACGACTGCACAAATGGTATAGTTGTTAAATTAAGTAACCCCCTTGATTTTAGCTTAACCATTAACATACAAGACAATAAGCTAAATCCTAAAATAGACGTAGAAATGCCACCTAGTGTTACTGAGCTGGAAATTAATTTTGGACACAATAAATTGCTGCCAGGCAGGTACTATTGCGAAATTACGCCCAATACCACCGAAAGTAGCCACAACGCCGTTGTAATATGCATATTTGTTCAAAAAGGTTTAATGCCTAAATCAGTGCAACTTATTTAATATTATTACCCAACAACACAAATCCAGCCCAATGGATGGGTCTGATGTTGGGTTGTGTTAGTATTTCTTGTTTAGCATTTTTTAAAGCACTTGCATACGCTTGCCCGCTTAATAGGTACTTAAACAAGGCTTGAACCAATAGATTAGATTGTTGGTCGGGTATTTTAAATAGCGTAAATACTACATTTTGTGCTCCGGCATACAAAAAGCCTCTGTTTATAGCCATCATTCCCTCGCCCCAAGCCATTTTGCCCACACCCGTATCGCAACAACTTAGTACTACTAATTGCACATTTTTTAAGTTTAATTGGTAAGTATCTCCCATATAAAGCATGGTTCCGTATTGTTCGGCAATATCTCGTTTAGTGGCTGCTACGGGTTGTTCGGCGGTGTCTGTTAGTACTTCTTCGTTTGTATTGGGCGAAAACACAATACCCGACAATTGAGGGTTATTGGCATTAAACAAGCCATGAGCCGCAATATGCAAAAACTGCAAATTGGGGTATTGTTGCAGTGTATTTTTAAACTGCTCAACGGTTGCGTTTTTTCGGAGATAAACATCACTTTGGTAGCCTTTTTGTGCCAAAAGTTTGCTTACTTCTTGCACTTCTGTTTCGGTATGTGGTAGTGCTACATAATCTAATCCGCGCAATTGTACTATTTCTTTTTTTATTTCTGTACTGTCGTTAGTTTCGGCAGTATTGTAAACTACTGGTGCAAACCCTAAATAGCTACCTTGTGCAGCATTAGGTTGTGCATAGGTAGTTTTTTGTTTTGTGCTACCATAGTGCCATAAAGTAGCCGAGTAGTGGTATTGAATAGCATATTGTGTGCCTAAATAGGGCATATTGTGGTAATGCGTGCCATTGGCAACGGCATTAGTTAATAGTGCCTCGAAGGGTAATTGGCTTAAATTATTGGTTGGGATAATGATTAATTGTTGGCAATTTGGTGGCAGATACGACACAATAGGCTCGAAAACAAGTTGGTATAGCTGGTGACTAGCGTTGGCAAAGGCGTTTCGTCCGCCTACTGTAGGGCGGCTGTTAGTAATGTTTTTTAACAAAGCCTCTATGGCTGTGTTTAGGGTAGTTGGGTTGGTATTTAAGGCAATAAAATGGCTATTTTTTGGGGTAATGCAAAAAACATACAGTTGCTCATTGCTCACAAAATACTCTATTAAAGCAGCATTTGTGGGCAATTGGCGTTGTATTTGCTCAATAGTTACTATTTGGTTGTCGTATTTTATTTGGTAATAATCGGGGTATTCTTTTTCAAAAATTTCTATTAATTGGTTGTATTGTTGTTTGTAGTCAAAATACTGCTTTTGCCATTTTTGCACTTGTTCGTGGTCTTGGTTTCCTTCGGCAATTTTGGTGTCTAAATAGTTTAGTTCTACGCGCAATTGGTACTCTTGTTGTCGCAGTTGTTCGGGTAGTTGTGCTGTTGCTTTGGCTTCTTCGTTTTTTAGGTTGGTAAAAAAGAGCATAGCTTGGCTTTTTTCGGCGAACATAAACGCTAACTCGATGGTAGTAGGCAGTTGATAGCCCATTTGGGCAGCTATTTGTGCAACCGATAAGTTATTTTGTGTTTCTTGTTGGTATGCCAACCAAGTTCTATCTATGGCGGGCTGGTAAATATTATTTTTGCCTGTACTACCTAATGTTAGTTTACTACCTTCTGCTTTATAGCTTTGGCGCATTTGTGCAATAAGTGCATCGGCACAATGGTAATGGGCAAGGCTGGCTATTAGGTTTTGGGGTAAATTATCTTGTTTATACATGTTGTAAAAAACAATCGCTTTACCTCGTAATGTTTCTAGCAAAAAATAGGCATGGGTGTAGTTTTTTAAGGTAGGCAGGGCATAAAAGTTAGTGTCGCTTACGGGCAAGTTAAGCGATTGCAAGGCAAGTTGATAGTGTTGTAATGCTTCGGGGTAGTTGTTTAGCATATTGTAACATTCGCCAATATTTATGTACGAAGCGGCTGTAATATTGTTGAAAACCCCCAAATTTTTTAATCTAATGGGCAATGTTTTTTGATAATACAATAGCGCATTAGGGTAATCTTTTTGATTAAAGTAGATTAAAGCCCTATGTATTCGTAACTATTCTTCTGTATGTAAATAGTTTTTATTAAGGTTAATGATTTTCAAATAAATATCTATGTAATGATTTGCTTTTTCATGCTCATTTAAGCATAGCACCAGCTGATTTGTCCAAGAATAATCAAACTATTCGATTAAATAAAAAATTTTTGAGATATGTTTAACGCTTGTTGATAATGCAAATGGCAAGTTCATATTCGCTGACATTCTATAAACTGCTAACATTTGATAAGAAGGTGTATGCAGTTAGGGTGATTGCCCAGTAACTCGCTTGTTATAGCCAATCCTTGTTTAAGATAGAATAAAGCCCAAATCGAAATCGCCTATTTTGGCTATAATCACCTAAATGACTGTACAAATAGATTAAATTAACTTTATCATAGTCGGGGTTTTGTTGATGTATAGCTAATGCTTGCTTGCCAAAAGATATGGCAAGTTGATAGTCGCCCTTACATGCATAAATAAACCCAATATTAGAGTACCCTTTTACCATATTAACATCATCCTTGCCAAATTTTCTTCACTTAGAGACAATAACTCTTTAAAATAAATTAATGCTTGGTTATAATTGCCTGTTGTCCAAAACAAATAGCTATTTGATTATGACTTTCTTAATGTAGCAGGGTGCGATTTACCCAAATGAGTAATTGCCCTGTCTAAGGTTACTTGACAGTTTGGCTGTGTTTCTTTGATTTTACCTATCCACATCAAGCAATAGTTTTGCATGTTTGATATTTGCACCCATTCTTCCCATGCTTCTTGGGCTTCGTATAAGGGCGCTATTGACTCGCAAAAGGCTAAGGCTTCGTTAAATTTACCTGCATCAATTAACTCTTGGGCTTGTTTGATTACATCTGGAGGAGGGATTTGCATAAATGATAAGTAGAAAAAGGAATGTTGAATAAATAGTAGAGGGAGTGTAGAGTGTAAAGAAAGTACGTTGGCTATATTGCCAAACAACGACTATTGGTATGCAAAAGTAGTGTTTTAATTTGCTTGGTGTATTAAAGAATAATTTTTTGTATTAGTTGTTATTACCCAACAACACAAATCCAGCCCAATGGATGGGTCTGATGTTGGGTTGTGTTAGTATTTCTTGTTTAGCATTTTTTAAAGCACTTGCATACGCTTGCCCGCTTAATAGGTACTTAAACAAGGCTTGAACCAATAGATTAGATTGTTGGTCGGGTATTTTAAATAGCGTAAATACTACATTTTGTGCTCCGGCATACAAAAAGCCTCTGTTTATAGCCATCATTCCCTCGCCCCAAGCCATTTTGCCCACACCCGTATCGCAACAACTTAGTACTACTAATTGCACATTTTTTAAGTTTAATTGGTAAGTATCTCCCATATAAAGCATGGTTCCGTATTGTTCGGCAATATCTCGTTTAGTGGCTGCTACGGGTTGTTCGGCGGTGTCTGTTAGTACTTCTTCGTTTGTATTGGGCGAAAACACAATACCCGACAATTGAGGGTTATTGGCATTAAACACGCCATGAGCCGCAATATGCAAAAACTGCAAATTAGGATATTGTTGCAGTGTATTTTTAAACTGCTCAACGGTTGCGTTTTTCGGAGATAAACATCACTTTGGTAGCCTTTTTGTGCCAAAAGTTTGCTTACTTCTTGCACTTCTGTTTCGGTATGTGGTAGTGCTACATAATCTAATCCGCGCAATTGTACTATTTCTTTTTTTATTTCTGTACTGTCGTTAGTTTCGGCAGTATTGTAAACTACTGGTGCAAACCCTAAATAGCTACCTTGTGCAGCATTAGGTTGTGCATAGGTAGTTTTTTGTTTTGTGCTACCATAGTGCCATAAAGTAGCCGAGTAGTGGTATTGAATAGCATATTGTGTGCCTAAATAGGGCATATTGTGGTAATGCGTGCCATTGGCAACGGCATTAGTTAATAGTGCCTCGAAGGGTAATTGGCTTAAATTATTGGTTGGGATAATGATTAATTGTTGGCAATTTGGTGGCAGATACGACACAATAGGCTCGAAAACAAGTTGGTATAGCTGGTGACTAGCGTTGGCAAAGGCGTTTCGTCCGCCTACTGTAGGGCGGCTGTTAGTAATGTTTTTTAACAAAGCCTCTATGGCTGTGTTTAGGGTAGTTGGGTTGGTATTTAAGGCAATAAAATGGCTATTTTTTGGGGTAATGCAAAAAACATACAGTTGCTCATCGCTCACAAAATACTCCATTAAAGTAGTATTGGCGGGCAATATTTTTTGTACCTGATTGATGCTTACTATTTGGTTGTCGTATTTTATTTGGTAGTAATCGGGGTATTCTTTTTCAAAAGTTTCTATTAATTGGTTGTATTGTTGTTTGTAGTCAAAATACTGCTTTTGCCATTTTTGCACTTGTTCGTGGTCTTGGTTTCCTTCGGCAATTTTGGTGTCTAAATAGTTTAGTTCTACGCGCAATTGGTACTCTTGTTGTCGCAGTTGTTCGGGTAGTTGTGCTGTTGCTTTGGCTTCTTCGTTTTTAGGTTGGTAAAAAAGAGCATAGCTTGGCTTTTTTTCGGCGAACATAAACGCTAACTCGATGGTAGTAGGCAGTTGATAGCCCATTTGGGCAGCTATTTGTGCAACCGATAAGTTATTTTGTGTTTCTTGTTGGTATGCCAACCAAGTTCTATCTATGGCGGGCTGGTAAATATTATTTTTGCCCGTACTACCTAATGTTAGTTTACTACCTTCTGCTTTATAGCTTTGGCGCATTTGTGCAATAAGTGCATCGGCACAATGGTAATGAGCAAGGCTGGCTATTAGGTTTTGGGGTAAATTATCCTGCCGATACATGTTGTAAAAAACAATAGCTTTACCTCGTAATGTTTCTAGCAAAAAATAGGCATGGGTGTAGTTTTTTAAGGTAGGCAGGGCATAAAAGTTAGTGTCGCTTACGGGCAAGTTAAGTGATTGCAGAGCAAACTGATAGTGTTGTAGTGCTTCGGGGGAGTTTTGTTTGGTGTTATAATAATTACCTATCTCTATATACACCGAGGCTTTTTCTTTATGAACAGTATCGAATGTTTTTAAACTAAGGGCTAACGATTTTTGGAAATACAACAATCTTTCTGTACTATCTAAGTCATAACAAAGGGCTATATTTTTGTAGATATTAACCACTTCTTGGTGTTGCTCGCCTATGGTATTACAACAAATATCCAAGGCACGGTTTAGGTATTCTAAAGCTTTTGATTTGTTGTTTTTACATACATATACAGTGCCTATATTTTCACATATCCTTGAACAATATTGGTTTTGCTCGCCCGAAATGGCTATTCGGATAGACAAGGCTTTTTCAAAACTTTGCAAGGCATTGTCATAATCTTTTGTTTCGTTATAACAGCTCCCTATATTGTTGTATAGTATAGATACTCTATGCTGATGTTTTTCTGGACTTTTTAAAAATATGTTTAATGAACGATGAAAATAGTTTAATCCATGTTCAAAGTCGCCTCTATTAGCATAGTAAACGCCAATGTTTAGGTAAATAGAGGCTATCTGCGGATGATCTTCGTCCAATACTTGACTAAATAGCTGAAGTGCTTTATGCAAGTACTCAAAAGCTTTCTCCTCATCTCCTTTGCGAAAAAAGCAAATCCCTAAATTATTATGCGAACTACCAATTTGCTCAATAGAGGTGTTGGGTATTTGTAAAAATATAGCTAATGATTTTGCAAAATACTTCAATGCAAAATCAATACTTAGTGTAATAAAATGTATATCAGCAATGGTATTATAAGACTTTGCTGTTTCAAAACATATTTTCCCTATGCTCTTTTTTGATTTTGCTAAACAGTCTTCTGCGCAAATTATGGCTTCTTTAGTTTTACCTAGTTTAACCAACGCATCACTTTTTGAACATAATGCATCTATTAGGTTCGTAAAATCGTTTTCTTTTTCACACAAAACAACTATTTCATCGCATAAAACTATTACATCAGCAAATTTACTTTTTGTTTCTAATTCTAATACTTGGCTTAATTTTTCGGATATATTATTACTCATCGTATTTAGTATATGGGATATAGGTGGGGTAAAATTTAATAAAAATGTCTTTATTTATAAAATAGCCTCAATTACAGTACAAAGGTACTGTATTTTTTCAATTTTATAGCTACCGATAAAGCAAAAGTTTGTCAGAAAATTGGAATTATAAACCCGCAGTTTTGCATTAAACACAAAAAAAACATCAACACTTTAAATGTTTCAAAGTTCATGTCCTTGCATAAAATCTCGTAAAAAAAACAAAATAAAACGCGCACAAAAAAACAGCCTGCCTCAAAAGAAGCAGACTGTTGAAAAACACCTCAAAAAATTTTACATTATAACTTAGTAGACAGCCATGTAGAGTGATAAAAAAATACGCACTGTTAATGGCTTATGGGTACGTTAAATTAGTATTAGTTCGTCTTCTAGCACAAATTCCATTGCTTTTTCTACCATATCTTTCGAGCCGGTAAACAAAGGTACTCTTTGATGCAATTCGGTGGGTACAATGTCCAATATCCGTTTTTTTCCGTTCATTGCCATACCGCCTGCATTTTCGGCTAAAAATGCCATTGGGTTGCACTCGTATAATAGGCGCAATTTACCATCGGGGTGCGATGTTGTAGCAGGGTACATAAAAATACCTCCTTTAATAAGGTTGCGATGAAAATCGGATACTAATGTACCAATGTAACGCGAGTTATATGGGCGGTTACTTGCCTTATCGGGTGTTTTGCAGTACCTAATAAAGTTGTTTACGCCTATCGAAAAAGTGTTCCAATAGCTCTCGTTCACAGAGTAGATGCCGCCTTTTTCGGGTATGCGTATGTTAGGGTGCGATAAACAAAACTCGCCTATCGAGGGGTCAAGCGTAAAACCATTCACATTGTTATTGCCCGTTGTATACACCAACATCGTCGACGAACCATATATCACATAACCCGCAGCTACTAATTTATTTCCCGCTTGCAAAAAATCTAGCTCGTCACATACGCCTTCGGGGTTTACTTTGCGGTAAATAGCAAATATAGTGCCTATCGAAATGTTCACGTCAATGTTCGATGAACCATCTAAAGGGTCGTAGCAAACCACATATTTGGCTTTTTTCGAGCGGTCATCGTCAAACACTAAATAGCCATCGCTTTCTTCCGATGCTATGCCTGCACACTCGCCGCTTACACGCAAACAATTCGTCATTTGTTCGTGTGCAAAAACGTCTAACTTTTTTACCTCCTCGCCATGTATGTTATTACTGCCTGCATCGCCCAAAATATCTACTAATCCAGCTTTATTTACTTTGCGATTAATTAGTTTTGCAGCTAATGCAATATCGCCTAACAAAGCCGACAAGTCGCCGGTGGCAAACGGAAAGTCTTTTTGTTTATCGAGGATAAACTCGCTTAGAGTAGTTATTTTTTTAGTAACCATGCTTTGGGTATTATGGGTTTTTTAGTAAAAATTCGCTTAGAGTAAAAATTCGTGTTCAGCGAATTTTCGCTCAACGATGCAAAGGTCGGGCATTATTTTGATTCTACCAAATGATTTTGCTTTTTTTTGCTTTTTTTTTTGCTTTTTTTTGTTTGAAGCCCTTGTTTACGCCAAATGCCCCATCAATTTGGGTATTTGAGGGGGCATTTTTATTGTTGCAGTGCGGCAATACATTGTTCGCGTATTTGCCAAAGGCTGCTTAGATTGTAACTAATTTGAGGTATTTGAGCCAACCAATTAGTCAAGTATTGTTGATGATACGCTACTTTAAATTGGGTAATTTGATGTGGTTTGATAACTATTTCGGTCAATAAATTGTTAACAAAGTTGATAGGATACAAGGCAGTACAATCTACTATTTGCCCATCTATACGCAAATAATTGTGCGCTTCGGGCAGATACGGTAGATGATGTTGGGCTAATACCGAAGTTACTTTGGGGGTTCGTGGCTACAAAGATACGCTAATTACTCCAAATCTCCCAAAAAAATACCGAGCCTTTGTTATCCATAACAAAAGCTCGGCAACTAAATAGCAACTAACTTTTTAATTAAACTGTGCTTGATATTTAGCATCGTTCAAAATTTGTTTAGCACAGTCCAAAATGGTGGTGTCTTCGATATGCACAAAACCGCCATTAGGTCCCTTTTCTATATGAATGCCAAATGGGCTTGGGCTTTCGTAGTGGGTTCCTCCAAAAAAATTACGAACCGCATCGGTAGGGATATGCAAACCCTGCGCAATGCGGTTGATGCTGCCCGGAGGCAACATATCTTTGATGTGACGCAACTCGTTAAATGTCATGTTCATAGCACATACGTTTTTGAGTGAAAAAATGTTTCATCAACTTTCTGTTTGTAAAGGTACAGTATTTTTTTTACAAAAAACAAAAAAGTCAAGGTTTTTTTTACCTTTTTTTTTCACTCATTAACCAAAAACGAAATAGCTAATTGATAACCCGCCAAACCAAGCCCAACAATAGTGCCGCGCGCCACCCCCGAAATGTACGAATGATGCCTAAATGCCTCGCGTGCAAAGGTATTAGATATATGCACCTCAATAACAGGCGCTTTTATTGCGGCAACGGCATCTGCCAATGCCACCGAAGTGTGGGTATATCCACCGGGATTAAAAACAATGCCATCGTACAAAAAACCAATTTCGTGCAGTTTGTCAATTAGTTGCCCCTCGTGATTGCTCTGGAAATAATGCAGCACTACGTTAGGATAACTAAATTTTATTTGCTCAAAATAATCTTCAAAGGTTTGAGAACCGTAAATGTGCGGCTCGCGCTTGCCCAATAGGTTTAAATTGGGACCATTTAATACCAAAATGTTTTTCATGTTTAGCGTGTTTAATTTTTTTTGTAAAGGTTAGATGCCAATTTTAAGGCTTTAAGCTACGTGCTGTAAGCTTTGGGCTGTTGGGTTTTACTTTTTTATTGTTGTCTTTTTATTTTTAATTGCCCAATTTTTCGCTTTTAACTATTGCCCTTTTATGCTTAGTTTTAGGGGTTGTGTTGTCGACTATCTTTGCTATGGGGGTGCCATCTACTTGGCAAATTAGGGAGTGCCAAACATCACCCCCAAAAAAGACATTTACCGCGTCAAGCGGGGCTGGTGCAGACTTGGGGTAATAAACCAATAGTAGCACTAAATACTAACTTGCTTGACCATCAACATTTTTAAAATTCAATACCCCTTTTTTGTTGGGCACAAAAGTACAAAAAAAATGCGTACCATGTGCCTAAAAAAACCTATATTTGTGCAATAATACGCAATTATGTCCTTAAATCGCACTTTCGTTTTTCCGCTTTTGGTGGTGTTATACACTACTTGGGTGTATTTTTTAATTGGTTTTAGACCCGACCATTATCTGCTGCTGTTTATTTTGGTGCTTGCTTATTATGCTCACCCAAAAACACGGCGTTTGGTGTATGCCTTAGCTCCGTTTGTGGCGTATTGGTGGCTGTACGATTCTATTCGTATTTACCCAAATTATAAACTACAAAATGTACATATCGCTGCTCCTTACCTGCTCGAAAAGCAATGTTTTGGCATCGCTACCCCACAAGGCACACTAATACCTTGCGAGTATTTTGAGCGCCACCATTGGGCTGTAATGGATGTTATTGGCGGTTTAATTTACCTCAATTTTTTAACCATACCTTTGATATATGCCGCCTATTTGTGGTGGATAAACAAGCAATATTTTGTTAAATATGCTTTGGGCTTTTTGCTTATTTGCTTGGTAGGTTTTGTAATTTATTACCTGTATCCGGCGGCACCACCTTGGTACGTACAATTGTATGGCTTTGATTTTTGCACGCCAATATGCGGTAGTGCAGCAGGCTTGGCACGCTTTGATGAGGTATTAGGCACCAATGTTTTTGCGGGTATGTACCAACTAAGTCCTAACATTTTTGGAGCTATGCCCTCGTTACACAGTGCTTACCCCGTATTATTTTGTTTATATGCTTGGCAGTTTAAACAAAAACGCCTTTACCCATTTGCCGTTGCTTTTATGTTTGGCACTTGGTTTACGGCGGTTTACTCGGGGCATCATTATATAATAGATGCAATAGCAGGCATTTTTACAGCTATTGCAGTATATCTATTTGCCGAAAAAATACTTTATAAACTGCCAATAGTACAAAAATACCTTAAAATATACGCCGATAGCATCTAAAAATAAACGCAAAACGCTTTTTATTGCGTTCGGAAGTGTTATTTACAAACAAAATGCCTCCAAATTTCATTCGGAGGCATTCCCTACAAAGGAAATTGCTCAAAATTTTATTCGGAGGTATTCCCTACGAAGGGAATTGCTCAAAATTTTATTCGGAGGTATTCCCTACGAAGGGAATTGCTCAAAATTTTATTCGGAGGCATTCCCTACCAAGGGAATTACTCAAAACTGCATTCGGAGGTATTCCTACGAAAGGAATTGCTCAAAATTTAATTCGGAGGCATTCCCTACGAAGGGAATTGTGCAAGCTTTTATTTTAAGGCAATTATTAGGCAACAAAATCATACTTCTTTGAAACAAAAGTTAGCCCTAAGAGGCAAGGTTTATAAAATGCATTTGCTTCGCGCAGTTCCATATTCGGTGCTGATCGCACCTTTTGTCTGCCCATAACTCAACAAGATTGCGCGTCAAATACCTACATTTGCTAAACAAACAGCTATCTATCTTTAATAAACCAAACACAGGCTTTTATTTAGCAAAATATGTTTTGTGGGGTAATTTACCCATCTATTATCCAACAAAAAAAAGCTATTAAGGGCAACAAATTAGTAATCATCAAACATAAATCATCAACAATTGAAATCTTTACTTAAAGGTTTTGCAGCATTTTTACATTTAGAGCGCAATTTCTCGGAGCATTCTATTGCAGCCTATACTGCCGATGTAAAACGCTTTGCCGATTATCTAAACCAGCAGCACACCGACATTGCCATCGAGGCGATAGAGCCTATCCATTGCGAGGAGTATTTGTATTACCTCAACGAATTGGGTATTGACCGAAACTCGCAAGCACGCACCTTGTCGGGGCTAAAAACCTTTTACAAATACCTTATCACCGACGAAGTAATCACCGAACACCCCTTGCAAACCATAGACGCACCTAAGCTACACCGCAAAATACCAGATGTGTTAACCGTCGAAGAAATTGAACAACTATGTGCCACCATAGACCACAGCACCCCAGAGGGTGTGCGGAATAGGGCAATGATAGAAACGATGTATGGCTGCGGTTTGCGAGTGTCGGAACTTACGGCGCTAAGCCTATCTGGTTTGCACTTCGAGGCTGGTTTGATACGCGTGATAGGTAAAAATAACCGCGAGCGGCTAGTACCTATCAATGAGCAAGCCATTAAGCACATTATGTTTTATTTACAAACAATTAGGCAACACCTAACTATAAAGACAGATGGCGAAGATACCGTTTTTTTAAACCGTAGGGGTAGTCCTTTATCGCGGGTTATGGTGTTTTTGGTGGTAAAAGAAGCAGCCCAAAAAGCAGGCATTACCAAAAATGTAAGTCCGCACACTTTACGCCATTCATTTGCTACCCATTTGTACGAAGGTGGTGCCGATTTACGAGCCATACAAGACATGCTTGGTCACGAATCTATCACAACCACCGAAATTTACACAAAAGTAGATAGCCAATACTTACGAGACACGTTAATACAGTTTCACCCGAGAAATAATAGGGATTAGTAAGTTATTGGCACAAAAAAAAGCATCACTTTATTTAAAAGTGATGCTTTTTTGTTTGTGGTAAGTATTTTTAGGTGCAATACTAAGCAATTAGTATTATTGCGTAGGGGTAATTTCTTCTAACTCCATTTTTTGCGTATCTGTTACAAACTGTTGTGCATTTTGCAAAGCCGCAATATGTTGCTCGACGGTAGGTGTGGCTTTGGCAAATTTTACCATATCGGCAACTAAAAGAGTATCTTTAAGGTTTTGCAGTTCGTTGTTGCTTAGTTGGGCATCAAGGCTTTGCAAAATTTCGTCGGTTGTTTGTTCCATAGCTGGCTTTTGGTAACGTGCTTCGATGTATTGCCGCAAAATGTTTGATAAATCGGTATAATATTGCTTTACTTTACCTTGCTGCCACCATTGTTTTTGGTCTAGGTGTAGTAATTGTTGCTGTGCTAATGTATGAGGGGGTAGGAGAGGAGTTGGGGGCAAATTAGGCTCGGCGATGATTTTAGGGCGGCGTTTCCACCAAACAAAACCCGATAAAATGCTTAGTAATACGGTTATTAATAAGGCATAAGGCAAATAATCGAGCCAGGTTTTAGGCGGTTCGATGATATTGGCGATAGGTTTTATGTCGCCTTGTTGGTCAACGACAGGTGCTTTTACGATTAAGTACAAGGTGTCGGTGGTAATTTGGCTAAACAAACTATTTGGTCCTTTGTAAGTAAATACCAACGGAGGCAGTTTATAAAAACCCGTATCGAATACGGTTAGTAGGATATTTTGGGTGGCGTGTATTTGGTTGTTAGCGATGGTAGAGTCTTTGGATTGAACCTCTAATACCTCCAAACTGTCGAGGCGTTTGCCGAAGATAGGGAATTGCAATGATAAATTAGTGCCATAATCGGCTTGTAGTTGTAGCCGTATATGGTCGCCAATTAGGGCTTCTTTTTTGTCTAATGTTGCTCGTATTTGTGGGGGCTGTGCATGTAAATATAGGCTACACCCAACAAAAACAAGTAAGGTTATGGTAATTGTACGAAACACAGTGTGGTTGTTGATTATTGATTATTGATTATGAATAACCGATGATTTTTTTTGGGGGGATAGATTTAGTCGTTAAATCTGCCGCAAGTTAACATTTTGCCAATACCTTCTTCGAGGGTTACTAATGGGCGGTTAAGTAGTTTTTTCATGCGGGATAAATGCGGCAATCGGCGGCGCATATCGCCTTCTTTTAGTGGGGGCAAGTGCACTATTTGCGATTTAGAACCACTTAAAGCGATAATTTGTTGGGCTAGTTCTAAGATGGGTGTTTCTATGTCGTTACCTACGTTCATTACATCGTTTAGGTAATAGTTATTGTAAAATGCGTCGACGGTGGCGTCTATGTTATCGTTGATGTAGCAAAAAGTACGGCTTTGGCTACCATCGCCATAGATGGTTATGTTTTCGTTTTTTAGGGCTGCCCGCAAAAATTTAGACAGTACAAAATCGGTGCTTTGTTTAGGTCCGTAGGTATTAAAAAATCGGAAAATGGTGTAATCTAGTCCGAACTCTTTTTGGTACGAGGTACAAAAAGCTTCGCCCACGTTTTTTACTACGGCATAAGGCAATCGGGAGTTAAGTGGGGTGTTTACTTCGTCTTGTGGGTATCTCACCGATTCGCCGTAGACTTCGGAGGAGGAGGCATAAAATATTTTTTGTACGCCGGTATTTTTGCACAGGTCGAGGATATTTTTTATACCTTGTATGTCTTCGAGTACTTGTACGGGTTGTTGTAGGGTACGTTGCACGCCGACCATAGCGGCGTAATGAAATACATAGTCGAAGCGGTGGGCGCACATAATTGCCGAGATGTCGGTATAGCGGTTAATGTCGGCTTTTATAAAATGCCAGTTTTTGTAAGTGGGGTCGGGGAAATTTTGTGGTGAGCCAGTTAGGTAATTATCTACCAAAACGACATAATTTTTGGGGTCTTGTATCAAACGGTCGGCAAGCGAACTACCTATGAAGCCTGCTCCTCCGGTGATTAAAATTTTTCGCATGTTTTTTTTGTGTTTTTAGGCGCTTGTTGCTGTGTCAATAACTAATGATTAAAAGCTAGGTTTTAGTTTTTTTGAGGGTTCAAAGATACGTAATATTGTCAAATTGCAGGGTATAAACGCACAACATTTTGTGTTTTGGGCAAAATAGAGCCACAAACGTGCCTTTTAGGGGTGTTTGTGGCTGTTTTTGGGGGCGTGTAATAAAGGTAGTTTTGATAGTTTAGTTAATACTAATTCAGTTGAGGGCAATAAGGCTTTTAAGTTTTTCATATCGGCTAAATTTTTTTTACAATGGTAATATATAACGTTGTGGATTTTTTATGTTGAAAAATATTTTAGCTAAATAATAATTGCGTGCATAAAATCGGGTATCAGGGATTACTTTTTCGCGCCAAATGGATTTTATTTGTTTTTTATCAAAAATAATGAATAGTAGCAGTATATCATCTACATCGGCATAAAAAAGAGTTTGTTCTATTACTAGTTCATCGGGTAGGGTGGTTGTGCCATGGGTGTTGGATAGATCGTAACTCCAAAAAAGGTGTTGTTTTTTTAGTTCTTCGATAAGTTGTTGTTTTTTTTCGTTTTTTAAAAGCATGGGTAATTAGTAAATTTTATTTAACTACTTTTTGCCCCAAAGATACGTAATATTGCCAAATTGCAGGGTATAAACGCACAACATTTTGTATTTGGAACAAAAAACAGCCACAAACGTGCCTTTTAGGGGTGTTTGTGGCTGTTTTTGGTGTTAGGGAGACAATGATAGTGCAGTTATTTGCGTTTAGGTTTTTTAGTTTTAGGTGTTTTGCCGCCTTGTTTTTTGTTTGGTGGTATTTGATTAAGGTTGTTTCTACCACCGCCCAAAACGGCTCTTTCTACGGGTGCAGTGTTTAGGTATTGGCGCATCACTACGCCCATATCTTTCCACGTGCCGTTTTCAAATTTTAAGCCATAGTATTGTCCATCGGGTACAAACGAGGTTCCTTTGTCCGATACACCTGCACCGCCGGCTACTTCTTCTTTGGCAAGGTGGTCGTAGATAATCATGTCTTGTTCGGCATCGTAGCGCAGGTTTACGGTGGCGCTTTTTTTGTATTCGAGCATAAAGCGGTTTTTGATTTTTATTTGCCCTTCTTCGTTTTTTATGGCAAATATGGGTGCTCCAAAAACGGGTTTTTGTTCTTCGTCAAAGCTAATTACGTCTATTAGTTTTCGGGTGTTTCGCACGGTGTTGCCGTCCCATCCAAATAGGTTATAAAATTTTTGATTGTTGTATTCTTTGGTAACAATGCCATAATAGGTACAGCCATACCAATTATCGTTGTTGGTGGTTTCGTATTCGGGCGATGCCAACGAGCCTGATTTATCGAACAAGCCATGTAGTTTTAGTTCGGGGTTGTTCATTTGTATGGCTCCGTAATATTGGTAGCTTTCTTCGCTCGATGAGGGATTATTTGTGTTGTAGTTGAGTGTAATTAGGGGCCAGGTAAAGATACGGAAACTGCGGTCGTCGGGTTGTACGATAGTTATATAGTTTTTGATACTATCAAATGGATAATTGAAAGAGTTAGGTATTTTTAGTGCCTGAATGAGGGTTTTAGCCAATTGTTGGCTAAGTTCGCGGCGTCGGTCGTTTTTGTAATATTTGAGTCGGGCAAGGGTATCGCGCGACGATTGTTCTGCCAACGAGTCTAGTATCACCATCAAACTATCTTCGATAGGTCGTATGGCGGCGATGGTTTCGGGTGGTGCTTTGGGTGCTGCTTGGTTAGGTGTTTGCGACCATGCAAAAAAAGTACTTAGGAGTAGTAAAGAGAAAATCAGTAATTGTTTCATAAACTATAGATGATGTTTTGTTTGACAAACGATAAAATGCGCGCAATAGTATTTAAGGGCGTTTTTTTTAGACCACAAAATAGCCCTAATGTTTAAAAAAAACAAGCGAAGCAATTTAATTGTTTAAATTACTTCGCTTAGAGCTACATTTTTGGGCAATTATTGGTGTTAAATAGGCTGCTGTGTAACTCTTTGCTTAATTTAGTACTGTTGCTAAATGGCGCAACTCGCGGTAGCGTACTCTGTTTCGGCTATTTTTATAAATCTGAGCTAACTCTTCTAACAAACGCTGTATAACTCGTTTGTTGTCAACGGGTATTAGTGCTTCTAAGTAGTCGTATATGCCAGATTCTTCTAGTTGATTTTGAAAGCTTTTAACGGCTTCGATGGTGCCCTTATCAATATTTAGATAACAGTCTATCTTTATGCCATTGTTTTGTTTAGGTTGGTACGTCTTTTCTACTTTTCTTTTTACCACTCTTTGCCCAAATCCAAGTGTTAGGGCATCTGGGGTATCTATAAACCAAGTTGGGATATTTAGTTGTGTTGCGCAAAGGTAATAAATAGCCGCCATAAGTGTTGGGCTAGTTTTGCGTCTTGTCAGCATGTCGTTTATATAGTACAAACGTACATCGTGCGAGCAGTCTTGCTCTGGGGCTACTTTGTATTCAAAGCGTTCATAAATATTGTTACTCAATATAGATATGGCTTTGGTGGTGGCGCAGGTAGGTAATACGTCGTCGGTTGCGCATCGTTGAAGTTCGGCTAGGCGCTCTTTTACAATGCTTACCTCTAAAAAGGGATATTGGAAAGAGGCAACCAATAGTAAGCCCTCCAATAAATCATCATCTCTGAATGTTGCCCAATGTTTTAAGTCTGTATGCAATTGTCGGCAGTGTATTCTATGAATTATATCTTCGATAATATCCGAAACAGCTACTTGGTTATGTGTATCGGCTACAGTTTGTAAGGTGTCGATAATGCCATGACCTTTTTTGACTAACTCGTTGCTAACATGCTCAATAATCTTGGGGTCGTCTTCGATAATTAGTAGTTTAATCAAGCTTTGTAAGTTGTCTGACATAAGCGTTTTATTAGATGTTTAAAATGAATGTGTGTTTTTGTAGTGTATTTTGGAGAGTCGTTGCTATTTGGCTGCACAAAGTTACTAGATTTTTATCAAAAAACTTGCTGAAGTAACTATTGCGTGTTAATTTTTTTTAATTTAATATTAGCATCTTATGCCTATACAAAATGTTTTTAGGCTAATGCAATCAATTTTAACTATCAATTACAATTTATAAATTTAAAAATTAATTTATTTTGTAATTAAAAAAACTATTTGAAATCAATGTTTTTTGTTTTTGTAAGATAGCTTTTTTCACTTTTGTGCTGCCTGCTGCTATTGGCTATGGCTTTATAGTTTAGTACTTACAAACGATTTGTGGGCTAATTATGCATCAAAATGTTCGTAAACAAACAGATTTGGTGCTTTTTCCAAAATTTGGTCATAAGCTAGCGTAAATCCTTTATTTTTTCGACTAAAATGCCGATATTTGCACCTCCATATATACACATCAATGCAGTGTGTGACTTACAACTTGACTATAAGTCAAAGAAAAGGTAAATGTAGATAACCCAAATGCTAGATAATAAAAAAAAGCAAATACTGAATACAAAATGAATAAAAATCTTTTTACAAAACTTTTCACGCTATTAATAGGTGTTAGTTTTACCGCTCACTTGGCGGCACAAAACTTAGTGCCCAATAATAGCCTCGAAAACAATAGCGCTTGCCCTTCGGGCTTTGGGCAATTAGGAAATGCTAATGATTGGTTTTCGCCCACCGATGGCAATCCCGATTATTTTAATACCTGCGTAGCTGGCTCGGGTACAGTGGGTATACCTGCCAACCTTTTTGGCGACCAAGATGCCGCCGAAGGCAATGCCTATGCCGGCTTTTATGCCTACGGAGCCAACAACCTACGCGAGTATGTTTCGGTGGCACTTAGCGATACACTTACGCCCGGCGAGCAATATTGTATCAGCTTTAAAGTAAGTCGAGCCGATTTTACCTATCAAGCCGTCGAAAACATTGGCTTATATTTTTCTGCCAGCCCCATTAGCACCATCAATGGTTCGCAGCACTTGGGTTTAACACCACAAGTAGTTAACCAAAATGGCATTATCACCAACGACCAAGGCTGGACAACCATCACGGGTATCTACACAGCCACCGATACCATGCGTTATATTACCATAGGTAACTTTAATAGCAATGCCAATACCAATGTTACTACAGTAGCATTTGTGCCGGGTGTGTCGGGTCCATTTATCAACGAAGGCTATTATTATCTAGATGAAGTAAAAGTGGAAAAACTACCACCTTTAACCATTGCTGTTGCACCTATCAACGATACGTTTATTTGCGAGGGCGAAACAGTTACACTTGTTGCATCGGGTAATGGCGATAGCTATCAATGGGCAACTATCTTCGACCCCTTTACGGTGCTTGGAACCGATGATTCGTTGACCATCACCCCCGATTTTTCTACCTCGTATATTGTTACAGTTGTTAATGGCGATTGCCAACGCACCGACACCATTGACATAGAAGTATTGCCACAGCCAACGGTTAGTTTTTCGGCATCGTCGGCATGTGTGGGTAATATGGTATATTTTACTGATAACTCAAGCAATGTTAGCCCCGATGCTAGCTATCAATGGGATTTTGATAACGACGGAAGTATTGACGCAACCACAGGCGGCGGAGCATCAACGGTGTTTAATACCGCTACCACACACCAAGTTAAACTAACTATTGTTAACAATACGGCTTGTACCACATCGGCTATTATTGAGGTAGATGTTGCTGCTACTTGCAACCCCTGCTCTCAGAACGCAAATTTGGTGCCAAATCCAAGCATGGAGGCATTTACTGATTGCCCAAATGGTTTAGGACAAGTATCTTTTGCCGATGGGTGGTTTCAACCAACCGAAGGAACAACCGATTTTTTCCACGCTTGTGCCAATGGTGGCGATGCCGATGTGCCTAATAATCAATTAGGTACGCAAACGGCTGCGTCGGGCAATGGCTATCTGGGTTTTCAAGCCTACGGCCCGTTCAACTACCGCGAGTACGCATCTGCCCAACTAAACCAAACATTGGTGCCGGGTAAAACTTATTGCGTAAACTTTAAAGTGAGCATGGGCGATAATACCCGCAAAGCCGTCGACCAAATTGGAGCTTATTTCTCTGAATCACCGATTGCAGTAGCTACCCAAACCGCCCTAAATGTAGTGCCGCAAGTTAGCAACACAAACGGTATCATCAGCGACAAAACCAACTGGACAAACATTAAAGGTACTTTTGTTGCCACCGATGCCGCCCAATATATTACCATAGGTAACTTTTACGAAAACGGAGCTACTAATGTGACTAACGTAAGTGGTAGTACGCCCGAATTTAGCAATTTTGGTTTTTACTATTTAGATGATGTGTCGGTGATAGAACTACCCGACCTTGTTGTGCCTACCGACACCTTAGTAGCTTGTGCAGGTACTAGCCTTGATGTTGCTGCGTCGGGCGCGTTTTGCTCGTTTGCTTGGACAGACGAAAACGGCACACCTTTGGGCAACGAACCCAACATTAACATTAGCAGTACCTCAACAGGAATTCAAGCCTATACCCTTACTGCCTCCTTAGATGCAGATTGCAGCATCAGCAAAATAGTTTATGTAAACTGGATTCCTGTTCCAACAGCATTGGCATCGGCACAAGCTAATTGTGCAGGTGGTATTACGGCAATTATCGACCAATCGCAAAACGTATTGGCAGGAGCTACTTATGCTTGGGATTTTAACAACGATGGCATAACCGATGCAACAGGTGCCGGTAGCCAATTGTATATCTATAATACGCCGGGCGTTTATATCACCAATCTAACCATTACCAACCCCAACGGCTGCGCCAATACCTACCTATTGCCCGTTGTTATTGGTGCCACCTGCGACCCCTGCACCGACGAAAACAACTTAGTAACCAACGGCGATTTTGAACAAACAAGCAACTGCCCCGATAACCTCGACCAATTTGGCAATGCCACAGCTTGGAGTTTTTACGACACCCAAAACAACCTGCCCGATTTGTTCTCGGCTTGCGATGCCACTAACTTAGTAGGCGTGCCTGCTAACTTGTATGGCAACGAAGCAGCCTATAACGGTACTAATTATGTAGGATTTAGCCCCATTAGCCAAAACGATACTACCCAAAAACAATATTTGTTAGGGCAGCTTTTCCCGCTTACAGTTGGACAAACATACTGCGTAAAATTGCAAGTGTCGTTAGCCGATAGCGCCCGTTTTGCTACCGACCAAATTGGTATGGCTTTGTACAATGGCGTGTTTAATACAGCTACTGTGCCGCTCAATAATGCCGTATTTAATATCATTGACCAAACCGATGGCTGGGTAGAATTAGCCGCTACTTTTGTTGCCGATAATGGTTACGATAAATTAGCCATTGGTAACTTTGGCATCTACGATACCAATATAGACCAAGCAAATGCAGCTAACCCACTTAACGAACCGTATTACTATATAGATGGTGTATCTATTACGCCCCTAAACATTACCGTCTCCGACGATGTAACAATTTGTGCCGGAACAACTACCACTCTATCTGCCACCACCAACACCTGCGAAGCCTATTGGACAGTTGCAGGCACGGGTCAGTTAGTAGCTACCGATACCGCATTAACCGTATCGCCAACACAAACAACTACTTATGTTTTTACAGGTAGCAATGGTACTTGTGGTATTAGTGATAGTGTTACGGTATTTGTAAATCCGTTGCCCAATATTACGGCATCTAATGTATTATCGTTTTGTGCAGGTGGCGCTGTAACCCTCGATGCCCAAACCAATGCCAACGAACCTACCTATGTTTGGACACCCGAGTACAACATCACCAACCCCAACATTGCCAACCCCAACGTTTTTCCTGATACCACCACCACCTACTACCTAACCGTAACCGACGGCATAACAGGTTGTACCCAAACCGACTCGATATTGGTGGTTGTAAATCGTTTGCCTATTGCGGGTATTACTAACAATACCACTATTTGTTATGGCTCGTCTGTCCAACTATTTGCCGAAGGTGGCGTTAGTTATTCGTGGTCGCCCAACTCAAGTATCTCAGACACCAACGTTGCCGACCCTATCGTAAATCCTACCGAAACAACCACTTATACCGTTTTGGTCACCAACCCAACGGGCTGTTCTACTACAGCATCGGTAACGGTAACGGTGCAACAACCTTACGAAACAACCGTTAGTAGCATTAGCATTTGCGGCAATGTACCAACGCAACTTAACCCAGAGGTGCCTGCATCGGCGGTTAGTTTTCAATGGTATCCAACCACCGATTTAGACAATGCCAATATTGCCAACCCAACTACCACCACCCCCAACGACCTTATCTATACCTTATATTATACAGATGCTTTAGGCTGCGAAGGACAAGCACAAGTGTCGGTAGATGTAAACCCAGCACCATTTGCAGGTGTTGATGTGCAGATATGCGAAGGCGGCTCGGTACAACTCAATGCATCGGGCGGAGCAACAAGCTACGCATGGTTGCCTACCGATGGCTTAAGCGATGCCAATATTGCCAACCCAATAGCCTCGCCAACAGCAACCACCGATTATGTTTTGACAGTAACTTACAACACCCCATCGGGCGATTGTGCCTTAACCGATACCGTACAGGTAAATGTAGCATCAATAGGTTTTGCTAATGCAGGCAACGATGTAACTATCTGCCAGGGTAGCAATACTCAACTAAATGCCATAGGTGGCGATAGCTACACTTGGGCACCATTAACAGGTTTAAGCGATGCAACTATTGCTAATCCAACCGCTAATCCATCAGAAACCACCGAGTATGTAGTTACGGTATTAAACAATACCACCGGCTGTACATCAACCGATACCGTAACCGTATTTGTTGAACCCTCGCAAGCACCTATTTTAGGCAATGTATCGGCACCAGCTTGTACACAACCCTCGGGGCTTTCGTTTATTTGTGTAGATTTGGCTTATACCGGCTGCGAAGATTTAACCACCACTATCAGCGGTCAGGCAAGCGGAGCCAACAGCGAACCTATCTACAACAACAATACCGTTTGCTTTTTCTACCTAAGTAGCTTTTTGGTTGATGGTAATTTAGTGCGTAACGACACCATAACCGTTGATGTTTGTACAACCCTTAATAACTTATGCTCAACGGCAACCGTAGTGCTAAACTATTGCGACAAAGCACCTATTTGGGCAGCGGAGCAATTAGACGCTAACACTTGTCAAGGTCAGACGATTAACATTGCCCTGCCTGCTGCTGCCGACCCCGACACCGACGAAGGCACTTTATCGTACAATATTATACAAGGCAGCAATGGTTTGGCTACTTTAAACGGTACTATTGCATCTTACACACCTAATAGCAATTTTGTAGGTAACGATGCTTTTGAAGTGGTGGTGTGCGACCAACTACTACCTGTACAATGCGATACCTTAACCATAGACGTAGCCGTACAAGCCAACCAAGCACCTATTGCCCCTAGCCAAAGCGTAACAACCGCCTACAATACAGCAATAGATGTGTGTACGGGCGTTACGACCCCGATGGCGATAACCTAAACCTAAGTGGTAGCGGTAATGCCAATGTTATTATTACAGGCTCGGCGGCGGGTGCATACTGCATTAGGTTGGTGCCAGCCAATGGCTTTGTTGGTACAACTACCGTATCGTATACCGTTTGCGACCCTTGCGGACGCTGCTCGAACGGAACCATTACCTTAACGGTATTGCCACAAGTAAATCAACCGCCTGTAGTAACGCCTACTAATGCAACCATTACTACCCCTTACCAAACACCCGTTACTACTTGCCTAAACGTAACCGACCCTAATGGCGATGATGTGGTGTATGATATTACTTTCTCGCCATTAAACGGCGATGTAGTATTTAACACCTCAAACAACTGTATAACCTATACTCCCGATGCAGGTTTTGTGGGCAACGATGCTTTGCAATTTAATGTCTGCGACGAAAACGGAGCTTGTGTAACCGTTACTATTGCTTATGTTGTATTGCCACCTAGCACTGGCGAATATCCGATACTAAACGATGTATCGGCAACTACACCATTTAATACACCAGTTGAAGTTTGTGTTGATGCCGACGAACCCCAAAACGAAACCGTAGATTACCAATTTGGCACAGCCACCAACGGTACTATTACACAAGCCGATAGTTGCATAACTTATACGCCTAATAGCGGTTTTGTGGGTAACGATACCATACAAGTTATTGCCTGCGACCCCTCGTTGAATTGCGATACTGCAAACATCATTATCACTGTTTTGCCCGACAACCCCGCACCAACAGCCACCGACCTTACCACATCTACCAATATTAATACACCCGTTAACGGCTGTTTTACTATCAGCAACTTGCCCAACAACGAAACAATAACCGTTACCCTAGAAAGCAATGCCGTTAATGGCAACGTGGTATTACAACCTAATGGCTGTTTTACCTACACACCAAACAACAACTTTGTGGGCAACGACCAATTTGTAATACAAGTGTGCGACGAAGCCGGACAATGCGTTACAGCAACAGGTATTGTTACCGTTATAAACACCAACACACCACCTACTGCCCAAAACGTAACAGCATCTACCTTAGTAGATACCCCCGTATCGGCTTGCTTTGGTATACAAAACCTACCCGCAGGCGAACCGCTTACTATTATAGCAACTAACCCAGCCAACGGCACTGTAACCATAGACAATAACGGCTGTTTTGTATATACCCCCAATGCAGGCTTTGTAGGAACCGACGAATTTGGTATTCAAATTTGCGACCAACTAAACCAATGTACCTCTGCATCGGCTACTATTACTGTTAGTGCCAACAACCCCGCACCAAGCATACAAAACTTAACCGCAACTGCACCCAATCATACACCAATAAGCGGCTGTTTTGCTTATGATAACCAACCAAGCGGCGAAGCTGTTACTTTTACTATTGTTACACCACCCACAAACGGTACGGCTACCATAGATGCCAACGGTTGTTATACCTACACCCCAACAGGTACTTTTACCGGAACAGATGTATTTACCGTTCAAATTTGCGATGCAGCCGGACAATGTAACACCGCCACTGCAACTATTACAGTAGGGGCAAATACACCACCAGTATTTAATCCTATTCAGATAGCAACCATTGTGTCGGGTACCGATACCACTGTTTGTTTTAGCAGTATTGTAGATGCACAAGGCGATGATATAAGCGTAACTATAACCAGTATTCAGTTGATGGTAGGCACACCACCTACTGCAATTGGTACTGCCGAAATAGTAGACAATTGCATTTCGTATACATCAGTTGCTGGATTTTCGGGCAGCGTGCGTGTTGTTGTAAATGTTTGCGACGACCAAGTACCACCCGCTTGTTCAAGCACTAATGTTGAGTTTATTGTCATCAATCCACCAACAACTACCAATATAACAGCCACCACACCGCAAGGGCAATCGGTGCAAGGTTGCTTTGATATTGTAGATTTAGATGGCGATGCCACCACCACCACCATCATCGAACAACCTACAAATGGTACAGTAACAGTTAATGCAAATGGCTGCGTGACATACCAACCTGATGGTACTTTTGTTGGAACCGACCAAGTAACCGTACAAATTTGCGACGACGACAACCTTTGTACAACAGCTACCTACACCATAACCGTAACCGATGGCTTAATTGCTATTAACGATGCCTTTACCTTAGAAGAAGGTACTACCACTACCTACAACCTAATTGACAACGATACCGAACCATCGACTACCATTGTGGCAATTACCAATGCACCAAACAACGGTACAGCTACCGTAGATGCTAATACAGGTATTGTTACCTATACAGCCAACGCCGGTTTTGTAGGTACAGATACCATTGTGTATACTATTTGCGACGAACTACTGGGCTGCGAAACAGCCACCGTTATTATTACCATAACCGACCTACTAAATGCCGCCGACGATTTTATAACTACTCCACAAAACACAGGTATTGATATTGCGGTGTTAGGCAACGATAACTCGCCCGGTGCGCCAACAGTAAGCGTTATTGACGAGGTAGCACATGGTTTATTTATTGACAATGGCGATGGTACTTTTACCTACCTACCCGATGTTACTTTTACGGGCGTAGATAGTTTTGTGTATGTAATTAGCTACCCCAATTATGGCAGCGACACCGCTACGGTATATATCAACGTATCGGGCGCACCTGCTACACCAAATGCCGTAGATGATAACGCCACTACCGACCAAGATACGCCCGTAAGCATCAACATACAAGCAAACGATATTATACCATCGGGTAGTTATACCACTACTATTACGGCACAACCTGCCAACGGTACTGTTACCTATAATGCCGCAACAGGTGTAGCAACCTACACCCCTAATGCAGGTTTTAGTGGTACCGATGCGTTTACTTACACCATCTGCCATACGGCTGTTACCACCATCTGCGACCAAGCTATTGTAACCATTACCGTTAACCCAACCGTTGAATGTGTGGTTAAAGTGTACAAAGTTATTACCCCAAATGGCGATAACCGAAACGATTACCTAAAAATTGATGGTTTGGACTGTGGTGGAAACAATGTAAATACCCTACAAGTGTTTAACCGTTGGGGTAATATGGTTTTTGAGGCAGATAATTATAACCCCGCCGCTTTCTGGGACGGAACCTACAACGGAAACCCCGTACCCGACGGCACTTATTTCTACATCTTAAAAGTACCTTCGGCAAACATTGACGAGCAAGGATATATTGAGGTTCAGAAATAAAGATAGATAGCAAACAAAAAAAATGGCTGCCTCTGATACACAGAGGCAGCCACTTTTTTTTATAGCACGACCTATCCCAAGTTTGTTATGTAGTACCTAACCCAAGTTTTGCATGTGGTACTCAACTTTGTTTTTAGACAAATAGCTTGCCCGACCCTGAAAGGGTCAAATATAAATAGCTTTAGCATGAAATTTCACGTAGATAGACGTGAAATTTTAGATGATGGACGTGAAATTTTAGGTGATAGACGTGAAATTTTAGATGATAGACTTATTTAGAACCTTATAACCCCATCAGTGTTCTATAGCATAACATACCCCGACACGTGACGGACACGTATGTATTTATTCTCCCCTCGAAGGGGGAGTTAGAGGGGGATTAAAAACACACCACACAAATTAACCCTAAAAATAAATGTGTTGACATATCTACCAAAACCTTGATTATTACGAAAATAGCTAGTAACTTTGCATTTATAAAAGCGGTGAAAGGAGCGAAAAGAATGAAATGGTGAAAATTACAAATCACCACGTTTTGACTACGCTCAACAAACAAATCGCAAAATGCTACGCAGATTTCTCCTGATTTTCCATCTGCGTAAAACCTAATTATCATAACCCATCTGCGTGCTATTGTTTTGGTTATGTTCAATGGCACGCAGATTTTTATGATTTTTCATGATTGCTCATGATTTGCAATCTGCGTAAATCATGATTATCATGACCTATCTGCGTGCTATTATGTAGTATCATGATTGTCAATCTGCGTAAAACCTAATTATCATAACCCATCTGCGTGCTATCGCGTTTGGCAATTTTTACCAAATCATCAACCTTCAAAAACAAACTTTACAGCATGATAAACTTATTGTTTTGCATTAGCCTTTTGTGGGGCATAGCAGGTCAAGCCAAAACCGAAAATATAGAATTTAAAGCCCTTTGCAATGCTGTAATTGCCAACCTATTAAGCACCAACAGCAGCGGCGGGCGCAGCAACCAAGCCCAACTACAAACCCTACGCACTATGGCACAAACGCGCCAAAGTGCCAATACTTTGCTTACCGAAAGTTACTTAGCTGCCCTACAAGGCAATAGCTATGTGCGTAGTTCGGCAGTTATAGAAGACGATAAACAGAAAGTAACCAAACTACCTTAAATCAATTAACGGTGGTACCTAATCCTGCTCAAAACTATGTACAAATTATTTGTGGGCAAGAAGTGCCTAATGCCAAACTATTAGTGTATGACCTAAACGGACGTTTGCTAAAAACAGCTAATAGCACCGACAATATTACTTTTACAGTAGATACAAGTACCTTGCCCACAGGTATTTATTATTGCACTGTAGCTAATACTACCTATACAGCTAAATTAGTAGTTGTAAAATAAAACCACGCCTTTTGCTGCCATTTTTGTGGCAGCAAAGGGCATTTTGTTAACTCAAAAGAATAACAGCCGTGATTTGAAATTTTAAAACAATAATCTGCTGTATGGTTTTATTTTGTACAACTATTGCTAAGGCGCAAGATACTGTACGTTATTTTAATAAAACCTATTGGGCAGATACCATGAACCTACTAACACCTATTGGTGTAGCCACCAACAATGGCTATTATTTAATAGGCAATTGTATTTCGATTAGCCAGACCAGTGTTTTTGTAATGAAAATAGATTTGGCAGGCAACCAAGAATGGTGGGTAAATGTTGATGTTAAAGGGAATGAAGATATTCCCTCATTACAATTAGGTGTACAAGCAATTATTAGCAAAGATAGTTGTCTTGTTTTTACTTACACTAAAAGAGTGTTTGGCAATGGATTGTTAAGGGATATTTATTTAGTAAAAATGAGGCTTGATGGTACAATTATTTGGAACAGACAGCAAGTAGGTTATGGTGAAGAACAAGCACTGCAAGTAATTGAAACCAATGATGGTGGTTTTGCTTTATTTGGTTTTCAGTATTACGAAAACGACACCACTAAATATTATTTGGTAAAAACAGACACCGAGGGGGTAGAACAATGGCATCAAACTTATGTTTTAGACGAACATTCTGTTGGTCTATCCATCCAACAAACTGCCGACCACGGTTACATTATGGGCGGTTATGGGTATAGCAACATTACAGACTACGACACCTACATAGTAAAAACAGATAGTGCAGGTACCATACAATGGGAAACTAATTTTGGTGAATCGCACAATGATTGCGGAGGCATTGTTAATTTATTGGCTAATAATCAGTATTTAATAACAGCTTGTAATTATCTTGACAATAATTTTGACCGATACATGAGGCTTACTAAATTGAATAATGCAGGGCAAATCATTTGGGATAGTACATACACTAATGCTTTGGGATATGCAACGCCTCAAGCTCCTCTTATATTTTTACCAGATAGTAGTTTTGTAGCATTAGTTTTTTATCAAGCTACAAATAATCCAAGTAATTTGTTGGTTCGTTTTGATTTGCAAGGCAATATAATTTGGCAACACAGTACACACTCAAATCCTGAGCAACAAAAGCATACCCAAAAGACCTACGCCCTACCCCGATGGTGGGTTTTATTATGGCAGGCTACGAGCATACAAGTACGCCACAAAAGGCTATTTGGTTAAAACAGACAACTTGGGGCGTAGTTGCTCGTGGGTTGGGTGTGATAGTGTGGGGTATGTGTATCCTGTGGGTATAGCCTCCCCCCTGCCCCCTCCTAAGGAGGGAGAGTTGCAGGTCTATCCCAACCCTGCCACAAACCAACTACACATTACTAGCAATATACAAGCTACCTTTATACTCTACGACCTTTTAGGACGTGCGGTGCGGCAGGTAGGTTTGGGTAGTGGCACGGTGCAGGTTTCGGTGTTGGGCTTGCCTGCGGGTACTTATTTTTACCAAATCATCAACCCTCAAAAACAAATTTTACAGCATGATAAACTTATTGTTTTGCATTAGCCTTTTGTGGGGCGTAGCAGGGTTAGGCAATAATTTTTTAATCTGTATCCAATCTATAAAATCAGTTACCCTGTGCGTAACCTAATGTATCTACCTTTAAAAACAAGCGCAAACAGCAAACAAAAAAATGGGCAGGTGCAATAAAGCACTTGCCCATTTTGGGGTGTTAGCCAATAGGTTATGTTTAGTTGATGCTAAACTTTATCGAGCTGTGGTTGGTAAAACTACTTGCCACTAAAAAAGTTGATAATTTTGCTTATAAAGCTCAATTTTTCTTCTTTTTTGCGGTTAAGGCACGTTTTTATGTTCGTTGATTGGTTGTAAAAGCTTTTCAACATTTCGGCATCCATGCGCACTTGGCTATTTTCTAAGTTTTTTATTTCGGCTTTGCCCAATCGGTCTAACATATCATCGTACATAGGCATTACCACACACTCGCACTTGATACTTTTTTCGGTATCATCGGTGCCGCAATTATCTGCCAATAGTTGATTGATGTTTTTGTTTTTGAAAAAACTTGTTACATCGGGGTTTATGTTTTCGGTTACGCTTTTGCCGGTAAAAAAGTAGTACAAGGCGGCTACCAAAATAAGTATAAAAGCGATGCGGAAGATGGTAGACACTACACGCATCAGCAGCCAAATACCAAATATAACGGCAAAGGCAAGCAATATCATTTGTACGGTGGTCATTATTTAAATTTTTTTAGTAATTTATTGATATTAGCAGTTAGTGTTTGCGGTGTTTGGGTAGTTGCTAAAATACATAGCGTATCATAGCTTTTATTTCCGAGCGATTTTTACCCGAGATTAATTCGTTGCCCGAGCCAATTTCGTTGATGTTGGTGTAATGGGTTATGGCATATCGCAACCATACATCTAGGTGTCGCATAGGTTTTAGGCGGGCGACAATGTAAAATCGGGTACCTTGGTTGCTGTAAGCCGGAATACTAAATTGGTAAAGCACATCGTTTTCGTAGGCGTAAATACGGGTGTCGTAAGATTGGGCATCGAACAAAGCAAAACGAGCATTAAACGAGTAAGGTTTGGATAGTGGTTTGTACATAATATCTTGCATAATAGCATACCCTTTTGCTTTGGGGTTGATTTTATCGTCAAACCAGCTCCACTCAACGCGGCTGCGTAGGGTTAGGTCGGGGCTAATTTTGTATTGTATTTGGTAGCGTAAACTACTGCGTATGTTAGGTGTAAGGTAGTCAAAAATGGCTTCGTCGTCGCTGGCGTTGTCCATTTTTGTTTCGTAGCGATATTGGGCATACATTTCGATGGTACGCTCGGGTTGATAGATTACTTTTAGTAAATAATCTGCCCCATAAGATGGAGACGAAGCCGTTGAACGAAGCCAAGGGAAACGGTATAAATCGGCATAAGCGTTTATTGTCCAGTATTTTATGGGCTTAACAATGGCACCTACATACAAGCCATGTTCGTTTACGGGGCGGCTGTTTTCGGTAAAGCCAAAGCCAAATAATGGGTGGTATTGGTAATCGGGGGTGATGTAACGATGCACAACCGATAAAAATGTTTGTGGGCTTAGACCAATCAATGCACCATTGATACTTGCTATGCCGCCATTGTCGCTAACGGCTGTTTCGCCAAAAAAGTTAAAGTTTCGGTAGGCGTATTTATAATCTAAACTGGCGTTGATAAGTTGGTTGCGGTCAAAACGATAAAGGTTGTAGGGTTGGTCGGAGGGGTTAAACGTTTTGTTGAATTTACTATACATCATATTTCCACAAAGGGTAAATTGTCGGCTTTTGTAACCAAAGCTACCGCCGGCATTTAGCATAGTAAGTGCGCTTCGGTCTTCAATTTCGGCGTTTGTTCGATGAAAACCTGATGTTTGGATAGATGTTGCCAAATCGGTATCTGTTTCGTCTACGGTTTCTTCGGTACCTGTTTCGCCTTCGGGGTCTATGGTGATAGTATCAAGTGCTGCGGTAACGTTTCCGTCTAGTTGTCGGTACGATGCAAAGGCGGTTAATTCCCATTTTTTAATGGCAATAGTGGTTGCTCCGCCGCGCATAAAGGTGGCTTCGTTTACAGATGTGTAGGGTTTTATGGGTGGTCCTTGTCGGGATACATTCATCACAAAAGCGCTTTTGCGTGTTGCCAAACCAGTAGCTACTACCAAACCTTGCCCTAATCGCACTTCGTAATCGCCTAATGCAATGTGTTTAAATATGCCTGTGTTGCGCAAGTAAAAGTGTGCCGAGTAAAAATCAAAGCCTTTTTTGTTAGAGCCAGTGAAGAACTCTTCGCCCGGATCTTTTTCGGCAGTTACGCCATAGCTTATTTTGTTACCATAATTGTATCGGTAACGGGTGTAAAGGCGGGCTTTATTACCTAAGTAGCGCGGCACAAGCCCATCTGCCAACGAGTCTTTGGGTATATAGCCTGCTTGTTGCTGTAATATTTGTTGATAGCGCATAATTACGGTATGGTTGCCCTTAAACAAAAGGTCGGTTAGTGGCACATTATACGACATAAGGTCTTTCATCCTAAAAAAAGGCGACAACTGTTTAGCCGTTTTTACATCTAATTCGGGTACTGCTTGAAGCTCGTATAGGTTGATGTATGGACCATAATTGTCGCGGTATTTTAAAATGCTATTTCGTTGTTGCGGCGATAAAAACGGAAAGTCTTCGAGTTCTTCGCTTGTTACTTTGTTAATATTTAATGGGTGATTAAGGTAATCTTCCATTGTTTGCGACACCGACTCGGCATTTTCGGCATCGGTTTCGCTGTCGCTATCTATCAAAATATTTTCTAGGGCATCTTGCAATTGTTGGTCGTCGGCATCGTTGCGGGTAGTATCTTGTTTTTGTGCGTGCTCTACTCGGTATCTACAGCAAAGTAGCAAGGCAATTAAACTTAGGCGTATGCTTATGTATATTGTTTTTATCATGGTTATTGTATGTTAAAATAATTTTAAAAAGATTTGAGCAGAAAAAAGGTAGAGATAAATAAATGGGCTACAATTTTTCGTTAGCAACCTCTTCTTTTTTCTTTTTGCCTGTAAAGCTGATAGAGATGGAAGGCGAATAACCCAAAGTTGGATGAAACGAGCCAGCCAAATCTATTTTGATAGGCGATAAGTTTAAACCAATGCCAAACGAGGTAGACGAAGGTTGTGTGCCAAAACCACCACGCAAATACAGTTTGTTAATTAGTTTGTACTCTAAACCTGCTTTAAACTGCATGGCTTTGTCAATATTTTTTTCGGCTTCGGCAACAATAGTAACGCGGTCGCTGGGCATAAACGATGCCCCTAATTTGATGATACTTGCTGCCACATCTTCGTCCGAGTCGGTTAGTTGCCAATTAATGGGGTTATAAATGTTTGCGCCGATGGCTAATTTGTCGTTTAGGTTGTACAACAAGCCTACCCCAAAAGTAAAGATAGGTTTGCTACCTTGCTCGGCTAGGCTATAGTTACGAAACTCAAAAGCTGCCCCAATAGATAGTTTTTTGAACAACAAACGCCCATAGCCCAACGATACTTGTTGTTCGTTGTAGGCATCGTTGCCAAAATAAGACACACCCACACCAAAAGTACCCGAACTTTTGGTAGGGATACCTACTGCTAAGGCATACATACCCAAGTCTTTGAGCATAAAGCGGTTTTCGGCATATAAGCCAGCATCAAGGGTTTGCAACCGAGCCAAACCCGCCTGATTGGCAAATACCGAAAAACCATCGGAAAAAGTAACCGAGGCATTGCCCATACCTGCACTGCGACCACCTAGGCTGTTTTTGTCGTTTCCGGCAAATAAGTGAGTAGAAAAGGACAATAGGAATGAAAACAAAAGGTAATATTTACTCATGATAAGTTAATTTTTAGACAAAGGAGTTGAAATTTGTAGCAAATGTAGCTAATTGTTTCCTTTGCGCATACATTTGTACTACAAAAAGGGCTTTTTTTTTAGAAAATCAACTACATATTGCAAAATATAAGCAATTATAGCCCAATAATTCACATTTCGAGCCTAAAATCCCCTAACTAAATGTTATTATTCTGATGAGATTATTTTATTGTTTGATAAAAGTATTGTTTGTCTGATAAATAAATTTCGCAACTGATTTTGACTTCGTAAGATTTTATTTTTTTAGCGCACAATTAATTGCCAATAAAACACTACCTTTGTTGCACCATAGCGTAATTATTTTTAAAAACGTTGCCACAAAAAAAAAGTAAAATACCAAAATTATGAAAAATAATTTATTTCTTTTAACTGTATTATTAGGCTTTATCGCCGCTCCACTCTTTGCTCAAGACACCGACATAGACAATCTGTTGGACGAAGAAGAACCCGAAACCGAGTATGTATTAGCTAGTTTCAAAACTACGCGTGTCATCAATGCGCTATCGCTCGAAAACACACATGCTGGCGTGTTAGACTTTAAAATCTCGCACCGCTTTGGCTTTTTAAGCGGCGGACCCTACGAGTTTTTTGGACTAGACCAAGCCTATATGCGCATAGGTTTTGACTATGGCATTACGCCTTGGCTAATGGTGGGCGTTGGGCGTAGCAACTACGAAAAAACATTTGATGGCTTGCTAAAAGCCAAAATTTTGCGCCAAAGCAAAGGCAAACGCAACATGCCCATTAGTTTACAGTATGCTACTACCATAGCACTCAAAAGCCAAAAATTTGCCGACCCAGACCGCGACAACTATTTTAGCTCGCGTTTAGCCTACACACACCAACTAATTATCGGGCGTAAATTTAGCGATGCCGTATCTTTTCAAATTATGCCAACCCTTGTGCATCGAAACTTAACACAATCGCCCGACGACAAAAACGACGTGCTTGCCATTGGTGCAGCAGGGCGCGTAAAACTAACCAAACGCATTGCCATAAACGGCGAGTATTACTATGTATTACCTAACCAAGTGTTAGGCATGGGCACCGATTACCACAACTCGCTTTCGTTGGGTTTTGACATAGAAACAGGCGGGCACGTTTTTCAACTCCACTTTACCAACTCCACCTCAATGGTCGACAAAGGCGTAATAACCGAAACCGTTGGCGACTGGCTAAATGGCGACATCCACTTTGGTTTCAATGTATCACGTGTATTTACTATCTACAACCCTAAAAAGTAATACAAAATAACACACGCCCAAAACGCCTAATTTTGTATCACGCAAAATTAGGCGTTTTTTTATTGGCAATAATAAATATTTATATATTTAATGTGTATTATGTATGTAATCTACGAAGAAATATTTTTTTGGAAAAATAGAACTTACCTCAAAACATACACATTGCCCTACATAGTCTCGGTTTTCTGTCTGCCCAAAACTCATTGGCAATACCTGGCGGACTTCACGCCGCATTCGGGCACTTGAGCTTATTCATACATTTAATTAATTTTTTAAAACATAAAATAAATTATTAATATTTTATTTGTGTGTAATTTAAGATTTTTTCGCGTATAAATACACTATTAAAAAAAAGATATAATTTTTAAAGAAAAATTCACATCGCCCAAAACTAATCGTTAATTGCAGTTGTGCATGTTTTTCGATTGAATTTATTTGTTTTTAGTTAATTTAATACTCAAGCAAAGCCCAAATGTTGCCTAAAAGCCCTATTTTTTCTACCCAAATTGCCCCAAAAAGCTTCAAAAAACCCTGAAAGAAAAAAAAACAAAAAAAACAAAAAAAAAAACCAAAACATTGCGCCAATTAAATAAAATGGCGTACCTTTGCACCCGCAATCGAGAACAAGAAATTAGAGCAAGCCTAAACAGCTATTAAAAGCCGATGTAGCTCAGTTGGTAGAGCAGCTGATTTGTAATCAGCTGGTCGTTGGTTCGAGTCCGACCATCGGCTCTTAGTTTTCGAAAAGCATTGGGCGATTACCAGAGTGGCCAAATGGGGCAGACTGTAAATCTGCTGGTTATACCTTCGGTGGTTCGAATCCATCATCGCCCACACTCTTTCTTATTGTTGAGTACATTAGCGGAAGTAGCTCAGTTGGTAGAGCGACAGCCTTCCAAGCTGTAGGTCGCGGGTTCGAGCCTCGTCTTCCGCTCTTCTTTTAATCTAATACAAAACACAATATAGGATTTGTATTCGATGCCAAAGAATAAGATTGTTACTCCATTTAAGTATACAATTTGCCATTCAAAAAGCCGTTGTAGCTCAGTGGTAGAGCACTTCCTTGGTAAGGAAGAGGTCGCGAGTTCGATTCTCATCAACGGCTCTATTGGGTTTTAAATACATAAAAACTCAAATCAAAATTATAATTGCGACGAAAAGGTAAGTTTGTTTTTATACGGTAAAGCCTATTCGCTTTGCCCAACAAAAAAAACCTTTGCGTCTGCAAATGTTTTTTATAAAAAGTGGTAAATAATTTAAATCACACTAAAAGAATATTTTTGCGCTATGGCTAAAGAGCAATTTAAACGTGACAAACCACACGTAAATATCGGTACGATCGGTCACGTAGATCATGGTAAAACTACCCTAACCGCGGCTATCACTACCGTATTAGCGGGATTAGGTTTGGCTGAGGTGAAATCATACGATTCGATTGATGCTGCCCCAGAAGAAAAAGAACGTGGTATCACCATCAACACAGCACACGTTGAATATGCAACAGCTGCCCGTCACTATGCCCACGTAGACTGTCCGGGTCACGCCGACTACGTGAAAAACATGGTAACTGGTGCTGCACAAATGGACGGAGCTATCTTGGTAGTAGCTGCTACCGATGGTCCGATGCCTCAAACTCGCGAGCACATCTTGTTGGCACGTCAGGTAGGTGTACCTAGCATTGTTGTTTTTATGAACAAAGCGGATCTTGTTGATGATCCTGAGTTGATAGAACTAGTAGAAATGGAAGTTCGCGAATTGTTGACTTTTTATGGTTTTGATGGCGATAACACCCCAATTATTGTTGGTTCGGCTACCAAGGCATTAGAAGGTGATGCTGACGGCGTACAAAAAATCAAAGATTTGATGGACGCAGTAGATGCTCACATTCCACTTCCTGAGCGTGCTGTTGATAAGCCATTCTTGATGCCCGTTGAAGATGTATTCACCATTACTGGTCGTGGTACAGTAGCAACAGGTCGTATCGAGCGTGGTGTAATTAATACCAGCGAACCGGTTGAGATTATTGGTCTGCGCGACAAAGACGAAAAACCATTGACTTCGGTTGTTACAGGGGTAGAAATGTTCCGTAAAATCTTAGACCGCGGTGAAGCAGGTGATAATGCAGGTTTGTTGTTACGTGGTATTGACAAAGAGGCTATCAAACGTGGTATGGTTATCTGCAAACCAGGTAGCGTTAAACCACACGTTCACTTCAAAGCCGAGGTTTATGTATTGAGCAAAGAAGAAGGTGGTCGTCACACACCATTCTTTAACAACTACCGCCCTCAATTCTATTTCCGTACAACAGACGTAACAGGCTCAATTACCTTACCAGCAGGTGTCGAAATGGTAATGCCTGGCGATAACGTAACTATCGAAGTTATGTTGATTTACCCTATCGCTATGGAAAAAGGTTTACGTTTCGCTATCCGCGAAGGTGGTCGTACAGTAGGTGCAGGTCAAGTTACGGAAATCTTAGACGTTTAATCTAAATTTTAGGAAGAGTAGGTAACGAAAATTCTAATCTAAATACCCATCTAATTCAAAGTTATTTAAATGTCTTTAAATTAGATAGGACTTAATAATAAACTTCCTGAAGGTCTTCTAATGAACATAGATATTGAAAATAACGGTATCATTTCGTTAGGCTTCGGGAAGTTTTTTTGCGGGCTTAGTTCAAGGGTAGAATAGCGGTCTCCAAAACCGTTGATGAGAGTTCGAATCTTTCAGCCCGTGCAATTTGTTAGCAACTGTTTGTCATATCTTTCTTGCCTATAAACAATCGAGGGAAGCTATTTCAGCACGTCTGGCAAAATAAATAGTCGAGAATACTTGTTCTCGACTATTTATTGCACCTGCCGCAAATTATTTTTTCGACACGACAGTTTGTCAAAAAAAACCACCATAATGGATAAATTAAAACTATATTTAACTGAGTCGTATGACGAACTCATGCATAAAGTAACCTGGCCCACATGGGAAGAGGTATTAGCAACAGGGCGTATTGTACTGATTGCTAGTATTATGTTTGCTTTTGTAGTATTTCTCATGGACTTTGTTTTTGGAGCAAATCCAGAAAACCCTATTTTTAAGGGTGTTCTTTATTACGTATATCAAATATTCGGCTAAAAAATAAAGCTCATGAGCGAGGAAAGATTAGACGATGGTAAATGGTACGTTTTGCGAGTAGTAAGCGGCAAGGAAAATAAAATTAAACAAGCCATTGAGTCGGAAGTAAGACGCTCCAAATGGAGTGATATTATCTCGCAAGTGTTAATGCCTACCGAAAAAGTATATCAAATAAAAAATGGCAAAAAAATTGTAAAAGAACGCAATTTTTTTCCTGGATATTTGATGCTCGAAACAAGCGTTGAGCGGCTTCATGGCGACATTTTACAAACCATTACGAGCATAAATGGCGTAGTTCATTTTTTGGGTAAAGAAAATCCCATACCTTTGCGTAAATCAGAGGTTGATCGTATATTAGGTAAAGTAGATGAGATGCAAGATAGCGGCGAAACGATGACCGAACCCTTTTTGGTTGGCGAATTAGTAAAGATAATTGATGGTCCTTTTAACGATTTTATTGGGAACATTGAGGAGATTTACGATGAAAAGAAAAAAATTAAGGTCATTGTCAAAATATTCGGACGAAGAACGCCCGTTGAGTTAAACTTTGTTCAAGTAGAAAAACAAGTATAAAAAAAATGGCTAAGGAAATAGAAACCTACGTCAAGTTAAACGTAAAAGGCGGTCAAGCAAATCCATCACCTCCGATTGGTCCTGCTTTGGGCTCAAAAGGCGTGAACATCATGCAATTTTGCAAAGCGTTCAATGCCTCTACCCAGCACATGATGGGCGAAATTTGCCCCGTATTGATTACTGTTTACAAAGACAAATCGTTCGATTTCGTCATCAAGACGGCTCCAACTTCTTATTTGATTATGAAAGCATCTAAGGCTACTAAAGGTTCGGCACAGCCTAACCGTATAAAAGTAGGCAAAGTTACTTGGGATCAGGTAAAAGAAATTGCGGAGAAAAAGATGCCTGACTTAAACTGTTTTACCATCGAATCGGCGATGAGAATGGTGGCAGGCACAGCTCGTAGTATGGGTGTAACTGTTGAAGGAACCCCACCTTGGGCATAAATTTGCAAGAAATTTGTTTTCTGAGCAAGGATTTAGGTGGCTTCTGGGCTTAAACTTGCTGATGACAGAAAGCAAAAATCTATGTCAATTTAAGTAGTTAATTGTTTAAAACAACAATCTGGTGAAACTCACAAAGAAACGAAAAGAAGTAGCGGGTAAAGTTGAAATAGGAAAACTTTATCAATTAGCGGAAGCTGCCACATTACTTAAAGAAGTTACAACTGTAAAGTTCGATGCTTCGGTAGATGTGCACATCCGTTTGGGCGTTGACCCTCGCAAGCCCGACCAAGCGCTAAGAGGTACTGTGACACTTCCACATGGCACAGGTAAAACAAAAAGAGTTCTAGTTTTGTGTTCGCCCGATAAGGAGCAAGAAGCAAAAGATGCCGGAGCTGATTATGTAGGTTTAGACGAATACATCGACAAAATAGCCGGAGGCTGGACAGACATCGATGTAATTGTAGCTACACCTAACGTAATGGCAAAGCTCGGTAAAATAGGTCGTATCTTAGGACCACGCGGTTTGATGCCTAACCCCAAAACAGGTACCATTACCCTTAACGTAGGGGCGGTTGTTAAAGAGGTAAAAGGTGGTAAAATTGCGTTTAGGGTAGATAAATATGGTATTGTCCATGCATCTGTTGGTAGAGTGTCTTTTTCGCCCACTATGGTGGCTGAAAATGCCAGCGAACTATTGCACGCATTATCAAAAATGAAACCCGCTGCTGCCAAAGGTATTTACTTCAAATCTTTGTACATGGCAAGCACCATGAGCCCGGGTATAGCTATTGATATTAAATCTATTAAAGGCTTATAGTAAGCAATTACTGTGCCCTTAAATAGAAAATATTTAATAGCCACTCATTTATTCAAAAACGTAATACTCCAATGAAAAAAGACGCAAAAGGCGCGGTAATAGACCAACTCGTCGAAAAACTTAGCCAATCATCGTATTTTTATGTAACCGATTCTTCTACCCTTCCTGTTGCAGCTATAAACGACTTTCGTCGTATTTGCTTCGAAAAAGGTATTGAAGTACAGGTTACCAAGAATGCTTTGGTTAGAAAAGCACTCGACCGTATAGATGGTATAGAATACGACCCAAAATTGTTGGAAGCTCTCAAAGGACCAACAACGCTCATATTCTCCGAAGTAGGTAATCTACCAGCTAAGGTTATCAAAGAATACCGCGAAAAACAAAATAAAGATAAGCCTCTTATCAAAGCGGCATATATAGACGGAGCCATTTATTTAGGCGACGAAAGCCTAGATGCATTGGCTACGCTCAAATCGAAAACCGAACTTATCGGCGAAATCATCGGTTTGTTGCAATCACCCGCAAAAAATCTTGTATCCGCACTCCAATCGAGTGGCAACAAATTGGCAGGTATCATCAAAACATTGTCCGAAAGAGAGGGTTAATACCAATGTTTTTCCAAAAAACATCAATTATCCTTTTTATTTCTTGACAACTAACTACAACAAGTTTTGCTATTGCTACTATTAAGTAACAACAGTGTTTAATGTAGTTGCGTATTTTTTATCCTATTTTTTAAAATTACTAAAATTTCCAATAAAATGGCAGATTTAAAAGCCTTCGCTGAACAATTAGTTAACCTAACTGTAAAAGAAGTTAACGAATTAGCTCAAATTCTTAAAGACGATTACGGTATCGAACCAGCAGCAGCAGCAGCTGTAATGGTAGCTGGTGGTGGTGGCGGTGCTGCTGAAGCAGCTGCCCCCGAAAAAACATCTTTTGATGTAATTTTGAAAGCCGCAGGTGACAAAAAACTACAAGTAGTAAAAGTAGTTAAAGACCTAACTGGTTTGGGCTTAAAAGAAGCTAAAGACTTAGTTGACAGCGCTCCAAAAGCTGTGAAAGAAGGCGTAAGCAAAGAAGAAGCTGCATCGCTTAAAGATGCTCTTGAAAAAGAAGGCGCTGTTGTTGAAATTAAATAATTTCTGTACCCCCCCCTCTGTTTTCTGTCAGAAAGCCCTTTTAATCAAAAGGGCTTTCTTGCACTTTTTACAATACGAACTATTTAGTAAAGCAAAGACATATTTAGCTTAATAATTTACTGTAATTCGTTATTAGTTAAATAACTCAAATATTTAAATTTGAGGCAAAATGGCGAGGTTTGTAAAAAATAACGACGTATGTTGTTTGAATTTACATGCTAAATACTAAAGTTTTTTTATAAACTATAAGTATTCAAAAAACTAAATATTGTTGCCAATAGCCTAACCTTCCTTAAAATCAAATTTTATTAACAACTTGTCAATAAAATTGATTAACCTATTGCATGGGGCATCTTGTTGCCAATTTTAACGAATAAATTACATGTCTTTTTTATGGGTTTATTTGTAAAAAACAACTTCTGTCTTCCTATAAATACAGATTCTTTGCTAATACACTATTACACGTACCAACACAGCAGTATTAAAAAATAACCATGCAAAATGGGCGGGAGATGTACGCTTTCTCCTCGCCCTTGTTGTCGTATATAAATATCCCACTTCATCATTTAAACGCCCTTTTTGAATATGGCTCTAATAAAAAGTGGTCCCGAAAGAATTAATTTTGGCAAAATTAGGGAAACTTATAAATCTCCCGATTTGCTCGAAATACAAGTAGAGTCTTTCAAAACCTTTTTTCAACTTGAAACAACACCCGAAGAGCGCAACACCGAAGGTTTGTATCGAGTGTTTCAAGAAAATTTTCCGATAACAGATGCTCGTAATATCTTTATCCTCGAATTTTTAGATTACTATATTGACCCACCACGCTATGGCATGGAAGAATGCGTAACGCGTGGCTTAACTTATAGCGTGCCGCTAAAAGCTAAGCTTCGGTTGTCGTGTAACGACGAAGACCACGTAGACTTCCAAACCATCGAACAAGAAGTGTTTTTGGGTAATATACCTTATATGACTCCCAAAGGAACCTTCTATATCAACGGAGCCGAGCGTATTGTGGTATCGCAGTTGCACCGCTCCCCGGGCGTATTCTTTAGCCAAAGTGTGCACCCAAATGGTACACGCATATACTCGGCAAGGGTTATACCATTTAAGGGTTCGTGGATTGAATTTGCTACCGACATCAACAATGTTATGTATGCATATATTGACCGAAAAAAGAAATTTCCGGTCACTACTTTGCTGCGCGCCATAGGCTATGCCACCGACCAAGCCATACTTGAACTTTTTGACTTGGCAGATGAAGTAGATGTAACACCCGAAAACCTCGAAATAAACAAAGGACGAAAATTGGCAGCACGTTTGTTGCGTAGCTGGCTCGAAGACTTTGTGGACGAGGATACCGGCGAGGTAGTAAGTGTAGAACGTAACGAGGTGATTTTTGAACGCGACACTATCCTTGATGAGGATAACATCGCAGAAATTTTAGAAACAAAAGTTAAGTCGATTATCTTACAAAAAGAAGAAAAATCGGCAGACTATTCTATTATTTATAACACTTTACAAAAAGATACAGCTAACTCAGAACTCGAGGCTGTTCAACATATTTATCGCCAACTACGAGCCGCCGAACCACCCGATGACGAAACCGCTCGTGGAATTATTGATAAACTATTTTTCTCGGATAAACGCTACGACTTGGGCGAGGTTGGTCGTTACAAAATCAACTATAAGTTGAAACTCGACACGCCAATGTCTACCCGAGTGCTAACAAAAGAGGATATTATCACTATCGTTAACTATTTAGTACAACTAATAAATAGTAAAGCCGAGGTAGATGATATTGACCACTTAAGCAACCGTCGTGTTCGTACCGTAGGCGAGCAATTATATGCCCAGTTTAGCGTTGGTTTAGCACGTATGTCGCGTACTATCCGCGAGCGTATGAACGTGCGCGACAACGAAGTGTTTACCCCCATCGATTTGATTAATGCCCGCACACTTTCGTCGGTTATCAATCAGTTCTTTGGTACCAGTCAATTGTCGCAATTCTTAGACCAAACTAATCCATTATCCGAAATTACGCACAAACGTCGTATCTCGGCACTTGGACCAGGCGGTTTATCACGCGAACGTGCAGGTTTTGAGGTTCGCGACGTTCACTACTCGCACTATGGTCGTTTGTGTACCATCGAAACGCCCGAGGGTCCTAATATCGGTCTTATCTCTACACTTTGCGTACACGCCAAAGTGAACAGCATGGGCTTCTTAGAAACACCTTACCGCCGCGTAATAGAAGGACATGTACAACTTTCGCCCGATGATGTTGACTATTTATCGGCGGCTCAAGAGGATTTTAAAACCATTGGGCAAGCCACAGGTAACTTCGACAAAAAAACAGGCTCTTTCTTCGAGAAAAATATCAAATCGCGTAACCAAGGGGAGTTCCCCGTATTGTCACCCGACCAACTCGAATATATTGACGTAGCATCTAACCAAATTGTAGGCGTATCTGCATCACTCATCCCATTTTTGGAAAACGATGATGCTAACCGCGCCTTGATGGGCTCAAATATGCAACGTCAGGCAGTACCCTTACTTCGACCCGAAGCACCTATTGTAGGTACAGGCATCGAGGCTAATGTGGTTCACGACTCGCGTATATTTATGAACGCCGAAGGACATGGCGTTGTAGAATATGTAGATGCAGAGCGTATTGTGGTGCGTTACGAACGTACCGACCGCGAACGTTTGGTAAGTTTTGAGGAAGATACCAAAACCTACGTCTTAACTAAGTTTCAGCGTACCAACCAAGATACTTGTATCAACCTTAAACCTATTGTGCGTAAAGGACAAGCAATAGCCCCCGGACAATTGCTTTGCGAAGGCTATGCTACCCAAAATGGTGAATTGGCACTTGGACGTAACCTAATGGTGGCATTTATGCCTTGGAAAGGGTACAACTTTGAAGATGCTATTGTAATATCAGAACGTGTAGCAAAAGAAGACATCTTTACCTCGATACACATCGAAGAGTTTGAATTGGAAGTGCGCGACACCAAATTAGGTGAAGAAGAACTAACCAACGATATACCTAACGTAAGCGAAGATGCCACCAAAGACCTCGACGAAAATGGTATTATACGCCTTGGCGCACACGTAAAAGAAGGCGATATTATTATCGGCAAAATTACACCCAAAGGCGAATCTGACCCAACACCCGAAGAAAAACTATTACGAGCCATATTTGGCGATAAAGCAGGCGATGTAAAAGACGCATCTATGAAACTGCCTCCTTCGACCAAAGGGGTAGTGATTGGCAAACAACTTTTCTCGCGTGTTAAAAAGAACAAAGATAGTAAAGAAAAAGAAAAACAACAAATATCTTTGTTCGATGAGCAACACAAACACAATATGTCGGTTGTCAAAAAAACACTAATCGACAAAGTTGTTCAATTGTTTGACGGCAAACGCTCGGAAGGTGTGAAAAATAATTTTAATGCCGAAATTATACCCCTAGGTATGAAATTTACCGAAGGTGTATTAAACGACATTGATTTTAATAACATAAAAACCGACCGCTGGTGCAACGACGAAGAGCTTAATAAAGCACTTAGACAGATGTTGCACAACTACCACATAAAAACAGGCGAAGAAATAGCACGATACAAACGCGAAAAATATAACATAAGCATTGGCGACGAATTGCCCGCAGGTGTGCTCAAAATGGCTAAAGTATTTTTGGCTAAAAAACGCAAATTGCGCGTAGGCGATAAGTTGGCAGGTCGACACGGTAATAAAGGTATTGTAGCACGTATTGTGCGTGCCGAAGATATGCCTTTCTTATCCGACGGAACTCCTGTTGATGTAGTGTTAAACCCATTGGGCGTACCTTCGCGTATGAACTTGGGGCAAATATACGAAACCGTATTGGGCTGGGCAGGTAAAACATTAGGTTTAACCTATGCTTGTCCTATCTTCGATGGTCCTTCTATCGACCGCATTGGACAAGAAGTGCAAAAAGCAGGCTTGCCCTCGTTGGGACAAACCTACCTTTACGACGGTGAAACCGGCGACCGCTTCCACCAACCAGCAACAGTAGGGGTTATTTATATCCTAAAACTAGCACACATGGTTGATGATAAAATGCACGCACGTTCTATCGGACCATACTCGCTTATTACCCAACAACCATTAGGTGGTAAAGCACAGTTTGGTGGTCAGCGTTTTGGCGAGATGGAGGTGTGGGCACTCGAAGCCTACGGTGCAGCTAATATCCTACGCGAAATATTAACTATCAAATCAGATGATATTTCGGGTAGAGCTAAAACCTACGAAGCCATAGTAAAAGGCGATAACCTGCCCGAACCAGGCATACCCGAATCGTTTAACGTATTGTTGCACGAATTGCGCGGCTTGGCACTTGATTTAGTGTTTGAATAAATAAAAAAAGATGCGTAACGAGCGATAAACTGCTTATTGCTCGTTACACACCTTTTGTGTTGCTAAAGACAGCACAAAATTTCTGAAAACAAATGCAACCCTTTGTTTTTAAGAAACCGATTATTAAAAAAAATTGTTCACTCGACCATAAAAAAACGGTAAACGATGCCACCATTCAAACGTGAAAACCGTGTAGGTAGTGATTTTTCTCGTATTACCATCTGCTTATCCTCGCCCGACACCATCTTGGAGCGCTCGTATGGCGAAGTGCTTAAGCCCGAAACCATTAACTACCGCACTTATAAACCCGAACGAGACGGCTTGTTCTGCGAGCGCATTTTTGGTCCTGTAAAAGACTACGAATGCTATTGCGGTAAATACAAACGTATTCGCTACAAAGGAATTATCTGCGACCGTTGTGGGGTAGAAGTAACCGAAAAGAAAATGCGCCGCGAGCGCATGGGACACATCAAATTAGTAGTACCAGTTGTACATATCTGGTACTTCAAATCGTTGCCCAATAAAATCGGCTACTTATTAGGTATCTCTTCTAAAAAAATGGAGAGCGTTATCTATTACGAGCGTTACATAGTTGTAAACCCCGGTATATTAGAAGGACAAGTAAACCGACTTGACCAAATATCCGAAGAGGATTATCTTGACTTCTTAGAAAAAATACCCAAAGAAAACCAACTTTTAGACGATTTAGACCCTAATAAGTTTGTAGCTAAAATGGGTGCAGAGGCAGTCGAAGATTTACTAAAACGCACCAACCTCGACGACCTTTCGTATAGCCTACGCCACAGCGCCGCTAACGAAACATCGCAACAGCGTAAAGCCGAAGCCCTAAAACGCTTAGGCGTGGTAGAGGCTTTTAGAAGCGCTAACCGACGCGTAGAAAACCGCCCCGAGTGGATGATTGTGCATTACCTGCCCGTTATCCCACCCGAGTTGCGCCCCTTAGTGCCCTTAGATGGCGGACGCTTTGCTAGCTCGGACCTAAACGACCTTTACCGCCGCGTAATTATTCGTAACAATCGCCTAAAACGCCTTATCGAAATTAAAGCACCCGAAGTAATTTTGCGTAACGAAAAACGCATGTTACAAGAATCGGTTGACTCGCTGTTCGATAACTCGCGTAAATCAAACGCCGTTAAAACCGATGGCGGGCGCTCGTTAAAATCGTTAAGCGATGTGTTGAAAGGTAAACAAGGTCGTTTCCGTCAAAACTTATTGGGTAAACGGGTCGATTATTCGGGACGTTCGGTTATTGTGGTTGGTCCTCAACTCAAAATGCACGAATGTGGCTTGCCCAAAGACATGGCAGCCGAATTATTCAAACCGTTTATTATCCGCAAACTAATTGAGCGCGGTATTGTAAAAACCGTAAAATCGGCTAAAAAACTAGTCGACCGCAAAGAACCCGTAGTTTGGGATATCCTCGAAAATGTATTGCGCGGACACCCCGTAATGCTTAACCGTGCGCCAACATTGCACCGTTTGTCTATCCAAGCATTCCAACCTATGTTGGTCGAGGGTAAAGCTATTCAGTTACACCCCTTGGTTTGTTCGGCATTTAACGCCGACTTTGACGGCGACCAAATGGCAGTTCACGTACCTTTGAGCAATGCAGCTATCTTGGAAGCACAATTGTTGATGTTGTCTGCCCATAATATCTTAAATCCTCAAAGTGGCTCGCCTATTGCATTGCCCTCGCAGGACATGATTTTGGGCTTGTACTACATCACCAAACAAAAACGCGGTACCGAAACCGAAATAGTAAAAGGCGAAAATAAATGTTATTACTCGCCCGAAGAAGTACATATTGCCTACAACGAGCAAGCCTTAGACTTGCACGCCATGATAAAAGTACGTGTTCCTATTCGTCAAGAAGATGGTTCGTTGGTAACAAAACTCATCGAAACATCTACCGGACGGGTAATATTTAACCAAACGGTGCCCGAGTCGGTTGGTTTTGTAAACGAACTATTGTCGAAAAAGAACCTCAAAAAAGTTATCGGCGAAATTACCGCTATTGTGGGTATTGCCCGAGCTGCTAAGTTTTTGGACGACATCAAAGAAATGGGCTTCCGTTGGGCTTTCAAAGGGGGCTTATCTTTCTCGCTCAACGACTTGATTGTGCCGTCGGATAAATATGACATGATTGACGAGTCGCAGCAAGAGGTAGACGAAGTAGAAATGAACTACGAAAATGGTTTGATTACCAACAACGAACGCTACAACCAAGTAATTGATATTTGGAGCCGTTTGAGCTCGCGCATCAAAACAAAATTAATTAAAGGTTTTGAACACGACCGACAAGGCTTTAACCCAGTGTACATGATGTTCCACTCTGGTGCTCGTGGCTCTGAACAACAAGTATTACAATTAGCGGGTTTAAGGGGTTTGATGGCAAAACCGCGTAAAGCTGGTTCAACAGGTCCCGAAATTGTTGAAAATCCTATCTTAGCTTCTTTCCGCGAAGGTTTATCGGTATTGGAATACTTCATATCTACGCACGGTGCCCGAAAAGGTTTGGCAGATACCGCTTTGAAAACGGCAGATGCAGGTTACTTAACACGTCGTTTGGTAGATGTGGCACAAGATGCCATTATATCAGAAGAAGATTGCGGTACATTGCGCGGTATTGAGGTAAGTGCTTTGAAAGACAACGAAGATGTTATCGAACCATTATACGACCGTATCTTAGGGCGTGTGGTGTTGCACGATTTGTACGACCCATTAAGTGGCGAACTACTTTTGAGTGCCGGCGATGATATTGACGAAGATATGGCTCGACATATAGACCAAGAAACAACGATTGAAACCGTCGAAATTCGCTCGGTTTTAACCTGCGAAGCCAAACAAGGTGTGTGTGTAAACTGCTACGGACGTAACCTTGCCAACAACCGTATGGCACAAATTGGTGATGCAGTAGGTATTATTGCGGCACAATCTATCGGCGAGCCCGGAACACAACTTACCTTGCGTACCTTCCACACAGGGGGTGCCGCATCTACGGTTGCCAACGAGTCGAAATTATTAGCTAAATTTGACGGACGAATAGAGTTCGACGTAGTACGTACTGCCGAACACATCAACGAGGTGGGCGATAAACGGGTAACTGTTTTAGGTCGTACAGGCGAAATTCGTATCATCGACGAAGAAGGTAGGCAACTAGTAGTTAGCAATGCCCCGTATGGTGCAACATTGCTAGTTAAAGATGGCGATATAGTGAAAAAAGGAGATGCCATTTGCGAATGGGATCCTTACAACGCCGTTATCGTATCCGAATATGCAGGTATCGTATCTTTCGAAGATGTGATAGATGGCACTACTTTCCGTGAAGAAGCCGACGAACAAACAGGTTTCCGCGAAAAAGTAGTTATTGAAAGCCGCGACCGTACTAAAATCCCCGTAATTGTTATTACTGATGATATGGGTGTTTTTAAAAGTTATAGCTTGCCAGTAGGCTCGCACATTAACGTAGAAGAAGGCGAACAAATGTACCAAGGACAGGTAGTGGCTAAAATTCCACGTGCTTTGGGTAAATTGCGCGATATCACAGGTGGTTTGCCTCGTGTAACCGAGTTGTTCGAAGCTCGTAACCCGTCGAACCCTGCCGTAGTAGCAGAGGTAGATGGTGCTGTTTCGTTTGGCAAAATTAAACGTGGCAACAGAGAGGTAATTATTACCCCCAAAGAAGGCGAACCACGTAAATACTTGGTGCCATTGGCTAAACATATGTTGGTACAAGAAAACGACTTTGCAAAAGCAGGTACGCCATTGTCCGATGGTGCTATTACGCCTAGCGATATCCTTAATATAAAAGGTTTGTTTGCCGTACAGCAATACCTAGTTAACGAAGTGCAAGAAGTATATCGTTTACAAGGTGTAGGTATCAATGATAAACATATTGAGGTAATTGTACGACAAATGATGCGTAAAATGGGGGTACTTGACCCAGGCGATACCGGCTTTATGGAAGGTATGGCTGTTGATAAACTAGAGTTTATGATAGAAAACGACAATATCTTTGATAGACGTGTAGTTGTTGATGCAGGCGACTCTAAGGTATTAAAAGTGGGTCAGATGGTATCGTTGCGCCAATTACGCGAAGAAAACTCTTTCTTGCGCCGAAATGACAAAACATTAGTCGAATGTCGTAAAGCGGTGCCAGCTACGGCACGCCCTTTATTACAAGGTATCACTCGTGCATCGTTGGGTACAGGTAGCTGGATTTCGGCTGCTTCGTTCCAAGAAACAACCAAAGTATTAAGTACCGCTTCTATATCTGCTAAAGTAGATTACTTGGCAGGTTTGAAAGAAAACGTTATTGTGGGTCACTTAATACCTGCTGGTACTGGGCATCGAGCATTTAAAAAACGCAATGTTGTCACAAAAGCAGACCTTGAAAAAATAAACAGAGACCGATAAACCGAGTTTTTGTAAAACATAAAAATGCCGCTCGGCTGCCCTAGGGTAGCAGAGCGGTTTTTTTTAGCAAAAATAAAGCAAAAATTTGAATATATGGCTAACTGCGCATGCAAGTTTTCTGGGGGTGCCACCTACTTATCAAATTAGGGAGTGCCAAGCATCACCCCCAAAAAAAGACATTTACCGCGTCAAGCGGGGCAAGCGCAAGTTTTTATTTGGGGGTTAAAATTGAAAAGTATTAAATGTTTTAAAAATTGCTATAAAATATAAAAAATAGTCCAACAAAATTTTGTTGGACTATTTGGTATTTTGTGCAAATAAGGCAATTTACTCGGCTCCTTTACTTTTCTTTTTTTCGGTGGCTTGTTTTTGGCTATAAAGGTCTTCTACTTCTTTGTCTATAAAATACAAGCCTCTGTCTTGCAAGCCAATCAATCGAATGCGGTCGAGGAGGTTGCGATAAAGTACTTCTTCTTCGTGTTGTTCGTCGAGGTACCATTGCAAAAAATTGGCGGTTTGTTTGTCTTTGTTTTGCACGCATATTTCTACTAATTCGTCAATAGCTGCCGACACTTTTAGCTCGTTGCTATATGCTTTTTCGAATAGTTGAATGATGTTTTCGTAATCTAAAACGGGTTGTTCTACCATAGGGGTTATGGCTTTGCCGCCGGCGTCGCTAATATAATGCACCAATTTTAGCATGTGCATACGTTCTTCGTCGGAGTGGCTGTACAAGAAGCGGGCGCAGCCTTGTAAGCCAGCTACGTCTGCCCAGCAAGCCATTGCCAAATATTTTTGCGAGGCTGCTGCTTCCATGGCTACTTGTTTGTTAAGGGCTGTTTCGATAGTAGGAGAGAGTATCATAAGAAATAAACTTTTTATGGATAATGTAAGATTAACACCTAAAAGGCACTAAATGTTTTAAAATGGTGGTGTTTTGGGGGGAGTAAATGAAGTGTTTTTTCAAAAAGGCAGTTCTTCGCCTTCGGTTTGTGTAAGTTGCGTAAAATGTTGTTGGATAAGTTGCAAGATAGAGGTGGTGTGGGGGTTTTCGATTTTTCTGCCATCAATTTCCCAAACTTTGGTTAGTTCGCCCATAGTTCCGGTGGTAAAAACCTCGTTTGCATTGTAAATTTCGGTTAGCGAAATATTTTTTTCGGCAAAGGGCAAGCCTATTTGTTGGGCTATTGCCAATACTTTTTTGCGGGTGATGCCGGGCAAGCAAGCATCGGCGTGTGGGGTATAAAGGGTGCCATTTTTAACCATAAAAATGTTGCAGGCATTGGTTTCCGACACAAAACCGTAGTTATCCAGCATCAAAGCGTCGTCGGCATTGGCAATATTGGCGGCTATTTTTGCTAAAATGTTGTTGATAAGGTTGTTGTGGTGTATTTTTGAGTCTAAGTTCATAGGCGAGTTGCGCCGCACCGATGCGGTAATAAGCCGCACGCCTGCCGAGCCATACACGGGTTGTTTCCACTCTGCCAATACAATTAAGGTACAGCCTTTTTGGTTTAATCGGGGGTCCATGCCCGATGTGATTTTTTCGCCCCTTGTTAGTGTTAATCTTATATGGGCTTGGTTGCGCATTTGGTTGGCTTTTAGCGTTTCGAAGATGGCGTTTTTTATAAACTCGAGGCTAGGTACGCCTTCAAACAGCATTGCTTTTGCCGATTCGTGCAACCTATTTAGGTGCTCATCGAGGGCAAATATACGCCCGTTGTATACGCGTAGTCCTTCCCAAACGGCATCGCCACCCTGTACCGAGCTGTCAAAAACCGATACTTTTGCCTCGGCTCGGGGGTAAAGTTGATTGCCTACCCATATTAAAAGGTGGTCGTTTTGTGCGTTGTATTGTTGTTGCATAATTTTTGTTTGAAGGAGTTAGTTTTGTCAAATTTAAATAGTTTAAGCATTAAAATAAATAATGTATTACATCTACACTTATCTAAATCGCCTTTTCTTGTAAGCTATCGTAATAGGGTTTAGCTTGTTCGTATATGGCTTGCAGGTGCGGAGCTAAGGTAATTTCTTTGTCTATGTAAGGTTCAAAACCCGTAGATTGATGCACATTGGCATACCAATATTTTGCCCAAATGCCATCTTGGGCAATAGCTCCTTTTTCCCATCGTAACATATTATCGTCAAATGGTATGCCCATTTGTTGGCAAATAAGGCTAAGTGTTTTTTGTGGATTTTTGAGTATCCTGTCCGAGTCTACAATGGTATAAGGTATGTTTTTTTGGTGCAGATGCTGTACCAAATCAAAACTTTGCTTAATGCCAATATCCAACAAAGTAGGCTGCTCGATAACTTTGCCATACGAAAACAATACTTTTTGCGGGTTGCGGATAAGTATCAGGTGGCGGGTTTGTTGTAAAAAATCGAGCGAGATATGCACTAAATGATGAGTCATTTGTTTGAAAAATAGCACCGATTGGTCAAAATCACCCAAAATAATTTCGTTGATAACGCGTTGCCCGCTGTTTTGCATGGTCGCCAAAATATCGGATTTGCCCGGATGCTCAATGCCCGTTGTAAGCAAATAATGGGCATACAGTGGCTCATCGAAAACAAGGGTATCGGGGCGTTGTGCAAACGAATACATTAAAGCTGTAGATATGTTGCGGGGGCCGCTCCAAAGATTAATGCGTGTAGTAACCATAGTTTTTGCGCACAAAAGTATCAAAAAATAAGCAAATTTGCTAGAAAACAAACACAAAGTATTTTTTTGCCTAACAAACAAACAAGCAAATAACAAAAAATGCCTAACTTCGTGCGCTATTTGGGCTTATTAGGCTTGGCTACTGTGTCAAACCTTAGCTTACCCACTAATAACAAAAACTAATCGCTAAAAATATGATAGGTAAAGTAGTAGGCAATTATCGCATCGAGTCGTTGGTGTCGGGCAAAGGTGGCATGGGTAAGGTGTATCTTGCCAAACACATACATTTAGGCACATTGGCTGCCGTAAAAGCCATACATCCGCACTTAACCGACAACGACCAATTTAAAGAACGCTTTAAACTCGAAGCCATGAGCTTGTACCAATTGGTACAACACCCAGGTATAGTTAGATTTTTTGATTATCTAGAAAACGCCGACGGGCAATTTATCATCACCGAATTTGTAGAGGGTAGCAACCTTGCCGACTATACCAAACAATGCGGAGCTATGCCCCTAGACCAATTAGTGTCGGTTTTTAGCAAAATATTAGATATCGTAGCATTTGTGCACAGCAAAGGTATTATACACCGCGACCTAAAACCTGCCAACATTATGCTTACGCCCCAAGGCGAAGTCAAAATTTTGGATTTTGGTATTGCCAAAGTGCGCAACGAAAACCTAACCGCCACAGGTACCTCTATTGGCACTATTGCTTACCTTAGCCCCGAGCGCATCTACACACTCAAAGATGCACAAGGCAACCCCATACCCCTCGACCACCGCAGCGACATCTACTCCTTGGGCGTTACCCTTTACGAAGCCGCCACCGGACAAGGGCTTTATCCCACAGGCAACAATGCCACCTCCGACTACGAAGTGATGATGGATATCGTATCAAAACCGCTGCCGCGCCTAAATGCCACCAACCCCAACGCTTCGGCAGTGCTGCAAGCCATTATTGACCGAGCTACACAAAAAAAGCCCGACCAGCGTTACCCCAATTGCGAAGCATTTAAAAACGATTTGCAACAGCTATTGTCGGCAAAACCTAGCACATCAAAACCTCCCCACATCACCACATCGCCACATCGCAACATTCCCACATCGCCAAAACCAATGCCGCAAACAAACAATAATAACAACACAGGCAAAAAAAAATCGGGGGGATTTGATTGGTGGTTAGTTTTATTGGCAGCCGTTGTGCTGTTAGTAGCTTTTTTCTTTATAAAAGATGCCTTGCTTGGCGACCCACCGCAAACCCTGCCCGAAGCAGGTATTGCCACCGACACTACCCAAACAACCACCGAACAAACCGTTGCCGAAACAAAATTGCCCGAACCCCTGCCCAATTTTGCAAACAACGAAGAGGGCTTTAAACAATTTATGCAAAGTTATTATACCGCCTTAGAAACCGGCGATACTAACCGCGTTTTGCAACACTTTGCCCCCGCAGTAACCCAATATTACGATACCGATAACCCAAGTGCCACCGATTTGCACGATGCCATTGTAAACCTTATGCGGCAATATCCATCGCGTAGCTACATCATTAACTGGGACAGTTTTAGCTATTATGTGCTAGATAAAAAATACTTTGGATTAGATTTTAATGTAACCGAACAACTAAAACGCAACACAAGTACATCGGCTAGCCGCCGCACCGTGCGTATGAGTGTTACACTTACCCCCGATGTGCGCATAAAAAGTATTTATGGCAGAAGCAGATAAACACCCCAAATGTAGTTTGCCTTTTCTAGGTTTAACTACATATTTCAAAGGCTTGGGCTGCCCCGCTTGACGCGGAATATGTCTTTTTTGGGGGTGATGTTTGGCTTACCCTATTTGCACAGCCTCTGGCACCCCCATAGAAAGGCAAGCACCTACAACCTTAATCATATAATAACCCCAAAAACAAACACACGCAAAAAAATGCCTAATGAGTGCCTTATTTGTTGCGAACTAAAAAAATAAAAAATAATAAAAGTCATAGAGAATGCCGAAAAATATCTTCGTGTTCTCCGTGTCTCTATTTTAAGCTGAAAAATAAAATATACTATTATTTAGATTGCATTACTCAACTTCACAAACACAAAAAAGCCCGCACTTTAAAAGTACGGGCTTTTTGTGTGAGCCGATGGTCGGACTCGAACCAACGACCAGCTGATTACAAATCAGCTGCTCTACCAACTGAGCTACATCGGCTTATTTTGCGGGTGCAAAGATACGGACTATTTTTGAAACTGCAAATTTTCTGCCGATTTTTTTTAGTTTTTACACATTTTTTTGGCACGAAAACACAAAAGCAGGTGGCATATTCAACAAAACCATTTTATGTTTTACGTTCGAAAATGCTTTTTTGAGTTGTTTTTTCATCACCAACGAATAACTTACCTGTATAAACAAGCCATTAGGTTTTAAACTTTGCTCCACTTGCTGAAAAATAGCCGCTACCAACTCGGGCGGAAAAAGCACCAAAGGCAATGCCGATATGATAATATCAACTTCGTTTATTTGATGTTTTTGTAAATGTTGCATCAAATTACCTGCCGAGTCGTTGATAAGTGTTAGGCGTTTGTCCGAAATGCGATTGGATAACTCGGTGCAAAAATCGGTGTGTAGTTCAAAGGCAAATAATTTCGAGTTGGCGTTCATCCGTTCAAGGATAACTTCGGTGATATTGCCATGTCCAGCACCCAACTCTACAATAGTTTGGGCTTGGTCGGGTGATACGTTTCGGCTCATTTCTTTCACTACCAAAGCAGATGTTTCGAACATAGCACCTGTAGTAGATACTTTTTTGGAATAAGCGATAACGGTTTTTAAGTAATTTTTCATTTTTAAGCCATTTGTTTTTGGTGTAGCGAATCTTGCAATGGTATGATAAAGACGTGATGCTTACAATTGGTCACTTTTTTTGATATGGCATTAGACAGATGGGGTAAGTCGAAGGGTGGAGAGATGTGTTTTCGATAATCTGCCAAATAACATAAAAAAAGCTTTGAGCGTTTGTTATTAAACACCCAAAGCTTTTATAAAAATTACTGTTTTACTACCATTTGTGTAGCCACTATTTTTTGTGGGTTAGATAGGGTAATATAGTAAGTGCCATTTGGTAGGTTGCTCAAATCAATAGTGTTTGAGGTAAAAGATTTAGCAAGTACTTTTTGCCCTATAGTATTGTTATACACTTAGGGTGCAATTGGGCAACAAATTAGGGGCATTTATCTGCACTAAACCAGTAGTTATGCTCGGATAAATGTTTACCTCATTAGCACTTGTTGCGTCTATACCACTGCAATAGTCAACCGTTACTTCTTGGGTTTGTGTAGCCACTGTGCCATTTACCCCAAATGCCTGAAGCGTAACCGAGTAGGTGCCGGGTTGGGTAAATTGATAACTTGGGCTTGCCGCCGACGAGCCAGCACTACCATCGCCAAAGTTCCAGTTATAAGCAAGGGCGTTGGCACTGTTGTTGGTAAAATAGCCAGTAAGGCAACTTGTTGTAAAATCGAACGAAGCAGCTATTGGTCCTAACTCGTCAAAGTATTCGATAGACAAAGGGCTAGGCTCGCCTGTACCATCGGGTGATATGGTAACGGTGGCTACTGGATAGTTTTGCCCTTTAGACAAGAAGCGGAAAATATTGAAATTAATGGTTGTATCTACAAACGATTGTATCGGTATCCCAAAAACTTCTACGCCCACAAAAATATCGGCAACAATATCTTCGTTGTAGCGCAGTACACTATAGGTTTCGTCGGGTAGTTGTAGGTTGCCGTAAGCATCGGCGGTAATGGTTTTGTTAAGGCTTACACGTAAAGTAACCGGAATTGGAATGGGTAGCGTGTCGTTTTCTAAATTGTACACCAATTCAAATTGCCCCTGATTGCTAATAGACTCATTAAAAGCCAAAGGGGCTAAAAATAAATCGGCAGGGTCGGCGGCAAGGTTTTGTTCGCCTAAGTCTATCAAACCAGGTATATTGATGTTGGTAAATACGCCATTATTGTAAATTTTACCATCGGCATTTTTAGTGTAATAGGCGGTGCCAGGAAACAAGTCGAGGGGTAAGGGGATTAAATCGCCCAAGCCAATGCCCAACAACGAGGGTAATGAACCGCTTCGGGCCATGTTAGAACTTGGAAAACTAACACCCGCTGGCGTAATAGCAGGGTCTACAAAACGGACAGTATCGTAGGCACTAGCTTGTAGATTGCTAAAATCCCAAGTTTGTTCGGTAGCCGAAGCAATACCTATATCAACACTAGGATTTGTTTGTGTAGCTACTACATGTTCGTAGCCCACATAAGGCATGTCCTCGAGGGTCATAAAGGGTTGAGCCTTGACATGAAATGTGGTAGTGATAAATAGTAAAAATAAAAAAACGTACCGTTTGTTCATGATAATTTCGATTTTTTGATTGATTGGTTAAAAAAAAAATTTATTGTTTTCAAGGCATAAAATTACGCAGTTTACGGCTTGGGTGCACCTATTTTGCCCAAATAAGTACCAAAAAAAACTTTTTTACCCATTTTTGCGTCATTTTGTGAATAAAATTCAAAAAATCTTCTCTTTTGAACGTAAAAACTCCTATCTTTCGCGCACTTTTCAGGCAATAGGCAATTTACTAAGCAAGCCGTTAAATTTTGTTAAAATTTTTTTGGGCAATGCGCAATAATATTCGCGCGGACGACGTTATTAAACAATAGGTTGCACGCCCTAAAAAAAAAGTTTTCCACACACACAATAACCCATTATACTAAGCGTTAACCCTTTGAAAACACTACAAAAAAACAACCTGCTTTGTGCATTACTTTGTTTTTGTAGCTCGTTTGGATACTCGCAGCAAATACCGCAGTTTAGCCAATACATGTTTAATCAAACAGTATACAATCCGGCATCTGTTGGCACTTTGTCGGGCATCAACGTTGAGGTAGCGGCGCGCAATCAATGGCTGCGGATAGAGGGCTTACCCCTTACGCAATCTATTGCTTTACACACGCCTGTTCCGTTGTTTCGTGGGGGCGTTGGGGTATCGGTTGTTAATGATATGTTAGGCGCACAACGCAACACATCGGCATCTGTTATGTATGCCTATCAACAAACATTAGGCGCCAAATCGTACTTATCTATAGGTATACAAGCAGGCATTATGCAAGCAGGTTTGCAGGGCGATAAATTAATCTCGCCATCGGGTAATTACCAAGGCGGCATCATTGACCACCAAGATGCACTATTGCCAATAAATACCCAACAAGCCATTTTACCTAACTTAGGTTTAGGCATACAATATCAAACCAAACAACTACAAATAGGCATAGCCACACACCAATTGTTGGGCGGTAAAGCCAACTGGCAAACACCTACTCAAAGTGTTAACTTTTTGTTCAAACAACATTATTTAGCACAAGCAGCTTATAATTTTAATATCGGAGACAATATTTTACTAACTCCATCGTTATTGTTTAAAACCGATTTAAATAGCTATCAGTTAGATGCTAACCTAATGGCATGTTTTAATAAAAAGATTTGGGCAGGCGCTTCGTTCCGAGGATATAATAACAATACCATAGATGCAGCCATTGCTATAGTTGGTTGGCAGGCAACCCGCCGGTTATTTGTTTCGCAATCTTACGATATATCTTTGTCGGGTTTGCGCACCTACAACAGTGGCTCGCTCGAAACAATGCTGCGATACAACATACCCAATAAATGGCTTAACAGCAAAGGGAAATCTACTTACAACCCAAGATTTTTGTAGATAAACAATTGTATAACATTGCACCAACAGTAAGTAATAGCAAATTTATAATGGGTTTTGTGGTTGCACTTGCTTTGCTATGGGGGTGCCACCAACTAATCAAATTAGGGAGTGCCAATAACCACCCCCAAAAAAATATTTACCGCGTTAAGCGGGGCAGTGCAGAGGCTAATAACAGCCCAAGCCACAATTTGAAGAACAACACTATCTACTTAATACAATAGTTGGATAAGAAAATTAATTACTTACAAAATTTGTACATACCAAATAGCAATAATAAAAAAAATCTAAAGTTTATACCATGAAAAGATTCGCATTAGGCTACTGCGTTTTTATGTTATTAGTAGCCGCAGCGGGCTGTAAAAAGGCTCCAGGCGGTCCGCAAGGACAATTAGTAGGGGTGCAAGAACGCCCCGAGTGGGATCACATTAATCCTATGGGTATGGTTTATATACCATCGGGTACATTCCAAACAGGTCCGGGCGACCAAGACCTTAACAACTCGCTTATCCAACGTACCGCTATGAAATCTATACAAGGTTTCTATATGGACGAAACGGAAATCACCAACAACGAGTACCGCCAGTTTGTAAACTATGTGCGCGACTCAATTGCCCACACCATATTGGGGCATTTTGTGGAAAGCGAAGGCGAAGATGCTACGCAAAAAATTGATTGGAGCTACGAGCTAGATTGGTCGCCAGGTAGCGAAGATGTAGCAGGGGTTCAACAAATGTTCTATGCGGGCGATGATAAATTTGAAGGCAAAACCGAATTAGATGTTAATGCCCTAAAATACGCACGCGAATGGTACGATTGGAAGGCTGCAGCTAAATCAGAAAACAAAGGACAAGCTCGTAGCACTTTTATCAAAAAAGAAGAAACAGCTATTTATCCGGATACGCTTTGTTGGGTACACGATTTCTCGTACTCGTACAACGAGCCTATGACGCGTAACTACTTCTGGCATCCATCTTTTGATGATTACCCCGTAGTAGGCGTAAACTGGAATCAAGGCAATGCGTTTTGTGCATGGCGTAGCCGTTTATGGAACGATTATGCACTTCAAAACGGACAAACGATGAACGAAGAGTTCCGCTTGCCTTTTGAAGGCGAATGGGAGTATGCCGCACGTGGTGGTTTAGAAAACGCACCTTATCCTTGGGGCGGTCCGTATATCCGTAACCGCAAAGGTTGTTTGTTGGCTAACTTTAAACCAGGTCGTGGTAATTATCCCGAAGACGGTGGTTTTTATACCGTGCGTGCCGACTCTTATCACCCCAACGATTACGGCTTGTATAATATGGCAGGTAACGTAGCCGAATGGACATCAACCGCTTTTTACGATAACTCGTATGCTTTTGATGCCGACTTTAACGCCGATATCCGCAAAGATGCTGGTGCCGAAGATACCCCAACCATGAAACGTAAAGTATTGCGTGGTGGCTCGTGGAAAGACATTGCCTACGAACTACAAACAGGTACCCGCGAATGGGAGTACCAAGATACCTCAAAAGCATATATTGGTTTCCGTACGGCACTTACTTTCTTAGGTCGCTCAATCGACGACAAATACTAAATTATGGTAACATAGGTTTGTAAAACCTGTAAGTAAATTAGTCCCATCTGTTGTACTTACAGGTTTTATGACCTTAATTTGGCTAAAAAAATGTGTAAAATAGGCAAGTTTTGTTATCTTTTGTTTAAAGATAAAAGAGGTAATAAAAAAATTTAACAAAATGTACTAACATTTCAAAAAAAATACCTAATTTGCACCGCGTTTCGCAAGCAACGTACTAAAAAACAAATAAACAAAAAATAATTTCTTAACAGCAAAAAAAACTGTAAAACACTATGGCTTTTTATGAATCGAAGGGGTTTTTGTATCTTAAAAACCTACTTATTGGTCTAGGCGCTGCCTTTATCATTATTGGTGCATTAGGCAAAATTATGCACGCTGAATGGGGTAACACCATTCTTCCATTGGCGATGATGTTCGAAGCGGGTATCTTTGCGATACAAGCACTTATTCCACCACACAAAGAGTATCACTGGGAAAAATTGTACCCAGGCTTAGACAATGTTAGCTCAAAGGTACAAGCTATCTCTAGCGCACAATTGACTGGCGATGGTACTACTGCACAATTAGACGATGCCTTGTCGAAAGCAGGCGTAAACCAAGACCTTATCAAACGCCTTGGTACACACTTAGGCTCGTTGGGCGACAACCTAGCAAAATTGTCTGATGTAACTGGTACAACCAGCGCCACCAGCCAATTAAACGCAAACGCAAAAGCTGCTGCCGATGCCTTGGCAAAAGTAAAAGTAGCTTACGATGGTGCTGCAGCCGTAGCAAACGATTTATCGAATGCTACCGAAGGAACAAAAAAATACTCGGAACAAGTGAAATTAGTGTCTAAAAACTTAGCCGCTTTGAACGCTGTTTACGAATTGGAATTGCAAGATACCAATAACCACCTAAAAGCACTTAACCAGTTCTATAGCAACCTTACAGGTGCTATCAACAACCTTAACGCATCGGTAAAAGATACCGAAGAGTACAAAAAACAAATGGCAAGCTTGGCTACCAACTTGTCGTCGCTCAACAACGTATACGGCAACATGTTGTCGGCTATGGCTATGGGAGCAACCAAAAAATAAGCCACCGCAGGCTCAATTAATTAACAATTATTTGTTCACAGACTAAAATTTTTCATAAAATATGTCTATTCCAAAGGAGCCGCGGCAGCAGATGATCAACATCATGTATTTGGTGCTAACTGCCATGCTTGCCCTAAACGTATCCGCCGAAATCTTGAACGCCTTCCGTATCCTTAAACGCGGCATTGACGGTTCTAATATGTCAATTGCCGAGAAAATCGTAGGTACAATGGATGCGTTTCAAGCAAAGGTAAAAAAAGAAAATCGTGGTGGCGAGTACCTCGCTGCCGCTGGCGAAGCTCGCAAAATTTCAGCAGAACTTCAGTCTTATATAGATGGATTAGATGCTAAATTGCTAGATGCATCGGGAAGAGACCCCGTAACAAGCGATTTAGCTAATGCTGGCGACCAAGACGTGCCTACTCGATTGTTTGTTAACGAAGGCTTAGGTAAAGAATTGGCTGGTAAAGTTGATGAATACCGAAACAAATTTGTTGGCTTGCTAAAAGACCCCGCTGATAAAAAAGAATTATTAGCTGGTATGGCATTAAAACTAGATTCAATACCAGCTGGTAGCGACAAAAAAACATGGGAAGATTACTTTCTATAATATGCCTGCTCAGGCGGTACGTACTTTGTTATCGAAATTTAAAAACGATGCTGTATCTACCGAAGCAGCCGTTGTTGATAAATTATTTTCAAAAGTAGGTGAGGTGACTATCTTGTACAATAAATTTAAAGCTGCTGTTATTCCCAACTCAACTTATTTGTTGGTTGGCGAAAAATTTGAAGCCGATATTTACTTAGCAGCATCAAGTTCGATGGTTAAACCTATCATATCTGTAGGAGGACGTGTATTGCCACTTGATCAAGACGGTATGGCTAAATTTTCGATGACTGCCAGCACACCAGGCGAGCAAAGTATATCGGGCAGTGTTACGGCAACTAGCAGTACGGGGGTTAAAAGTACTTATCAATTTAACCAGAAATTCACAGTTGCTACTCGTCCCGACCACGTACCCGTGGTTTCTGCCGACAAAATGAACGTGTTTTATATTGGTGTAGATAACCCAATTAGCTGCTCTATTACAGGTATCCGTTCAGACCAAATGAACGTATCTATTAGTGGTGGTGGCGGTAATGCACAATCAAAAGGTGCTGGTGCTTATGTAGTGCGTGTAACATCGCCTGGTAAAGCACAAGTAAACCTAAGCGGTAAAAGCAAAGACGGCAAACCTGTTAGCGGCTCAAAAGAATTCCGTGTAAAATACATCCCCGATCCAACACCTGTTATAGGTGGTAAAAACGGTGGTGCTATGGGTACCGGCGAATGGAAAGCCCAATTAGGTGTAGTTGCCGAATTGAAAGACTTTGACTTTGATGCCAAATTTAACGTTACTGGCTTTGATATGACCTTATCGCAAAAAAATGCCGACCTTCAAACTTGCCAAAACAGTGGTGCTAAGTTCAACGGTTCGTGTGCTACTTTGCAACAAGGAGCAAAAGTTAATAGCGTTTATTACCTAGATAACATCAAAGCCACAGGTCCTGACGGACGTAGCCGTAACTTAGGTACTATTGCCTTCAAAATTAAGTAATATGTGGAGCTAAGATTTGATAAAAACTCGTTTTTATTGAATTGTAATATATCCATCATTTTCTATTAAGCATAAAGGGCGAATTACGGTTCGCCCTTTATTGCTAAATAGTACAAGAATAGTAGATAAGGAAAAATTGAATTTTTGTTAGAATAATAAAAAAGTTATAAACAAGCAGTATTTAAATTGATTTGAATAATTGGTATTAAGTAAAAAAAACACAATAATATTGTATATTTGAATTGAATATTTAGCAATATACAATCAACAATTAATACTTGATTTTTTTTTTAAAAAAAAAGTTTCACCGCCACATACTAAACCTTTTTACCTTAGCGTTTAATACGCGTCTAATCACAATAACCCTATCATTTCAAAAGTAAAAAATAGAAACAATGAATCGTTTAACTTTGATAGCAAGCTTCCTGCTAATGGCAGTATTGTTTAGCACTAATGCTATAGCCCAAAAAAAAGAAGGTTATGGCGACGAAAAAGGCGGTGGTAAACCAAACGATGCCTCTTCTTCAAATCCTGTACCGTCGGCACGTGATGGTTTGTACGACAAAACCACTATCGCCGAAAAACAAATTTTACCCTACGAACACCTCCGCGAAGCCGATGTATTTTGGCAAAAACGCGTTTGGCGTGTAATTGATACCCGCCAAAAAATGAACCAAAACTTTGGTTTTGCCAAAGAACCATTCATTAAGGTATTACTGGATGTAGTGAAAAATAATCCTAATGTTCGGGTATACTTAGACGATGAATTTACCACCCCAACCACATTTACCGAAGTAAATAGCCAATTAGGTGGCTCGGACTCAACTTTTGTAGTTGACCCCGACACTGGCGAAGGTGTTTGGCGTGTTGTAAGCAACGACTTTGACTGGGCTACTGTAACCCGTTTTAGGGTAAAAGAAGACTGGATTTTTGACCAAGAAGCAGGCCGTATGGTGGTGCGTGTGTTAGGCGTTAGCCCTATCCGCGATGTGCTTGACAAAAATACAGGTGATTTGCGTGGTACGCAAGCTATGTTCTGGGCATATTACCCCGACCTACGCGACCACCTTATACACAAAGAAGTATTCAATCAACAAAACGACTCGAATAGACTAACTTGGGACGACCTTTTCGAAATGCGCTTGTTTAGCAGCTACATCATGAAAGAGTCGAACTTGCAAGACCGCCGTATCCAAGACTACAAAAACGGTCGTGACGCTTTGATGGAATCAGAAAAAATCAAAAAAGAAATCTTTGAAAAAGAACACGGTTTGTGGCAATACTAGGCTGCAAAATGCCTTTTAATTATTGAAAAAAGCTAAAACAATTTATTTGTTTTAGCTTTTTTCTGATTCTGAAAAAAAATCTCTTACACAATAAACAACAAACAAAAACGTTATTAATAAAGCACAGAATTGCTTGAACCGACTAATACTAGTAAAAAATACTAAAAGTATGCCATAAATTTACGTTTTTTTATCCATATCATTTTACCAACTTTTAAATATGTTGAATTATGACTACGACATTAAACCGTTTGCTTATCGCCTATTTTTGCGCGATTTTGTATGTGCCTTTTACTACTATGGCACAAGTTACCCAACCTGCCAACGAAAGTTACGAACAACCCAATGCCACTAACCCAACCGATGCCAACCCAAGCAACAAAGCCAACAAAAGTGTTGCTCGTGATGGTACTTACGACAAAATTGCACAACCTCAACGCGAATTTTTACCCCATAAATATATCCGCGAAGCCGATGTATTTTGGCAAAAACGCGTTTGGCGTGTAATTGATACTCGCCAAAAAATGAATCATACGTTTACTTATTCTAAACAACCTTTTATTGCGGTGTTGTTAGATATTGTCCAGAAACACCCCGATGCGTCTGTTTTTATGGACGACGAATTTACTATGCCAACAACTTACGCCGAAATAAGCAAACAAATTGGCGGTGCCGACTCGGTAAAGGTAGTAAACCCCGACACGGGTGAAGAAATTTGGAAAGTAGTAACCAACGATTTTGATTGGGCAAGCGTGAAACGATTTAGATTGAAAGAAGATTGGGTATTCGACCAATCGGACTCGCGGATGGTGGTGCGTATTTTGGGCATTGCCCCCATACGCGAAGTATACGACAAAAATGGTGAATATAGAGGCGACCAAGCTATGTTTTGGATGTATTACCCAAATTTTAGGCAATATTTGATAAAATACGAAACTTTTAACCCTTTTAACGACTCTAACCGCCTAACTTGGGACGATTTGCTCGAAATGCGTATGTTTAGCAGCTACATCATGAAAGAATCGAATGTACAAGACCGACGCATACAGGATTACAAAAATGGGAAAGATGCACTGCTAGAATCGGAGGCAATAAAACGTAAAATGTTGGAATTTTACGAAAACTTGTGGTCGTATTAAATCTACAAAGACAGGCGGACTGTGGTTGTTTGTTGGCTTGCGCCGACAGTGCTATGGGGGTGCCACCTACTTGTCGAGTTAGGGAGTGCCTATCATCACCCCCAAAAAAGACATTTACCGCGTCAAGCGGGGCGGGTGCAAGCTAATGTTTTTTAGGGATTAGTTTGATTGAAGTTTTGCTATTTTAATTGTTGTGTATATGTGTTCAAAAAAATCCCCACATCGGGTTGATGTGGGGATTTTTTTGGGTTTTGGGGTGCAATAAGCTATTAGTTTTGCACTAATTTTTGCAGATAAGTTTTGCCGTTAATGGTGGTTTGCAAAAAGTAAACGCCAGTAGGCAGTTGTTGTGCATCGAAATGATAGTTGTAAGTGCCATTTGTTTGGCGGCTTACGGGTACAATAGTGGCAACTTGTTGCCCGATGGTGTTGTATAGGGCAATGTTTATGTTGCTGGTTTCGGTTAGTTGGTACTGAATGCGGAATTCGTTTTGGTATGGATTAGGATATACCCAAACATTTGATTGATTGATGGGTGCGTTGGCTATGCCTGTAAATACAACGCTACTGTTGCCCGAAAATGTAAGGCAACCATCTTGCATTATGGCTACCATATAATTGCCCGAGGTGGTAGGTACATAATAGTTGAGGGTGGCATTGGGTATGGCATTGCCATTTACGTACCATTGATACGACTCGTAGTTGCCGCTGGTGCTTAACACATTGTCGGTGTTGGTAATGCTGGGTGTTTCGAGGGCGGGGGTTACGGTAATGTCGTATTCGGCGGTAATGTTTTCGTTGTAGGTGGGGTCGTGGTAGGTGTAGGTAACGCTATGTGTGCCTACGCCTGCTGCCGAGGGTAAAAATTGGTTGCCCGATGTGCCGTTGCCGGTAATGGTTCCGCCTGTGGGCTGAAAAACGATTGGGTCGGCATTTACGCAATAACGCTCTTTGATATTAGGCACGCCCACAAAGGTAAGGGGTTCGCCTTCGGTGTATTGCATATAGGTAATCATCATTTCGTTGTCGGTGGTTAAGCCAAAAGTAACGGCACTAGATGAGGTATTAGTGTACAAAGCCCTGTGTATAAAACCTGTATTGGCAGGCAAGATGTAGTAAGGCTCGTAATAGCCGTTGTTTGGGTGTTCCCAGTCGTAGTAGCCATTTTCTTGTCCTTCAAAAATTTGTTCGCCTTTGGTTCCGTTGGGGTTGCGGCGCCAAACGTCAAAATCTACGCCATATTTGTGGGTGTGGGGTCCAATGTTCCAGATATTGCGTTGCTCGGAAGGTATAACAGTTTCTTCTAGCGGGTAATTGATAGCGTTGCCCGGTATCACAAAAAAGAAAGGGGAGTTAAATGTTACCAAATCCGATTTCATTTCTTTGATAGCCGTACCATTGGGTTGTGTGTATACATTTATATACACATCGGCGGGTAAAATGCTGGTTTGGCTGGGGTTAGGTTGGTGTAGGTTTAGGTCTAAAACATCGTTACCTTGCCATTTATAGGCAGTGCCAGCGGGTACGCGATAAGCACCGCTGTATGCCCATGCGGCTACCATTGTGCTACCATCGCCTGGTATATTAAACACGCCTACATCGCGCAAGCCATTTGAAATGCTATTGCTTTGACCGGGTAAGTATTTGTACAAAATAAAGTGATGCGACTGAATGGGCATTTTAACATCTAAGCGTTTAACCTCAATGTTTTCGGGTAAGCCTAAATCATATTTAAGGGCATATTCGTGTTCTTCGTCGGGGGCAATAAATAAAGGACCTAAGTGAATTTGGAAACCCTGTCCAGCGGCGGGTGGAGCAGGGCGCTCGATGGGTGCAAAGCCACCATCGGTATAGTAGGTGTCAATAAGATTTTTATTAACAGCCGTACCTGTTTGTTTGGCTCCGCGATAAATCCATTGGCGCACCAATTCAACGTCTTTGTCGGTAACGGGTTCACCGCCATACACAGGTGTTGGCATGTGTTCGCCTTCGTTGGCTGTTAGGGCGGCGTCGGTTTCGTGAATCAAGCCGTTGTTCATTTTTTTGAGCAAAAAGCTGCGATACGGATAGCCCGGAGCTATTAGTTTTTCGCCCGATTCGGACATTGTGCTGGCTACATTAACAATGTTGGCGTAAATTTGGGCTTCGGTGCCGCTCAAATCTAAACCCGCTTCGGGGGTAGCTCCACTATGGCACGAGGCACATTTAGCTTGAAAAATGGTGCGAATCTGCCCCATATTGGTTTGTGCATAGCTGCCTAAAGGTTGTAAAAGCAGCGAAACGGTAAGAATGGTTAAGAAATTGGAAATGTTTTTCATGTTCAGATGAATTGGTTTTAACGGTGTATATTTGATGATTTTTTGACAGTGATTAGTTAAGTTTTACCTTGACGGATTCAACAAACGCCAATAGGCTTTGGTTGTGAGATAGGCATTTTTGTAGGATTTTTTTTTTACGAAAATCGCAACTTACTTTTTTTTCGTAAAAATCGGCATTACTTGAACAACCTTTGGAGGTGATATTTTTTACCGACAAAAGATGTTTTAGTTTATTTTTGACATTTACTATTTCACTAGTATCTTCTTTTAGATAAAGTGTTAGAATCCACGCTTCTATTTCTTCTATACAAATGGCATATACAAGTTGTGCTTGGTAATTATTGTCTAACCAAGCATTTATTTGTTCAATAACCTTTTGGCGCAATTGGACGCAATAATCTGTATCGGTTTTATTGGGGCGGATAAAAGGAAAATCATGTTGGTCGATTTCGGCGGTGTCTAAATGTATCACTAAAAAATCATCACCCAAAATATTTAGTGCTCGCTCAAAATCATCTCGTTGTATGCAGGCATTTTTTACGCCCTGAAAAGTGCCAATCGTGGATTGATTAGCTAAATGTTTCCTCGATTCATCAACACTTAAACTGGGTCTGATGCTATATCCATCAATATCAAATGCCCGTAAAATATTTTTTATTACAGATTGGTCTTCTGTACCTTCGGCAATAATACCTACTCTCATTGGTTTGGGTTTAAAAATTTTGTGAGATAGCACCTAAAAAACCTCGTGTCCACAATTCGGATAATTTATATTTGTTGGTATCTGGATTAGGTTTTAGGGTGATACGTCGAGTAGTTGTGTGTCCTTGTTCGTTGCGATATACTTCAAATAAACGAACTTCATCGTCAAACAAGTTTAAGCCATCTAAAATAGCCGGATTGTGTGTAGTGATGAGTAATTGTTTGTCTTTTAATTTTGCCAAATTACAAATTTCGGTCATCAAATATCGGCATAAATGCGGGTTTAAGGCAGATTCTATGTTATCGATAGCAAAAAAATTAGGTGTTCGATGGCTTATCATCACTGATAAGTAAAATAAAACATGTAAAATGCCTTCGTTGGCGTTTTCTGCCGAAAACAAATTGTTTTTCCGAGCCATAAATTTGTCGGTGAAATATAAGCGCGATTTACTTCGATTTAGTTTATAACCTTTCAATTTCATTTGGTCATGCTCATCTACCACAAAATCATCTAACCAATCAATAAAATAGCTATACTTTTTTAGCTCTAGCAATTCTTCTTTGGTAAAATTGGCAATTAGTACGTCTAAATTTTCGCCATTTATGCCCACAGGTTCTTTGCGACTTTCGTTGGTAAAACCGCGTAGAGCAGGGGTGTTTAGAGTGTATAGTACAAAATCTTCTATTGAAATATAAGCAACAGTTAAGTTGCCAATTTTTGTTTTAAGCGCTTTCTCTACAATTTCATTACCTAATTTTTCAGATGCATCCTTTATATTTTTATCTATATTTATTTTTTTTATTAAAGACTTTCCTTCTTCTGTTTCAAAAAAATCCAAAAGAGTTTTCCCTACTATTTTATTATCAAGAATTATTTGTATATTTTCATCTTTATCTTCCCATATTGTATTAATATCTTCTTTGTCTTTTGCAATAGGTAAACACTTAAATGTTGTATTATTTGTAGTGATTTCAATTTCTATTTCTCCTTGCTTCTTACCTAAAAACGAACTTCGCATTAAATCGGGTTTTGCAATGCGCACTCCTTTACTAAACAAAATTTCGGAATCAACAGTTTTATTGTTTTTTAAAGCACCTGCAAAGGCAACAGCTTCTAAAATATTCGATTTGCCACAACCATTTTCGCCAATAAACACATTTACGCGTCCCAAATCAATGGTATCGTTGTAGATAGATTTGAAATTTTTGATGGTTATTTTTTCTAACACTTGTTTTGTTTGATTAGGAATGATGAAAATAATATTTTGTAGATAGGATTATTAGCTTGCTTAACTATTAGCCCAAACAAGCCCCAAAATTACAAAAAAAACACAAGACTGTAGCTCCTAAAATAAAAAATTTGGTTTTTTCCCGAAAATGTTAGAACTTTGTGACTTAAAGTAACATCATGAACGTAAATACCAATACCACTACCAAAAACTTATTAGATACACCCATCGAATACCTAAAAGGGGTAGGACCTAAACGCGCCGAAATGCTAAATAAAGAGCTACAAATGTTTACCTTCGGCGATTTACTCAACCATTTCCCGTTCAGATACATCGACAAAACAAAAGTGCATTTAGTTAGCGAAATTAGCCCCGAATCGACTTTTATCCAAATAAAAGGCAAACTCTCTATGCCCATTTTGATAGGAGAGGGGCGAGGCAAACGCTTATCTGCCTTTTTAACCGACGAAAACCACGATTCTATTGAACTTGTATGGTTTCAGAACGCCGCCGCCGTAAAAACTTACCTCAAAGCAGGCGCCACTTACATAGCCTTTGGCAAACCCAATCAGTTTAAAAATAAATTCTCGCTGCCACACCCCGAATTAGAACTAATCGAAGATGATGCCAACCTACAACTCGAATCGCGGATACAGCCCGTGTACAGCACCACCGAAAAACTAAAAATGCGCGGTTTAGATAGCAAAAATATGCACCGCCTAATAAAAACTTTGGTCGAGCGGTTAGATTTGAAAAACGACATACCCGAAAACCTACCGCAATACATCATCGAACAAAACAACTTTTTGTCGCGAGGCGAAGCATACTATCACATTCATCTGCCCAAAAACGAAAGCACCATACCCGCAGCTACCAACCGATTGAAGTTTGAAGAGCTATTTTTTTTACAGATGCGCCTATGCAAAATAAAAACCGACCGACACCTAAAATCGCAAGGACTTAGGTTTGCACAAATTGGGGCTTATTTTAATCGTTTTTACAACGAAATGTTGCCTTTTGAGCTAACAAATGCCCAAAAACGAGTATTAAAAGAAATTAGACGCGATGCAGGTACAGGCTACCAAATGAACCGCTTAGTGCAGGGCGATGTGGGCAGCGGCAAAACTATTGTGGCACTAATGGCAATGCTAATGGCTATCGATAATGGCTATCAGGCATGTATGATGGCTCCAACCGAAATATTAGCACAACAACACTACGAAAAACTAGCACCTTTGGTCGAGCCGCTTGGCTTGCGTGTCGAGTTACTAACTGGCTCGATGAAAAGCAAAAAACTGCGCCGACGCGTATCAGAAGGATTGCTGTTAGGCACAACCCATATATTGGTAGGTACACATGCTCTTATCGAAGATACCGTACAATTTAAAGACCTTGGTTTAGCAGTTATAGACGAACAACACCGATTTGGCGTAGAACAACGCGCCCGTTTGTGGCAAAAAAATACCCTTGCACCCCATGTTTTGGTCATGACAGCTACGCCAATACCTCGCACACTTGCCATGACCCTTTACGGCGACCTAGATGTGTCGGTGATTGACGAACTACCACCGGGCAGAAAACCCATCAAAACGGTACATTATTTCGAAGCGAAACGATTGATGGTAAACGGTTTTTTGAAATCCGAAATTGACAAAGGTAGGCAAGTGTACATCGTATATCCGCTCATCAACGAGTCCGAAACCTTATCGTACAAAAACCTCATGGAGGGTTACGAGCAAATATCGCGCATGTTTCCGGCACCACAATACCAAATTGGGGTGGTACATGGGCAGATGCACACAGTTGATAAAGATACAGAAATGCAGCGTTTTAAGGCAGGCGAAACACATATTTTGGTAGCAACAACCGTTATCGAGGTGGGAGTAGATGTGCCAAACGCATCGGTGATGGTTATTGAAAGTGCCGAAAGGTTTGGCTTGTCGCAACTGCATCAGTTGCGCGGACGTGTTGGGCGGGGAGCCGAACAGTCGTATTGTATTTTAATGACGGGCGAAAAAGTATCAAGCGAAGGACGCTTGCGCATGAAAACGATGGTGGATACCAACGACGGTTTCAAAATTTCGGAGGTAGACATGAACCTACGCGGGGCAGGCGATATCTCGGGCACACAACAAAGCGGCATGTTGAGCATGAAATTAGCCGATATTGTAAAAGACCAGCATCTGTTGGTGTTGGCTCGGAACACTGCCCAAGATATACTTGCCAACGACCCCACCCTTGAACAACCCGAACATGAAATGGTGCAACGCTTTTTAGATGCCATGCAGTTTAACAGAAGCGTTTGGAGTAGAATTTCGTAAAAAAAACTTTTTATTTGGCTAACAAAGCGGGCACTAATAAAATACATTTGCTTCGCGCAGTTCCATGTTCGGTGCTTATCGCACCTTCTGTCTGCCCATAAAGCAAAAAGCTTGCCCATCTGAAATATAACACGTGGCTAATTTACCGTTTCCTTAAATCGTGGGCGGCGGCATCTAACTGTGCATAAAAATCCGAGCCATATTTGCGTATCAATGGCTCTTTCAAAAACACATAAACAGGCACGCGCAGTTGTTTGCCCAATTTACAAGCAGCCTTACAAATATCCCAACGGTCGTACTTAACCGCCTCGAAATACCCCTGTTTTTTTATGCGTATGGGGTAAAGATGGCAAGAAATGGGTTTCGGAAAATCTATCTTGCCATCGCGGTGTGCCTGCTGAATGGCACATTGTGCCACGCCCAAATCATCGAAATGGACATAAGCACAAGCCGCGCCCTCGATAAGTGGCGTCGAAAAAGTACCATCTTCTTCTTGCACAAATTTACCTTGCTCGGCAATAGCTGCAATACCTTGTGGCATTAGGTAAGGCTCAACTTGGGCGTAAATATCGTCTAAAATGGCTAATTCTTGCTCTTCGAGCGGTGCGCCTGCATCGCCTTTTATGCAACAATCGCCTTTGCACGATGTTAAGTTGCACACAAATTGCTCGTAAAGCACCTCATCGGCAATAATCTTATCGTTGATAACTAACATAAAAAACTAAATGGGCAATTGATAGCAAATAATGAGTTGATGTTACGCACTACGCTATTTTAGCGTTATTTAGGACACGGATTTTACGGACGAGACACGGATTAAGATGGATTATTATTTAGTAATTCAGGAAGATTTATTTTATGCTGCATTATTGCTAGTATCTGCAAAATAACTCTTTTATCACCCAAAGCCCATTTATTGAACAATCTATTGCCCAACAAATAAACCACCGTTGTTATCTTAAACCACCACTACCCTATATTTTTTGTTTAGATTTGGGTTTTAAATCAACATTAAATCATTTTCTAACATCTGTGTCCAATCCGTAAAATCTGTGTCCTCGTGTGCGTAACATGAGAGCAAACATACGATTAATGAGGTAATGTGATAAAATCATCAACCAAAAACTAACTCAACATCTTAATAAAAGTAGAAAGTATCCAGTTGCGGTCCGATTTGGTTATTTTCTCCAAAATGCGGTCGGTAGCAGCCGATATTTCGGTAATTTCGTGTACCGTTTTACGAAAAACTTCCACTTCTTCGCTATCTCCTTCAATGTTATCCAACGACGAAAGTATCTCGCGGATAGGCTCTAACTCGCGTTTTTTGCGTTGTGCTACAATTTGTGTACCCACCTTCCAAATATCTTTTTCGGCATAAAAATACTCTTTACGGTCGCCGGGTTTAAACTCTTTCATTACCAAAGCCCAGTCTATCAGGGCGCGCAAGTTCATATTAGCATTGCCGCGCGATATGTCTAATGCATCCATAATTTCATCGGCTGATAGCGAATTGGGCGCAATAAGCAATAACGCATGTACCTGCGCCATGGTGCGGTTAATGCCCCACTTAGAGCCAAATGTGCCCCATGCTTGTATAAACTTTGCTTTGCCTTCGTCTAAGGTCATATTAATTGTAATGATTTAACAAATTTGGGCAAAATTACGCCTTTTTTGCCATTCTGTTGCTATTTATCTTTCTGAACTTTCAAATAATTTTGAAAAATGTGCTAAAGTGCAAAAAATAACCACCACAATCCCCTTTAAACAATCCAAAGTTAAAAGTAAACGGCACATCAAAAATAAATGTAGCTGCTTTTATTAGCTTTGTGCAACCCATTTCAAAAAATACTCGTCTTGTAGTTTAATTTCGCTTTCTTCATTTTGCTAAAAAACCTAAAAAAAACCATGAGCAACATTTTACACGCCATTTCTCGTTTGGCACTAGTGCTATGTACACTAACTGCCACTTTTTTTGCACAAGATGCAAAAGCCTGTTACGCCAATTTTAACCACACCAATGCCTGTGTTGGCGATACGGTTTGGTTTTATGGCTTAGACACCTACGCCGCCCACGCCTGGGATTTTGGCGACAACACACTGGGCTTGCCCAATACCGCCTTTAACGACACCGCCTACCACGCATACACCGCCCCGGGCGATTATTACGTAACACACTTTGTTAACATTGGTGCCGAGTGGGCTTACGAAACCCAAATTATTACCATTGGCACCAATTGTTTTGCCGCCGCCTTTGAGTTTGACTGTGGGGCATTTATCAACCAATCTGTAGGCTCAAACCTAAGTTGCACCTGGGATTTTGGCGACCCCACATCAACCGACAACAACAGTACCCAATTTACGCCCTATCACTACTACACTAACGCAGGTACTTACACCATTACCCTAACCGTTACCGATGGCACAAACACACAAACCATATCGCACGACATAAGCTACGACCCAGCAGTAGTATGTTTAGATGCTAATATTAGTTATTTTTATAATGCTTGTGCCGGCGATACTACCCAATTTTACGCCTATTATAGCAGCGATGTAACAGCCGTTTTGTGGGATTTTGGCGACCCCACATCGGGCATCAACAACCTATCTACCGAGCTAAACCCAATGCACTATTATAATCAGCCAGGGCAATACCCCGTTACACTCATCTACACCAACGGCACAGCAACCGACACCTTACATTGGTTGGCTTATGTAATTGATTGCAATGTGTGGGCAGGCGATGTTAACCAAGATGGCGAAGTAACAGCCAGCGATATTTTTCCGTTGGGTATTTATTATGGCGATGCAGGTACCGCACGCCTAAATGCTAGTGACAATTGGGAAGCCCAACCTAGCACCGATTGGGGCGACAGTTGGCAAGAAATGTACCTACAACGAATGGTCAACAAAAAACACGCCGATGCTAATGGCGATGGTATTATCAACGCCCTTGATGCCCAAACTGTAGCCCTTAACTTTGGCAAAACCCATTATCAGCACAACAACCAATCCGAGATGCAATTGCTTAACGCATCAGACCCAACCTTAGCCTTAAACTTGCCCCAAAATACCTTTACAGATGGCTCAACCATTGACGTACCTATTACATTAGGCAACCAAGCAATACCCGCAACGGGCGTTTATGGCTATGCCTTTACTGTTCAGTATCCGCAAGCAATGGTAACAAATGCCACCGTAACCTTCGATAATTCATGGATGGGCGATGCCAACGAACTAATTACTCTACAAAACAACGACACACACAAAGGCGAGTTGCACCTTGCAGCCGTGCGCACACAACACACAAACGCCAGCGGAAACGGTACTATTGCCACCCTACACCTTACTTTAGGCTACAACGTATCGGGTAGTTTTGACCTAACTATCCGCCCCGATGCCAAAATTTGCTCAAATACTATGCCCGTAGGTGGCTGGAGTACCAACCAACAAGTAATGCTAAATGCTCATCTACAAAATGCCAACGCCGATGTAATAAGCACAGGTATCGATGTGTCTAATGCCAACATAGCAACCGTCTATCCCAACCCTGCTACCAACCAATTGTTTGTGCAATTAAACAACCAAACGGCTCAATCTATCAGCATAAAAAATACACTTGGACAAACAATGGTACAAAAAAACATAGATTCCAACCAAACCATATCTACCATTAATATAGCTCAACTGCCCGCAGGTTTGTATTTTGTGCAGATTAACACAACACAAGGCACCCTAATACAGCGTTTTGTGAAACAATAGTTGTAGCTACTGTTTGTTGAACAAAGCCCAAATACCCCGCTTGACGCGGTAAATGTCTTTTTTGGGGGTGATGATTGGCACTCCCTGATTCGACAAGTAGGTGGCACCCCCGTAGAAAAGCAAGCTCTTTACAACATAACTGTTCTACTACATCTTACCCAAAAAAAATCCCCAAATGCTATTTAGGCACTTGGGGATTTTTTTGTAGGCTACGATAGCCATTGTAAATACTATTGTACCGACAATTTAGCAGTAGAAGTAACACCATTAACCGTTACACGCACCATATATACGCCAGCGGCTTGGTTGCTTAGGTCAAAGGTAGTTTGGTTGTGTACATTGTTAGCTATTGCCACTTGCTGACCAACCATATTTAACACCTCGATGGTGGCATTTTTTACATCGCCAACAACAACGTTTATTAAACCTTTGGTTGGGTTAGGCATTACCTGAAACGCAACTTGTGTGGCATTGTTTAAGCCTATGGCGTAGGTAGTAACGGTAATATAGCTAATTTTAGTTTCGTAATCAAAGCCAAAGCCATTTTCTACGGTAAGGGTTACGGTATAAGTACCGGGTACAGCATAAGTATGGATAGGATTTTGCTCGGTGCTAGTTGTGCCGTCGCCAAAGTCCCAGAACCACGAAGCCGAACCTGTTGATAAATCGGTAAATTGTATGGCTTGATTGACAAGTGCATTGGTTATATCTGCCGAGAAAGCAGCATCGGGTGCGGCTAAAATATTTTGCCACAACAAACCACCACGTGGGCCTTCGAGCATAGCACGCATAATATCTACTTGCCCGCGCGAGAAAAGATTTTGGCACTCATCGCTCGAGTAATCCATGTAGTTTTCAATCATATCGGGTTTGTCGGGTGTGCCATCGCCGGTGCAGTTATTTTGTGTCCAATTACAGCCACTTGTTGCATCGGTGGCAGCATCCGAGTCGGGGGTGTCGGCAATGCCATCGTCAATACCACAAGCATCATCGCCCCAAATGTGGCGCAAGCCCAAGTAGTGTCCCATTTCGTGTACTACGGTGCGTCCATCGTCCGAGAAAGGCGCTAATGGAGCCGTGTTAGACGAGCCAGCGCCAAATGCTTGATAATGTATGGCTAAACCGTCGGTTTCGTCGGTGCCGTTTTGTCCTGCGGGCCAGTTAGGTGCGCCTACGGGTGGGTAAGCAAAGCCCAACAACACGCCCAAGGTGGGGTTGTCGCCGTTTAGGTCGCATACCCAAATGTTGCAGTAGCGTTTGGTGTCCCAGGCAGGAGAGCCGCCAGTGTCGGCAAATTTCATTTCGTCCATACCGCCACCAAAATCGGCTAATACTTCGTTCACACAGTTTTCTTGTGCCGATGTAAGCGGGGCAGATGTACCCGAGCCGAAACCAAATAGGTCTAATATTTGGTCTAAGCTCAACCCGCAGTCTTGCAAATTAGTAAGAATTTGGAAAGGATCGATACCTCCTGTTGCCGAAAACTCGGTTCTGTCGGTTTGAGTGCGGACAATACCATTTGTTGGGTTGCCATCGGGGTCTTCGGTTGCCAAATAAAACTCGATGCGTGAATCGGCAGCTACGGGCTGAAACACCGCACGTGTGTTGGTGGTATCGGCGTTCATTCGGCGATAATCTTCGTTGAGTTTATCAATTTGTGTTTGGATAACCGCATCGGATAGGTTTTCGGCGGCGGTGTTCCACACAATATGCACCACAACGGGTACGCGGTATACGGTTTCGCCATCGGCACGGTGGCTGGCTTTGTACTCGGCAAAGCGTTTGGCTTGTTCAAATGTTTGGCTAACGGCATTGGCATAGCCGGGTATTTGAGCCGAGCGAGCTTTGTCTAACTCGTGCGACCAACAACGACGAATGTGTGGCGTAGCTGTTTGCGCTTGTGCAGTGATAGCCACTAAAATGAGCAAGCAAAGGCTCAATAAAACTTTTTTCATGACGTAAAGGATAAGGTTTTTTTATTGTTAATTGGGAAAGTTTGTTTTTTTCGGATTTAGGCTTGCCATTGCTGATTGTTGTTCGTGAGACACAAACAACGGCATCGAGCGAACAGCGGATAGCCGAAAGCCAACAGCGGATAGCCGAAAGCCAACAGCCGACATTATTCGCTTAATACGTTTCGGGCAATAACTATGCGTTGTACCTCTGATGTACCTTCGTAGATTTGGGTAATTTTGGCATCGCGCATAAGTCGCTCAACGTGGTATTCTTTAACATAGCCGTATCCGCCATGTATTTGTATGGCTTCGACGGTGTGTTTCATGGCTGTTTCGGAGGCGAACACTTTTGCCATAGCAGCGGCTGTGCCGTAGGGTAGGTGTTGGTCTTTTAGGTAAGCGGCTTTTAGGCACAATAGGCGGGCAGCCTCTATGTCGGTTGCCATATCTGCCAATTTAAATTGTATGGCTTGGTGTTTGCTAATTTCTTTGCCAAAGGCGGTGCGTTGTTTCGAGTAGTCGAGTGCCAATTCAAATGCACCCGATGCAATACCAAGTGCTTGCGAGGCAATGCCAATACGTCCGCCGTCGAGGGTTTTCATGGCAAATTTAAAGCCAAAGCCATCTTCGCCAATGCGATTTTCTTTGGGTACGCGCACGTTGGTAAACATAATCGAGTGGGTGTCGGAGCCACGTATGCCCAATTTGTTTTCTTTTGCACCAATGGTTACGCCTTCTTGGTTGCGTTCAACAATAAGGGCGTTTATGCCGCGGTGTCTTTTTTCGCGGTCGGTTTGGGCAATTACCAAGTATATACCTGCGTGTCCGCCGTTGGTAATCCAGTTTTTGGTGCCGTTTACAAGGTAATAGTCGCCCATATCTTCGGCGGTTGTGCGTTGTTGTGTGGCATCAGAGCCAGCTTCGGGTTCGGATAGGCAAAAAGCGCCAATCATTTCGCCTGCTGCTAAGGCGGGTAGGTATTTGCGTTTTTGTTCTTCGTTGCCAAAGGTTTCTAAGCCCCAGCAAACCAACGAGTTGTTGACCGACATGGCAACCGAGCAAGAGGCATCTACCTTAGATATCTCTTCCATTGCTAGCACATACGATACGGTATCTAGCCCGCTGCCGCCATATTCGGGCGACACCATCATGCCCATAAAACCCAATTCGCCCATGCGTTTGAGTAGTTCGGTGGGGTGTTTTTGTAGCTCGTCGCGCTCAATAACGCCGGGTTTACATTCGTTTTGTGCAAAGTCGCGAGCAGCTTTTTGTATCATCAGGTGCTCTTCGGTAAGTTGAAAATTCATGTATTTAGATTGTGTTTTTTGTTTTTGAGTGATGGAGAACTTGGGGTAAATATGTTGATATTTACGTTAAGGCAGTTTCAGCTACCCCTACACCAAATGTGCAGTACGTTGCATACACACCTCTTTAAGTGCTTTTAAAATTCGGAGTATTTGCAGGGCTTCGTCTATATCTCGTCCGTCAAAACTGTTACTCATGGCGTAGTGTTTACCTTCTAGTACCATAAAATACCAAGTTGCACCTATTACATAACAGCCATACACGGTTTCTTTTTTGTCGTTTAGGGCTTGCCCTGCCAACATAGCAGCTAGGCATTGTCCTGCGGGGTCGCCGTTAGGGTCGGTTTGTCGTTTGTATTCGTTGAAGGCGAAGTAGGGTATTTTGGGTTCGCGGAAACCTGTTGCAACCATTTCATCTACCCTACCAAAAAGTTTTATGTCGTTGACAACTGCTTCTATGTTTCGTTGTGCAAATAAGCTAAATCGATACTCTTCGATAAATTGTGCCACCGAAAACATAGGACCTATAAAGTGCATAGACAAGTCTGTTTCGTTCCAGTGTGCAGCACCTTTATGCAAATCATTGGCTATCATGGCAACCATTTCTTTTTCAAACACGCTGGTGGTAATGTTTTGTGCCGAATTTAGCCAATTATCAAGTGTTTGATAGGATACTTGTAGCCGCAACTCAAACCAATCTTCGAGTATTGCCAACGTACAATTACTAAACATCAATTCGGTTGGTTTCATTTTTGTTTTTGTTAATTTTTGCGGCGAAAGAAATTAATAGAACACAAACAACAGCTGATGTTGCAACATCACCATATCGCGACATCACAACATCGCAACATCACCACATCGCAACATCACCACATCGCAACATCATCATATCACAACATCGCCATATCGCAACGTTGCTCTTTTTCAAGGTGTAAAATTACACTTTTTGCGGCTTACTTAGGTTATCTACCCCATTTTTTTACTTAAGTTAAACAATTTTTTGCCGCTAAATGTTGGGTATGTAGCATTTGTTTAATAAAAAGTGCTACATTTACGCTCTTTTAAAAGCAATAATTTATGACCGTATTAACTGATGATATAATTGCACCCTTAAAGAGGCAATTTTACGACCTTCGGTTGTTCAACGATTTGATGGCGTGCAATGTCCTTACGGTAGGCAAACAACAGCAATTGTTGCAAGTTGGCGAGTATATTAAAGTAGTGCCTTTGGTGCTGTCGGGGTCTATTAGGGTAATAAGAAACGACGATTCGGGTAAAGAAATTTTATTGTACCACATTACCTCGGGCGAAAGTTGCGCCTTGTCTATATCGGCTTGCCTAACCAACAACAAAAGCCAAGCCATAGCCATTACCGAAGAAGACACAACTGCCTTGCTGATACCTGCCGACAAAGTGCAAAAATGGATGCGGCAATACCCCCTCTGGAACGAGTTTGTGATGACCCTTTACGACCAACGTTTTAGAGAACTGCTAGATGCTTTTGATGCCATTGCCTTTAAACAAATGGATGCCCGATTGCTCGACTGGCTCAAAGAAAAACAACAACAGTATCCCAATAAACAAGTTGTAATTACCCATCAGCAGTTAGCCAACGAGTTAGGCACCGCCCGCGAGGTAGTATCGCGATTGCTTAAACAACTAGAAAGACAGGGTAGCGTAAAAAATCATCGCGGAATGATAGAAATTTTACGCCTTAAGTAACCAAAGTCACCGTTTATGTGCTTGTGTAGGTAGTATCTTTGCTGCATAATTTATCACTAACAAAAAAGTAATTAACCATGAAAACTAACATTGGTTCGACAGACAAAATTATTCGTTTGGTATTAGGTGTTTTAATAGGTGGTTTGGGCTACTATTATCATGCATGGTGGGGATTGTTGGCAATTATTCCTATTGGCACAGCACTCATTAACTTTTGCCCGTTGTACACTATAATTGGCATGAACACCTGCGAAGTTCCCAAAAAATAAAGAACAATTACCGCTAATAATGCCTTAATTGTTGCCGTTTTAAGGCAATAATTACAACTTGTGCGCTTATCTGCAAAGATAAGCGCACTTTTTTTTGTTGATGCTAATTACTTTTTGCGTACCTTTGAGCATCGAAAAGCCACTTTATGAAACTATCCATCATTATCTTAAACTACAACGTTAAATACTTTTTGGAGCAAGCCCTCTTGTCGGTGCGAAAAGCAGCAGCGGGTATTGCCGCCGAAATAATTGTGGTTGATAACAACTCGGTTGATGGCTCTGTGGCTATGGTGCGCCAAAAGTTTCCGGAGGCGATACTGATTGCCAATCAAAACAACCCCGGATTTGCAGCAGGTAACAACCAAGGTATGCGCATTGCACGTGGGCAATACATACTGCTACTAAACCCCGACACCGTGGTAGAAGAAGACACGCTAAAAAAGTGCATCAACTTTATGGATGCACACCCCGATGCAGGCGCCCTAGGTGTGCGTATGTACGACGGCAAAGGTAACTTTTTACCCGAATCGAAACGCGGACTGCCTACGCCCGCCGTAGCTTTTTACAAAATGGCTGGCTTGGGTAGCTTGTTCCCGCACTCGAAACGCTTTAACTACTACTATTTGGGGCATCTAAACCCAAATCAAGTGCAACAAATCGAGGTACTGTCGGGGGCGTTTATGTTTATGAGCAAAGCTATGCTCGACAAAGTGGGCTTGCTCGACGAGGCTTTTTTTATGTATGGCGAAGACATTGACCTATCGTATCGTATTACGCAAGCGGGCTACAAAAACTACTACCTGCCCACCGCCCGCATCATACACTACAAAGGCGAAAGCACCAAACGCGGCTCGTTGAACTATGTGCGGGTATTTTATAACGCCATGATTATTTTTGCTCGCAAACATTTTTCGGGCGACCAAGCTCGGTTGTTTGTGTTGGGCATACAAGCGGCTATTTATTTTAAAGCCGCTTTAACCATAGCTCAAAACATGATGCGCCAAGTTTGGTTGCCTTTGTTAGATGCAGCTATGCTGTATGCGGGCATGTATGGGCTAAAAACCCTATGGCAAAACAACCTAAAAGCTGCCGAAAACCTAACCTACCCGCCCGAGTATATGTTGGTAAATGTGCCTTTGTATGTGGGTATTTGGTTGTTGTCGGTATTTTTAAGCGGCGGATACGACCAGCCTATGCGTGTGGCACGTGTTATACGGGGCTTGTTGTTTGGCACCTTGCTTATATCGGCGGTGTACGGCTTTTTGCCCGAAATGTTTAGATTTTCGCGCGGTATGATACTGGCAGGCGCTGTTTGGGCAATATTTACCACCACCTTTTGCCTAATTATACACTTTGTGCAATACAAAAGCCTTGCCATCGACCATACCCCCAAAACCCGAGCCGTTATTGTGGGCAGTTTAGCCGAGTGCAAACGGGTTAATGCCCTATTGCATCAGTCGGGCGTACAGCTCGATTTGATTGGCTATGTGCAAACCACCAACGACAATACCACCCAAACCGACCCCCTGTTTTTGGGCAACACCCAACAACTAAAAGAAATTGCCGCTATTTACAAACTAAACGAACTTATCTTTTGCGGACGCGACCTGCCCTCGCAGCAAATTATACAGTTTATGATAGATATTGGGCAAACAACCGACTACAAAATTGTACCCCAAGAAAGCCTTAGTATTATTGGCAGCAACTCGAAAAATACCGCCGGCGACTTATACGCCATTGACATAAACCTACACCTAAACCAAACCCGACACCGCCGCAATAAGCGCTTGTTCGATGTAACATTTGCCGTGCTGTTGTTGTGCATTTGTCCTGTTTTGTTGCTGTTAAGCAAACACCGCGCCACCCTATTGCACAACCTAATACAAGTATTATTGGGCAAAAAAACGTGGGTAGGTTATGCCCCTATTACCGATGCCAACACCAACAACTCGTTACCTAAACTGCCACTTGGCATATTGTCGCCTGCCGATGCCCTGCCCCAAGGCAACTACAACAACGCCACCCTTTACCGCCTAAACCTATTGTATGCCAAAGACTACAGCATAGGCACCGATTTGGGGATTTTGTGGAACAAAGCAACAAAACCGACCAAAGACTAAGCAATAAAAAAAACGCAGTTTACCAAACCACTACGGTTTAGTAAACTGCGTCTTTTTTTGTTTTGGACGTTTTTTTTAGTGCATGATGCTTATTTTTCCATGCTGCAAAGTTTGGTTTTGTGGGTTGATGATTTGGTATAGATACACACCTGCGGGTAAATGTTCAGTAACTATGGTATTGTTTGATGATAGATGTTGGCTTAGTACCTCCCGCCCCAACACATCGTATAGCACAAAGGTAGCATTTGTTGTTGATGTTTGGCTGCTTACAACCAAATAATTTTGTGCAGGGTTGGGCAACACTTCAAATAGGTGGTCATTGAGCGGAGCCGAAACGCCAGTTGCCCACAAATTAAGGGTTTGGGTGTAGGTGCTGGTGTCGTTGCACACAATGGCTGTTAGGCTTACCCTATATGTGCCGAAGTTGGGGTAATAGTGGGGTATAAATGCGTCGGTGGTGGTTTGTAGGGGTGGTGTGCCATCGCCAAAGTCCCAGATATAATGCCCGCCGTCGGTGCTGTCGGAGGGGTGTATTGGGATAGGTTTTGGAATACGCATAGGTAGTTGGTGTCTATGGAGCTTGTTTATGAACATGGCTTGCGGTAGGGTTTGTAAGCCCATGCAGTTTCGCACAAGCAACAACATCGGCACGATAAACGCCAAGGGTATCGTCGTAGCTTTTCAGTTCTGCCACACACAACAAATACGAGCCGTCGGGCGTGGAAAGCATGTCATGGGTGTAGTCGTCTTCGGCTGCCCTGTCGTGGAGTGCGTTGCCAAGCTAGGCTGCCATCCGGGGGTTGGTTTGGTAACACATGCGTCTATATCATAGGGTGGTGCAGTTTTGTATTTACCTCCGCCAAATAAAACCATCGGCTACTTATTGAGCATTTATGAGCATGCCGCTTATGTAGGCGGTATCATTAATCCATTCTATATCGCTCGGCATTTAATTTTATTATTAAGCCTTTGTAGCCATGCGGTACAGCATCGTCGTTGATATAACCCGTGATAAAAAACCTCCATCGTTGGTATAGATTACTTCTTTTTCCAAATTCGGAGTACCAAATGTAATGATTTTATCCCACAATACAGAGCCATCTTCGGCTATGTGACAAGCAAAATATCGGAATGAAGCCATAAAGATGATTTAGTACTTCCTGGTGCATAGTATCCGTTATCAGGAGCAGGTATTATACTCTCTATCCATGCGTAAGGTTTCCGTATTGGTAATAAATGGTGTCCCATAGTTTGTTGCCTGCGAGTCTAGTTTTACCAAGTAGGGGTGCGTGGGTTGCCCATTGGGTGGGTCGTAGGGTTGTATCTCGCCACCTATTAAAAAACCACCATCGTGCGTCCGGCACGCAGTGTAACCGCTGTTTACAAACGGGGAGTCATCTACCACATTCCAGTTAATTAAATTGCCATTTGTTTCTATTTGAATGGCGTATGTATTTGATTGTGCTGTATCATTTGCAAATCCTCCTGCAAATACTTTGTTGAGTTATTACCAATTGGCGAGGCGTAGGTTGATAAAACTGTCGGGAAAACGGTCTCTCTCACAAAATCTCCATTAGCATTTACTTGTAAAAAAGGCTCCCAACGTTGAGTACTATCTTTTGTGTCACCACAAATAATGTAATTGTTGTTTGAATTAAGCCCCATTGATAACCCATTGCTATTCTTGCTTCCGTTCCAGTTAAATGCCTTAGTGTAGTATTTAGGTGTTTGGGCAAATAAGGGTATAGTTGCTACAATAGCTGCTATAAAAAGAAAGTTTTTCATGTCGTAATTTTTTAGAAGTGAGGAAATTAAGAGTAAGGTACAAGGCTACATTGGCTGTAGCCTTGTACTATGGTTACTAAAAAATTACAAATTACTTTACAATTAACACCTTTTGGGTAATTGGTGCGGCATTGGGCTGGCTAATTTCGCAAAAATACATACCCGCTGCCCATGTGCTGGTGTTTATGCGGTAGCTGCCTGCGGTAGATAGTGTTGTTTGGTAAATGGTACTGCCTGCAAAATTTTTGATACTTAGGCTTGCCTCTGCTTGCTCGGTGGGTTGGTAATACAGCATTAGTTGGTTTTGGGCAGGGTTGGGGTACAATACTGCCAAGGTATTGGGGGTAGTGTTGGTTTTAAAGCTGGTGCTTATACCTGTCCAATCTTCGAGTTTTATGTCACCGTCGGTTATCTCAAACTCGTAGCCTTTGGCGGCGTATAGCCATGCTTGGGCTTTGTGGGCGGTGGCGGTGCGGCTGTTGGCTATGTTTAGCAGCATAGCCTCTTCGGTGGGGCTAAGGGTGTAAATGTCTTGGTTGTTTTGCTTTTTTTGTAGCAACAAGCGGTGTAGGTAATCAAAATAAATGTCTTCGTCTTTGTCCAAAGCTGAATTGGTTTAGCCATGCTCTACGGTGCTTAGGTCGTCGTTGGCTAAGGATAAGGCTATTTTTAGGCGGTAGGTTAGGCGTGTTTGTACCTCGTTTAGTAGGGTATTTAAATCTGCTGCATTGCGGGTGCTTATGTAGTAGTTAATTAGTTGGGCTAAGGCGGCTTCTTTTTCGGTTTCGTTGGTTAGGTTTTAATATCTGCCAACGACATTTGCGGTACATTTTCGGCACAATAAGTTTCGCGGTCATAACCAATTGGTGATTGGCTACACGACTCAAAGATACCGGGTGTTATTTCAAAGCCCGATATGGGGGGTGGTAGTTGGTTGTCGTATTCGCGGTATCTAAAGTTGGTGGTATTGGGTAGCCACCTAAATATGTCGGGTAGGGTGGCTCCGCCACCGGCAGGTGGTACAAATAAATTAGCAGCGGGTTCATTGTTAAAACAATCTCCTTGGTTGGGTAGCATACCTGTTTGGTTGTTGGCAGCCCAAGGTAAAAGGGCAAGGGCAGTGTTGCGGTAGTTAAGCAGGTTGTTGCAGCCTATGGTGGTGTTTTGGTTGTCGCCAATAACGGCAATGCCAAATCGGGCATCGAGAATAGTCGTTGTGGCTTATGTTGGCAGGGTTGGCATCGGGTCCGGTAATTACTACGCCTCGGCTTACGTTTTCGGTTCCGTTTTGGGTAATATTGTATTTTGAGCCTAGCATAAACAAGCCAATATCATCGTTGTCGGTAAAGTTGGCGGTGGTATTGTTAAAGTTGTTGTATCGCAGTTCGGCTTCGGCGGCTTGGCATTGTATGCCTACCTTGCAGTTGGTAAATTGGTTGGTGTAGGCATCAAGGTCGGTAAAATTGCCGGGGCTTACAAAAAAGTTGCGCATCGATATGCCTACTTTGCAGTCGGTAAAATAATTGGTGCTGGCATCATCTAAGGGGTTGGCACCTAGGTAACGGGTATTGTTTAGTCGCACGCCGTATTTTAGGTTGGTAAAATCGGAGTTGTTTAGCACCACTTTGTGTTTTATGTTAGTGCCACACACGGCGCACTCGGTGCGGTGCAGCATGTTAAAGGGGTAGTATAGTCCGGTATTTTGCGTTAAAAGTTGCAGTTGTTCTACAAACGGGTCTAGGTTAGATGCGTTTCGCCAGCTAGGTTAAGGCTCTGGAAACAGTCGCTAAACGTGGTGTTGTTTAAGGTAAGTAAGCCACCGCCTGTGGTTTGCACAATGGGGTCGCTCCAAATGTCGGCAAGGGCAATGGTGCTTAGGTTGGTGTTTGCAAAATCGGGTATGGTGGTAATGTTAGCGGCTATGGTTTCGAGGGGCTGGTAGGCTAACTTTTGGGTACTAACCCCCACTAAGGCGTTTGCTATTAGGGTGTTGTTTTCTAGGCTAAGTATGCCTTCGCTAGCCGATTGTTTGTATAGGCGTATGCCTTGCCACATAGTTTTGCATGGCTGCAAGCCTGTTAGGGTGCAATTGTTTATAATAAGGCTTCCGCCGGGTTTTACCACTATCATACCACGTGGTCCAAAGCTAATGCGTAGGTTTTGCATCAGCACATTGGCACCGCTTGGTATAGCAATAACGCCATTTACAAACACATTGGTGTTGTTGGTGTTTACGTTGCCAAAGGGGTTGGTGGCGTTGTTCCAGGTTTGTAAGCTGCCTGTGCTGCTTGCGGTGTAGTCGGGTTGTCCTGCAAAAGAGTAAAAGGCTACGTCAGCCGCGCAGCATAGCTCTTGTGGGGTAACGCTAACAGTAGCAGCGGTGGTGGTGCTGCAACCGTTGGCATTTGTTACGGTAACTGTATAAGTGCCTGCGGTATTTACGCTAATACTTTGTGTGGTAGCGCCAGTTGACCAAGCGTAAGTAGCAAAAGTGGGGTTAACTGTTAAGGTGGTAGTTGCCCTTCGCAAATAAGGGTGTTGCCGCTTATGGTGGCAGAATTAGATGAAGAAGCAAACCGTGGAGTTTGCACACAAACTACATCGGCATCGCTACCAATGCCTAAAAGATTAATGTTAGCATTATGCCCCAAGTTCGGATAGTGCCGTCTTGCATGGTAGCCATAAAAGTTTTACCAGATGGATGAACACATTGAATATCGAGAATGTGGTTACAAGGTTCGTCAATGTTTAGTCCTAATGAAATAGGAACTTCGTGACTATTATCTGGTGTGGGGCAGGCTCCAAACGTGCCATAAGTATTTATGCCACTGCCCCATAAACTACCATCTGCTAATAGAAAAACTGTGGAATGACTACCACTGGCAATATCTACTACATTAGATAGATTTACCGATTTTGGATACAAGACTGTGCTACCAAATCCAGCTCCTAAATTTGTAAAATCATTTAATCCCCATGCCCAAGTAGTGCCATCGCTGCGTATAGCAAACGAACTATGCACCGATGCTTCTATAAAAATAACGTTATCAAAAGTATTTCCGCTGATAAACTTTACCACTACAGGTGTTGCTATTGATGCATCGGTACCATTACCTAATTCACCACCTGTATTGTGTCCCCATGCTCTTAGGGTATTATCCGACAACAAGGCTAAGGTATGGCTTCCTCCTGCAACAATATTTTGTACATTAACAAGCGGGTTTCCAAGTACATTAACTTGTACTGCAACATTATAAGGATTACCAATAAGCCCATTATGACCTAATTGTCCTTCATCGTTTTTACCCCAGCACCATACTGTTCCATCGTTTTTACGAGCAATTGAAAAATCGTCACCTGCATCTATTTGTACAATGTTAGTTAACGGATTCCCCGAGTTGTCTCCTACTTGCACGGGTGTAAATGTTGGGTCTAAACCTATTGCAAGGTTGGCTCCTAATTGTCCAAATTCATTACTACCCCAAGCCCATACTGTTCCATCGGCTTTTAGAATTATGGTATGATAAATACCAGTAGCTACTGCTGCTACATTTTGAATGTTTGGAGCGGCAATGTTAAAAGAAGGATTTTCGTCTCCCAATCCCAAAACACCAAAACTATTATCGCCCCAAAGTTTTAATGAGTTTCCTTGGTTGCAAATAATGCCAAAGTGAAAATCAACAGAGTTGGTTGCTTGAATAGCATGGCATCCTTGCCCCAAAACCCTTTGCCCACCACCTAAGGCAAGCCACAAACAGCAAACAAAAACTGCCGCCCAGCCATTACATATATGGGGGGGGGGTAATGTGTTTAAAAAATACTTTGTTCTTTTGCATAAATAATGCTTCTTTTTTTGTTAATAAAATAACGATGAGTTTTGCACAACAAGCACCTATGCTCTGTTGTACACCCCAAAGATGCACCATTATTTTTAACAAAAGGGTAATTTGGGTAAAAAAAAATGTTTCTTGCCAAAGTTGTTTACGATAAACCCCTTTTTAAAACACCCCTAAATTACTGATTATCAGGTGGTTATGCAAAAGTGGTTTAACAAAAGGGCGCGATAAACGCAATTATTTCTTTTGGAAATTATAAGAGGAGAACAGAAAATTTGGATTATCGGCTGCCTTGCCACTGCCTATGTTATAAAGTAATGGCAAAGCATAATTTTGCTTTAGCACCCCTTCGAGGAAGATAATTTAATGCTCCCTCTTATTGTTTGTACCTTGCAAGCAACAACATAATCGCCCCAAGATATTTTTACCCAAAAAGCAACCATTACACAATAAAATACGTCTATAAGGTGTTTAATGTTCAAATGTTTCCCATATTACGCTTTGTTACCCATATTTTGCTCCTAACGGAGCGAGCATTGCCTCCAACATTTCGAGCATTGCCTCCAACATTCAGGATTGCCTCCAAATTTTACATTGCCCCAACATTTCGAGTATTGCCTCCAACATTTCGAGTATTGCCTCCAACATTTTGAGTATTGCCTCCAACAACCCATATATTGCCTCCAACAACCCATATATTGCCCTCAATATACCTTATGTTGCCCTCAATATACCTCATGTTGCCCTCAATATGCCTTATGTTGCCCTCAATATACCTCATGTTGCCCTCAATATACCTCATGTTACCCTCAATATACCTTATGTTGCCCTCAATATACCTTATGTTGCCCTCAATATACCTTATGTTGCCCTCAATATACCTTATGTTGCCCTCAATATACCTCATGTTGCCCTCAATACTTTGTTTTTGATAGACAATATTCCATTTCTGATAGCTTTAAATTCATTTACAATGCCTTATCAAACAATTAAGGTAGAGATACCTTTAAATCCACAAAAAATGTTGTAGTACCATTTTCAGTTTGTAACCCATACACCGAAAAACATACACTTGTTTTTCTCTGTGTTCGCTGTGTCTGTTGTTGTTTTTTATTTTTTAGTTCATAAAACCACGCCTTGTAAATAAGGCGGACTATTTTTCAAGGTCTTTATCAAAATGATGCAAAACGTTAGGGCTAATACCAAAGCAAAAACGGACAATTTGCCAAACTTTTATGAGTTTGGCAAATTGTCCGTTTGGACTTAATATGCAAGTTCAAGGTGTTGTTCCCCCCACTATTTACGCCTAAAAATTTGCACTTTATTATCAATAGTTTGCACAAGGGTATATTGTTGTTGCACAAATTGTTGTAGGCGTTTGTTGGGTAGCGTATCTTGTTGTAAAATGTAGGTAGGTTGTAGGGCAATAAGGCGGTTTATTTGTGCTGTTGTATCAATAGCTATACTTCTGATGTGTTTTTTATCGAAAATTAAATTGCGGTGTACATAGGCAATAGGGCTGCGTTGATTGGTTAATAAATAAACAATATGTTGGGTGTTGCCTGTATAAAGGGTTTCGGTGGGTTGTAGGTGGGCGTTTAGGTAGTTGGCGGTTTGTTGGGGTATGTCGGGTTTGTCGTAGCAATCGTGTTTTTGTAGGTACACAATTATGCCTATTATTAGGGCTAAAAGCGGGTAGCCTATGTTTTTTTGTAACACAACATTTGCCCATTTAGGGCGTACTGCATCTGCCGCAAAAAAACTACCTGCCAAATAGGCGGTAGGTAGCATAAGTTGTATGGTATAATGCCCAAAGCGGTTGCTGGGCAAGGTAACGGCTATGAGCGACAAAAATGTCCAGATAAGTGCAAACAAGCGCTCGTTTTTGGGCGATTTGGATTGAAAAAGGGTGTAGAAGAAGAAAAAGCTAATGGGTAAAAATCGCAAATAATAATCGCCAATTAGTTGAGCCATGTGTAGCGGTTGCCACGTATTAGCGTATCTTTTGGGGGCAATGTAGGTTATAAAATAATAGGCATCAAAATTGTTGGTTAGGTAATAGTATAGGTGGCAAGCGGCAAGGGGCAACAACAAACCCACAAAGGCAAGGCTGGCACGCACAAATATTTGCCCAATGGCTTTGGGTAGGCTTACACCTGCCAACAGCATTGCCACAAACGCCCAAAGCATAAAAGCAGTAAAATCGAGCAGCACCATGTATTTGATAATAAAGCCAATACCCATCATCAATCCACCAAAAAAATAATACACTAGGCGTTGTTTGTTAAACAGCACCAAAGCAAGCGCAGTAAAGGCGTTAAAATACAGCTCGGTGTTGGGCGACACGCCGTAAAAGGTAAAAGTAGAACACAAAAACACATAGATAACACCCGTTGTAAAAGCACTTTGGCTGTTGTTGGGTGTTTGTTGGCGTTTGGCTATATATAAACAATAGGCAGTTGCGGCTACTACTAAGGCGGTGACAAGGCGGGTAAAAAAAACAGATTTTACGAGCCACAACTGCAAGGCATAGAGCAAAAAAATACCTGGGGGTTTTATGTCAATTAAATCGGTGTAAAGGGTTTTGTGGTGTAGCATTTCGTTGGCAATCACCAAATACGTCGATTCGTCGTGGTCCATAACACTCGGAAAAAAGCTAAAAAAGCGCAGCACCACCGACAATGCCACTAAAACAAACAATACTTTTTGATAATTGGTAGTAAACACTGGGTAGCTTATAGTTAATTTGATAAGATAGCTGTTAATGGTTTTGGGAGCATGGTAGGTACAAAAAAAAGCTGTAGCCTAGCTACATTTAGCTGCCAATCAATAAACGTATGATTTGGAGCAGATGAGCAGTTGGGCTACAGCAATGTTAAGAAATATAGCGGATATTATTTTTTAGGTGTATACCATCGCCATTTTACAATGGTTCGCTCGTCGCGCATATTTAGTTTTTGGGCGGCGCTCGATGTAATATTTACCTCTACATCTTCGTTTTGTATGGTGTTGGGCAATGTGCCAATTACTTTTAGGTAAACGCTGCGGTTATTTACGGGGTTGGTGATGCGCACCACCGATTGTACGGGTGCTGTACGGTGTAGGCAATACATATTGCTACCACCGCCGTCGTCGAAAAAGGTGGCAACACCCGTACCTTTGCCCGATTTATACATCCCCGTTGAGTCTGTCGACATGGTCATGTATTGTCCGGGGTAGTCGTCTAAGCGGGGTTTGCTGGGTTTAGGTTTTGCGTTAGCTGCTTCTCCAAGGGGTAATATCCAGGCAATAATTAACTCTTGGGCAGGTTTAATGTCAAACGAGTTTAGTTTGTTCCAACTTTTAAGGTTGTTTAGTGTTTGGTTATAAAGGCGTGCAATGCTCACAAGGTTTTCGCCCGATACCACAACATGTTTTACGGGTTTTAGTTTTTCGAGCGGTATGGTGTCGGTGATACTACCGTTTTTGATAGAGTCGGTCGGGAAAGGTTTTGTTTGGGGGGTGCCTTTGGTAATGGGTTTGGTGTCGGCTACTAGCACTTCTTGGGGTTTGGCATCAAGGGTAGCCGTTGTTGGTTTTGCTTTGGGTTTTAGCACCAACAATTCGTCTTTTTTAATAACCACATTAGCCGCTTCTATAGTGGGTGTTTCTTGCTCTTGGGCTGCCTCTATGGTGGGTTTAGCTGCTGGTATGTTTAATACATCGCCAACGTGTATGCTATTGCCCACTATTTGCGGATTTAACGATTTTAGGTCGTCAATCGAAATTTTGTGCATTAGAGCAATCTTATACAAAGTTTCGCCTTTGCTAACAGTGTGGTGCTCGGTGTTGTTGTCGTATGCAAGAACGGCATATTGACTTGCCAAAAAAACGATTAATAGAAGGAGAAAATGTTTCATATTTTGTGTGTTTTGAACTAATTAAATGATTTTGAAGAATTAATTGCCAATAAGGTTCTTTTTGTCAAAAAAAATGTGTTCTTTTGTGCGCTAAAAACGCTATTTTGTGTTTACTACAGTGTACAATGCCTAATAGTGGCTTCGGGAGAACAAAGATAATGGATATTTAGCGTTTGTTTAATTTTTTTACGACTTTTTTTCGTTATTGCCACATTTTTATTTTGACATGTAGATAAGCAGCTGCCAATAGTTGCTAATTTAGTAGCAATACCCCATTTGATAAACTAACTTAAAGTAACAGATTTAAACCACTACAAACAAACCCCCATGATAATAGCAAATCCTATTTACGATTCGGTGTTTAAATTTTTGCTCGAAGATATAGAGGTTGCCAAGCGATTTATATCCAACATAATCGGCGAGGAGATAATAGAGCTAACATTTAAACCCCAAGAACAAACTACCTTATCGCCAAAATACCTACTTACGGTTTTTCGGCTCGATTTTAAAGCCCTTATAAAAACCCCATCGGGTGGGCATAAAAAAGTACTCATCGAGTTGCAAAAGAGCAACAATGGGTTCGATATTATGCGCTTTAAACACTACATAGGCACCAACTACAGCAAAGCCGACGAAGTAAATGGCATTAAAACACCCTTGCCTATGTTGCCTATCTATATTTTGGGTTTTAAGTTAAGTATCGAGCGAGCTGTTTTAAAAATAGGGCGACAATACCAAGACGTATCCACCGGCGAGATTTACAATGCCAAAGACGACTTTATTGAACAATTAAGCCACGATTGTTTTGTTATACAAGTACCCTGCTTACCCGAAGTAACCCAAACGAAGTTAGAAAAGATATTGTCGGTTTTTAACCAAAAATGGGTGTTTGACAAAGATACCAAATGGTTGATGCGTTACGACAATGCCAACGACGACGACGACGAAGACCAACAATTAATTGTACGCCGTTTGGCAATAGCCGCCGAAAGCGAAGAAGTACAACAGAGTGTAGTTGCCGAAGAAAATTTTGAAACAACACTTGATGAGGCTTTCCGCGAAAAAGAGCGCATCATTGAACAAAAAGAACTAGTTATTGAACAAAAAGAACAATTGCTACAACAAAAAGAACAAGATTTGGTAATTGAAAGACAGAAAGCAGATGCCGAAAGACAGAAGAACGAAGATTTACTTCGTCGTATTGCCGAGTTAGAAAAATTGATGAAGAAATAACCCACCTAATACCAATTATCGCAATTATTAGCAATAGTATTATTGCCCTATTTATATCATGCAAGAAACACCCTCGCCTCAAACCACCAAAACGGTCGAAACGCCACCGCCGCGCCGTCGACGTATTACGGTTTGGTCGGTTTTATTCAATTTATTTGTTGCGCTACTGGTTTTTGCAGTGGCGGGGATTTTCTTTATCTTGCCGCGCCCTGCCATACAAAAATTTATTGCAGGTTATGCCATTGAGTATTTAGCAAAAAAAACCGAAAGCCGAATTGAAGTAGAAAGCGTATACGTAGACGTGTTTGACCGCATTTGGTTACGCAACGTATACATCGAAGATTGGGATTGTGATACATTATTGTTTGCCCGAAGCATAAAATTAGATATAGACCGCCTTGCACTACTCGAAAGAAGAATTGACATTGAGGGCTTGAGTATGGACTCGGCAACGATTAACATTGGGCGAAAAGAAGGCGAACTGTTTAATTTTGCTTACCTCGTCAACCAGTTTAGCAGCAATAAACCCGCCACAAACACACCCGTAAAACCTATAACAACCCCCGATACCACCAAAAAAACATTCAACCTTAGTTTTTCGTTCGATTATTTAGACCTAAAAAACACCAAAGTTAGTTTTAACGATGCCGATAAAACCAACGTAACTGCTCAATTTAAACAACTAAATGTAGGTGTGCGTACATTAGCTATCGAGGATAAACGCATTGAGCTAAATAAAGTGGTGCTAAAACAACCAAATATCGGTATACGTATTACCCCATCTACCAAAAACAAAAAAACACCCACCGATTATAGCAAAATATTGCACATTACCGTAGGCAGTTGGTTTATTGGAGCAAAAGAAGTAGCCATTACCGATGGCACATTTAACCTGCTTAACCTGCCCGAAAGACCACAAAAAAAGGGCGAAATTAACTTTAACAACTTAGCCATAACCAAACTAAATTTAAGCACCCAACAAATATCGCTATACAACGATACCATTGTTGCCCAAAAAACCTTGCTTACAGCCACCGAAAAATCGGGCTTTGTACTAAATAAATTGCAAGCCGATGTGTTGCTGTGTAACACCTTATTGCAACTCGAAAATTTAACACTTCAAACACCTAACACCAATTTAAGCAATTACCTAGCATTTAAGATGCAAACCCTGCGCGAATTTGGCGACTTTGTGAAACGCGTAAAACTAGATGTAAAACTACAACCCAACGCTCATTTTGTGTTTCGCGACATCAACTATTTTGCACATGGCTTAGATAAACCCGCCATCATAAAACACAACTTCGACCGCCCCATTTATGTGTCGGGGCATGCCACCGACCGCATTGGTAAACTAAAAGCCGAAAACCTAAACGTAAAAGTAAGCAAAACCCAGCTAATTGCCGATGTGCGCCTAATTGGCTTGCCCGATGCCCAATCAACTAATATAGATGCCAAAATAACCAAACTAAACACCACCACCGCCGACCTACGCCTGCTACTGCCACCCAAACAAAAACTGCCCGAGCAAATTATGCGTTTGGGTAACATTACTATGAATGGGCGTTTTACAGGTTTCCCCAAAGATTTTGTGGCTTATGGCAACATAAACACTACTTTGGGCAAACTAAAAACCGACGTGCAAATGAATCTAACCCAAAAAATACCCCAATACTCGGGCGATATAACCGTAGATAATTTGGCATTGGGTAAACTCATCGACAACAACAAATTAGGTAGCGTATCGCTAGTAGCCAACATAAAAGGACAAGGCTTTAACATAAACGATTTGCACACTTTTGTAAAAGGTAAAATCAACCAATTTACATTTAATAACTATAATTATACCAATATTGGGGTAGATGGAGAAGTGAACAAAAAACTGTTTTCGGGCAAATACACCGTCGACGACCCCAACATAAAACTAAACTTTGAAGGGGCAGTAAACCTAAACGACCCCAACTTGCCACGGTATAACTTTACCGCCAATGTGCTTAAAATAGATTTGCAAAAATTAAACCTACTAAAAGAAGGAACCCTTAAAGAAACTTTTGTAATTGCAGGTAGCGCCGACCTCGACCTGTCGGGCAAAAATATTGACAACATAGAAGGAACCGCCAAACTGCGCAACGTAAAACTAATACAACCCAACCGCACCTTTGACATTGCCAAACTAGACCTAGTAGCAAGCAGCAACAACAACGGCAGAAAACTAACCGTAAACTCGGACATTGCCGATGCCGAATTTACAGGCTCGTTTAAGTTTTTACAACTGCGCGATGCATTCCAAAACTATGCACATACCTATTTCCCTTACCACATAGATGCCCGACCTGCTACCGAACAACAAATTGTTAACTTTGACATAATCATCAAAGACCCCACATCTATCACCAAATTGTTTGTCGCCGACCTCAAAAAAATTAAAGCCGATACCATCAGCGGTTATTTTAATACCTACACCAAAGAAGCACGCCTAAACCTAAACGTAGATACATTGGTGTACAAAACCACCGAACTAAAAAAATTAGTGGTTAATGCCAACTCTACCAAAGACCACATTGTGTTTGATAGCCATGTGCAAGAAATTGTACTAAATGGCGCGGAATCGCGCACCCTATTGCCCCGCATAGATTTGTTGGGCAGGGTAGAAAACGATAGCCTACATTTCGACCTTTCGGTAGCCGCCGACACCGCCCGCAACCACGCACGTTTGGTCGGCACACTATATGCCCCAAGCCGAAACCTACTAAAAATGAAGTTTGATAGCACCCTATTAGTTATTAACCGCGATAGATGGCAAGCAACAACCGGACTATTTACCTATAACACCACCGATAAAACCTTTGAAATAGATAACGTATTGTTGAGCAAACAAGAAATTGTAACCGAAAATAAAACCGAAACAATGGTAAAACGTTTGGTACAGTTGAGTAGCAAAAACGATATAACCAGTTTGGTAATCGAAAATATGCCACTGTCGGACTTTAATTATGTGCCAGCTATCAAAAACTTAGGCATATCAACCACCGTAAGCGGAAACGTAGAAATTGTAGGACTGTTAAAAGAACAAAAAATAACCGCTAACCTAAACGCCCAAAAACTAAATTTTAGGGGACAAGGTATCGGCGATTTATTATTAGAACTAAATAAAGAAAAAAATAACCCCATCATCAATATCACAAAAGCCACCGTTAACAACAAAGGTAGCTATGTGCTAGATGCCAACGGAACCGTAACACTACCCGATAAAAACCACAAAATCCCACAAATAAACGTAACTGCCAATATCATCGAAGGCAAACTCACTTTCTTAGAAGCATTTTTGAAAGGATTAATCTCGAAAACCGAAGGCAAAATCTTAAACAGCAAATTAGTTATTGCCGGCGACATCTCTAAACCCAGCTTTAATGGCAGCATAGGTATCGCCAATGGCAAAACAACCGTAAATTACCTCCAAACCGAGTACTTTATTGACAACGAAACTATCTTTTTTAAAGACCACGACATCGTATTTAAAAACGTAATCTTAACCGATAAAAGCGCCGCCGATGCTCGTAAAGACAACAAAAAAGCCAACGAAGCCCTACTAAACGGAGCTGTGCATCTCAACGACTTTAAAAAGATGAGCATCGACCTAAACATGACCACCAACAATTTCCCGTTTCTAAAAACCACCGCCAAAGACAATACTTCGTTTTATGGCACTGCTTACGGCAGCGGAAAAATAAATTTCGGAGGTCCGTTTAGCCAACTTAGGGTAGAAGTAAACGCCAAATCGAACAAAGGAACCACCATTTACCTGCCACTTACCGGCGACACCCAATTTACCGAAAACAAAATCTACACCTTTATATCCCGCTCAGATACCATTAAAAAACCCGAAACCATCGACTTCTCGGGGCTAACCCTCGATTTTAACCTCGATGTAACACCCGACGCCGAAATCCAAATTATCTTTGACGAACAAGCCGGCGATATTATGCGAGCACGTGGCAGCGGTAATATGCAAATGGATATTAGCACCTTCGGCGATTTTAAATTCGACATGTTTGGCACCTACACCATAAAACAAGGTAGTTACTTGTTTACACTAAAAAATGTAATTAACAAGTACTTTAGTGTGGTAGATGGCGGAACCATTACCTTCTCGGGCAGCCCCTACGATGCCTTGCTCGACCTGCGAGCTAAATATACCGTAGATAATGCCGTTAGAAGTAATATTTTTACCGATAACGAAAAAACCTCGATGCCCGACGCCACTTTAAACGAACTAAAACGAGCCAAAAAAACCGACGTATTTCTGGTGCTAAGTAGCTCCTTATCAAGCCCACACATCGAGTTTGATATAAAAGACAGCAACCCAGGTAACTCGGCAGCCGATAATCTGTTTGCAGGTAAAATAGACGAAATTATACGCACCAATCCCAACGAACTAAACCGACAAGTGTTTGGACTATTGGTGATGAACAACTTTATGCCCTCCGACCAATTCCTCAACGTCAACTCGGGTTTAACCACCACCGTTAGCGAACTCCTATCCAACTACCTATCCAGCTACCTCAACGAGGCAATATCGGGATTGATACCCAACAGCGAACTAAATTTTAACTGGAGCCAATACGACGAACAAGGAACAGGTGGACTTGCCGATGAGGGCAGCTCGTCGAGAACCAAATTAAGCCTAGACTTTAAAAAAGACATAAACGACCGCCTTTCGATGGAAATAGGCGGCAGCGTAGATGTAGATAATCAGTCGGGCAGCAACTCCGAGGGCGTACTGTTTGCCAACGATATTGTACTAACCTATAAATTGGGTAAAGATGGCAAGTACAAACTAAAAATGTACAATAAATTTGACAACGACGTATTGTTGGGCAACTACTCGAAACAAGGAGTTGGCTTTTTTGTAACCCAAGAGTTTGATAGCTTCGAGGATTTGTTTGCTAAATCGCGCAAAGCCCGCGAAGAACGCCGAAAAGCCGAACAAAAACAACCAACTACGCCCGACAAAGCACCACCAATTGATGCCACCCCAACACCACCTGCCGATAAACCCAAAGATACCGAACTACCCAACCAAAATCTACCGCAAAAATAAACCACCACAACCAATATGCCCAAAAACTACGGCAAGCACTCATCAAAAAAGATGAACGCTTGCCGTAGTTTTTTTTATTAATTCACGTTACGCAGCCCATTTCGATAATTAGCCGTTTGGTGTTTTTAGCTACGCTTTGCATTGTTGTTTTGGGAGGACTGGCATTATAGGAATTGGCGTTAAGAAATGGGCAAAAATGGAGCGTTAAGAAAGATATACTGTTTGAAGCACGCCACACCGAACCCCGAAAAAAGCCGACAAGTAAGCCGTTTGGCGTGCAAGTTTATATCTTTTAGCGGAATGTTGCCCATTTTAGCCAATTACTATATAGCCTTGATTTTTTTGGTTACTTTTTGATCAAGCAAAAAGTAACAAACTTTTAAAGGGCAATAAGTAGTATCAAACTACTGACAAATTATTTCCAAAGCCCTTGCCGTTTAATATTTGTCTTGTTTGCGCTACCCCTGCGTAACTTGAGTTATTAATTACTAACCAACTTATAAGCCAACACATTATTGCTTGTTCCGCCCATCAAAAGTACATCTTCGTTTTCGCTCACCAAATTAGTAACCATAAAAGGCGTGCTGGCAGCCAACGGAAAATTAGGGTTAAACTTAGCATATTCGTCTAACAAATACACCTGCTGATTGGGACGACAAAAAACACCAATTTTTTCGCGGGCTTTGTTCACCAATTTTACCCCAAAAACATCGGTAGGTATTACTTTATCGGCAAAGCGATATTCGTAAAGTTTAGAATCAAAACCATAAACAAACACTTTGTTGTGGCTCAAAAATATCGACTCTTCATCGAGGTCGGATATAACATTAGCCGTAGTAAAGTCGGCAGTTTTACTCAACGATACTAACTGACTACCCCAACCCTCGCCGTTTATGTTTATAAGGTGGGTTTTACTGTTGGCGGTGGTTAGTAAAATTTTAGGTTCGCCTTTGCGCAGGTCTATTTGTGGCGGGCTGATAGCGGGCGATTTAAGCTCTAAGGTGTGTAATGCCTTACCCCGTCTGTCCAACAAATACAAATTACCTTGGTCGTTGATGGCAACAATAGCATCTTTATCCCTATATTGTATGTACTTTAAAGGTTGTGTAAGGTTGCCTAACCATTGGCGGGGTGTCCAGCCGGGCAGGGGTTTGCCGCTATATTCGTAGCCATACAAACCTTTTACGCCACAAGGCACAAAAAAGTAATAATTGTCTTCGTTAGCCAATTTTAAACACGACAAACCTGCTGTTGCGGGTATGCTTAGGCGTTTGGTAAATTCTTTTAATTCTTCGCCATTGTGGTCAATTAAGTAAATATTGTCGGCGGTGTTTAGCAAATAAAACAAACTTTTATCGCCATAATAATCAATTTGGTATATTTTGCTGAGGATAGGTTTGTCAAATTTTCGTTTCCACAATACCTCGCCTGTATTGCTAATCAAATAAAGCGTGTTGTTTTTATCCACCACAACTATTTCTTTATCGCCTGTTTGTGCATTTTTTACCAATTGTGGAGTTGTTGCCGGTGGGGCATCTAATTGCGTGTTCCACAACAAAGTGAGTTTGCTTTGTGTGCTTTTGTCGGTATGGTCTTTGCCATATTGCAAATGGCACTGTGTTGCTACGCCATTAGGGTCTTTATCAAACTGCACCACCAAGGGGTGCAAATTTTGTGCAGCAGCCAATCGCGAGCCTAAATCTTCGTTAAATTTGGCACCACTTACGCCCCTTAGCCACTCGTTCATTAACTTTTGGTTGATGTACAAAATGGCATTACCAAGGCTGTTACCCGTTTGCAAATCGGCTTTTGTTAAGGTTTGTTTGGCAAGATGTTTTTCTATCAACACCTGCAAATGCTCGGCACTGCCACCAATCAACACAAAATTATTAATAATGGTATAGTACGATGCGGTAAAATGTTTACTCAAACTTTCGCCAAACAAATGCTCGGCTAACAAATGCGTGTCGGCATAGTGTAGGGTATATTTTTGGTATTTGGTGTTGGCTTGTTTCGTGGCGTTTTCGGGGGTTAGGCTTTGCAATAGTTTTGCGGCGGCGGTGGTGTCGGTGATTTGCAGCACCATATAGCTCTCGCGTTTGGTGTTTTCGCTGCCCGGTTCGGTAAAACCATACGCCCACTCGTTGCCCATCCACCACAAAGCGCTTTTGCCAAACTGTTTGCTAAAACCACTCGATTGCCTACCTACCGTATGCGTGCCTCCTTTTGCATTGTAATACAACAAAAACGCCGTATTTAAGGGCAGATAAGGTATTGCCGCAAATGCACTTTCGGGGCTTTGTTTCACTACATTTGCCAACATCAAACCGCTATTATTTAGGTTAGTAGTGCCTTTAAGTTGCACTTCTTGCTCCTCGAACCACATATCTAACTGAGCCCAGTTGCTTAGTTCTTTTAGCGTTTCGAGCAGCGAGTAGTAGGTCGTTTTCAAAAAAACCGACGACAACAAAGGCGCATTGTCGAGGTTTAAAAACAAAGTAGCATCGGCACTAGTGTTATGCACCATTACTTTTTTGCCCACATTGCCCCACCATTGCCAACTATTATACTGGCTAACGGCTTCGTCAACCAAACTCGAGCTAAAACTTGCCAACGCAAGCCCATTGCAGGTAGTAATGGCAAAACACAATTTTTTATCCCCCGAACATATATCGTAGATAGTAGTGCCTCTGAAAACCCTGCTCGATGCCACAAAACCTTTCTTGCGCAGTTGAGACACAATTTGAGGTAGCGGTTTTTTGAGCTGTTCGGTGGGCATAACCAGTAAATAGTCGTAGTTATAGGCATTTATTAAATGCAACGATGCCAATAGTTTTTGTGGACGATGATTATCTGCCAAAAACAAGCTATCTACAAAATCAAAACCATTTTGTAGCTTACTAACCGCATCGTACTGCTGCCAATTGCTATAATACGCCGATTTTTGTAGCTTTTGATACGCCCGCTCAATGTTATTGGTTTGCACAATGGCAATGCAACTGTCGGGCACTGCCCTAAACAACAACGGAATACTACCCCAACCCCACAAATAAAGCAGGGTAGGTACAATTAATGCCAACGAAAAAAAGGTAAGGTATTTGTAATTTATGGTCACGTGGGTAATTGATAATTGATGTTATAACGTTTGGATTGTGTAGATTTGCTATGCAAAATAAAAAGGTAATATTTGGACTTCGTTACGTGAAAGTTTAGCTTCGATACGTGGAAATACCGCATCTTTGCCCGTTTCTAAACAGGCGACCATTGCCCTATGCAGCGTTTTTCTTCTGTGTTTCTTGTCGTTTTTATTTTTTGTACAATACCCCAAATAGGCGGTTTAACAAAAAGTGCAAAATTATTGCCTGTAATAGCTAAAAAAATGCTACTTTTGTGGCAGATTTGCGGCAGTTGACTAACAAGGTACAAATGTCCGAAAAATTAACTTACAAAACCATATAACGGTGCAAAAAAATTTTTTATTATTAGCCTGTCTTTTTGCTGCCTTAGCGGTGGTGTTAGGTGCGTTTGGCGCACACGGCTTAAAAACCCGCATTACCCCCGATCAACTACAAACTTTTGAAACAGGTGTAAAATACCAATTTTACCACGCTTTGGCATTGCTTGCGGTGGGTTTGTTGCTGCAAAAATACAACAGTATACCTATAGTATACGCAGGTTATTGTTTTGCCATTGGTATTTTGTTTTTCTCTGGCTCGGTTTACCTACTTGCCACCCGCGATTTTATCGGGCTTACATCGTGGCGGTGGCTAGGACCCATTACCCCACTTGGCGGCACATTTTTTATTGTAGGTTGGTTGTTACTGCTTTGGGGCATCTGGAAAGGCGAATAAACTGCCATATCCAAAACTTGACGCAAAGATAAGACAAGGAAGAGTAAAAATGTCACTTTTATGTCAATTAAATAGCAAAAATATAACTATTTTTTGTTGTTTTTTAATAGCAAATTGATAACAATACCAATAGCAAGCCCTCTAACTCAAAATTTAATGTGACTTTTGTGGGAATTTTTGAAAAAAAATACTTTTAAGGGTAACATTCAGTTAGTATATCGGAATATAGCTTTTAGTAACTTAATGTCAAGTTGCCTTTAAAATAATTTAGTCATGAAAAAAAGTACTATTTTTTTTGCGCTGATGAGCATTTTGCTTATCCAAAGCACACTTATTTTTGCTCAAAAAGGTAACGCAACCATGCCAACACCAAATGTGGTGGTGGGCACAGTTGTTGCTGATAACCGCCCCGATTTGATAGTCACCTCTTTTACCAAAGGCTCTACTATTGTAGCAGACCAAATCGAAAACGGTGTAACATATATCGCTTATACTATTTCGTATAAGGCGGTAGTTAAAAACCAGGGTAAAACAGCAACAAACAAACCATGTGAACTCGGCGACCCACGCGAATCGGTTGAGGGCTGTGCTGTAATTCCAATACTACAAGCCGGACAAAGTGTAACAGTAGAAGGCACTTTAAAAGGTAAAGCATCGGGACACGTGATTAATTTATACCTAATGGCAGATTTACCTAATTGTAGCTACGAAGATAATCCAGACCCTAGCTATGGCGAAATTAACGAAGCCAACGAACAAAATAATAAATCAACGTCAATAACTGTAAATTTACACTAACAAAGTAAAACTTTAATGCTGATATAAGGCAATACTTATGTTTACTTAAAATATCGCTTTATGATAGCTTAAAAAGTGCCATTACCGTACCCAAAACTTACCATAAAGATAAGGCAAGGAGGACGGGGAATGGCACTTTTAGGTCAATTAAAAACACTTCATCATCAAAACAACTATACAAATCCGCCTCTGCACCCCCGATGATGCACCCTTGCTGTCCGAAATATCCATCAGCACTTTTTACGAAGCCTACGCCCACAACAACGATGCCGCTGTGATGCAATCGCACACCGCCCAAAAGTTTAACCCGCAGCAAATAAGCCTCGAGTTGCAAGATGCCAACAACCAATACTATTTGGCATACAGCGAGGGCATTGCAGTGGGCTACCTAAAATTAAACCTCACCGATGCCGTAAATGGTTTAGAAATTGCCCGCATCTATGCCCGCCAAACACATTGGGGTAGGGGAGTGGGGCAAGCCCTTTTGCAGCAAGCCATAACCGTAGCACAAACCAACCGTATACCTTATATATGGTTAGGGGTTTGGCAGCAAAATCCGCGTGCCATCAGCTTCTACCAAAAAATGGGCTTTGCAATAATAGGTACTATGCCTTATTATATGGGCGATGAAGCACAAACCGATTGGATAATGAAACTGAAAGCCTAAATAAAAACAAAAAAAAGTAACCCGATTGTTTTTCGAGTATCGTCAAGTTAATTTTTAAATACCGTTTACAACTTACCATTTACAATTTACAACTAATTGAAAGCTTATCAACAATACCAACAAAAACTACAAAAAGTAGCCGATATTGAGCATGCCATAGCCGTTTTGTCGTGGGACCAAGAAACCTACTTGCCCGCAAAAGGAGCCAATCAACGCTCGCAACAAATAACTACCTTGGCAGGTATCTTGCACGAAACAGCAACCGATACCCAAATGGGCGATTTGCTCGGAACCTTAAAAGATGATACGTCGCTTAACGAGTGGGAACGCTGCAATATCACCAAAAGCTACGACGACTATGTGCGCCAAAGCAAATTTACCACCGATTTTGTGATGCGCCAATCAAAAGCCATTGCCGATGCCTATCACGCCTGGATGCAAGCCCGCGAAGCCAACAGCTTTGCCGTTTTTGCCCCCAGCCTAGATACTATTGTACAACTAAAACGCGAAACCTGCGACATTGTAGGCTATACCGAACACCCCTACGATGCCCTACTCGACGAGTATGAACCCAAAGGCAGAACAGTAGTTATCACTCGCCTTTTTGAGTCGGTGCGCCAACAAATGGTCGATTTTGTACGCGAAATTGCCGGCCGTCCGCAGGTCGATGATAGCTTTATGTATAAACACTACAACAAAGACCGCCAATGGCAATTAGGTTTAAACCTGCTAAAACAAATGGGCTACGACTTTGAAGCAGGCAGACAAGACCTATCTACCCACCCATTTACCACCAGTTTTGGCTCGCAAGATGTGCGCGTAACAACACGCGTTGCCGAAAACGATTTTAACGAAATGATATGGAGTTGCCTTCACGAAGGCGGTCATGCCCTCTACGAACAAGGATTAAACCCCAACTATTATGGCTTGCCCACAGGTAAAGCTACCTCTCTGGGTATCCACGAGTCGCAATCGCGCCTCTGGGAAAACAATGTAGGCAGGTCGTTGCCCTATTGGAAAGCCAATTACGCCCTCACGCAGCAAATGTTCCCCGAAAACTTAGCCTCGGTTAGCCTCGATGGTTTTTATAAAGCAATGAACAAAGTGCAACCCTCGTTTATCCGCACAAGTGCCGACGAACTAACCTACCACTTTCACATCTTAATTCGCTTTGAAATAGAAAAAGGATTGATAGAAGGCACAATGGCAACCAAAGATTTAGCCGAAATCTGGAATGCAAAATACAAAGAATACTTAGGTATAGATGTGCCAAACGACAAAATGGGTGTTTTACAAGACATTCACTGGTCGCATGGCAGCTTGGGTTATTTCCCAACCTACTCGTTAGGTAGTTTTTATGCTGCACAATTTTTTGCAAAAGCCACCAACGATATTCCTAATCTCGAATCTCAAATAGAACAAGGCAACACTAGTAACCTATTAACATGGCTGCGCACCAACATTCATCAATATGGCATGTTGTACACCTCCGAAGAGCTATGCGAGCGGGTAACAGGCGAGCCGCTTAATTTTGATTATTTTATGGCTTACGCTCGCCAAAAATATGGACATATTTATACTCTATAAGCCATCGTCAGCCTCTTACCCACAACAAAACTCCTCTCTTGAACCATTCAAAAGAGGAGTTTTGTTGTGTTTTGTGATGTGGTGATGTGGAGATGTTTCGATGTGGAGATGTTGCGATGTGGAGATGTGGCGATGTGGAGATGTTGCGATGTGGAGATGTTGCGATGTGGAGATGTTTCGATGTGGAGATGTTTCGATGGAGATATGGTGATGTTGCAATGGGATAAAAAGACTAAATTGGTAATCGATAGCCGATAGTGGACAGCCAAAAGCCTTCACCACTTCACTACATCGCTACTTCACTACATCGCCACTTCACTACATCGCCACTTCACCACTTCGCAATATCGCCTCTTCTAAATATTTTTCAAGTACGCTTTTCCACCTAACCGCCTAATTTGCATAACAGCCCAACTTTTACGTTTGCGTATATAATCGCTTGGTTTCACAGGGTTATATCTTAGCGGATTAGGTAATATTACAGCAATATAAGCCGCTTGGTCAATAGTCAATATCCGAGCAGGTATTTGGTAGTACCGATACGCCGCAGCTTCTACCCCAAAAGTTAAATGCCCCATCTCGGCAACATTTAGATACATTTCTAAAATGCGCTCTTTGCTCCAAAGCAGTTCAATAAGTAGCGTAAAATAAGCCTCTAAGCCTTTGCGCAGCCAATTGCGCCCCGACCACAAAAATACATTTTTAGCTACCTGCTGACTGATAGTGCTAGCACCCTTTGTATCTTCGTTATTGCTGTTATATTGTATAGCTTTTTGTATAGCATCAAAATCAAACCCACCATGAAACGGAAAATTCTGGTCTTCGGTCGCTATAACTGCCACTCTCATATACGACGAAATATTGCCATAATCAACCCACTCGTACATAATACCCTTGCCTACCTTGCCATCGTAAACGGCTTCGGTATAGCGCTGCATCATTAATAAGGTAAACGGCGGATTTACCCATTTATATATTAGCACCCAAACAAAGGTAGTTATCAAAAAATAAAAGGCAAATTTCTTCGCCCACTTCCAAATTCGCTGTATCATAAATTATTTGCCACAAAAGTAACGTAAAATTACTAGTTTTACCAAAATTACACTTACTTTTGTCATTTATTTTTGCTCCTGCTCCAATAAACAACCCAATTCAACAATTTAACATAGCTAAACCACCAGAATTTCTAATAATTTAACCCCAAACAATAGAAAATTATAACTAAGCAAAAATAAAAATACTTTTTTGTGTGAAAAAATAGCTACACTTTCAACCATACTAATATCCCCAATAGTCGTAGTTCTCTGCCTGCCCTAAAAATTATATTTACCAAGTAGCGGACTTCACGCCGCATCACTGTCACTACAGAACAGCTATAAAAAGCAAATCATTACTAAAACAAAAACACATAATAATAAAAAATTTCATGAATACAACTCCCTTTCATGCACAGCACCTGCAATTAGGCGCAAAAATGGCTCCCTTTGCCGGCTACGACATGCCTATTAGTTACGGTAGTATCAACGACGAGCACCTCGCCGTGCGCAACAATGCAGGCGTTTTCGATGTATCACACATGGGCGAATTTATTATCCGCGGAAACGGAGCTTTCGACCTGATACAACAGCTAAGCAGCAACGATGTATCCAAATTATACCCAGGTAAAGTGCAATATTCGTGCCTGCTGCACCCAACAGGCGGCATCGTCGACGATATGCTCGTTTATCAACTATCCGATAATGCCTATATGTTAGTTGTTAATGCCGCCAATATTCAAAAAGACTGGAATTATATCAGCATACACAACACTGCCAACGTTGAAATGCAAGATATATCCGACCGTACCGCATTGCTTGCTGTACAAGGTCCCAAAGCCAGTCGTATTTTGCAACGCCTCACCGAATTAAGTCTTATTGATATGCCCTATTATACCTTTGCTAAAGGTACATTTGCAGGCGTTGCCAATGTGTTAATATCTGCAACAGGCTATACAGGTTCTGGCGGCTTCGAAATATATTTCGACAATAAAGATGCCGAAACTATCTGGAACGCCATTTTCGACGCAGGCTTATCGTATAATTTACGCCCCGTTGGGCTTGCCGCACGCAACACCCTACGCCTCGAAAAAGGCTATATGCTTTATGGTAACGATATCAACGACACCACAACCCCCCTCGAAGCAGGACTCGGCTGGATAACCAAACTTAACAAACCTAATTTTATAGCCAAAGAAGCCTTACTTAAACAGAAAAAAAACGGAACTGCCCTTACCTTAGTCGGCTTTGAACTAACCGACAAAGGCGTAGCCCGCGACCATTGTCCAATCACCGATTTCGAAGGCAACCGCATCGGCGAAGTAACATCGGCTTGCCCCTCACCATCATTAAAAAAATCTATTGGCATGGGATACGTACATACTGCCTATGCCCAACCCAACACCCCAATCTTTATTCAAGTGCGCGATAAACTTTTAGCGGCACAAGTAGTGCCAACCCCATTCCTATAAACTTAGTGCCACATCGATACATCACTACATCACCACATTGCCCTATAGTATACGGTATACAAAAACGTTTTTGGCAGATGTAGTACCACATCACTATTCCACCACATCGCCCTTTAGTATAGCCTATGATTCTATGTTTTCTATGAAACCTATGATTTTCTATGTGTTTCAAAGAAAGAGCCATAGTATAAAAACGTTTTTGGGCAGATGCTTCGCCACATCGCTATTTCACCACATCGCCACATCGCTCTACGGTATACAAAAACGTTTTTGGCAGATGTTTTCTATGCCACCTATGTAAGCCTATGATTCTATGTGTTTCAAAGAAAGAGCCATAGTATAAAAACGTTTTTGGGCAGATGCTTCGCCACATCGCTATTTCACCACATCGCCACATCGCTCTACGGTATACAAAAACGTTTTTGGCAGATGTTTTCTATGCCACCTATGTAAGCCTATGATTCTATGTGTTTCAAAGAAAGAGCATAGTATAAATGGGCGGGTTTCAAAGAGCCATAGTATAAAAACGTTTTGGGCAGATGCTTCCCACATCGCTATTTCACCACATCGCCACATCGCTCTACGGTATACAAAAACGTTTTTGGCAGATGTTTTCTATGCCACCTATGTAAGCCTATGATTCTATGTGTTTCAAAGAAAGAGCTATAGTATAAAAACGTTTTTGGGCAGATGCAGTACCATATCGCCACATCGCTCTACGGTATACAAAAACGTTTTTGGGCAGATGTTTTCTATGCCACCTATGTAAGCCTATGATTCTATGTGTTTCAAAGAGAGAGCCATAGTATAAAAACGTTTTTGGGCAGATGCAGTACCACACCACTATTTCACCACATCTTAAAACTGCTTGCATCACAAGCCGTAAAAAAACTTTGCAAAAAGTTTCGCCAAAATTAGGCAGTTCAAAATAAAGCTTGTACCTTTGCACCCGCTTAGGGCACGAAGGCATAAAGAAGTAAGTTGCACCCAAAACTACTTGCATCAAAAGCCGTAAAAAAACTTTGCAAAAAGTTTCGCCAAAATTAGGCAGTTCAAAATAAAGCTTGTACCTTTGCACCCGCTTAGGGCACGAAGGCATAAAGAAGTAAGTTGCACCAAAAACTACTTGCATCAAAAGCCGTAAAAAAACTTTGCAAAAAGTTTCGCCAAAATTAGGCAGTTCAAAATAAAGCTTGTACCTTTGCACCCGCTTAGCAACGACAAAGCAAGCAAAACGATGTTTGCAAAAGAGTTAAATTAGCAGTTCAAAAAACTACTTGCATCAAAAGCCGTTTGCGAAAAAATTAAAAAACTTTGAAAAAGTTTCGCCAAAATTAGGCAGTTCAAAATAAAGGTCGTACCTTTGCACCCGCTTAGGCAACGAACCAAATGTTAAGCAAAATGATGCTTGCAAAAGAACTCAAAAAACTTTGCAAAAAGTTTCGCCAAAATTAGGCAGTTCAAAATAAAGGTCGTACCTTTGCACCCGCTTTCAGTACGAAAGCAAAACGAGCAACTAGCAAATGAAGTTAATTTTTTTTTAAAAAAAAGCC
>JADKCK010000006.1:190000-223967 GCA_016718845.1 Sphingobacteriales bacterium
TGAGCTAGTTAGCGAGTACCTGAGTAGGGCGGGACCGGTGAAATCCTGTCTGAATCTGCCGGCACCATCCGGTAAGGCTAAATACTCCTGAGAGACCGATAGTGAACAAGTACCGTGAGGGAAAGGTGAAAGAACCCCAAATAGGGGAGTGCAATAGTACCTGAAACCATACGCCTACAAGCGGTCGGAGCCTGAAAGGGTGACGGCGTGCCTTTTGCATAATGAGCCTACGAGTTACTGCTCACTGGCAAGGTTAAGAGAATAGATTCTCGGAGCCGTAGCGAAAGCGAGTCCGAATAGGGCGATTTAGTCAGTGGGCGTAGACGCGAAACCTGCGTGAGCTACCCATGACCAGGATGAAGTTGCTGTAACAGGCAATGGAGGTCCGAACCAGTTTACGTTGAAAAGTATTTGGATGAGTTGTGGGTAGGGGTGAAAGGCCAATCAAACTGGGAGATAGCTCGTACTCCCCGAAATGTCTTTAGGGACAGCCTTGTTATTAAAGTGTGCCAGAGGTAGAGCTACTGATTGGACTAGGGGGTTTCATCGCCTACCAAATCCTGACAAACTCCGAATGCTGGTACATATAGACAGGAGTGAGGCTGCGGGTGCTAAGGCCCGTGGCCGAGAGGGGAACAACCCAGACCATCAGCTAAGGTCTCTAAATATATGCTAAGTTGGATAAACGTGGTGCGATTGCTAAGACAGCTAGGATGTTAGCTTGGAAGCAGCTATTCATTTAAAGAGTGCGTAACAGCTCACTAGTCGAGTGGTCGTGCGCGGAAAATAATCGGGCATCAAGCATATTACCGAAGCTATGGATTGTACTTATAGTACAGTGGTAGGGGAGCATTCTGGTCTGCGTTGAAGGTGATCTGTGAGGGTTGCTGGAGCGTCCAGAAAAGCAAATGTAGGCATAAGTAACGATAATGAGCGTGAAAAACGTTCACACCGCAAGGACAAGGTTTCCTGATCAACGCTAATCGGATCAGGGTTAGTCGGGGACTAAGGATAACCCGCGAGGGGAAGCCGATGTAAAACAGGTTAATATTCCTGTACCTGCGTATAGTGCGATGTGGGGACGAAGGTGCGTAACTGCTGCGATCAGACGGAATTGGTCGTTGAAGGAGGGTAGGTTATGAGATGGGTAGAGAAGTTCGCCCGTTGAGCCGAGCTCTGATAGTACCCTAATGTTTAGGCAGAAGGGATAATGCAGCCAAGCGAACTTCCAAGAAAAGCCACTAAGCTTCAGCTATACGGAGCCCGTACCGGAAACCGACACAGGTGTCCGAGGAGAATATCCTAAGGTGCTCGAGTGATTCACGGCTAAGGAACTCGGCAAATTGATCTCGTAACTTCGGGAGAAGAGATACCTACCCAGAGATGGGAGGTCGCAGAGAATAGGTCCAGGCAACTGTTTAACAAAAACACAGGGCACTGCTAAATCGTGAGATTAGGTATAGTGCCTGACACCTGCCCGGTGCTGGAAGGTTAAGGGAGGGGGTCAGCCGCAAGGTGAAGCTCTTGACTGAAGCCCCAGTAAACGGCGGCCGTAACTATAACGGTCCTAAGGTAGCGAAATTCCTTGTCGGGTAAGTTCCGACCTGCACGAATGGTGTAATGATCTGGACACTGTCTCGGCCGTGAGCTCGGTGAAATTGTAGTATCGGTGAAGATGCCGATTACCCGCAACGGGACGGAAAGACCCCGTGAACCTTCACTACAACTTAACACTGTATCTGGGTAAATGATGTGTAGGATAGGTGGGAGGCTATGAAGCTGTCACGCTAGTGATGGTGGAGCCGACGTTGAAATACCACCCTTTATTTACTTAGATACTAACTGGTCGCAATGACTAGGACCCTGTTTGGTGGGTAGTTTGACTGGGGTGGTCGCCTCCTAAAGAGTAACGGAGGCTTCCAAAGGTACCCTCAGCATGGACGGTAATCATGCGAAGAGCGTATTAGTATAAGGGTGCTTGACTGCGAGACCGACAAGTCGAGCAGGTAGGAAAACTAGGGTAAAGTGATCCGGTGGTTCTGTATGGAAGGCCATCGCTCAAAGGATAAAAGGTACTCCGGGGATAACAGGCTGATCTCCCCAAGAGCTCATATCGACGGGGAGGTTTGGCACCTCGATGTCGGCTCGTCACATCCTGGGGCTGGAAAGGTCCCAAGGGTTGGGCTGTTCGCCCATTAAAGTGGCACGCGAGCTGGGTTCAGAACGTCGCAAGACAGTTCGGTCCCTATCTGTTGTGGAAGCAAGAGACTTGAGAGGTATTAACATTAGTACGAGAGGACCGTGTTGGACGAACCTCTGGGCATACCGGTTGTGGCGCCAGCTGCACCGCCGGGTAGCTATGTTCGGCATGGATAAGCACTGAAAGCATCTAAGTGCGAAGCCACCCTCAAGATGAGGTCTCTGATGAAGGGTCGTTGGAGATTACGACGTTGATAGGTTGCAGGTGTAAAGGTAGAGATATCAAAGCCGAGCAATACTAATAACCCGCGAGCTTTTATTTTATACTATATAATTTTGTTATGTAAATAGTAAGACCAAATGGTATTGCTATATGCAAGTTACTAACTACACAAAGGCTAAATAATTAGTGTTGAAGTAGTTTATTAAAGGAAAAATCTTGTAACAATATGTTCAATATAAAGAGCTTTAGGTGGTTATAGCGAGGAGGATCCACCTCTTCCCATTTCGAACAGAGAAGTTAAGCTCCTCAGCGCCGATGGTACTGCAATTTGTGGGAGAGTAGGTCGCCGCCTAATTTATTAACAGCACCCCTTAGTCTGAAAAGACTAAGGGGTTTGCTGCGTTTACCTAATACCTACTCCTAATCTATCAAAAAAAACCTTGCTAACCACCCAATATTTTATTAGGCAGTAGCAAGGTTCTGGGCGGTAAGTAAAATCCCATTTTTATCAAGCAAAATTAACCAAATAGGGCTGGCTTTAGTGCTGCAGGTAATAGCATTTTTTTTTATGGTACTACCTGATTTGCTAAATTGAACTATTAGACATTATATTTCTTGCGTTGATGTGTGGTATTAATGCGCTTAATTGCTATGGGGGTGCCATAGACCATGCAAAATAGGGTAAGCCAATGACCACCCCCAAAAAAGACATATTCCGCGTCAAGCGGGGCAAGTACTAGCTTTGGGTTGAGAAAAAGTTGTAGTACCAAATTAAATAAATAATTTACGGCTAATTAAATTCGCTCTACAATAATAGCTGCGCCTTGCCCTACGCCTACGCACATAGTTGCCAAACCGTATCGGGCATTTGGGCGGCGTTTTAGCTCGTGCACCAAGGTAGTAATAATGCGAGCACCCGAGCAACCTAATGGGTGCCCTAATGCAATTGCTCCACCATTAACGTTTACTTTTTCGAGCGGAATTTGCAACTCTTGGATACATGCCAACACCTGAGCGGCAAATGCCTCGTTTAGTTCAAACAAATCTATGTCGTTGATGCTTAAATTGGCTCGTTGTAAAGCTTTTTTCATTGCTGGAACAGGACCAACACCCATATAGGCAGGGTCTACGCCAGCCGTAGCCATTGACACAATGCGAGCCAAGGGTTTTAAGTTGAGTTTGTTTACCAAATCTTCGTTAGCTATCAAAACTGCTGCTGCACCATCGTTTATACCCGACGAGTTACCGGCTGTTACCGTCCCGTTTTCTTTAACAAAAGCGGGTTTTAATGCAGCTAATTTTTCGGCAGATGTTTGGCGTGGATGCTCGTCTTTTACAAATAGGGTTGGTGAGTCTTTGATGGCATAGATGGTTACGGGGACTAATTCGTCGGCAAAACGGTTGTTTTGGTGGGCTATTTGGTATTTTTGTTGCGATGATAAGGCAAATGCGTCTTGTGCTTGTCGCGAAATCCCCCATTTTTTAGCCACATTTTCGGCGGTTTCGCCCATGCTGTAGGGGTAGTGCATGTCGGCTAAACGAGGGTTGGTAAATCGCCAACCGATGGTAGTATCTACCATAGCTACTTGACGGCTAAATGCGCTGCTGGCTTTTAATGTTACAAAAGGCGCACGCGTCATGCTTTCTACGCCGCCGGCTATGTATGCTTGTCCTTCGTTTAGCATGGTGCAACGAGCGGCATCCATTACGGCTTGCAAACCCGAGGCACACAATCTATTAACCGTTACACCGCCTACCTCGATAGGCAAACCTGCCAACAAAGCTGCCATTCGAGCCACATTTCGATTGTCTTCGCCTGCCTGATTGGCTGCTCCAAATACCACATCTTCGATACTCGAAGTGGGTACATTGGGGTTTCTTGCCATCAATGCTTTTATAACTAATGCTGCTAAATCGTCGGGGCGCTGTGTGCTTAATGCACCGCCATAACTGCCAATAGGCGTCCGAATTGCATCTACAATAAATGCTTTTTTCATAAAAAAGAGTATTTTTGCTTATTTTGCGCCAAAGTTATAGCTTTTTAACGATTTTTTATCACTTTGCACACACTTTTAGCAACCCTTTAAGCGTTTTTAACGTCAAGTAGTTTTGTAAGCTATCACAAAAGTAGTACCTTTGTGCTTTAATTGCTTATTTAGGCTAATTGATGAAGAAAATTTCTTCAAAAATTACCAATTATAATTTACTTTACGCAAATTGATATTGCACTCCAAAATAACAACAACAAAAACAACAAATGAATACACTTTTTCGACTAATTATCATTAGCCTCTTATTAGGCTATATCACCCAAAGCGCTCAAGCACAACCTTGTACCATTAACACCGGGCAATTAGGCAATATACAGCCACCGGCTTTATCAACCATTTGTGCCGATGAACCCGTTATATTGCCCAATATTACTTTTACTGCCGGACCCGGGCAAAGTAACCCAGGCGTGGTGTGGGGTTTATATATTGCTCAACCTACTACCAACGTACCCGGTAACGACGATAATTTTATTTATAACGGATATGCTATTGCCGTTGACGAAAACGGAACCCCAATTATTGGCGGCGGTACGGCAGATTTAACCCAAAGCAACCTTTTCGAAGGCGGTTCGTCTGTAACTGTTTGCTTTGTGCCTTTTATATCGCCCGATGTAACGATACCACCCGACTTGCCACTGTCGTGCTCGGGTGTTAACTTAACGGTTACTTACCCTTGCTTTACCGTAAACCAACCCGGACCCTTGTGTAGTTGCGATGCAGATGTTAGCAGTATTGCCCTTGCCAATGGCGGACAATATTGTGCCAATGGCAACCTAAACAGCGGAACTATAACCATTACAGGCACACCTAACAGCGCCGATTATGCCACTTTATTGGTAGTAACCAATGGAGCTAACATAGTGCAAAGTTATAATCTTGACGAAAATGCACCTTATAATTTTGCAGATTTAAATGCAGGTACCTACAATATCTGCGCTTTAAACTATAGATTAGATGCCGAAGCCGAAGTTGTAGCTAGCTTAGATGCCGGAAATTTACCCGCAAATACACTTTGTTTTGCCACATCGTGCAGCCAAATTACTATTTTAGCTGCCAACGACCCCGCTTGTTTTGTGTGCGAAGCAGCAGTTACTAGTATTGCCCTTGCCAATGGCGGACAATATTGTGCCAATGGCAACCTCAATAGCGGAGTTATTACCATTACAGGCACGCCCAGCAACGCCGATTATGCCACTTTATCGGTATTAACCGATGGAACTAACGCAGTGCAAAGTTATAATCTTAACGAAAATGCACTTTACAATTTTGCAGGTTTAGATGCAGGTATCTACAACATCTGCGCCTTAAATTATTATAGCGATGATGAAACCGAAATTTTAGCCGCATTAGAAGATGGTATCATACCACCTAACGCACTTTGCTATGCCACATCGTGCAGCCAAATTACCATTTTAGCCGCCAACGACCCTGCCTGCGCCGCTACTTGCGATGCCACCATTACAGGCGTAAGCACAACAGTAGGCACAAATTATTGCATCGAGGGTATTATTAGCGGATTAAGCCCAACATCGGGTGTTATTACCGCAACAGGTACTAACAATAGTGCCGATTATGCCAGCATTTATGTATTGCAAAACTCATCGGAACAAACATTAGCCACCGTATCGGGTAGTGGAGCCTCGTTTAACTTTGCCGACCTTGGCGTAGGTATTGGTAATTACCAAATTTGTGGAGTTAATTATTTAGCCACCGACGAAGCTGCCGTTTTAGCAGGTATTGCCGATGGCAACCTAACACCCGATGGTACTTGTGCAACATCGTTTTGTACCAATATCAACATCCAAACTTGCTTTGCTTGTAACGCCTCTATCGAAAGTGTGGTGCTAAATCCCAATATCACCGAATTTTGCACTAACGGTAACTTAACCCCAATTGTTATATTTGGCGGTGAAAACACTAGCGAAGAATACGAAAATATTATTGCAATAACCAACGAAGCAGGCAATGATGTATTACAATACGAATCGTTTGTTGATGGCAATACTTATGATTTAAGTGGATTGGCACTCGGTACCTACCAAATTTGTGGGATAAATTATTATTTTGGCGATGAAGAAGCCGTTATTAATTCGTTAGAATTTGACCAACTTCCTTCTATCGCATCGGATATTTGCTCTCGCTTTGCCTGCAAAACCATTACCATTACAACCTGCAACAACTGCAACAACACCATTGATGTCATTAGCGTAGAAGGTGGCGTAACTACCCTTTGCGGTATCACTCAAACCGGCAATATTATAGTAACAGGTACACCAGCCACCGACGATAATACCACCCAACTAATCATCACCGACCCAAGTGGCAATATTATTGCTTTTGCACCTATTGGCAGCGTAGATTTTGCTAACTACGATTTGTCGTTTGGCTGCTACAATGTATTAGCCGTAAACTATGCCTTGATAGATGCCAATGCAGTACTTAATTGCACCACCCTCGAGTGCATACAATCGCAGATAGATGCAGGTGATATTTGCGCCATTGTATCGCCAAATGTAATACCTTTTTGTATGTTACCCCCTTATTGGGGCGAGTGTTGCCAAGCCGAAGTAGGCGATGTAACAGTAGCTGGCGGACAAACTACCCTTTGCTCGGGCTTAACAACAGGTGCTATTACGGTAACAAGTGCAGCCTCGGGCGAGTATGGCTCGGCATTGATTATCACCGCACCCGATGGTACAAAAACGGTAGCAGCTGTTGGCTCGGCTTTAAGTTTGGGCAGCGTAGGCGATTATACTGTTTGTGGTATCAGCTACGTACAAACCGATTCATCTGCCGTTATTAACTCTATCATCGAGGGTGTTGTTATCGAAGATGTTTGCTATGTTTTGTCGAGTAATTGCCTAACATTTACGGTTTTAGCTCCTTATACGGGGCAGTGTTGCCAAGCCCAAGTAGGCGATGTAACAGTAGCTGGCGGACAAACTACCCTTTGCTCGGGCTTAACAACAGGGGCTATTACGGTAACAAGTGCAGCCTCGGGCGAGTATGGCTCGGCATTGATTATCACCGCACCCGATGGCACAAAAACAGTAGCGACTGTTGGCTCGGCATTAAGTTTGGGCAGCACAGGCGATTATACCGTTTGTGGTATCAGCTACGTACAAACCGATTCGACTACCATTATCAACTCTATCATCGAAGGTTTTATTATCGAGGATATTTGCTATATTTTGTCTAGCAATTGCTTAACATTTACGGTTTTAGCTCCCAACGACCCCGCTTGTTTAGATGCTTTGCAGGTTAGTAATATTGTAGAAACAGTTGCTCCCGATGGATTTAGCTATACCGTAAGTTTCGACATATCGGGCGGTACGGGTGTTTATGTGGTAGATGGCGTACAAATTGTGGGTAGTAGTTACACCAGTGTGGCTATTCCGTGCGGCAGTACCTACTCGTTTAATGTTACCGATACAGGTAGTACAGGCATTATTATTGTAGATGGAGCAGCCCCTTGCGAGCGTCCATGCCCATCGGCGGGTACTTTTGCAGGTATAGATGGCAATTTGTTGGTGTGCTCGGGTAGTGCCACTAGTTTAACTTTGTCGGGACAAAATATTTTTGCGGGTACTAACTTAGTGTATGTACTTTGTACCGATGAAAACAACGCCCTAAACACCATTGTGGCAACCAATGCCACCGAGCCAACATTTAGTATTAACAGCAACCCCAATTTGCAAGCCAACACTACCTATTATATAGTAGCAGTAGCAGGCTACACCAATCCCGATGGTACTATCATCTTTGCCGATGTTTGTACCAACCTATCAAATGCCGTAGGTGTGGTGTTTTTAACGCCTGTTACACTCACTGTTGATGGTGGTTGCGATTACACGACTGGAATTTATACACAAATTGTTTATCCCGAAGGTGGCTATCCTGCCTATAATTCATCATCGCCGTATACACTAAGTGGCGAAATTAACGAAGACGTTTTTGCAGGAAATAGTGCTACAAGAATAATTGCAGCAGGCGACACACCCGCTACTTACGGTATAATTGTTACAGATGTAGTAGGTTGTAGCGGAGCAGAAAGTGGAGATATTGAAGAATGCACTAAAACCCCCGTTGCCGTTGAATGGTTGAGCTTTAGAGGTACCGTAAAACCCGAAGGCAATTTGCTAGAATGGTCAACGGCTACCGAAAGCAACAGCAATTACTTTGCCATTGAACGCTCAACCGATGGTAATAACTTTACCCGTTTAGGTACGGTTGATGCAGCAGGTAACAGCTCAACACAACGCAACTACAGCTTTACCGACAAACAAGCTTTGGGTGGGTTAGTCTATTATCGTATTATCCAATTCGATTTTAATGGCGATAATAACCCCTCGAAAACTATTACCCTAACGCGCAACAGCAACGCCCTCGATTTTACCAAAATATATCCAGTACCTGCCCACGATGATGTGACCATTACATTTGAGGCAGATAATTACACATCGGCACAACTTATGGTATACGATGTGGCAGGCAGATTGGTTGAACAGCAAACCATTATCACCCGTAAAGGTTTAAACAACCAAACTATTGACCTAAGTAATTATACCAATGGCGTGTACTTTGTATCTGTTGTTACCACCGATGCTAAAATAACCACCCGTTTTGTGAAAAACTAACACCAACTAGTTTTATACCAAACGCCCAACTGTAACTTTATTACAGTTGGGCGTTTTTTTTTGTGAATTTTGATAGAAAATTGCACCTCTTAGCGGACTATAAAAATGCAAATTTGGGTTTAGATACAGCAAAAAATAAAACTGGCTTTTATCGTTTGTAGCGATAAAAGCCAGTTTTTGTAGGGTAACATTATGGAAACAAACGACCATAATAACGTGGAAAAGGTATAGTTTCGCGGATATGCGAGACACCAGTCATCCACATAACCAAACGCTCGAAGCCCAAGCCAAAGCCAGCATGAGGCACCGAACCAAATCGGCGCAAATCCAAATACCATTCAAAGGCTTCTAGGGGCAGGTCGTGTTCTTTTATGCGTTCTAGTAGTTTTTCTATATCGTCTTCGCGTTGCGAGCCGCCAACAATTTCGCCGAAACCTTCGGGGGCTAACAAATCAACGCCTTTTACGTAGTTGTCGTCGTCTTCGTAGCGTTTCATATAAAACGCTTTTATGGGGCTAGGCCATTTGTATACAAACACAGGCACATCAAAAAGGCGGGTAATGGCTTTCTCGTCCGATGCACCAAAGTCGTCGCCGGGTACAAAGTTGCTTGCCGATGCTATCCATTGTGGGATATTACGAGCATCATCTTCTAATTTTTTAAGCTCGTTTTTTAGCGTATCCACTTTGTTCTGAAAATGATTTATCTCGCCTTTTTTCAAGCCTTTTGCTTGTAGTTTTTCTTCGTACTCGGCAAGAGCGGCATTTTTTTCGGCTATGGTAGCATGTACGGCGGCTAAATCGGCTTCGAGTTGTACAATGGCATTTTTGCCGTTTACTTCTTTTTTGCCTTTTATTATCAGCACGGCATCGTCGTAGGTGATGCGCGGAAACGGTTGTTTAATTGCCTCGAATAGAGTTAGGTTGCGTTCTAATGTCTCCAATTCGGTGCGGCATTTTTCGTACACTTCGCTTACCACATATCGCACAAAATCCTCGATAAGGTTCATGTCCATTTCTAGGTCGTAGAAAGCCATTTCGGGTTCAATCATCCAAAACTCGGATAAGTGGCGTGGCGTTAGCGATTTTTCGGCTCTAAACGTAGGTCCAAAAGTGTATACTTTACCCATTGCCATAGCGGTTGCCTCGGCGTATAGTTGCCCCGATTGAGACAAGTACGCTACTTGGTCTTCTTTATAAAATTGGGTGTCGAACAAAGTGGTTGTTCCTTCGCAGGCGTTGCCAGTTAATATTGGCGAGTCCATTTGTACAAAATCGCGCTCCTGAAAAAAGCGATGAATGGCATATAGGGCGCAGTTGCGTATTTTCATGATAGCCCACTGGCGTTTTGAGCGCAACCAAAGGTGGCGGTTGTTCATCAAAAAGTCTACGCCATGTTCTTTTTTGCCAATAGGGTAGTTTTCATCGGCAATGCTATAGATATGTACATCGGTGGCTTGTAGTTCGTAGCCGCCTTCTTGGTTATCGTCTTTGCGTACAGTACCTGTTATGCTTATGGCACTTTCTAGGGTTAGGCGTTTGGCGCGTTCTAGGTTTTCTTCGCCGGCTGTTGTTACTTCTACCACACATTGTACAAAACCCGAGCCATCGCGAAGCACCAAAAAGGCTACTTTACCGCTCGAGCGTTTGTTGGCTATCCAACCATGTAGGGTTACTTTGCCACCTTCGTGTTTGGGCAGGTCTTTTATATAGGTCAGTTCCATGCAAATTAGTTGTTTTCTTGAATTTGGGTGCAAAGGTACAAAAAAAAGTGCAAACTGCAAAATGTAAGGAAAATTAAAGTGAACAAGGTGCTTAAATAATGAAATAGCCAATTTGATTGTACGCCATTGTTGTTAGGTCTAACCGTTTGTTTATTGGTTTGGGCATGCCCCGCTTGACGCGGAATATGTCTTTTTTGGGGGTGGTGATTGGCTTTCCATGCTTTGCACAGTAGGGGGCACCCCCAGAGCAAGGTAAGCAACGCAAGCAAGGTGTGCATATGAGGGGCGCAAACTTGGCACTTTGCGGGTAGACAAAAGGTGCAATCAGCACCGAATATGGAACTGCGCGAAGCAAATGTATAGCCGGGTGTGCTTGGGGCAAACTGCTAGAATGGACACAAAAAACATTATCTGTTGAGGAGTAAAGTATTTTTGGTAAAAAGTTTGTATCTTTGCAGCCTAAAACAAGGCTATATTATACTTTAACCGCATGAAAATATTTTGCATTGGGCGCAACTACGCCAAACATGCCAAAGAATTGGGCAACGACTTGCCAACCGAACCCATTGTGTTTTGCAAACCACCAACGGCTTTGCTCAACGATGGCAAACCGTTTTATCACCCCAATTTTTCGGAGAACATACACCACGAAATTGAATTGGTGTTGCGTGTTTGCAAAAATGGTAAAGCCATAGACCCTAAATTTGCCCACAAATACTACAACCAAATTACGGTTGGGATAGATTTTACTGCCCGCGATTGGCAAAATAAGCTGAAAGATAAAGGACAACCTTGGGAAATTGCCAAAGCTTTTGATGGCTCGGCACCAGTGGGTAGTTTTATACCCTTGTCCGAAATTGAAGATATGTCGAACATTGAGTTTTCGATGACCAAAAACGAGCAAGTGGTGCAACATGGTTTTACCCGCGATTTAATCTTCTCGTTTGATGAACTGGTGAGCTATATATCGCGGTTTTTTACCATTCAGCCCGGCGACCTTATCTTCACAGGCACACCCGAGGGCGTATCGCAAGTAAAAATTGGCGATAATTTGGAAGGTTTTATTGGCAATAGGAAACTTTTAAGCTGCAAAGTTTGTTAACCATAATAAAGGGCGCGTTTGCGTTTGATTATTCTAACCTAAAATAGTAAAAAAATATTATGATGAATACTTTAGAAACACCAAGTACTAAATTTGCTACTATTGCACCCGTAAATGTTACACCAAGTGCTTTAAACGAGCTTCGACAGTTGTTGTACGACCACGAAGTATCGCCCGAAAATGGTATTCGGGTGGGTGTAAAAGGTGGCGGCTGCTCGGGCTTAAGCTATGTTTTGGGCTTTGATAAAAAACAAGACGAAGACGAAGAGTTTGACATCGACGGCGTCCGATTTTTTATGAACCCCGCACACGGCATGTACCTAATGGGTATGGAAATAGACTACATCAACGGTTTAAATAATCGTGGTTTTACGTTCCAAAACCCTAATGCTAGTTCAAGCTGCGGCTGTGGCAGCTCGTTTGCGGTGTAAAAATACCCGAAACACACCAAACAAAAATCGAAACCCATCAGGTTTCGATTTTTTTTGGTAGATGGATATAAGATTTGGTAATTACACTAAAACAGTGTATCTTTGCTCTATAAAAACAGTGAAAAAACAAGCAATTATGAATACCTCAGAACTTCACAATAAAATAGCAGATAGTTATTTACACTTAATGCAAAATCTTAGTGTAGATGCAAAATTAGACCTTATCGCCAAACTTTCTTTGTCGCTTAAAACAACAAACACCAATAAACATTCGATTGAGTATTATTGTGGTAGTTGGCAAACCGAAGATACCGCCGAAGAAATTATTGACAATATGCGCCAATCACGAACTTTTAACCGAAAAATTGAAAATTTTTAGCATGTATTTACTAGATACGAACATTATTGTGTTTTTGTTCAAAAACAATGAAAATGTAGCAAAAAAACTCACGAAAATTGGTTTGAACAATTGCTATATTTCGGAAATTACTATTGCTGAATTGAAATACGGTGCTGAAAAAAGTAACCGCCCTGTACATCATACTAAAATTGTAGAAGAATTTATAGGCGAAGTTAGTGTTATACCTATAATAGATGTACTTGATGTTTATGCAAAAGAAAAAGTGAGATTAGAAAAAATAGGCAATCGCATAGACGATTTTGACTTATTGATAGGTGCAAGCGCTATTGTTACAGGCTTAGTGTTAGTTACTAATAATGTTGCTCATTTACAACGAATGGATAATATTATTATCGAAGACTGGACAAAATAAACAATAGGTTTCGATTTTTTTTGGTAGATGGATATAAGATTTGGTAATTACACTAAAACAGTGTATCTTTGCTCTATAAAACTACCTAAATTATGCAAAATTTAACAGCAAGAATAACTATCAACCCAAATGTTTGTAAAGGCAAACCCAGTATTCGCAATATGCGCTTTACGGTAGTGCAATTATTAGAACTATTAGCAAGTGGTATGGATTTTAGTGAAATTTTGGAAGATTATCCATATCTAGAAAAAGAAGATATTGTAGCATGTTTACTATATGCATCTAAAATTGCAAATACCAAAAATGTAATAACTATACCCGCCTAAAAATGACGCTAAAATTTATTGTTGATACACAATTGCCGCCATTGTTAGCAAAATATCTACATCAAAAAGGCTATGATGCTGTACATACCACCCATTTTTTAGATGGACACTTGCTACAAGACGAACAAATAACAATAATTGCTATTGCCGAAAGCCGTATAGTAGTTACAAAAGACAGCGATTTTTTAGACCACTATATGCTGCACGGCGTGCCACCTAATGTATTGTTGCTACAGTTTGGTAATGTGTCTAACAAAGAGTTATTAACTATGTTCGAAGCTAACTTTGCACAAATAACAACCGAGTTTGAAAATGGAGCAGAGGTAGTGCTTTTTAACAAACTGAAAATTGTAACCTATTAAGCGTACTGGCAAAAACAAAAATCGAAACCTAATGGGTTTCGATTTTTTTTTGCAATAAACTTTGAAAATATCACCAAAAAACAAAAAATTGGGTAAAATTGTTGGTGTTTTGATTAGGAATGAATAATTTTGTACTTAATTCCGACATGATTTAAAATAAACAATAAAATGGATAAAACGGACAATAACAAAAGCAAACTAACTTTACCTGCTGTTTCGTTAGGAGCAGAATATTTGGTTATGGGTTATCTAATGCGAAGGAATATTTTGACATACAAAGCTCCACCTAATAATGCAGGTTATGATTTAATTTGTATTCATCCTAACCCAGAAAAACAAACAAAAGTTTTGCGAGTGCAAGTAAAAAGCCGCTATCAAATTGACTGTGATAGGGGTTTTCCTGTAAAAGAAAAAACTTTTGGTAGCTTTGATTATCTTATTATAGTTTTTGAAAATATTGGGTACTATTACAATAAAAATAAATGGAGTAATAATTCGGTTGAAACAATCCAACCCATTGAATTTTACACTTTACCTGCATCTTTAATTCAATCTAATCACTCGAAAAGTGAAAGTGGTTGGGAAAAGGTAATGACAAAAAAACTAGACCTTGTAAGTTATAAAAACGAATTGGGCTTTGAACAAATTGCAATGGATTTAGCAATTGAGTATCCCAATAAATAATCAAAATAATTTTTTGTCAAATACTCAAACACAAAATTTTTCCTTAAAAAACGACCAAAGATATGTACCAACAAGTACAAATCTTTGGTCGTTTTTATGTACCTTTTACGCACTCCTTTTCCTATAATTTACAATAGCCAAAGTATTAAACACTAGTGCAAAGGCTATCATCTTATAAAACTCGGGTAATAAATCGCCAAAGTTGCTGCCTTTTATAAAAACCGCCCTGATAACTTTTATAAAATAAGCCGGCGGATTAAACGCTGCTATCCATTGCGCCCACACAGGCATACTCTCGATGGGGGTATATAAGCCACCCATTAAAATAAAAATCATCATGAAGAAAAAAGAAAACAAGGTTGCCTGCTGTTGTGTGTCCGAAAAAGTAGAGATTAACAAACCTATACCCAACACCCCCAACAAATAAACTGCCGCAAAAGCATAAACCGTAAGGTAATGCCCCAATGGTATAATGCCAAAAACCAAATATGCCACCACCATGCCCATAGTAATAGATACTAAACCCAATATCCAAAACGGAATAAGCTTGCCCAAAATAAACTCGTGTTTTTTTAGGGGTGTTACATTTAGTTGCTCAATGGTTCCGGCTTCTTTTTCGGCAACAATGTTTAGGGCTGCCATAAAACTGCCTACCATAGTTACCAAAATAGCCAAAATGCCCGGTACCATAAACAAATGGTAATCGAAATGGGGGTTGTACCAACTTGCCGAAGTGATTTCTATTTGGGGTATCTCGTTAAATGCGGCTAGGGTTAGCCACTCGCTTCTTATTTCGCGGTTAAAATCGGCGATAATTTGGGCAGCATAACCACTACCTAAACCCGCACGCACGCCATTTACTGCATCGGCGGCAAGGTGTATGCTGGCGGTATTTTCGCGGATAAGGTTTTTCTCGAAATCGGCAGGAATGGTCATGATAATATCCGTTTCGCCCTTGCCCACCGTTTGTAAAGTATTTTGATACGACGAACCATATTCTACCAATTTAAAATAACCCGTAGCAGCCATTTTTTCAACCAAACGCCGCGAGTAATCGCTGTGGTCTAAATCTACCACACTAACCGATATGTTTTTGATTTCGTAATCGGCAGCAAAAGGTATTAATATCAGTTGTATGATGGGCATTGCCAAAATCATGCGCAAAATGGTAGGGTTGCGAAAAATTTGACGAAACTCTTTTTGTAGTAAAATGAGTAAATTGTTCATTGGTTTATGTTTTTTGGGGGTTTGTTAATTCGGCTTCAGGCTATAGCACTAAAACATACTCTGATAGCCTGTAGCTAACAGCCGATTGCAGCCTACTCTAACCTAACTTTAAACTTTTTGATAGCCAATGCCATAAAAAATAAGGTCATGCCCGCCAAAATGGCGGTTTGTTTGTACACGTACGAAAAATCTAAACCCTTAACCATAATGCTTTTTACAATGCTGTAGTACCATTTTGTGGGTACAATATTGCTAATAATTTGCATGGGCAGGGGCATGTTTTCTATCGGAAACATAAACCCGCTAAATATTAACGAGGGCATTAGCAAACCCACCAACGAAATAAACATAGCCACCTGCTGCGAATTGACCACTGCCGAAATAAGCAAACCCAACGACAAGGTAGTGAGGATAAACAACAAACTTTCGGCAAGTAATAAGGCAAGATTACCACGCATTGGCATATCCAAAACCGTATATGCCATTACCAAAATAATTAACACATCAACAAAACACAACACCATATAAGGTATAGCTTTGCTAATAACCACAAAAATAGGACGCATGGGCGACACCAATAAAATCTCCATTGTGCCGTTTTCTTTCTCTTTTACAATAGACACAGAGGTCATCATGGCACCCAAAAGCATTAATATAAGCGTCATTACACCCGGCACAAAATTAAAGGTACTTAGCAATTGCGGATTGTATAACATGCGCGTTTCTACTTTTATGCTATACGGAAGTGCCTGATTATCAATTAGCTCGGCTTGGTAATCGCGGATAATAGCCGAGGCATAATTGATAACAATATTGGCAGTGTTAGGGTCCGATGCGTCGCCAATTAACCTAACTTGCCCTGCACGGCTATGTGCCAACCCGTCCGAAAAGTTTTGCGGAAAGATAACTACTAATCGGGCTTTTCCTTTTTCAAACACCTCTTCTATCTCTTTTTCGTTGTGCAGATACTGAACAACCGAAAAATATTGGCTGTGCTCAAAACGGTCGGTTAAAAGGTGACTTGCCTCGTCTTGGGCATTGTCTAGTATAGCAACCGTAGAGTTTTTAACCTCGTTGGATAAGGCAAAACCATACAACAATATCATCATAATAGGTAAACCTACCAAGATAATCATGCTGCGCTTGTCGCGCAATACGTGCCAAAACTCTTTTTTGATGAACGAAAAAAATACTTTCATGCTTGGAAGGAGTGAAGTGGTGAAGGGAGTGAAGTGGTGAAGGGAGTGAAGGGAGTGAAGGAGTGAAGTGGTGAAGGAGTGAAGGGAGTGAAATAACGATATTTTTACACCCACAATTTACAATTTACAACTTCCCAAGAGGGGAATTTATTTACCACTTACAATTAAATCCCTATTCGCTCCGTTTTGCGCCGCGTGCCAATTGCAAAAACACGCCGTCCATGCTATTAGTGTTAAAAGTGTTTTTTAGCCCTGCGGGGGTATCAAGGGCGGCAATGGCACCATCAACCATAATTGATACGCGGTTGCAATATTCGGCTTCGTCCATGTAGTGAGTGGTTACAAAAATGGTGATGCCACTGTCGGCGGTTTCGTAAATCATGTCCCAGAACTGTCGGCGGGTGATGGGGTCAACGCCGCCTGTGGGTTCGTCTAAAAAAACAATTTGTGGGCGATGAAGTATAGCCGTCGAGAACGAAATTTTTTGTTTCCAGCCCAAGGGCAACGAGCCTACCAATTTGTTCGACTCGTTGTGCAAACCTAAACGGTCTATTAGTTCGGCGGTTTTTTCTTTTAGCTCGCGGCGCTCAATGCCATAAATCCCTCCAAAAAACTGAATGTTTTCTTTAACGGTTAGGTTTTCGTAGAGCGAAAATTTCTGGCTCATATAGCCAATTTGCTTTTTGATAAGCTCGCTTTCTGTATACACATCGTAGCCTGCCACCCTAGCCTTGCCCGATGTAGGCGACAATAAACCACATAAAATGCGCATAGCTGTTGTTTTACCTGCACCATTGGCACCCAAAAAGCCAAATATCTCGCCCGCCGACACCTTAAAAGTAATGGCATCAACGGCAGTAAAATCTCCAAAACGGCGCGTTAACTCGTGCGTTTCTATTACAATGTTGTTATTTTGCATGATGATTATCCTCCATTAACTCAATAAATGCGTCCTCGATATTAGGTAAAACGGGTTTAAATACCAAATTTTGATGATTATTGGCTATCAAAAATGCCTTTGTTGCAGCTACATCAGCCTCGCCATTTTTGAGCGATAGATGCAAAAACTCGCCAAAAATAAAACACGATTCGGTTAGTTCAAACTGTCGTAAATTGTTGAGCAACCTAAACATTTGCTCGCTACGCACGGCAAATAATGTTTTTTTGTGTTTCGATAAGATGCCTTGTAGCGTATCAATATCCAAAATGTTGCCCTTTTGTATTAGTGCAATGCGGTCGCAACGCTCGGCTTCGTCCATATAAGGTGTCGATACCACAATGGTTATACCGCGCGCTTTTAGGCGGTCGAGCATATCCCAAAACTCTTTGCGCGATACGGGGTCTACGCCTGTTGTTGGCTCGTCGAGAAACAAAATTTTAGGCTCGTGGATAAGCGCACAACAAAGTGCCAACTTTTGTTTCATACCCCCCGACAATTTACCCGCCAAACGGTCTTTAAAAGGGGCTAATTGTACATAAATATCCTCGATAAGGTGTTGGTTTTTTTCGAAGGTGGTGTTAAAAACAGTGGCAAAAAAGCGCAAGTTTTCGGTGATGCTAAGGTCTTGGTACAACGAAAACTTACCGGGCATATAGCCCACCATTTTGCGTATCTCCCAAATACCTTTTACTACATCTAAACCCAACACCTCTGCCCTGCCCGAGTTGGGGATAAGCAAAGTGGTTAAAATGCGAAACATGGTGGTTTTGCCTGCTCCATCTGCCCCAATTAAACCAAAAAGTTCGCCTTGTTTTACTTCAAAACTTACTTTGTTTAATGCCAATATTTTGCCTTTATCGTAAGTTTTTACAATGTTGTCTACTAATACTGCATTCATTTGTCGGTTTTTGGGGTTTTTTCGGACAAAATTACCTCGCCATACATGCCAATTTTAAGCAAACCATCGTTGGGTACTTTAATTTTTACGGCATACACTAGGTTAGCTCGCTCGTCTTTGGTTTGGATAGTTTTGGGTGTAAATTCGGCTTTATTAGCAATCCATACCATTTTACCTTGCAATTCGCGGTATTTATCTTTACCGTCATCAACCAAAACCGTTACCATTTGGTTTAGTTTTACTTGGCTAAGTTGGCTGCCCGATATATAAGCTCGTAGTTGTAACGTATCGAGGTTTGCCATTTTAAACAAGGGTTTGCCTATGGCGGCTACTTCGTTTTGTTTGGCGTAGGTTAGCAATACGGTTCCGTTAAAGGGAGCTTCGAGGGTGCAATGGCGCAGTTGGTCGTCGTAAAGGGGTAGGCGTTCGGCTATGGGTTTTTGTTCGCTCAAAATGCCTTTGTTTTGGATATTAACTGCCTGTTGCTGCGAAGTAATTTGCTGTTGGATAACTACTTTTTGGCTTTCGGTGGCGGCTATTTGTTTTTGCAAGATGGACATTTGCCCTACAATATCGTCGAGTTGTTTAGCGGGTACGGCATCGGCTTTTACTAATTTATCTATTCGCACGCGTTCTTTTTCAAGCACTTTAACTTGCTCTTGTTGGGTTTCTACTTGTCGTTGTAGGGGTATAAGTTGTTGTTTAAGCACCTCGATTTGTGGGTTGGCATTGTTTTGTTTTTGACTAACGGCATTGTAAGTTGCTTTTGTTTGTTGTTTTTGCAACTTTATTTGCTCGCAATCAATTTGGGCAACAATTTGTCCTTTTTTTAAATTATTACCTTCTTCAACGGTAAAGTTTAACAATTTGCCTGTTGCCTCGGCAGATATAATTACTTCGTCGGCTTCAAACACACCTGTTGCGTCGAACTGTTCGGTGTTTTGTTTGCAGGCAGCAAATAGGCAGATGCTTAGTAATAAAATGGCTTTATTTTTCATGATAGATGCGTTGTGTTTTTGTTGATGATTGGCAAAAATGGCAGCAGCAATACAAAAATGTTGTTTTGATGTTGTTATTTTCCTAGTGTAATAGCTAAGTTATTGATGGCTTGTTGGCGTTGTGTTTGGTGTAAAATTAGGTTTTGACGTGCCAAATCTACGTTATTTACTTCGGTTAGGTAATCGGTGGTGGTGATAATGCCGTTTTCGAGTTGCACATCTGCCGTTTCGAGCATTTGTTGCCTAATAGCAATTAGTTTATTATCGTTTGCTAATAGTTCATCAAAGCGTTTAATATCTTGTTGTTGCGATGCTGCTTTTACTTGGGTTAGCCAAATAAAATTTTGTTGTTGTTGGGCAATTTTATCTTTATTTACCAATAGTTGTTGGCGTTCAATGTTTTGGGATTTGGTGTAGAGATGCGTTAAGGGTGCGCGCAACTGCACGCCGCCAATAAAATAAGGTTGTAGCTGGTTAGATAAAAAGTTTAACGACGGACGACCTATTCCGCCTGTGGCAAATGCGCCAATTTTGGGCAGATTTTTAGCTTTAATTAAGCCTTCGGACGCCGATATAGCCGCCATTTGTGCTTTAAAATAGTTTAGTTCGGGTCGGGTGATGGTGGTATCTACAATAGCTATATCGGTTGGCGTAAATTTGTTTTTTTCGATATTGGTATCGCCTGTTAGCAAAACTAAGGCTTGTATGGCGGCATTTTTGCGCGACAAAGCCTCTACTATTTGTTGGTCAAGCTCAATTAGTCGGGCTTCGAGTGCCAATAGGTTGTTGCCAATTGCCAATCCGCCTGCCTTTAGGTTTTTTGTTTTTTCGAGTTTTGCGGTCAAATCTTTTCGCAAAAGTGCGGCATTATCTATTTGTTTATCTACCAAAATAATCCCAAAAAATAGGTTGCTTACTTGTTCGTGCAGGTTATACAGGTCGGTTTTTACCTTTTCGGTTTCTGCCAAAGCGGTAGTTTGTGCTATGTGTTGTTGTTGTTTGGTTACGCCGCCGTCCCAGATAGATTGGGTTACATCGAGGGTTGCTTTGTACTGAAACTTAGACAACGAAGGCACATCAACACCCGGTAACTCTATGGGTAAATTAGTGGTAGATGATTGCCACGTAGCTTGTGCGTTGCCGTTTGTTTGGGGCAGATAATTTTTTTGCAACAGTTGCACCTGCAAATCGGTTGCTTTTTGGATGAGGGGCAATAGACCGGTTTGCGGGCTGTGTTGTTCGGCTTTTGCTATACACTCTTGTAACCCTATGTTGGTTTGTGCAAACCCATAAAAGGTATAAAAAAGGCTTAGGGTAATAAATAATAATTTTTGCATGAGCTATGCGGATTAAAGTTTGCTTTATTTTTTGGTGATGATGATGTATTTATGAGGCGATACCGACTAACAGCCTACTTAAGGCATCAAAATAGCCCTTACATAGCGTTTAATTTCTTCGGGTCGGTTGTTCATTAGGGTATCAAAATCTTGGTCGGATATGTTTATGGAGCTACACAAAATAGGTTTCGACAGAAACGGAAACACGCACATACTCATCACCGACATCAGAAATTGGAGCGGGTTAAGGTCTTTTACCTTATTGGCAGCCAAATCGGTGTAATAGCTTTTAGCAAATTCGGAGAACAACAACAAAGGCATTTTTTTTACAAAATCGTTGTTTTTATGTACCGTATTGATGATAAAAAGGGGCAAATAAGGGTTTTGGCGAAGAAGATTGGTGTGCAACTCTACGTAAATGCAAACTTTTTCGGTAAAAGAAATGGGCATAGTCGTCAATTCTTGAATTTTAGGGAAGAATTGCGAAAACTTTTGCTCAAAAATTCGCTCAAACAATGCATCTTTCGAGCGGAAATAATAATGCAACATGGCTTTGTTGATACCTGCAAGGTCGGCTATTTCTTGCATTCGCGAGCCGTCGTAGCCCGACTTTAAAAACACCTCTTCTGCTGCCGCTAATATTTTTACTTCGGTACTTATTTTTTCTGTTTTTTCCATAGTTTGACTAATAGGTTTAACCATTTGGTTAGTTTTGCCGCAAAGGTACGTTATTTGTTATTAGGTGTACTATTTTTTCCTAAAAAAATAAAAAATTGCTGGTAGCTCCGATACTTGTATCGGTTAGTTTTTTTTGATAAGGTATCAAAACCAACAACCCGCAGCGTATAAGGCTGCAAACAAGGCAAAAAAAAACCGCAAACACAAAATTTACTTTGTGTTTGCGGTTTTTTGACGGCAAAAAATCAGTTAGTTTTATCTACTTCCTCTGTTTTTGCGGCTGTATTTTTTAATTTGGGTAGTAGGTTATAGGCAGCATTAGCAATAAAACCAGCTATTACTGTTGGTATTACACACGACATAAAAAACGACATGGTGTAAGTGGCGTTCCACCAACTTGTTATTTTAAACAAAAATCCTTTTTGGAGCAAAATAGTATAGCCTCCGGAGGCAATAAAGGCATACAAAAATACCAACACAAAGTACAGTCTAATGCGTTTTGCCCACGAAAAGATAAGGGCAACCAACAATAGCCCAAAAAACAAGTACATAGAGGTGTACCAATAATGTCGTTTTTTTTCGGCAATAAGTGCCATTTTTTGGGTTACAAATAGGTCGGTGCTAAAAGCCCAATAAGCATCAACAAATAGCCAAAGTGTAAGTAATAAGGCTACAATGTAGATAATTAGATAATATTTTGGAGTAAGTTTTTCCATGAGAGCGAAGTGGTGATGTGGTGATGTGGTGATGTGGTGATGTGGCGAAGTGGTGAAGTGGTGATGTGGCGAAGTGGCGAAGTGGTGATGTGGCGAAGTGATGATGTGGTGAAGTTTTAATTTGCAGCGAACAGCCGACAGCGAAATAGCTACATTTTGGTTTAGATATTGTATCTTTGCGTCCAAAAGTACGCAATATGAAAATAGTTTTTATGGGTACGCCCGAGTTTGCCGTTTCGTCGCTTGATATTTTGGTGCAAAATGGCTACGAGATTGTAGGGGTGATAACCGTACCCGACAAGCCCGCTGGACGTGGACACAAATTGCAACAATCGGCGGTTAAAAAGTATGCCCTTGAGCATAATTTACCTGTTTTGCAGCCCGAAAAGTTGAAAGACCCTGTTTTTATTGAACAATTACAAGCCCTTAATGCCGATTTACAAGTGGTAGTGGCTTTTAGGATGTTGCCTGCTGTTGTGTTTCAGATGCCGCGCTATGGCACTTTTAACCTTCATGCGTCGTTGTTGCCGCAGTATCGTGGGGCGGCGCCCATTAATTGGGCAGTTATCAACGGCGACACCGAAAGTGGCGTAACAACCTTTTTTATTGAGCAACAAATTGACACGGGCAACATTATTTTTCAAGAAAAAACGCCTATTGCACCCAACCAAACCGCCGGCGAACTACACGATGTGCTGATGGATATTGGCGCAAAATTGGTGCTAAAAACCGTGCAAGCCATAGAGGCAGGCAACTGCACCACACAGCCGCAACCCAACTTGCCCGACTTGCGCCCTGCACCTAAAATTTTTACCGAAACTTGCCGTATCAATTGGCAACAGCCTACGGCACAAGTGTACAATTTTGTGCGTGGATTATCGCCTTACCCTGCGGCATTTACTACTTTGCACGATAAAATACTCAAAATTTATCAGGCAAAACCCATTATTGAGATGTACAATCAAACAGCGGGTACTTTTGTTACCGACCAAAAAACTTACTTACATATTGCCACCGCCGATGGTTGGATAGAGGTGCTGGAGTTGCAAATGGAAGGAAAAAAACGAATGGGTGTGCAAGAGTTTTTGCGCGGTAATAAGGTGTAATGGTCGTTTATTTGCTGCTTTATTGCTGGTATCCGTTTTATTTGATACGGCGATGGGCAAGCAATTTATTGAGGGTTTGCGCTTACTTTTCTGTGGGGGTGCCACCAACTAGTCAACTTAGGGTAAGCCAAACATCACCCCCAAAAAAGACATTTACCGCGTCAAGCGGGGCTTAACCATAAGCATTGGCAACATATTGGTTAATAATGCGCTGAAAAACGCCTAACAAAAGCCCCAAATGGCTGGTGTAATATTGGTCGGTATCAATGGTTATTGTCTGGTCGGTTAATTTCATAAAACGCCATGCGTTGCCATCAGTAACCGCACCGTATATATGAACAATGTCTGATTTTTTACTTTGATTAAACACCCGTATGCCCAGCATTTGAGCGGCGCACTGTTCCCAAGCGTTATCTAAGGGGTTGTTAAATTCGGCTTCGGTGATGGTTAAAAAAGGGGCGACAAGTTTTGAGGTATTTGGGGAGCCAATAAACATAAAATCTACTTGTCCGTTTAATTTTTTATGTCGGTCGGCGGGCAAATTATTGCCTAGTAGCAGCCCAATTGAAGTGTCGTTGTCGCTTTGTACTTCGAGCAAGATAGGCAATATTACGGCTTCCGATATTATTGTTTCGGTTAGCGGCAAGGATGCGGCGTGGCTTTTTAAGGTTTTTTGCAAAAAAACGCTGGGTTCTACCCGCTTAATTTGGGAATGATGAAACAGATTTGCCTCTGTTTGGTCAATCCCAAATTCTTGTTTTAGGTATTCCCAGGTAACATCTTTATAAGCCATTGTTTTTGGATAATTATTTAGCTGTAATTTTTTTAGCTAAGAAGGATAAAAAATGGAGGTGTGTTAATACAAAACTACTCTTCCCACTCCCAAGGCATTTTGGGTAGGCTTGTATTGCGTTGATAGGTTTCGAAGGCGGGTGGATTTTGGTTGTAAGGCACAAATTTGGCGCGTTGTGGTAGTAGGTATTTCATAAAATTTACCTCGTCGGTGGTGCTAAGTTTTAGGTATTGGCGCGTATCAACGGCAAAGTACGAGCGTCCGTCGTCTTCGAAATCGTTTATAGACCTTACAATACGCACGGCGTCGGGGTTTATGCCCGATTGTTGGACGTATTGTTTCATTTTATGCAGTTTATTTTCGATGGTAACAGGCTCAAAAGGTCTGCCCATTTTATCGGTCATGTCGCGTGCTGGTACGCCGCCGTATAAGGTGTTAGGTAGCATATCGTCGGTGATAACCGAGCCAAGTAGTGCCATAGATTTGTCGTGAGCTGTAATAGGTGACACTACGCAATGCCCTACAAACCATACATCGTTGCCAATATTTAGCGAATGTTGCGAGTAAAATCGGCAACCTTCGAGGGTATCGCCATATTTTATGTGGCTCCATAGTTGCGAGTATGCCCCAATGCCGCAGTTATTGCCAATGGTAGTGCCGCCAATTGAGTCGATAACAGAGTGCTGCCCGCACCACAAGTTATGCCCAATGTGGCAAGGTTGGTAGCCATGTATGTTGGTATGATGATGTATTTTGCCGTAATCGCCTACGGCAAACCAATCGCAAATAATTTCTACATAATGACCAATGTATACATTATCGCCAATATAAATTTCTTCTGCTAATCCGTTCAAACCCCTAATAATAGCGGTTGGTTCGATGTGGGTATTTTTGCCGATGCTTATTTTTTTGGCAAATAAGTTTTGATGGTTCATTAAATATTTAGTCGAAAATCAAATATATAAAAAAATATAATATGATGACTTTGTTGTGATTTTGTAATTTATAATTAGTAATTGGTAATTTGTAATTAATAATTTAAATTTTATCGTTTAAATTGCCATTCTCCATCTGTTTTATTGCTAAAAGTGGTTGTTACTTGGCGCAGGCAATCGTTAAGTGTATCGGTTGGTAAGTAAATTGGGTAAGGGTCAAAGGCTTGGAAATTGTTAGCTGTTTCGGTATTGGCATAAACAAATCGCATTTCTTTGTCGCGCAGTTCCACTATGTCAAACGTTTGGCGGTCGATGTATTTAACGGGTTTGCCAGTTGTAGCAATCATAGAGGCATCTATAAGCGGAAAGTTACGGAACGACACTGCTTCTTTTTTATGGTTGCTTTCTTCCCAATACCAAGTGTTTCGCTCTGATGTAAAACTGCCTTCGATCAATATATTTTGGCTGGCATCTAAAAAGTTATAAGTGCCATTAACAACGTAAGAGCCATTTTTATCAATATCGAGGTCGTATACCACGTACATGTCGTAGGTGACAACGGTGGCGGGTGTGCCGCTTACTGAGTTAATGATGGTGGCATTGACGATGGTATCGCTTACCATTTCTTCGTTACGTGTTATTTTGTATTGTTTTAAGCCGCCTATATTGCCTGTATCGCAGGCGGTGGTATTAAAGGTGGTGTTGGTAAGGGTTGTTGCATCGGCGGTTAACACATAATTACGCAAGTGCCAGCCACCTTCAAGGCGTTGGTCGCGGGTGTAGATACTAAACCAGGGGTCGTCGGGTCCGCGTTTGCAGCCGTTGTTAAATAGTAGGGTAGGGGATAGGAGTAATAAAAAGAGGCTAAAACGAAAAAAAGTTTTCATTAGGTAAGAGAAATTTTTTTATTTGAAAGGAGATTTTGGTGAAATTACAATTTTTCTATTACATCAACGCTAAAACCAGTATAACGGGCTATAAGTTCGATAGGCATACCATCGTTTTTCATGGTTTTTGCCGAAAGTAGTCGCTCTTGTTCGGCTCGTTGTTTTTCTTGTTCGGCTCGTTGTTTTTCTTGTTCGGCTCGTTGTTTTTCTTGTTCGGCTCGTTGTTTTTCTTGTTCGGCTCGTTGTTTTTCTTGTTCGGCTCGTTGTTTTTCTTTTTCGGCGCGTTGTTTTTCTTGTTCTAATTCTGCTGTTGTATCCGACAGTTGTTCGTAGGCATCAATAAGGTCAAAGTCGTTATTGGTAACTTTTGCTACCTTGGTATTTATCAAACCGCTTATTTGGGCCAAAATAGTGTTTTTACTAGTTTTTAGCAAATAGTTTGTTTTGTTTCGCGTTAATTAAAAGGGCTAAGTTCTTGTTGCGTTGTTTTCTTTGTTTGTTTTTTGTTGTTGTTGTTTGGTTTTCTTGGTTTTCTTTCAAAGTCGTTATTGGTAACATTACCCGATTGCAATCGGCGCATTATTTCCATAAACACCTCATCTTTTCGGTATTTATCAAAATCCGCTTCTTGGTTATTTTTTTTGAGGCTACGCTCGGCAAACTCAAACCATTCGTAGTATTTCTCGTGTTTAGTGTTTTTTACTATGTTTTTTTGGAATGCATAGATTAATTTGTTTTGTTTCATAAAGTGTAGGTTTTTAGAATTGTTATCTAATATTTTCAAACATTTTTGTCGGGCTTCGAGTAAGGTTTCTAGGTTGTTGCTTTGCCAAAGTTGATGGTCGTAAATAAAACTACTCGCTGCATCGGGCTGTGGGCTATACGAAATATAATCATCTGTAAAGCCAAGTGTGTCCGAGACTAACCAGACGATGGTAATAACAGGCAGTATGTGGTCGTAATTTTTAAGACTTTGAGTTTTGGGTAGGTTTTCGTTTTCTGTGTGTTTATTGTCAATAGTTTCTAGCTGCAATACGGTATCAAGTGCATGATAAACATAAAACCGTTTAACAACATCCGATTTATACCATTGCTGCATATCAATAATAACATATTGGTCGTCAATTTTGCATCTAAAATCAAAAGATACAAAACTAGCTTTATTCGTTATTTTAGTGTCTATGGGTAATAACTCTATTTTTTGTATGGTTATGTTCAAAAAGTCTTCTAAAAAGCGTTTTGAAATACGCACATCCGAAAATATTTTTTTGAAAAAAGGGTCGTAATTAAGCGGAACTAAATACATGACAATGGCAGTTTAACAGGGTTATTTTTAGGGTAAATGCTGTTTTTTATACAATTAAATTTTGTGTAAACGATATAGCCAGATGCGTTGCCACCATAAATCTAGCCATTTAATCCCGCAAAGTTAAACCTTATTTGCCAAATCAACAAAATAAAAACGTTTTAAGGCTAATTTTAACCGCGTAAATAAATTTTTATTTTTTACAACTAACCAATCTTTGTAAATATTTAGTAGCTTTGTGCCATTAAATAGCCCTTATGTTCAACCATTTTATGTCTAATCCATTGTCAAACAGCGAGCAGCTAAAAGAACAAATAGAAATGCTGCAGCATAGCAACGAATTATTGTTGCAGCAAAACATGGAACTCGAAAAAGATTTGCTCGAAAGCAACATCCGCTTAGACCAATTCTACAAAGCTGCCTTCGAAGGTATTATCGTGTGCAAAGGTAATCAAATTTTGTTGGTTAACGAAACCTTATGCCAATTGTTTGGCTATAATCACGACGAAGTTATCCAACTTAACGTTATTGACCTTATTACCCCCGAATACCAAAAAACCTTTTTGGCTGAAATAGAAGACCGTTTTGCCGAAGCCTTCGAAACAATTGGCATTAAACAAGATGGTACTACTTTCCCGATAAAAATTAGGGCAAAGGCAGTGCCTTATCAAGGTATAGATTATACCGCCGTTGTAGTACAAGATATTACCTACGACAAAAAAGTAGAACAAGAACTAATAGAAAGCGTACTCCGATACCGTAAATTGTTCGAAGAATCAAACGATGCTATTTATATATCGGCAGTTAGTGGCAAACTATTAGAAGTAAACCAAGCTTGGCTCGACCTTTTTGGCTACAACCAAGAAGACGTTGACCAAGTAAACACCATACACCTATATGCTAACCCCGACGACCGAGCCAAATTTACCCAAGAGCTAGCCCGAAATGGCTCGGTGGGTAACTACGAAATTACCTTAGTCAAAAAAAATGAAGAACAAATAGAGTGTATCCTGTCTACAACAACACGCAAAAACATGGACGGCGAAATTATTGGCTATCAAGGTATTATACGCGATATAACCGAAAAAAAACGTACCGGCGAGTTAATAAAAGCCAAAGAACTAGCCGAAAAATCGGCAACCATGAAAGAACAATTCTTGGCAAACATGAGCCACGAAATACGAACCCCAATGAACGCCGTTATTGGCTTTACCAACCTACTCAACGACTCTACACTCACCACCGAACAACGCAAATACCTCGATGGTATCCGACACTCGTCCGAACACCTATTAGTACTCATTAACGACATCCTCGACTTCTCGAAAATAGAAGCCGGACGACTCGTTTTTGAAAAAATAGACTTTAGCCTCCCCGATTTGCTAAACAACATTCACCAAACATTTAAATTTAAAGCCCACGAAAAAAACATCGAATTTAGAGTCAACGCCGAAGATACCTTACCTACTACCCTTATAGGCGACCCCACCCGGATACTCCAAATTTTATTAAACCTAGTGTCCAATGCCCTCAAATTTACCCAAAAAGGAGCCGTTATTATAGATGTCCGATTGTTCTCGGAAGATGCACAAACTGCTATCATCGCCTTTTCGGTAACAGACACAGGCATGGGCATTGCCGCCGATAAACTACCCGCTATCTTCGACAGCTTTACCCAAGTAAGCACCAGCACCACCCGCAAATTTGGCGGCACAGGCTTAGGATTGGCAATCACCAAAAAATTAGTCGAAATGCAAGGCGGCACTATATCCGTAAAAAGCGAAGTAGGCAGAGGCTCCTCGTTTATCTTTGTCATCAAATTTAAAAAAGGAAACGATAATTTCCAACACACACATACCATCGACTCAACCATCGCCGACCAAGAAATGCTCCCACTTGGCAAACTCCGTATATTACTAGTCGAAGACAACGAACTTAACCAAATAGTTGCCGTAGATACTATCCGTAAATGGGGCAAAGATGTACAAATTGATATAGCCGAAAACGGACGCATAGCCCTCGACAAACTACAACAACAACGATACGATATTGTACTAATGGACGTGCAAATGCCCGAAATGGACGGCATAGAAGCTACCCGCCAAATACGCACCGTATTAAACATGACCGACCTGCCCATCCTTGCCATGACTGCCTACGCCACATCGGGCGAAGCCGAACGAACCATTATGGCAGGCATGAACGACTATATTAGCAAACCATTTAACCCCAAAAAACTATACAAAAAAATTGTACAACTAACCCACGTACAACAAATTAACACCCCAAACACCGATACCCTCAACCCCTCAACCCCAGCCCATACCATCGAACAAACACGCCTAACTAATTTAGCTTTTCTGGACGAAGCAGTAGGCGGAGATGCCGAACTAAAAGCCAAAATGTTAGGCATTATTATGCGCGAAACACCCGACGAAATCGCTAAAATGGACCAATACTATAACGAACAAAATTGGGATAGATTGCAAGCCGCAGCACACAAATTTAAATCGGCTGTCACCTATTTAGGCATGGACGAACTTAAAGAAATAGTAAAACGCATACAAACAAACGCCGAAACACACCAAAACCTAAACGATACCGCCGACCTAATCTACAAAGTTAAAAAAGACATGACAATTGCCATGGACGAACTCGACGAAGAAATGAAAATGCTGCCCAAAGTAAGTATTTAGTAAAAAAATAGCATTCACAAAAAAAGAAAATGCATTTGCTTCGCGCAGTTCCATGTTCGGTGCTGATGGCACCTTTTGCCTACCCAAAATACCATTAGCTCGCGCCATAAAACGTGTTTCTGTAAATATACCGCAACCGCAAAAAAAAATTTTCAAAAAAAAACACACCATACCGAACTTTTTTGAACCCCAAACGGTATTTATTACTGTACCTTAACTTAATTGCTCGAGGTATCCCTAACAAAACGTAATATACCGCATCTTACCCATTAATTAAACAAAATAATTAATTCAAAAAATAACTTAATCTTTTAAAAACACAACCAACATGGGACTGTTTGATAAACTGCGCGGCGAGTTCGTCGACATTATTGAGTGGCTCGACGACTCGAGCGACACCATCGTCTATCGCTTTCAGCGTTACAACAACGAAATTAAAGACAACGCACAACTCATCGTGCGCGAGTCGCAGGTAGCCGTCTTTGTAGACCAAGGACGCGTTGCCGACGTATTTGTACCCGGCAGATATACCCTTAATACCGACAATCTGCCCATACTAACCACCTTGCGCGGCTGGAAATTTGGCTTCGAAAGCGCTTACAAAGCCGAAGTCTATTTCGTAAATACCCGCACTTTTACCGACCAAAAATGGGGAACCAAAAACCCCATCATGCTCCGCGACCCCGAGTTTGGACCCCTGCGCATACGAGCCTTTGGTACTTACACCTTTAAAGTAGACAATGCCACCAAATTTATCGAAGAAATAGTTGGCACCGACGGACATTTTAAAGTAGAAGAAATATCCGACCAACTACGCAATTTTATCATCACCCGTTTTACCAATACCGTAGCCAATAGCAAAATACCCGTACTAGACTTAGCCGCCAACTACGACCAACTATCGGCATGGATTGAAGATAAAATACGCCCCGAATTTGCAACCTATGGCTTATTGGTCAACAAGTTTTTGGTCGAAAACATCTCGCTACCCGAAGAAGTAGAAAAAGTACTAGACAAACGCACCAGCATGGGTATTGTGGGCGATTTAAGCAAATACACCCAATTCCAAACCGCCGATGCTATCCGAGAATCTGCCGAAAATGGCGGAGCAGGTAACACCGTTGTAGGTATGGGCATGGGCTATGGCATGATGAACCAAATGATGCAAGCCCAAAACCAAATGAACCAACAACAACAACAAGAGCGCAAAGTAACCCCACCGCCACCACCCGTACCACCACAAATCGAAATTTTTGTAGCCCAAAACGGACAACAAACAGGTCCGTTTGACCTAACAACCGTTACACAAATGGTTAAAAATGGCACTATCAACCGCGATACCTTAGTTTGGAAAACAGGCATGGCAGCATGGCAACCCGCCACCGACGTGGCAGAATTAAGCACCATTTTCTCGCAAATACCCCCACCTTTGGTCTAAAATACTTTTAAAGGCTTACTGATGGTTTTGATAATTTTGAACAAGTACAAGCCAATAGTTTTGCATAAAGTAAAACCAATGGACAAATCTTCAAAACAAAACCATCAGTTATCAGCCTTAACCCATCGTACCACAAAAACTAACAATTCCTCGTTTCGAGGCAATGCCCGAAAATCGAATCATGGAAGAAAACTCTCGAAATACCATCGCTGGAGAACTAATGTGTCCCAGTTGTGCTGGTCCGTTGCGTTTCAATCCTACCAAAAACAACTTAGTTTGCGAGTATTGTCAGACCGAAGTAGAGATACCCGACTCTAATGTAAAAATTGAAGAGATTGATTACGAAAAACATATTGCCGATACGTTTCACAACGAAGAAACGCGCGATGTAGCCGTTATAGATTGCCATACCTGCGGTGCCGAAACATCGCTGCCGCCCAATGTTACTTCGGGGCTTTGCCCATTTTGTGGTAGCAGTTTGGTTATGCAAGATGCTACTACCCGCCAACTTATGAAACCACGCGGTGTGTTGCCGTTCAAAATAGAGCAAAAACAAGCTCAACCCATTTTCAAAAAATGGTTAGGCAGTTTGTGGTTTGCCCCCAACGATTTGCAAAATTTTGCCCGACAAGAAGGCAAACTAATAGGCGTTTATATACCCTATTGGACGTATGACAGCAATACTCGCTCGTCGTATGCAGGTTTGCGCGGCGATAACTACATAGAATATGTGCGCCAAACCGTTACCGACGACCAAGGACGTACCCGCACCGAAACCGTGCCTGTCACTCGCACTCGTTGGTTTCCAGTATCGGGGCAGGTGGCGCTTAGTTTCGATGATATTTTGGTAGTGGCAAGTACCTCTTTACCCGACGAATATGTATACGCCATCGAGCCGTTTGATTTAGACCAAATGGTGGGCTTTAACGAAAAATACCTAAGTGGTTTTAGAGCCGAAAGCTACCAAAAAAATGTAAAAGAAGGTTTGGTAGATGCCAAAGTACGCATGGACATATTTATACGCGATGCCATACGCCGTGATATTGGTGGTGACCAACAGCAAATCTCATCTGTATCTACCAACCACTACAATATAACTTTTAAACACATTTTATTGCCTATTTGGATAAGTGCTTATCGTTACAACAACAAAGTGTACCGCTTTTTAATAAACGGTCGTACAGGTAAAGTTAGCGGCGAGCGCCCCTATAGTGTTATAAAAATTGTATTAGCTGTTATTGCTGTGTTAATTATTATTGGTATTTTCTTTTATTTCAGCGAAGCCTATAAAATGTAAGGCAGTGGTAGGGGATATCGAAAATATTGATTTGATAGGTAAGTGAAGTTTTTTATGTGAAATATTTTCCCTGCCTATTTAGGGTGTATAAAAATTGTGGCTGCTTCGTAAGTACGAAGCAGCCACAATTTTTTTGAGGTTATTGGTATTGATTAGTGTTTCACAATACCAATATTAATACATTTATTAGGTTGGCAGCAATTAACAATGGATATGATAATTGGGCAACACATGGTGTTTCCGCATCCGCCAGTTATGTCATTGCCATTGTAGGCAGCTTTGAAATACATTTGGGTAGCACCGGTTTGCAAATTACCAATAGTCTGTACCGTTACATTTAGTGTTTGGTTAGTTTCGCCAGTCATTATAGTGTAGCTAATACCATCGGTGCTGTAATACCATTGATAACTAGTCTGTCCTGCTCCGCTTGTAATAGTAATACCACTTGTAGGGAAATTACATAAATCAATAGGTACGCTTAAACAAACTTCGTCTATGTCGTCTTCGCCTGCTACATCGTTGTTAGGTGTGCTGTCAATATCAATTTCGTTCATGGCGGTAATTTCGGCTTTATTTATATGTACGCCTTCGCCCGTTGTTGCATTATTGGCAGCAGCATTTACCGTTGCGGTAATGGTCAGTACTTTGGGTGCGTCGGCTCCTAAAAAGTTGCCAATGTTCCAGGTTATAGTGCCGTTGTTGTTGGTTACATTTGCGGGGTCGGAGCTGGAAACGAAGCTTAAACCCGTTGGCATGTAATCGGTAACAACTACGCCTGTGGCATCAACGCCATTGTCGTTGCTTACAGTAATGGTAAAGGTGACAGTGCTGCCAATAGTAGCTATTGAACTGTTTACTGTTTTTACTAACGATAAGTCGGGCAGGGCATTTGGCTCTTGAACAGTTACGCTACAATTTGCAGTACAGCCATTTAAGTCTGTAACGGTTACGCTATAAGTGCCTGCTGTTAAGCCTGATATGCTTGCAGTTGTTTCGCCGTTGCTC
>JADKCK010000007.1 GCA_016718845.1 Sphingobacteriales bacterium
ATAGTATGTTGACATCAAACTACCAACGTTGCCAGTTTTTGGTGTGTTAACCCCTCTTCCAGAACTCCCCACAGGGGGGAGAGCTATCATTTTTATTGATACCTGATAGTATGTTGACATCAAACTACCAACGTTGCCAGTTTTTGGTGTGTTAACCCCCTCTTCCGACTCCCCCACAGGGGGGAGAGCTATCATTTTTATTGATACCTGATAGTATGTTGACATAAAACTACCAACATTGCCAGTTTTTGGTGTGTTAACCCCCTCTTCCGACTCCCCCACAGGGGGGAGAGCTATCATTTTTATTGATACCTGATAGTATGTTGACATAAAACTATCAGCATTGCTGGTGTTTGGTGCCTTAGCTCCCATCCAACTACCCCCAGTGGGGGGGAGAGCTATCATTTTTATTGATACCTGATAGTATTAACTTGCGCAACTACTAAGTAATTAACAGTTTGATACCCATATTGCAAAATGATTGATTGGGTGGCTGCGCTAACAGTGCTTTGGGGGTGCCAGCTACTTGTCGAGTTAGGGAGTGCTAATCATCACCCCCAAAAAAGACCGATTCCGCGTCAAGCGGGGCTTGAGTATTGGTTGTTTATTGTTATTTATTGGTTATTGATGATACACAACTGTTGCTTTTTTATAGTTGTGTTGAACAATGTTATTAATAATCCTCAAAAAGTAGTTGGTGTAGCATAAAATGCAGCCCCATAATTAATAATCAATAATCAATAATCAAAACTTAGAACTGCTTTACCCAATCGAGCAGTTCTTTTTTTGCCCTATTGTTATCAAAAAACCAATTAGTGCTTTGCAAACGCACAAAATGCCAACCTGCTCGCTCCAATATTAATTGCTGATGCACATCTTGCTCTATCAAATGCGGCGTATTGTCTTGCTCGGTGCCGTCGCAGGCAAGGGCTAGTTTTTTGTTGTTGATGATTAGGGCAAAATCTATGTGGTAATTGGCAACGCGCATTTGTGGCGTTAGGTAATTGCCATAACCCTGCTCGAACAAGTAGGTACATATCGCCCGCCCGAACTCGCCCAAGCGCGAGTCGGTTTGTTTTAGCAAATCTGCCAACTCTTTTTTGCCCGTTTGTGGCTTGTAACTTTGCATCAGGTAGTAATAATTGAGCAAACGCGCTCGGTAGCAGTCGGGGTTTATTAGTGCAATGGCTTCGGGTAGTATGCTGTGCAGCAACACCGACCGCTCTTTTGCCCTACTTGCTGCCACATTGTAAATACGCATAAACTCTTCGGCAAGCAAGGCACGCGGTGGGCGCAGCTCGTTGTTGGCGTTGTAGGTGTGGGTTGTGGTGATGGTGAGCAACATTACATCTCGCTCGTCGCCCTGAAACTCGCGGGCGGTTCCTATCAACAATTCTAGGCTTTCTTCGTGTTGTTTTACCTTTTCGTTTCGCAGCAGCTCGCGCAGCAACAGTTGTTGGTGCTTGGTGTTCGACGAATCGAGGGTTAAGATGCCAATAGTGGGCAGTTGGGGTAGCGTTTCGGCTTCGTATTGGGCAATATAGTCCAAAACTATGGCTAAAACGCGCTGCACGATGTTGGTTTTTGCCTCGTCGGTAAGGTCGCCGTCAATATATTCTACGGCAATGGGGCTGCCGTATAGTTTTTCGGTGGCGGTTTTTAGTGGCACTATCAATTGGTTATAGATGTACTGGTTGGCGTAGCCAATTATCTCGGGCTGACACCTAAAATGCTCGGTAAGGGTTATAATATTGGGGTATATGATGCCGCTTAGGGTGTAAATGCTGCTGTTATTGTTGTTTACGTTAAACGATGTTTTAAATGTGTGTTGCGATAGGTAAGTATCGAGTAGTCGGTTCACCTTATCTATCTGAAAAAGCTGCGTATTGATAGCCACCGAGGTCTGATTTTCATCGCCCACCACAATACATTTGCGGCTGCGGAAGATAAGGTTTAGTGTACTTATGTCGCACTGACTGGCTTCGTCTATAATTAACAAATCGAACTGCTGCGGCGATGCGTCGGGGAAAAAAGTGATGGCGGTTTGCTGCTGCATTATCCAAACAGGCACACTTTGTTTGGCAATTTGCATGTTTTGCACCGCTGCATTTAGGTGTTGCACCGTATTTTTGCCGTATCCCTTGCCAATAGCTACCAAACTTGCCAACCATGCCGACAGTGCCGACTTTTGATGCTCAGTAACTTGTTGTGTTTTGTAGTACCATGTTTGGTACGACACCAACTCGGCTGTTTTTTGCTCGATATTGCCCCGTAAAGTTTGCAATTGCTCTAATAAAGGCTCGGATTGGTTGATGGTATTGACCGTTTTTTGTAAGAAATCGGCAATTTGTGCAAAAAATAGGTCGCTCGACAAGGTTTGCGGGGCGGTTAATACTCCATTTTGCTCGCAAACGGCTTGCTTAAGTAGCGGCATGGTTTGCGTTAGGGTGCCAGTTAGTTGGTTGTATAGCTTTTGCGCCTCGTTTGCCACCATTGCTTTGGCTCGTTGGGCTTTATAGTGGTTCAAAAGCTCGGCATATTTTACCGATTGGCTGTTTTGTAGGGCATCGGCTACGGCATACAACAAAGGGTGGGGCGGTTGTAGCAGTTGCTCGGCGGTTAGTAGCGCATTTTTGCGGTCGGTGGCTTGCTGTTGCAGGGTTTGTTGCTCGGCAAACAGCGTTAAGCCTTGTAGCCAGGGCAAACGCGCCTCTATGTGGGCTTCGTTCAACAACAAAGGGGCTTGTTTTAGCTGCAAAAGGTAAGCATTTAACTGCTCGAAGAGCTGAACGAAGGTATTTATGGCATCGAGGCGAGGAAAAAGCACCAAAATGTCGTCGCTAAGCACCATATTTAGGCTGCTTAGGTAGTTTGTGAAGGTAATACGCAGCTGTTTGGCTGCTTGTAGCTGCTTAATTTTCAGCTCTATCACCTTTAATAGTTTAGGATTGTCGGCAGGTAAACCGTTTACCTGACACAACAAAAATCGGCTTAGATCTTTGTTTAAAAAAGTGCGCTGCCATAGGCTAAGTTGGTCGTTATAGCCAAATTTTTCGAGCAGTTCGGTCAATGAGCGGTGCAAAATATCGGGGTCGGTTGCCCCAAGTGCTTGTATATTTAGGTTGTACTCTAACAATTGGTTTTGATAGCGTACCAAATTAGCTCGCAATTCGGCATTTTTTGCCAATAAGTGGTACAAAAGCCTTGCATCGAACTGTGGGTGGTGCAACAACTGCCACGAAACCACCGTTTGGCTAATGATTTGTAGCTGTTGTGTAAATTTATTGATGGTTTGCACTAAGTTTGGCGACACCGCTAATTGATTGCTTGCCGCATAGTCTTGTACATTTATGTTTTGGGCGATGTGGCTTAGGCGTTGTTCTACTTGTTGCACCTCGTTGGGTTGTATAAAGGCGGTATCGGGCAAAAAGTGGTAGTTAGGCAGTTCAAAATCGGCGGCTGTAAAGCCCGTTGTTAGCCCCAGCCATTGTTGATACAGGTCTAAGAGTGGCTTGGTGTCGTATTGGTACGCGATAGGGTCGTGTAGTAGCTGCGATTGGTGGTTTTGGGCAAAGAAAAACCTTGCCCATTCAAGTGCGGGCAGGTTTTGTAGTTGTTGCGTTAGGGGGTTGTATAGTTGGCAGGGGGTTTGGTTGTAGCTTATGGCATTGTAGATGTGGTTTAGGGTGTTGTTGTATTGTAGATGTAGGTTTTCTAAGCTATTTTGTAGCTGTTGCACCTCGTTTTGGGTGTATTTTTTGGCAAGATGCGTAATAATGGAGTTGACAGAGGTCTTTAAGCTATCGTTACTCTTGGTTTCGTTGACCAAAGATACGGTTAATTGTTGTATTTCGGTGGGCAACTTATCTTTTATCACCGACAAGGCTTTGGCGTTGTGCGACACCACCAATATGCTTGCCCCCTGTGCCACAAAATGGCAGATAAGGTTGGCAATAGTGTGGCTTTTGCCCGTACCCGGCGGACCTTTTACCGTAACAGCGTCCTGCAACAATAGTCGGTTGGCAATTTCGAGTTGTTCGTTGTTGTAAGGCAACGGGAAAAGGAACTTTTGGGCAAGATGATGCTCATTTTGTACATCAATATTACCTAAACGTTGTACTTCATCGGGCGAAAACAGGCGCGTATTGCCCATTGTTGCATTGGTTTGGGCAACATTAAGGTCAAATAGTTTGGTAAAGAAATCGGGGACGAGGTTTAAGTCTCCGTTACGCTCCAAATCGTTAATTTTTTGCACGATATTGGCAGCATCTTTCGAGATTTGTATCTGCGATTCTACGGTTTTGGTTTGCACAACGGGCGAAAAGCTAAATGTAATTAGTTTTGCGTCGTGCGTGGGGTAAAAAGTGGTATCGGTTTGTAGGTTTTGGGTATTGGTATCGAAAAAACGGTTTTGTAATTGGCTAAAAACGGATAGTATTTGCTGGGCAGGCTCGTAAAATAGCTCTTTTAAGTAGTCGGGCGAGCCATAAAATTGTAGTGTTTGGGCGTTAAAGGTATCTATATTTGCCAAAACTGCTTTTTTTCGCTGCTCAACGGCTTCGGTAGGCTCGGTTTTGAAGTAGTTGGGCAGCAATTCAGTAAAATGTTGTTCGGCAAACAATCGGTTTACGAAGGTATCGAAATCAATTTGCAGCTCTTGCCCCCGCACCGACAGTTTAAGTGGCACGTGGTACAAAAAATTGCGGTATACGGTGTCGCCCAATCGTCCAGTTATCAGCCCAAACGACAAAAAGATGCGTTTATTATCACGTCCTTTTAGCTCGTAGTATAGGGTGTGTAGCGTTTCGTAGAGTTTATTTACCCTAATGTTTGTCCACCATTGCAGGTGGTATTGTTTAAACTCGGTTTCGTATTGTTGATAGGCTTTTGTGCGTTTTGTGTCGTCGTCGAACAATACGGTTTGTGCCAATGTGTTGTGTTTTTGTAGGGTTAAGCCCTCTTTTGTTGGCACAATTGTTACCCATTTGTGCAAAGTTTTGGGCAATTTGGCATTTAGTTCGTCTATTTTGTCGGCGGGTGTTTGTTTGGTTAGCTCTGCCCATTTGTTATACAGCTCGGTGCGTTGTGGGCTGGCATCAAAGGCTTCGGATATGTCGCGTTGTGGTACTTTATTTAAGATAGGCAGCAGGTTTCCGAAAGGCACTAACACGTTTGTCCAGCCCAACAACTCGGTTGGGGCATTTAAGGGTGGAATATTTACGCGGTGCAGCTTCAAAAGGGCATCTTCGGGGTTCAGGTACTGAAAACTGATGTCGGTATTGCCTTCGCGTTGTGCTATTTCGTACAAATCTATCCATTCATCTACCAAAAAGTAGTGTTGGTCTTTTGTTTTTTGTTGCCCTTGCTCAGTTTCGAACTGTGTTACGGGCTCGGCGGTATTGTAAAGGTCTTTTATGTAAGCAAACAGGTTGCGAAGTGGAACGCTCATTGGAGTAAAGTGGTGTTTAAATCCCCCTGATTAAAAGGTTTCGCAAGCGAAACTTTTAATCGTCCCCCTTTAAAAAGGGGAGGCATGTGGTTTGGGGCGTGATGGTTTTGGGCGATTAGTGCGTGTTAAATCCCCCTGATTAAAAGGTTTCGCAGGCTAAACCTTTAATCGTCCCCCTTTTTAAAAAAGGGGGAGGCAAATACCTTGTGTTTTGGGGCGATGTTGTTGGATAAAAGCTAGTATTTTAAGCCCCGTTAGGGGTGTAATATGGGTAATTGGGCGATATGTGCGTGTTAAATCCCCCTGATTAAAAGGTTTCGCAAGCGAAACTTTTAATCGTCCCCCTTTTTAAAAAAGGGGGAGGCAAATACCTTGTGTTTTGGGGCGATGTTGTTGAGTAAAAGCTAGTATTTTAAGCCCCGTTAGGGGTGTAATATGGGTAGTTGGGCGATATTGTAATGGTTTTGGGCGATATTGTAATGGTTTTGGGCGATATTGTAATGGTTTTGGGCGATATTGTAATGGTTTTGGGCGATATCGTAATGGTTTTGGGCGATATCGTAATGGTTTTGGGCAATATTGTAATGGTTTTGGGCGATATTGTAATGGTTTTGGGCGATATCGTAATGGTTTTGGGCGATATTGTAATGGTTTTGGGCGATATCGTAATGGTTGGGGGCGATATCGTAATGGTTTTGGGCGATATCGTAATGGTTTTCGGCGATATTGTAATCCGTTACAACACTTTTGAGTTGTATTTATTGCTCAACCAATGGTTTTAGCCCGCGTAATCCCATATCTACTACGGTTTCGCCCTCTAATGGGTCGAAAAGGTTGTTGTTGTTTAGGTCTTGCCATTCAAAACTGTTGTTGGTGGATAGTGATATGGTAACAACTATATCGTGGGTTTCATTACCGGTTATAATTAGCGGCTCATCGAACTGCCCTGTCACTACGCATGAGCCTGCGGGTATGGGCGAGGTAGTGCTAATGGGGTTTGGCACAGTGGTAACGGGAGCCGAGCCTTGTAATACGGTAGCAGGTGGTGGTGGCTCGAAAGCCCAGTATCCTTGTAGCTTGTTTTGGTTTAGTGTTATGGCGGTATTGTTTACAGTGTGGGTGGTTATGTAGGTGTTAAAGCCCACAAACGAGGCGATGCGCCCCGTAAACGAGGTATTAAAGGCGCGGAACTGTATGTCGTAGTTCTGGTAAGCCAACGAAACGCGCAGCCAACTGTAGTTGCCGGGCTGCATATCTTTTAGTGGCTTACTTATAAAGGTTTCGTTTTCGGCAACTTTTATCTCTTGGTCAAAATCAATGGCTGTAGTTCCGCCTTGTGTAGTTCGGGGTCCATCGTATACAATTGTTCCGCTGCCCAATTGGGTATAGGCGTTGGGTGCAAGTTCTATGTAGTGGGCGGCTATTTGATGAAATGTTGGCGATTGCCCTGCATTAGTGGCGGGCATGGTAGCGGGTTGTCCAAAGTTGTTTAGTCGTTGTTGGGTAGGGTCGAATTTAAATTTGAAGATGAGTTGCGGGGTGTTTTCAGTAATTGGGTTGTCGTCTTTACAGCCACAAAAAGCTATTGCGGTACAAAAAAGGCAGAGAAGGAGTATTTTTTGCATAAATTAGGTAGTTTTAGGGTGATTTATACATGCAAAGTTACGCAAAAAAACGACTTGATGCTGTATCAAGTCGTTTTTTTTTGGGGTAGTTAGTTAGGCTTAGGGCCATCTAACATTTACTTTTAGTTTTTGTTTTAGCACAATAGTATCTGTTGGCAAGCTGTTTACTATTCGCAGCTCTTCGATAGAGGTGTTGTATCGTCGGGAGATGGCGTAAAGGGTATCGCCTTCTTTAACGGTATAGGTAATAGCCATTGGTTTTTTGTTCCATTTATCGCCAACAAAACGTTGGGTATTAAAAGTTTCGGGGGTGTTTTTGTTTTTGGTACGTAAAGCTAATTGTTCGCCCTTTTGGGGTTGTGTGCCTTGTTGTATTTTATTGCGCTTATACAATAGGTTGGGTTTTATGCCGTATAGTTTGGCAATACTTTCGATGGTTTCGTTTGATTGCACGATGTGGTAATCGATACCTGTTGGACCCTTTCGTTTTGGTTCTTCGAGGAAAACCATAGTGTGGGCGGGTATCATTTGGTTGGCGGGCAGGTTATTGTATGCCATTATTTGTGCGGCTTTTACTTTATAGCCACTTTCTATCTGTTGCAGGCTTACGTCGCAATCAAAGATAACGGTTTTTATGCCGTTATAAATAGCGGGTGTAGCAAACACTTTTTCGCCACAGCGCGATTGTTGTTCGGGGTTGTTTGAGCCTCTGTCGTATTGATAGAGTTGGTGTTTTTGGATAACCTCAATAATTTTTTCGGAGTAGGTTGGGTCTTCGGCATAACCTGCATCTGCTAATCCCTTTGCCCATTTGGTATAATCGGTTGTTTTGTGGTTAAACAAAGGGCTGTAGTTTGGTCGGTTTTCTAAGAAATTGGAGTGGTCTATATACGAGGCATAACCGCTGTTGTAGGCTCGGTAGGTATATTTTTTGCCATTTTGGAAAAAGGCTAATCGGGGACCACGCCATTCTTTGTGGCACAAGATACCGAAGTGGTTTTTAGCTTTTCGGGTTAGGTAGCTGTTGCCTGCCCCCGATTCGAGGATGCCTTGGGCTAATGTAATGCTGGCAGGCACTTGTGTTCGTTGCATTTCGGATACGGCAATAGCGTAGTATTGGTTGATGTATTCTTGAACGGATATTTCGTTTTTGACAACCGTGGTTGTTTTGCTTTTAGTTTTTGCGGTTTTTGTTTTTTTATCGGTGCCATTGTTGCCACCACTAAACGAAGTTAGGCGATACGACCAAAGAGCATTGTTTTTTTCATAGCTTTGTAGGGTGTCGGAGGTTGCATTTATCAACGAAAAGGGTGAATTTTGGGCATACGTTACGTAATTAATGCCTAAAAGCAGTAATATTAAAAATAAATTATTCATAGCATTTTTAAAATAAGAAAGCAATAAGTTTTTTTTATTGAATTATCAATAATATATCACCTGATTTGGTTTTTGTGTTATTGCTTAAATTATTAGCAGATTTGAGTTTTTCTTCGGTGGTGTTGTATTGTTGGGCGATATTTTTTAGGGTATCGCCTGTTTTTACGGTGTGGTATTGCACTTTGGGTGGGTTGTTTTTGGCAATGGGTAGTTTGGGTTGTTGTGCAATGGTTTCGTAGACTAGTGCGTTGTTGCTATCGAGGGTAGTTCGTCTAAAAATAGCGTTTGTGCTGCTTGATGGTGCAGGGGCAGTTGTGGGTGTATTTACTAGGTTGGTATTGGGTTGTTGGCGTTCGTATTTTACTTTTGGTGGATAATTGGCTTTACCTTTCAACAAAATTTGTTCGCCTACAAGTGGCTGAGTAGTTTCGCGCATGGCGTTTCGTTTGTACAAATCTGCCAAAAGCAAGCCATATTGTTGGGCAATATCCCACATGTTTTGGTTATTTTGCACAATGTGTAATTTTTCGGTACCAATATATCTATTTTTCTTAGGTTCTAGGTAAATATTAACACCTGCCTCAATATTTGTTTGGGCATTAGTTAGGTCGTTATAAAAAAGCAAATCGTTTACCGATAATTTGTAGTGTTGGGCAACTTCGGTTGGTTTAATGGTATAATTGTATCGTACCACTTTTGTTTTATTTACCCAATCGGCTTCGTTATTGGGTATAATTTGGTTGTTTGTTGTTGTTTGGTTGTTGTTTGCGGTTGTGGTTTGTGGTTGTTGGTTTGGTGGTTCGGGGGTTGGTTGAATTGCTGGGGTTTTTGGGTTTTGTTGGTATTGCGGTTGGTTATTTAAAACAGGTATTTGGGTTTGGGTTGGCTGTTGGTTAATAGCTGCGGTTTGGTTATTGAGGTTTGGTTGGTTAGTTGCTGCTTTTAGGGTAATAGGTGTTTGGATAGTGCCTTTTATTTGGTCGGGATTTACATCAATAACAGGGCTGCCCGACAAAGAGCGCGGGGCGATTTCCATGGGTCGTTCTTCGATGGTTTGTTGCAGTATAATATCTATGCGTTGCAGGTTGCTTAGTTGATTGGTAATACGTGGTGTGCCCAAGGTACTGGCAAAAATACCATCGTTGGCATATATGTAGGTATCATCAATAGGGGCAGTTTCTATTTCTTCTTGGGGATAGCTTGAGTAATCGTATTCGTATAGTTTAAAGCGCTGTATAATGGCAATTATTTTGCTACTATAATTAGGGTCGGTGGCGTATCCTGCTTTTTTTAGCCCAATAGCCCAGCCTTTATAATCGGTTGGGGGTAGGTTAAACAAAGATTGGTAGTGTTCGCGCTCGACTAAAAAGTTGGAGTGGTCGCGGTACGAGTCGTTTGGGGTGCTGTATTTTCTAAAACATTCGTCGGGTTCGTCGTCGGTGTAGTACATTTTAGCACCAACCCAGTTGCTTTTGCATTTTATACCAAAGTGGTTGTTTCCTTTTAAGGCTAGTTCGCTTTTACCAAAACCCGACTCGTACATGCCTTGTGCTAAGGTAATGCTGGCAGGTATGCCTGTTCGTTTCATTTCGTTGATGGCTATTGATTTGTATTTAGCTAAATAACTGTACGCTAAAAAACTGCTTGAACTATTTTTTGTGTTATTAGCAATTACTAATAGGTTTCCAAATAAAATAAAAACTAATAGGCATATTGGCTTTGATTTAAACATAAGTATAATTATTTATATAAAACGATTGTGTTGTTTGGGGGATAATTTTACCACAATATTAGGCAACAAATAGCTATTGTGTGCTAAGTATTATGTACACCCGACTATAGTAAAAAAAAACGTGCCAAGTTTGGCAATTGTATTTAGTTAAGCCCTGTTTGGTTGCATAATAGTGACAATAGGTAGTTAAAAATCAAAAAAAATAAAAAAGAATATTATTAGATGTTTGAAATTAGGTGAAAATATGTTTATTGGGCTATTAAATAGGTATTGAAGGTTGTTTTTTAAAAAAAACATTTAAATTTAAAATAAAAAACTTATTTATTAAAAACCCAGTATTTAGTTTGTCAGAAATGTAAATTACTGCTTTTTGATGGGTTATTTTTTAAACAAAGCTAGCCTAGTGTTTTTTGTCTTTTTTTTTACCTTTTTTGAAACCTTTTGAAATACCGCCTAATTAAGCCTATAATGGTTTGTTTTTGGATTGATACCCAAAAGCTACTTTTGAGCCGTTATAATTATGGAATTGGGCTAAAAAAAGCTTTGGAACTTGATGATAAGACTATGCCCAAAATGATGATATTTGAGTAAGTTGAGGCAATGCAAAACGGGCAAGCCTTATAAGGCTTGCCCGTTTGTAGTGGGTATGTTTATGGTTTAAATAGATAGAGAGGTTAATGTCCAAAGGCAATATTTTGGCTGCGCTTAATTGCTAAGGGTGGCACCAACAGAACAAACAGGTAAGCTAATTATCGCCCCAAGAAAACATTTTGCGTGTTTCGGCTACCCTTAACACTACATCGGGACAGGGGTAAAGTGTTTGTATTGGCTGTGGCATTTACCAACATTACTGGTTCTTTTACTTTTGTTGTGGAAACTGACAAATGATAGCTTTTTATATTCCTATTGAGCAAAGATGATACAACGAAGGCAGCTGTTAAGTGGCATGTTGTATTATTTTAGTATTCACCACCCATTAAAAGTTTGTTACTTTTTTTCTTGACAAAAAAAGTAACCAAAAAAGTCAAGGCTGTATAGGAATTGGCTAAAATGGGCAACATTCCGCTAAAAGATATAAACTTGCACGCCAAACAGCTTGTTTATCGGTTTTATTTCTGGGTTCGGTGTGGCGTGCTTCAAACAGTATATCTTTCTTAACGCTACATTTATGCCCCAATAAATTTCTTAACGCCAATTCCTATAATGCCGGTCCCGAAGAAACCAAATACAACTAGGTGCGAAAATGCAAAATACCCAAATCATAACAAAAGTATAAGAGCCACATTACTTTGTTATGTTGGCATCAAAAAATAGACTAATAGAGTGGGTTTTGTTTTAAAATACAATTTTTTTATCCCTTTTTGTTATTTTTAGGTTTATTGGTTTGCAGGTAAATAAATTCGCCTGTTTGCAGCTCCGATTCGGGTTTTAGCTTATTGCGTTTGCACAAGTATTTGAGTTGTACGCCATAGAGTTGGGCAATATCGCTAATGGTTTGACTAGTTTGCACAATATGTATTTGTTTGTCGGGTTCGGGCAGCTTTTTTTTGGGGCTTATAAAAACGGGTATGCCTGCTTTTAGGGTTGTTCCTAATGGTAGGTCGTTGTAGGCATATACTTTATCTAGTGGTAGGTTATATTTAAAGGCAATGTACGATGGGTACAACTCGCGGTTAAAAACCAAGGCTTTGCAGTTATTAATAAGCACATTTTGTACGCTTAACACTTCGTTTTCGGGTTGTTGGTAGGTGTTATCAACCATGGCTATTTCGGTGGGTTGTTGGCTAGGTTTTTGTTGTAGGTTGCCCGTGCTGTTGCCCATTGCATTGTTGTTTTGTGTTGGTGGCGTAAATGGTGGTGGCGTAGGTTGTGCATTGTTGTGTTTGGGCATTGCCGACATATTGCCTATGCTTGTGGCAATGCCTGGGCTAATGGTTGCTTGTGGGCTAATGTTTTGCGGCTGTGTGGCTTTTATGGCATTGCTGTATTGGCTACCATCAATAACAACCGAGTTTTGCGGCGCTGTTTTGCTTGTTTTAATGGTTACTACATACGATTTATCTTTGTATTTTTCGGCAACTAAAAACCGCTCGCTGTCAAAGCGGTCTAATTGGTAGGTGCTTATAAATCTTATCAATATTTCGGCATATTTTTGGTTAGTAGCGTAGCCCAGTTGTTGTAAGCCGTTAGCCCAACCTATATAGTCGGTTTGTTGCAACAAAAATAGTTTGTCGTATTTGTGTGCATGATGAAACCGTAAAAACATAGAGTGGTCTATATACGAATCGTAGCTCGAGGGGTATTTTCTAAAACATTCGTTTATGGTATCGTCGTCGGTATAATAGGTATCTCCTTTCCAGTAGGTTTTACATTTAATGCCAAAATGGTTGTTTGCTTCGCGGGCTAATTTGCTATCACCAAAATTAGTTTCGAGCAAGCCTTGTGCTAAGGTAATGCTGGCGGGTATGCCCATCAAATACATCTCTTCGACGGCAATTTGTTTGTAGGTATCTACATAATCCTGAATTTTCCGGACTCGGTCTTGGTCTTCGGTATCAAAGGGGGCGGCACATGCCACAAAGGTAGTTGTTAGGCAAATAAGTAGATATGGTAGATAGAAACGCATGTTGATTGTTAATTATTGATTATTAATTATGAATTATGAATTATGAATTATTTTTTTATAAGAATTTGCTTTGCTAGATATTTATATTGTAATTTTTTATTTTTATCACCCAATTTATTAAACCAAAAAAAATAAGTGTTTTTATTTTTTACGAGCAATAAGTATGCCATCGCGCAGGGGTAGTAGCAGGGTTTCTAGTTGTGGGTCGTTGGCTATGGCATGGTTAAATGCCATGATAGCCTCGGTGTCTTTGTCGGGTTTAGGTTCTACTACTTTGCCGCTCCATAGTACATTATCTGCCAATATATAACCACCTTGCCTAAGTTTTGGTAAAGCTAAGTGGTAATAGTTTAGGTAATTTTGTTTGTCGGCATCAATAAATATTAAGTCAAAAGTTTGGGGTAGTGTGGGTATAATGTCTAGGGCATTACCTACGTGCGACACAATTTTTGTGCCCAAACCTGCCTTGTCAAAATAACGGCGTTGTATGTCGTATAGCTCTTCGTTTATATCAATGGTATGTAATATGCCATTAGCTTGTAAACCTTGTGCCAAACAAATAGCCGAATAGCCCGTAAAAGTGCCTATTTCGAGGATGTGTAAGGGCTGTAATAGTTGGCTAAAAAATTGCAAAAAAGTGCCTTGCAAATGCCCCGACAACATGCGCGGTTGCATTACGCTTAGGTGTGTTTCGCGATTTAAAGCATACAAAAGCGGGCTTTCGGGTAGGGTGTGTTGGGCTGCGTATTGTTCGATGGCAAGGGGTGTTATTTCCATTAAAATTATTATTGTGCAAATATATAGTTTAGCACATAAAATAATAACTAGACTTATGTGCTGTTTGACGGTGCAAATATGTCACTTTTTTTACGAAAAAATATCATCAAGTGTTACCGTTTTTGTAAAAAATAATTTTTCCGAAAAACAGCAAGCTAAAATCAGTATAAAGCACAAATAAAAGCATATGTAAATTATGTAAAATTATTTATAAGCTATTTTTTTTGTACAAATTAATTCAACAATAAAAATAAAATAGATGCAATTGTACTATATAAATTTAGATAATTAGATACTCCAAATATACTCCATTTAGTTATAAAAGCACCTTATTTTGCTTACTTTAGCACAAAAAAAGCCACTTTAGATGGTAAAAACCAATTTTTTTTGCATCTTTGTTCGATTTTTTAGCGATTATTCAAATTAGCCTGTTTATATTTGGTAGAATAAGGATTTTTTTAACTACTTTTGCAGGTTTTTACAAGCTATTGTTAACCAAAACCAAGGCGGAGGTATAAACCTAACAATAAACTTTGCTAAAGCTACTATTTTTTTAAACGCCACAAAAATCATTTATAAAATCATAAGCATTTAATTTACACATAAAAAACAAAATTTACTATAATTCACTAAATTGTAATCATTTTACACATAAAGAAGCATGGAAATAATCATAATTGCAGTATTAGCATTAATAGCTACTGCTATTGGCTTCTATATTGGTAAGACATTAGCCGACAAAGCATCGGCTGCAAACATACAGGCTGCACAGGCAGAGGCAAAAAAAATAGTATCGCTTGCCTACGAAGAAGGCGAAACTAAACGCAAAGAACAAGTACTGGAAGGACGCGAAGAATCTTTTCGCATCAAATCGGAAACTGAAAAACTAAAAGCCGAAGCCGACAAATATGTCTTACAAAAACAAAAGAAGCTAGAAGATGCAGAACGACAGTTTAGCCAAAAAGAAAACACCCTTAATCAAAAAATAGCTGGTCATAAGGCTAAAGAAGACGAAGTGGTGAAAGCAAAAGAAAATTTGGATAAACAACTGAAAACCGCAACCGAAAAAAGCGAAGCACTCGACAAACAAAAAACCGATTTAGAAAAAGAAAAAGAAAAAATTGGGTTAAAAATTGCCGAAGCCGAGAAAATTAAGGAAGCCACCGAAAAATTACGCGAAGCTACCGAAGTTGACTACATGAAACAGCTCGAAAAAGCTGCCTCGTTAACCGCCGAAGAAGCTAAACAACAGTTGATAAATGCCATGATTGCTCGTGCCGAATCGGAGGCTATGAGCTATATCAAAGACATTATCGAAGAAGCGAAGATGAAAGCCAACAAAGAGGCTAAAAAAATCATCATCCAAACCATTCAACGTACCGCCGCCGAGCATACCATCGAAAACACCGTATCGGTGTTTCATTTGGACACCGACGACATAAAAGGACAAATTATTGGTCGCGAAGGGCGCAATATACGTGCCTTAGAAGCCGCCACAGGTGTCGAAATTATTGTTGATGATACACCCGAAGCTATCGTTATATCGGGCTACGACCCCGTAAGACGCGAAGTTGCCCGCCTATCGCTGCAACGATTAGTTACCGACGGACGCATACACCCCGCACGTATCGAAGAGGTTGTTGCTAAAACACAAAAACAAATAGAGCAACAAATTATCGAAATTGGCGAGCGTACCGTTATAGACCTCAACATTCATGGCTTACCACCCGAGCTAATACGCTGTGTCGGTCGAATGCGTTTCCGCTCATCGTATGGGCAAAACCTACTCCAGCACTCTATCGAAACTGCCAAACTTTGCTCTATTATGGCTGCCGAGTTAGGGCTTGGTCAAAGCAACATTAAACTAGCTAAACGAGCAGGTTTATTGCACGATATTGGTAAAGTACCCGACGAAGAAACCGAACTGTCGCACGCATTGCTGGGCATGAAATGGGCAGAAAAATTCAAAGAACACCCCGCCATTGTAAACGCCATTGGTGCCCACCACGACGAAATTGAGATGAGCTACATCATATCGCCCATCATACAAGCCTGCGACGCTATATCGGGCGCCCGCCCCGGAGCCCGACGCGAAATTATCGAAACTTACCTAAAACGCATCACCGAGCTAGAAACACTTGCCCAAAGCTACGAAGGTGTAGATAAAGCTTATGCCATACAAGCCGGACGCGAACTGCGCGTAATTGTAGAAAGCGATAAAGTACCCGACGAACAAGCCGAAGAACTATCGTTTAAAATTGCCCAAAAAATACAAAACGAAATGCAGTATCCCGGGCAAATAAAAGTAACCGTTATCCGCGAAAAACGAGCCATCTCGTATGCCCGATAATCGAAACAACAACCACCCAACCCAATAATAAAAGCGGTAAAACCCTAAAAAAGTTTTACCGCTTTTTATTATAATCAAAACTTACCTAAAACTACCATTAGCCTATCAGCCCATCAAGTAGCCAAACTTTTATACCAAAGCACGCGCTTGCCCCGCTTGACGCGGAAAATGTCTTTTTTGGGGGTGATGCTTGGCTTGCCCTATTTGCACAGCCGCTGCCACCCCCAAAGCACTGTAGGCGCAGCCATACATCAAACCCTTTTTAAGGTACGTATCAAAACCATTCCCAAATAATATCTTTGTACCTATTAATAATCAATAATTAATAATCAATAATTAATAATTAATAATCAATAATTATTGCCTATCTCCCAACCATATAGTTTTCGTAGGGCATACGGGTGGCAATAGAGCGGGCAAGTGTTAGCTCGTCTACATACTCAAGCTCGTTGCCAAAAGCCACACCACGTGCAATGCTAGTAATTTTTATTTTGGCTTGTGGCATTTGGTGTATTTTGTTCGATAAGTAAAAAATAGTTGTGTCGCCCTCCATGGTGGGGCTAATTGCCATAATAACCTCGGTTATAGTACCCGATTTAAGCCTTGTCAATAAACTCTCGATGTTTAGTTGTTCGGGACCAACGCCATCTATTGGCGAAATTACCCCGCCCAAAACATGAAACAAGCCGTGGTATTGTTGCGTATTTTCGATAGCCATTACCTCGCGCAAACTCTCAACGATGCACAACACCGAGTGGTCGCGCAGCGGGTTGCTACATATCGAGCAAATATCGTGGTCGGATATATTGTGGCATGTTTGACAAAATTTTATGTCGGTACGCATCTTGGCTACCGTGTCCGAAAACTTTTGGGTTTCATCAACTGGCTTATTAAGCAGGTGTAGCACCAAACGCAAAGCCGTTTTTTTGCCAATGCCGGGTAGTTTGGTAAATTCGCCAACGGCATCTTCCACTAACTTAGACGGGAAATTCATGGTGTGCTAATTGATTAATAATTGGCAATAAACAATTGCCAATTATCAGTTGTAAGTTGTAAAATTTTGTTTAATTTAAATAGCGCAAAGCCGACAATTTATTGCTGCCAACTTTGCGCTACTTATCTAATTTTTTGCACAAAAGCGGGTAGTTTATTTATATAAGCTACGCAACACTGGTTCGTTTACTTTTACTGGATATTTGGTGCGCAACTCGGTAATCCATTGTTTTTCGAGTTCGGTTTGGTAGTCGGCAATTACATAACCGCGGGCTTCGTCTAAACGTTTGGGCATAGGTGCCATTACGCGGTGTATTTTTACCAATGTTACAGTGCCGTCGGCGTTGGTAATGGGGGTGGCAATACCTTCTTTCCAAGTTACTTTGTCAATAATTGGGTTCGAGCCTTTTTCGTACATGCCCGTTTCGATGGTGTTGTCTTTGTTTTTGGCGTTTGCTTTTAGCTTTTGTACACCAGCCACATCTAGCTTTTTAAGTTGTTTTTGCATGCCTTTTAGGTCGGCGGCTTTTACGGTAACAATACTTGCCTCTACACGTTGTGGGTGCATAAATTTAGTTTTTACGGTTTCGTAAAACGCTTTTAAGCCAAGGGTATCTTGCATGGCTTTGTTCCAAACTTTGGTGCCCATTAGTTCGTATAGCAAATTACCGTCTCTAAACTCTTGCATTAATTGTGCAAACTCGGGGTTTTTGGTTTCCAATTGGCTTTCTTCGGCTGTTTTAAGGCTTTCTTCTACAAACATGGCATACAGTTTATTAACGGTGCCATCGGGTGATGCGCTTTTTGCTCGTATTTGGTTTATTTCGCAATAGGTAGCAAAATCGCCAACGCTTACTATTTTTTTAGTTTTGTTGGGCATTGTTAGCTCAAACAAAGTTTTGGTGTTATTTTTTAGGTCGTCGGCTTTCCATTTACCTGTGTTAATGTCGGCGTTTACTTGTTTTACAAACGCATCTTTGTTGGCGGTAGTTTCGGTAAAACTATAATCTTTTTTTAGTCTATTGATAAACAATACTGGCGAAACGCGTGAGCGGGTGTCGCGTTCAACACGGCGGCGGATGTCGTTTTTCATGGCATCGTAGGTGCCAATAGGTTGTTTTGCCAACAATTTGATGATATGCCAACCAATTTTTGTTTGGATAGGTTTCGATACATCGCCAATGTTGTTTAAGCCAAAGGCGGCATCTTCAAACTCGGTAAACATGCGTCCGCTGCCAAACATGGGCAATTCGCCACCTTTATTGGCTGTTTCTTTGTCCTCCGACGATGTTTTGGCAATACCTGCAAAGTCGGCACCAGGTTTGTTTATTTCGGCATACAAATTTTCGACGCGTTTTTTAGCATCGGCTTTTTTGTCGGCAGCATCTTTTTCGTTGCTTTTTACCAATATGTGGGCAACTTGTACTTTTCCGCGTGCAGGGCGCACATCAATCACTTTTACCAAATGGTAACCAAATTTGGTGCGCACAGGTTTCGATACGCCACCTTTGGGGGTGTTGTAGGCGGCGTTCTCGAACGGATAAACGGTTTGAAAAGCCGTTATGTAACCCAAATCACCGTTGTTTTCTATCACCGAGGGGTCTTGCGAATTTTTCTTTGCCAAGTCGGTAAAATCGGCTTTGTTTTTGGTAATTTGGTTGTACAACTCCATTGCCTTATTATAAGCAACTAGGGTGTCGGTTGGTGCTGCTTCTTCGGCGGCATTAATCAAAATGTGTTGCACCCTAATTTCTTTACCAAGGCGCTCGTAACCTTCTTTAATTAAACCTTCGGTAATTTCTTTGTCTTGCAAAAAGCTTTGTGCCAATTGCTTTCGATACTGGTCCATTTGCGTTCTGATACTTTCGCTGGTATCAAGCTTCATGGCTTCGGCTTCTTTTACTTTTAACTTAAAGTTGGTGTAAAGATTTAGATACTCATCAACCGATTTTTGTGAATACTGTGCCGAGTCGTTGGCGTTGTGTTTTTCGTACACGCGCACAAACTCCGATTTGTTAACGGCATCGTTGCCGTAGTTAAACAAAACAGGGTCGGTGGCAGAATTTTGGGCAAAACTATTAAGTGCAAAGGCACTTGCACCCAACAAAGCAATGATTTTTGTGGTCATATTTTGAAAAAAAATTTTTATAGAATCAGAATTTGGCATTTTGAAGATGCAAAATTAGTTATTTACAAGTTTACTTGTTTGGCTATTCACAAACTTTAACTAAAAAGTGTGTTTTATGTGCTATAAAAAGCCATTTTTAGCCACATTGTATAACTTATTGATGTACAAACGTGCAATATTCGTACCTTTGTGGCGTTAATTTACCCAAAGGTATCAAACAACAATAGCGTTAAAAATCTATTTATTTAGATAAGCAGCCATTTGGCGTTTTTTTGCGTTAAGCTATATGGTGTTATTTAAGATGTTGTTGCATTTGGTTTCGATAAGCAAATCCAAAACCTAAAAAAGCATCTATCCTTAAAATACAAATTGACAGTAAAATATTTTTAACAAAAAATAAAAATGCGTAATAATTTATTTCAATTAATAACTATCTGTTTTTTAGCAATAGTTACAACTAATACTTTTGCCCAAAACCAAAAAACAATAGACCAAATAGTGGCTGTTGTGGGTAATAAAATTGTATTAGCCTCTGATGTAGAAGTGCAATATCTGCAAGGTAAAGCACAAGGCATAACCGACGACGACGGAACCCTTCGTTGCCAAATTATGGAGCAACTGCTGTTCGAAAGACTGTTAAATACCCGCGCCGAAATAGATAGTATTGAGGTATCGGAAGATGAAGTTAACAGCGAAATTGACGGACGTGTAAACTATTTCTTGGGTTTGTTTAGCGGCGATGTCCAAAAAATGGAGGATTATTACGGCAAATCGTTGGTAGAAATTAAAGAACAATTTAGAGACGATGTGCGCAGCCAATTGCTTATTAGGCGTATGCAAGCCAAAGTAGTAGGCACACAAAAGGCATCGCCTGCCGAGGTACGAGCCTATTTTAACAACATACCCAAAGACAGTTTGCCTTATCTAAATGCCGAAGTAGAATTGGGCGAAGTAGTTTTTAAACCCCAAATGTCGAAAACAACCAAAGAGGCAACCATACAAAAACTGCTCGATGTTAAAAAACAAATTGAAGCAGGTGGGGACTTTGCCAAATTAGCCACTAAATACTCCGAAGACGCTGGTTCGGCGGTTAATGGCGGCGATTTAGGCTTTGTTGGACGAGGGCAGTTTGTGCCCGAATTTGAAGGAGCCGCTTTTAAACTAAAACCCAACGAATTGTCCGACATAGTGGAGTCGCCGTTTGGGTTTCACCTCATTCAACTCATCGAACGACGAGGCGATAAAATACACGCCCGCCATATTTTAATAAAACCCGAAATTGGCTACGCCGAAATGGACGTTGCCAAAAACCGAGCCGATAGCATACGCCAAGTATTTTTGACAGATACACTTACTTTTCAGGAGTTGGTAGAGAAATACTCGGAAAACGACGAAAGTAAAAAACGCGGTGGAAACGTATACAACCCCAAAGACAACACCACCACCTTTGAAATAGGCGAACTTGACCCTACTACTTACTTTGCTGTTGATAACGTAGCCATAGGCGAACTATCAAAACCCGTAGAAACCACCGAAAAAGATGGCAGCAAAACCTATCGCCTTCTTTATGTGTTTAATCGTACAAAACCACACAAAGCTAACCTTACCGACGACTATACCCGATTTGCCAACGTAGTAGAAAATCAAAAACAACAAGAATCGTTGAAAAAATGGGCAACTAAATACATACCCGAAACCTACATAAAAATAGACGACAACTACAAAAACTGCGAACAAATGGAGAAATGGCAAAACAAAAACTAATGCCTATCGACCATTAAAATAACCAACACAACGCACCTAAGCCCCATAGCTTAGGTGCGTTGTGCGTAGTATTTGGCTAATGTTACGCTTGTTGCTTGTGTCACACAAACAACAACTACCTACACAATTTGTTGTAGTAAACAAACAAATTAACCTCTCTTGTTATTTCCATGCCGACTTAAATAAATAGCCATCATCTACTTCATATCAATTATTTAAACAAATAAAACTACCCCGCTTGACGCGGAATCGGTTTTTTTTTTGGGGGTGATTATTGGCTTACCCTATTTGCACGGCATCAGGCACCCCCAAAGCAAAGTAAGCACAAAAATCCAATCATAACTTTTTTCATATCTATATCAAATTTCAGACAACCATTATCCTGTATTTTTTGTTTAGATTTAGGTTTAAAATCAACACATGTATAATTGCTTTTCTAAAACTCATATCCTTGTGTGCGCAATATCAGCAAATAAATAACTACAACATTGTTTTATTTTTCGCAAAATTAGGATATTTTACCCCAAAAGCCAAAATGCTTTTGTATAAAGGCAAAATATTTTTTGGATTGTTGCATAATGGCAAAATAAGTCGTACCTTTGCGGCAAGAATCAAAGAATTGTAATTTTAATAAATCTATTGGCTCAAATGGCTAACGTAGGTAAAATTAAGCAAATTATCGGTGCGGTTATAGATGTAGCATTTCCTCATGGACATCTGCCCGAAATTTATAATGCACTAGAAGTAACACGTGAAGATGGCTCTATGTTGTTGTTGGAATGCCAGCAACACTTGGGCGAGGACGGTGTGCGTACAGTAGCAATGGACTCAACCGACGGCTTAGTGCGCGGTATGGATGTAACAGATAGAGGCGAGTTTATCAAAATGCCCATTGGCGAAGAAATTCGTGGTCGTTTGTTCAACGTTATTGGCGAAACAATTGATGGTTTACCCCCAATTAAAGCTAACAAACGCTCGGCTATTCACCGTCAACCACCCTTGTACGAAGACCTTTCGACCGAGGCAGAACCACTTTATACGGGTATCAAAGTAATTGACTTACTTTGTCCTTACCTTAAAGGTGGCAAAATTGGTTTGTTTGGTGGTGCAGGTGTAGGCAAAACGGTGTTAATCATGGAGCTTATCAACAACATTGCAAAGGCATACAATGGTCTTTCGGTGTTTGCTGGTGTAGGCGAGCGTACCCGCGAAGGTAACGACTTGTTGCGCGAAATGGTTGAATCGAAAGTAATTCGCTATGGCGATTCTTTCCTCGAAAACCTCGAAAAAAACCACGCTTGGGATTTATCAAAAGTAAATAACAGCGAAGTATCTCAATCGTTTTGTACCATGGTTTTTGGTCAAATGAACGAACCACCAGGTGCTCGCGCTCGTGTGGCTTTGTCGGGTTTGACGGTAGCCGAGTACTTCCGCGATGGCGAAGAAGGCTCCTCAAAAGGTCGTGACATTTTGTTTTTCGTTGACAACATCTTCCGTTTTACACAGGCAGGCTCCGAGGTATCGGCTTTGTTAGGTCGTATGCCATCGGCGGTAGGTTATCAGCCTACATTAGCCACCGAAATGGGTTTGATGCAAGAACGTATCACTTCTACCAAACGCGGCTCTATTACATCGGTGCAAGCCGTATATGTGCCTGCGGATGACCTTACCGACCCCGCTCCGGCAACTACCTTTGCCCACTTAGATGCAACAACAGTACTTAACCGTAAAATTGCCTCTTTGGGTATCTATCCTGCCGTTGACCCACTTGATAGTACTTCGCGTATCCTTAACCCGCTTATTATCGGTAACGAACAATACGACACCGCTCAACGTGTGAAAGGTATTTTGCAACGCTACAAAGAATTGCAAGATATTATCGCCATCTTGGGTATGGACGAATTGAGCGACGACGACAAATTAATTGTATCGCGAGCACGTCGTGTACAACGTTTCTTGTCGCAGCCTTTCCACGTAGCCGAGCAATTTACAGGTACACCAGGTGTGTTGGTTAGCATCGAAGAAACCATACGTGGCTTTAACATGATTATGGACGGCGAAGTTGACGACTATCCCGAAAACGCCTTTAACCTTGTAGGCACTATTGATGATGCCATAGAAAAAGGTAAAAAAATATTGGCAGAAGCAGGAAACTAATCTACGCCAAACTATATTTTAATTTAGCTATTAAATACACCTAATAAGCGTATTTAATAGCTAAATTTATGATTTTTAAGTAAATAAATGATTAAATATTAATACCCCAAATATACCTGCGGTTAATATTTTAATTGTTTTATAAAAAATATCTTACAAATTTATTTACTTAACCATTAAATCACAATTATTTAGTTAATAACTTACATTGACAATTGCTTATTTATATAGCTATGAGTTAGTGTTTTATATGTAAGTTAAAAGCTACTATAAATTATACCATTTTTTATGAACATTGAGTTAATTACCCCCGACCGTAAAGTATTTGCGGGCGAAGCCGACCGCGTAAAAATGCCGGGTATAGATGGTTTGTTTGAGGTATTGAACAATCACGCCCCGATGATTGCTGCACTAAAAGCAGGCGAGGTAAAAATAACCGGTAAAGATGGTGTTAAACTATTTAATATCATTGGTGGCTTTGCCGAAATATTAAGCAATAATGTAGTGATATTGGCAGAAGGCATAAAAGCTTAAGCTACAAACAATACGCTTTATTGTTATACAAAACAGCTCGACTTATTCATTAATGAATGAGTCGAGCTGTTTTGTGTTTTGTGGGCTGCCATTTATATATTTGCGTGCCTAAACCTGTAAGTTTGCGGGTAAGCATAAAAGGGCGTAGCAATGCGCTTACCATGCTTTGGGGGTGGCAGCGGCTGTGCAAATAGGGTAAGCCAATCATCACCCCCAAAAAAGACATTTTCCGCGTCAAGCGGGGCTGTGCTTGCTTTGGGGTTTGGTGTTATTTAAATTTATTTGGCGGTACCAATTACCTCAATCTGTCCATTGACCTAATAAGGCGCTCATCGGCACGGATACCACGTATGGCTAGCAAGGTAGCCATAAATGCTAAAACCGGGAAAAAGCTACCTACTTGTGGCATATCGGCACCTACTGCGGCGTAAGCAAAATAGGCAGCTGATACTTCTATTACCGCTAACAACGCCAATATTAACCTACAAAGGTTTAGTTGTAAGGTGCGGTTTTTAAATAACCCGATAGTAACCAAAGATGCAGCAGCTACTAAGGCACATAAAACAATAAGGACTATATAGTCGTTCATCTCGAGGGTTTGTGTGCCACTTGTGTTGTATGGAAGTGGTGCCAAGCTAACGCCTGATAATAAGGCAGCTATAGCCAAATAAATAGTTTGTATGCGTTGCCACATATTTATTAGTTGATTGTTTATGATTGATAATAAGGTGTGTGATTTTTATAACACGTATAAAATGTGGCAGATTTAGGTAAAGTCTGCCACATTTTTTAAAAACAGCAGGCAGCAAATGCTATTGTTTGCTTAATCCACGCCCCATGTTGTGCCGTCTTTACCGTCTTTTACGGTAATTTTTAGGTCGTTTAGGCGGTCGCGTATAATGTCGCTGGTGAGCCAGTCTTTGCGGTTTCGGGCATCGGTGCGCATTTGCAAAACTAGTTGCATTAAGCCTTCGGTAATGCCGTTGTCGGCGGTTGTGGTTTCGTCGAGCAAGCCCAATACGTTGGTGATAAAGGAGGTAAATACGGTTATTAAGCGGTCGAAGGTGTCTTTGCTTAGGTCGTTGAGGTTGGCTTGTTTGTTGTGGTAGGCATTAATTTTGCTGCTTAGTTCAAACAAAACGGCAATGGTTTGTGGGGTGTTAAAGTCGTCGTTCATGCGTTCGTAGCATTCGTCTAAGAGTTGCAAAACGGCTTTATCTTCGGTGTTGTTGCCTGCGGTTTGGTTGCCACTGTGTGTTAGTTGCAATAGGCTTTTGTGTGCATTCATTAGGCGTTTATAGCCTTTTTCGGCGGCTTGCAGTGCCTCGTTCGAGAAGTCGATGGTGCTGCTATAGTGTGCCTGCAAGAAGAAGAAACGCACGGTCATGGGCGAGTAGGCTTGCTCTAATAAGGGGTGCGAGCCTGCAAAAAGTTCGTGTGGTAAAAAGGCGTTGTTGAGCGATTTGCTCATTTTGGTGCCATTTACGGTTAGCATATTGGTGTGCATCCAGTAGTTGGCTGGGGTGGTTTTGCAGCAAGCCATACTTTGTGCAATTTCGTTGGTGTGGTGGATGGGTACTAAATCCATACCGCCGCCGTGTATGTCGAAACGCTCGCCTAGGTATTTGCGGCTCATTGCCGAACACTCTAAGTGCCACCCCGGAAAACCCATGCCCCAAGGCGACTGCCATTGTTGTAGGTGTTCGGGGTTAGCTTTTTTCCACAAAGCAAAATCAAAGGCGCCGCGTTTGTCGCTTTGTCCGTCTAGTTCGCGGGTGTTGGTGTATAGGTCGTCGAGTTTTCTGCCGCTTAGTTGTCCGTAGTCGTACAGTTGGTTTAGTTTATCTACATCGCAATAGATGGTTCCGTTGGCTTCGTAGGCATAACCGTTTTGCAAAATTTGCTTGGTCATTTCTATTTGTTCAACGATATGCCCGGTGGCGGTTGGCTCTATGTTGGGTGTTAAGACATTAAATTGTTTCATTACATCGCGGAAACCCATGGTGTATTTGTGTACAATTTCCATTGGTTCGAGTTGGTCAATTCGGGCTTTTTTCGATATTTTATCTTCGCCCTCGTCGCCGTCGTCGGTTAGGTGTCCGGCATCGGTAATGTTACGCACGTATCGCACTTTATAACCTAGGTGTATTAGGTAGCGATATATTACATCGAAGGATAAAAAAGTACGGCAATTACCCATGTGTACATCGTTGTATACGGTGGGTCCGCAAACGTATAAACCTACACGCCCTTCTTGTATGGGTACAAAAGTTTCTTTTTGGCGTGTTAGGGTATTGTATATTTTAAGAGAATTGGTCATGTTGATTGTTTAAAATTAAACCGAGTTGCCAATAAGTTAGGCTACCACCGTTTAGTTAAAATTAAAAAAAGCAAATCAAATCAAAACACAAAAGCAAACTAAACAAGGTTTGGTTTGTTTTGTGCAAATTGGTTGCAAAAATAAGAAAGTTTGGGTGATTTATCTGCAATTATAGCCCAAAGCTACACTGCCACTACAAAAGTGGCAACAAATGGGGTGGATAATTATAACAACAAGCGGCGCTGCCCATGCCATATTGATGTTGTTGGGCAGCGGTGATACCTCCGTTTGGGTGCATGGTGAGAAGATTAAATGTGTGCTTGCACCTTGGTGCAATAATGGGGCAAAGATACTGCTATTTTATCAATTTTACAAATCAAATGGCTTGATTGAGTATAATTATGTGGTAAGTAGCCCACATTGTAGGTAACACCTTAGCGATACTAAGGCAGATGGAGGGGCAATTAAGTCAAAAATCTGTTTTTTAGCTCGGGTGTGGGCAGCCAACAACTTTCTTGTTTGCCAAACCAGCGGTATCGGTTTTGGGCAACAAATGTATAAACTATATCGCGCAAGGGTGCAGGTATCCACAAGGCAAGGCTTGCTAATTGCCACAAACCGCCTAAATGTTGGGCAATGTGCAGGGCTGCCGTCGAGTGGGTGTATATTTGATTATTGTTGAGCAGCACAACGGTGTTTATTTTAGTGGTTGATAAACCATATTGTTGTAGTACTTTTTGCCCTAAATCGGATTGTATAGAGGCGAAACGAAATTGTTGTTTAGCATCGCGTTGGATAACAAATTGTACACTATGGGTGCATAAATTGCAGACGCCATCAAACAAAATGAGCGGTTGTGGGTAATTCATGGTGGATATTGTGTAAAGGTGATATAGCTTTTTGTCAACAAAAAAACGGCATCTTTTGTTGAAAAGATACCGTTTTTGTTATATGTTGCGTTGCAAAAAGATAAGTGTATAATTAAACTTCTTCTGCCGTCTGATTTTCGTTTGGTTCGTTTGTTGAACTTTCGTTGATGGCGGTTTGGGGTGTTTCGTTGCTTTCTTCGTTCGATTTATTGGTTTTATTCAGTAAATCGTTATAAGTTTTAAACATGTCATCTATTTTTTCGCGTTTCGAGGCGATTTTATTTTGCAACATTTGTATTTGAGCTTCGCGCAGTTGTGTTTCTAGTTTTCCGCTGGTGTTACCTATTCGGGTTTCTTGAAACTCCAATTCTTTTTGGTCAAATTCCAACGATTTGGTCATTTTGTCGATGGCATCTTTCAAACCTTTCAGGCGCAAGTCCATTCGTTTATTTCTCGAATTTTGGCGCTCGGCTCGTACTGCTTCAAAGGCTTGGTTTAGTGTATCGCGCACTTCGGTTCGTCCTTCGCGGGTAAAACGTATGTCTTTTGCCTCGTCCTGAATTCGTTTTAGGTTATCGAATACCTCGTTGGGTTCTCGTCTGCCTTCTTCTAAAAATCCAAGTTGTTCGGCAATTTGCTCTACTATTCGTTCGGTATTTTTTTGGTTTTCGGCATCAAACTGTCGGTTATCGGTTCGGCGCAATACTTTTAGTTTGTCAAAAATGGCATTAATTTTATCGCGCAGCATATTCGATTGGTCTCGGTTTAGGTCGCGCGATTGAAAATGCAGCCCGACTCTGTTCCAAAACATAACAGTTTGGTCCCAAAGTTTTTGGTTATACTCATTATTTGCATCTATGCCTGCTTGCAATTCGCCAATTTCATTTTCTAATTGCTCGGCTAGTTTCATCGAAAGTATATGCACGTACCATTCTTTTTCGGTACGGGCTATAATATCGGCATTTTTGGTGCGGATATTGTCGGGCAACAAACTGGGTTGCGACATGTTTTGTTCGATGTACGTAAAGGGCTGCTCGAACTCGTCGGGGTTAAGGTCGTTCCAGTTCTGAAACATTTTATCAAAAAATGCTTCGTTGTGTTTATCTTTCGGAAAAGCCCAAAGGTCTACTCGGTTGTCGTTGGCACGCAGGCGCAATGCAACTAATATGTCGTTGTCTTTTTCATCGGCGCCCCAAAATACAATCTTGTCTTTCATCGTCTAGCGGTTATATGTATAAGTAGTAACTACTTGGCTATTGTTTTTCGGCAAAATAATGGTAACTTTGCGTTACATTATAAGGTTGTTAGGTTTAGTAACAAGCCCTTACAATAGCATTTGTGTTGTTGCAATAGCTGTGTTGAAATTGGCGCACAAAATTAACACCTATTTGCCGTTGTTTGCAATTATTTTCGACAAAATTTGTTTTTGTAGCAAAAAAAAAACAAAATTGCGTCTTTAAATGGTATTTTTACCTTTATGAACATACTTTTTCTTACTTATCAGGGCGATATGGCAGGTGCAACTAACTCTATTTGCTATTTGGCGGCGGGTTTGGCGGCGCGCGGGCATAGGGTTTATGTAGGGTGTCGCGAGCAATCGTTGTTGTTTAGTTTGCTGGCAGATACGCAAGCGGTGGCAATTCCGATGACGTTTAGGTCAAAAATTGATCGTCAATGTATGCGGCATATTCGGGATATTGTGCAGCAATACGACATACAAATTATCAATGCCCAATCGAGTAAAGACAGGTATCTGTCTATATTGGCTCGATGGTGGTATAAATTGCCTGTTAAATTGGTACATACACGCCGACAAAAATCGGAGAGTGTGGGCGGTTGGCTACAAAACCAGTTTTATGTGCGTGGCACCGATGCCATTGTAACTGTTAGCCATCAGTTAAAACAAGATTTTATTAGTCGCGGGTTTCCACCCAATCATCTACATGTAATATTAAATGGCATGGATACCAAGCGTTTTGTTGAGCAAAGCAATCCAACAACTATAGCCTTGTTGCGTAGTAAATATAATTTATTGGCTGATGATGTGGTAGTAGGATGTATCTCGCGGCGCAAAAAACAAGAGCAATTGTTGCAAGCCCTTGCTTTGTTGCCCGACAACATAAAAGTGCTTTTTGTGGGTATTGAGCCACATTGTTTAGACGAAACCGCAAAACAACTATCGCTTAAAAATACCATTATTTATGCAGGTATGGTTCCGACAAACGAGGTATTAAACTATTATGCCCTTTGCTCGGTAAATGTGCTACCCTCTACCATGGATGGCTTTGGGCTAACGCTTATAGAGGCAATGGGTATGGGCGTGCCAGTTGTTGGCACACGCGCACAAGGCATTATTGATGTAATTGGCAGCAACGAAAAAAATGGCTTGCTTTTTGACAATAACAACATAGCCCAATTAGCCGATAAATTACGGATAGCTTTGTTTGACAACAAGCGCCGACAAGAGCTAATTGCCGCCGGATATAAAGCCGTTCAAGACGAATTTTCGATTGAAAGGACTATTACCGAATATGAGCTTTTTTTTGAACAATTAATCTTGTAACTAAATCCAGATAAGTGTGCCAAAGTTCGTACACTCGGTTTGCTTTTGAGTACAGTAGCTTTTTTATATACTAATATTGTCACAAAAAAGTCAGATTACATACGTTGATGCACAAAAAACGTTACAGGCTTGCTTGCTTTAAAATGTAAATTTGCTCAAAAAAAATGGCTAAATTTAGAGTAGTTAAGTAGATAGTTGCCTGATTATCAGCAGGTTAGATAGTGTAACTAGGTTTAATATGCATGACTATTTTGCAAAAGTATCATTGCTATATACTAGGCTAGCATTTGGGGATAAACATTAAAAGGCTAAAGGTTGGCATAGTTGTTGGCTATTGTATGATACTTCCATACACTCAACAACTAACTTAATCTTTAAAAATGAAAAAAACACATTGTACATTACTAGCCTAATGCTTTATTTGATAGGCAATGCAACAACAACAGATGCTCAACCAAATACATCGGGCAACAAACCAAAGGTAGAGTTTGTATTTCAAATATCCGACATTAACAACAATTTGACACAACTAAGCAACGAAGATATTACAAAATTGCAAAAGTTTTTTAATTATCAAGCCGATATTTACGACTGCGACCCGCAAAGTGTAAGCCTAACGGCTATTAACTTAGACGAAAATCAAAAACCTACTAGCCGAGATGTAGTAGGCGAAATTAAACAAGTGGGCTATGCTGTAATGCACTTGCAATGCGAAAACAATAAAGTGTATTTCGTAATCAACAAATCAAGCAAAGGTACTTTGTTTAAAAAGGTAGATTCTGTCCCTAGTTCTAAGGCTAATTATACGACCAGTACATTCAATGTCTTAGAAACAAATAGATAGAAACATATATAATTAAGGAAAAATATTAGCACTACTCGCACAGCAAACCGTTGCTTGATAAAAGCACCGTGTTTGCTGTTTTTATTTTGTCAAATACTTGCAACTAAACCCTTATCGTTTAATATTGCTAAGATAACACTTTTTCGCCTTTTAAAGTATTATAAATTATGCTCGAAATTTCACTTATTACTTCGGGTAGTCTTTTTACATCTTTTCCTTGGGTCATTACGGTAAGTATGTAAGGCAAATTATCTAAATAAACAATCCCAGACTCTGATAATTGATGAATGTTAGGATTGTTTGCTACACCCCATTCTCCAAATTTGTGTACCAGTTTAACGTTTTGGGGTAAACTACTTTCAATGCCAGATTTAAAATCGCATTCGCTTAAAATTTCGGCAGCAAATTCGCAATGAGGAATGCTTAAATAACCTGCATTATAAATAATATTTAAAAATATAGAATAATCTTTTGCCGAGATTTGGTAATTCATATCATGCACATCAGGAACTACCAAACCAAAATCGGAAAACATTTTTTTGAATATTTCTAAATCAACATTATTGTTCAATACATAGGTTGCGTTATTATCCGAATAAGCAACCATATATTTGAGTAACTCTTTTATTGGATAGCTTTTTCCGGGCTCTATTTGGTGGGTATTATAGGTTTGCTGAGGCACTCCGCCTTTAGGTAAGGTAAACACTAATTTTTTATTTAAAATTCCAGGATTTTTTTCTTCCATTTTTAAATAAGTAATTAGTATCGGAAGCTTAATGAGCGAAGCCGGATGATACATTTCGTTTTCGTTGATGCCAATATAGTCGCGGGTAGTCAATAGTTTTAAATACACCGACACATTATCCGCATTTCCGGCTTGTTTATACTGGCTTATTGCATTTTCGATATTTGCTTTTAACGCATCATAATTGCCCGACTCGCAAGTTTGGTCGTTGTACAGCAATGGTTTTATAAATTGGTATCCGTCTAAGCGGTGTGTTACTGTTTGGCACGAAGGTACAGACAGTGCTGTTATAGCTTGTGGTGCTTGTTCGTTTTGTACGTATTGTTTGTCTCTGAAAGAAACCGCCATAATTGCCAATGCACTACACACCGCAGATGTTAGCACTAAAGTGGCAAAGTTAAATCGTTTGGTTAACATTATCTGTATTTAGGTTGGTTTGGAAGATATTTTTTATTTCAACATTTCTTGGGCTTAAAATTATGAAAAAGTTGTTTTTTGCAAATAAAATATACCCTTTACTCAATATATGTTGAGCAAAGGGTATTATTGTTATTACCACTACTCTAAACAAGCTGCCAAGTTATCTCTAACTTTTAGGGCAAGTGGCATATTGTCAAAAGTTTGGGTGTTGTTTTCGGTTAGTAAGTTTAGCTGATTGGTGTTGCCATCAAACAGTTTTTGTACGTTTATGGCTACCTCTACGGTGCTTAGTTCGGTGTCGGTAAGGGCAATATTTCGCTCAATAGTAACGGTTTGGTATAGCTCATCTAAACCTAAATGGTACACAAAACCCTCGTTAAAATTATTGCTATTGGGTACGGTTTCTACATCGCCCTCAATTTTAGTAAAAATGTGTTTGCTTGCCCACGACCACCAATATTCGTCGTATTCAAAACCTAATACACCTGTGCCAATGGTGGGGTCTATGTTGTTGTTAGCAACATCTAAACCTAAACCAAATTTAATGGCGGTATAATTACCTGCGGGCAGTTTTAGTTTGGTCTCTTTTAAATTGGCAAAGTCTATAAAATCTATGTTTTTGATAGTTTCTTCGGTGCCGTTGGCATTAACTAGCTTTATGTTATCTACATAAAAAGCTATTTTGTCTACCCTATACCGTTGTCCAAAACTGTTGGTGTAGATTTGCTCAAGTGCAAAAGGCTGGCTGCCCATTTTGGGCGAAAATTTAAAAGTCAGGTTTTGGTCTAAGTTTTCGGGGTCGTCTTTACAGGCGCTAAACGACAACACAAGCAGCAACAATGCTGCTATGGACAGTAGTTTTTTCATGTTTTTTGGTTTTAGGTTAATGTGTTAACACTTTAATGGGCTAAATTGTTCGAGTTTGTTAACTATTTGGCTTTGTTTTGTTTAATGCGCGGCTTAGGGTATGGTATTGTGGTGTATTTTTTTTGGGTGATAGATGATGTTGAAGTAATAAATGGTAATACCGCAAAACTTTGACAAGCAAGCCAAAATTGACCGATACAATCGGGGCTACCTAATTTATCTAAACATATTCGCTTAGTTCAAGCCAACGGTCGGTTTTGGTGTCTATTAGTTGTACAATTTCGCCGATGCGTGCCGATACTTGCATTAGCTGGGTGTGGTTGCTGATACCTGCTGTAAGTCGTTCTTCCAAAATAGTTTTCTCTTGTTCTAGTGCGGCTATGTCGGTTTCTAGTTTGGTGTATTCGCGTTGTTCGTTGAAGGATAGTTTGCGTTTTTCGGTAGTTGCTTTTACAACAGGTTCGGGTACCGATGCAAGGCGTATTAGTTCGCGGCGTTCGCGTTCGCGTTGGTCTTCGTATTCGCGGGCGGCGCGGTAGTGCGAGTAGTGACCGGGAAAATCGCGCAGTTTGCCGTTTCCTTCAAAAACAAATACATGGTCAACCAGTTTGTCCATAAAATAGCGGTCGTGCGATACGATGATTAAACAGCCCTGAAAATGTTGCAAAAAATCTTCGAGTACATTTAGGGTAAGCAAATCAAGGTCGTTGGTTGGCTCGTCGAGTATCAAAAAGTTGGGGTTACGCATCAGCACGGTTAATAGGTGCAGGCGGCGTTGTTCGCCACCGCTTAGGGTGCTAATGTAGGCTTCGTGTTGATGATACGGAAACTGGAAAAAGTTGAGCAATTGCGGAGCGGTTAGATATTTGCCTTTTTCGAGGGGCAATACTTCGGCAATTTCGCGTATTACGTCAATTACTTTGTGGTCGGTGCTAACGTCTAAGCCCGATTGTGTGTAGTAGCCAAACTGTACTGTTTTGCCAATGGTTATGGTTCCGCTGTCGGGTTTTTCGCGTCCGGTAATTAGGTTCACTAGCGTACTTTTACCTACGCCATTGTTGCCTACAATGCCAATGCGGTCGTTGCGTTTAAATAGGTAGGTAAAATCTTTTAAGATACAGAAGTTGCCATAAGCCTTATCTACATTAAACATTTCGACTACTTTGCCGCCAATGCGCTCCATTTTTATACCTTCAAAACCTAGGTTTTCGTCGTTTATTTTTACCGATGCCCGGGTTTTTATTTCTTCAAAAGCATCAATTCTCGATTTAGATTTGGTGGTACGTGCTTTGGGTTGCGTGCGTATCCAGTCCAATTCTCTTTTCATTAATTTTTGTGCTTTTTCGGTTTCTTGTTTTAGGTTAAAAGTTAGGTCTACTTTTTTTTCTAAATAGTAGCTATAGTTGCCTCGGTATCGTTGTAGGTCGCTGCGGTCAAGTTCAATAATTTCTTCGGTAACGCGGTCTAAGAAATAGCGGTCGTGGGTAACTAACAGCAGGGTAATATTGGGTTTTGCCAAATACTCTTCGAGCCATTCGATGATGGATAAGTCGAGGTGATTGGTGGGTTCGTCGAGTACAAGCAGGTCGGGTTGTTGAATAATGATGCTGGCAAGTGCCACCCGTTTGCGGTCGCCGCCCGATAGTTCGCCGATGCGCTGGTCTAATTTTTTGAGGTTAAAGCGCATCAGCACCTCTTTTACTTGTGCTTCGGCGTCCCAGGCATCAAGGGTTTGTACGCGCTCCATAGCTACCGATAGTGCCTTTTGGGTACTGTCGGTATTTTGTGCTTCGTGGTGCAAAAGGGCATCTTCGTATTGCCTAATGGCAATTAAAGCGGGCGTATTAGTATTAAAAACGGCTTGAAGGACGGTGTCTTGGTCGTTTAGTTCGGGGTTTTGGGGTAAATACCCAACGGTAATATCGCGGGCAATGCGTACACTGCCGCCCAAATCCGATTTATCTAAACCTACCAAAATGCTGAGTAAAGTGGTTTTGCCCGAGCCATTGCGGGCAATCAGTCCAATTTTTTGTCCTTTATTAATGCTTAGGTTAATGCCTGCAAAAAGGGTACGTTCGCCGTATGTTTTCGAGAGGTTTTCTGCCAAAAGGTAATTCATGGGGCAAAGATACAACTTTGATGCGAGAATGGGTATTATTTTGTAAGTTGTTGGTTTTGGGGTTGGTATTAGGGCGTATTATTGGGCTTGCCATGCTTCGGGGGTGCCAAAGGCTGTGCAAATAGGGTAAACCAATCATCACCCCCAAAAAAGACATATTCCGCGTCAAGCGGGGCGGCGCAAGGGCGTATTAATTGTTGATTATGAGATGAAGTTTGGGTGCGATTTATGTTTTACAAGGTCCAGTAGGTTAGTCGGGTTATTTTTTTATTGTAGATACCTTTAACATCTATCAAAATGGCATTTGGGTTGGTAATTTGCTCAAAATAAGCCTCGTCGAGGTGGCAGTAGGCATGATGATTAACTGCCACAATTACACAATCGTAGTTGTTGCCAATTTGGTTGGTTAGGCTTAATCCGTATTCGTGTGTAAATTCTTCGTTTGATGCGTAGGGGTCTACAATGTCTATATTAACCGAGTAGCCTGCTAGGTCGCGTACCAAATCAACAATTTTCGAGTTTCGGATGTCGCTTACGTTTTCTTTAAAGGTAATGCCCATCACCAAAACGCGTGCTTGGCTTGGGTTTTTACCTGCGCGTATCATCATTTGGGTGGCTCGTTTGGCTATATACGATGCCATATAATCGTTTACGTTGCGTCCGCTTAAAATAACTTCGGGTTTGTAGCCTAACTCTGTTGATTTGTAGGTTAGATAATAGGGGTCTACGCCAATGCAATGTCCACCTACCAAGCCTGGATAAAAAGGCAAAAAGTTCCATTTAGTTCGGGCGGCAGCCAGCACATCAAGGGTGTTAATGTGCATACGGTCAAAAATAAGGGCTAACTCGTTCATTAGTGCAATATTTAGGTCGCGCTGTGTGTTTTCGATAATTTTGGCAGCTTCGGCAACCTTAATGGTGGGTGCTTTGTGTACGCCTGCTTTTACAATAATTTCGTACACTTTTGCTATTTGCTCTAATGCCTCGGCATCGCAGCCCGACACTACTTTTATGATACTGGTAATGGTGTGTTCTTTGTCGCCGGGGTTGATGCGCTCGGGCGAGTAGCCTAGCTTAAAGTCGTTTCCTGCTTTTAAGCCCGAGTATTTTTCGAGCAAAGGTAAGCAATCTTCTTCGGTGCAGCCTGGGTATACCGTTGATTCGAAGACTACATATCCCCCTTTTTTTAGTACTTTGCCCACCGACACCGAGGCACTCAACACGGGCGTTAAGTTGGGTACTTTGTGCTCGTCGACGGGCGTTGGTACGGCTACCACAAAAAACGAGGCTTGGGCAAGGGTATCCAACGAGGTGGTAAATTGGATATCTACACCATCAAAGGCACTTTCGGGCAGTTCTTTGCTGGGGTCTTGGCGGTTTTGCATCATTTCTACTCGGGTTTGGCTAATGTCAAAACCAATTACCGACAAGTGTTTGGCAAACTCAAGGGCAATAGGCAAGCCCACATAGCCCAAGCCGATAACGGCTAATTTGGCTTTTTTTTGCAATAATTGTTCGTATATAGGCAATACTACTTCCATTGTTAGGGGTAAGTTTTGTTAGTATCCAAACTTATAAAAGCTGGATTTTTCTCTATTTACACCATATTTTAATGCTTACAGAGAGAATGAATAAGAATAAAAATGGCAAGCCAATGAAACTTGCCTTTTACGCTGCAAAATTAAGTTTTTTAGTTTGTTTGCACTACAAAACCGAGCTAAAGTTTTTGATAAGGGCAGTTTGGAGCTGTAAAACAAAAAAAACAGCTCGTTTATGGGCGTTTTTGGAGGAATTTGCAATGTGGGGATGTTGTGATGTGGGGATGTTGTGATGTGGGGATGTGGGGATGTGGGGATGTTGTGATGTGGGGATGTTGCCGTAACATAAATACTATACCCGCATACAAATGGTTTGCGCCAGCCCCGCTTGACGCGGAATAGTTTTTTTTAGGGGGTGATGATTGGCACTCCCTAACCCGACAAGTTGGTGGCACCCCCTTAGCAAGGTAAGTACAGGCACACAATCAGCCTGTAGCTTGTAGCCAAAAGCGTGTAGCGGAAAGCCTGCAGGCTCTTTTTAATGGCAATATCAAATTTGAGACAAAAAAGAAACAGCACCCCCGAAGAGATGCTGTTCTTATACATACCTTTAAAACCACCTTGAACGAACAAACATTTTTTTATAGTAAATCTTGCTAGGGATTTTAGTTTTGGTTTTAAATTAGTTTGTTTTTTATTTATTATTATTCGAAAGTAACAGCAGGAACCGTTTTGCTTTTTGTTTTGAAAGTATAGCCCAAGCCAACTGCACCTGCTAAGTTGATGCTGTTTTTGCCTGTTTTGCTATATACCGTTGCCAAAGGCATAACACTAGCACGGAAAAACAAACCGCCGTTAGGGTTTTGGTAACGATAACCGATACGACCTAATAGGTTAAGGGTGTTATATTCTTTTGCCGGAGTATATTTTACTACTTTAGTTCCGTTTTCGCTTTCGCTAACGGTAGATGCTACGGTTTGTTCAAAGCCAAAGCCTGTTAATACGCCCAAACCTGTTTCGAGGTAGTGGCTATTTTTACCCCACAAGCCGTCTGCTTCAAGGCTAAGAGAAGGGTCAATGTCGCCCGAAAAAGCGTTTGAATTGATACCTAAACCCGCACGAGTAGCTAGTTTAAAATTACCTGTGCCTAATAAAATGCGGTCGAAATTGAGGCTATATAATGAACCGTTGTGTCCTACTTCAACAAAAACGGTATTTCTTTGTACGTTGATGCTTGGTGCTACAACTTCGGGTGTTTCGATAACACCACCTTCTTGAGCAAATAAAGTGGTAGAGGCTGCGAAAATTACGGCGAAAAATAAAATTAACTTTTTCATGTTATTTATTGTGTTGATATTGTTAGTGTTATGAATTCTATGTGAAAATATTGTTTGAAAAAAAATTTCTTTTAGGCACAAAAATATGCCTCAAAAACAAGGTTGCTTTTAAAAAAGGCAAAGCAATTGTTTTTGTCGTGAAAATAAAAAGACAGTCACCTCATTCGTAACAAGTACGAACGGGTAACAGCATTTCCGAAAACCACCTACGGCAGTTTTCAACCAACTTGTAAAAGAATGATGAAATGGTAAGATAAGAACTGGTAAAGAACTAAAAAGAAAGGTAGAGGTGTAAGACGATAGGGTATCGTTTTAGCGTTAAGTGAATAGTGGTAGTGAGTGTTTTTGTGGTTCCTACATATTAAAATTATGTAGTACTATCTGTTTCATGGTGCAAAGGTACGGCTATTTTTTGGATTTCCAAACTTTTTTGCATTTTTTTTCGTTTTTTTTTCATTTTTTTTCAAAAAAAACAATTAAATGCCCTTATTTGCCGCTGCTTACCCCATGTAGACGCTATAAGTACCCAAAGGTTACATAAAAATGTCCGTTTTTTTGAAAAAAAATGCTTTTTTTATCTCAACAAAAAAACCAACAGCGGGCTGATAATTTGCCATTATCCGCCCGCTGTTGGTTTATATTTATCAATATTCGTCTGGTTCGGGTTCTTCTTTGGTATTATCTGCTCCATAAAATTGCATTGTTTTTTTGTAAGCAGTAATTTTCCATTCGCCAGCAATTTTCTTGCAGCTTAATTCTCGGTCTAATGCCAGCGATGTAAACGATTGTGCAACATAACCCACCATTGATTTACTTAATGCTAACTCTACCCAATGTATGCCTCCGTTGTACAATTTAGTGGCACGTGTAGGTTTTATTTGTGGGTTATTAAACTTGTATTTTTTGTAGCTTACCTTTGCCAAAATTTTACCATTAAAGCTAGGTTTTTCTCTAATGTTTATATTTTCGCCAATAACTAATAAGTTGGTGTTGTTGTTAATACCTTGTGTTTTAAAACTGGGTGCGGTAAATATATAGGCGGTTTTTCCGGTCTCGCCCGATAGGTACTCTTGTTTTGTAAAACCCATTCTAAACAACTGGGTTGCTTGTTTCCAAAAGGTTTCGCCGCCATCGGCATTTCTAAAGCCCATTTGTTCAATAAAACATTCTTTCGAGCCGTTTAGTCCGCAACCTTCGGGGCTTTCGGCTATAGTATAATGTAACATAGCAAACAAAGCGGTGGTGTCGTGGGTGTTAAGTGCTTTACCAAGCTGTATTTTAAATGCCATAAACGATGAGTCGACATCCGACTCATCAATAAAATAATTTTGTGCATAAACACTATTTGTTAGGCAAATAAACAAAGCAATAATTGCGAGTAAACTTCTCATGATTTTATTGGTGTTTAATATTTTTTATTTACTATTACTTACTTGTCTGTAAATAATTGTTTTATTTGGGATAATGTTAATTTAGGCATTAACAAACAAATCTTCAAATGCAAAACGCGTGCCATCAAACAGTCCTTTGTCGCTTAGTTTTAACGATGGGATAACTAATAGTGCCATAAATGAAAGTGCCATATAAGGGGCTTTTAGTTTAGCTCCCATTTGTTTTGCCATGGCATCTATGGCGGCATATAAATGGGCGGCTTGGTAGCCGTCTATGTTGGTCATTAAGCCAGCAACGGGCAGCGGCAGCACCAAACCTGTTTGCCCATCAAAGGCGGCAACACCGCCTTGGGCATCTACCAATAAGTTAACGGCTTGGCAAATGCTTTGGTCATCAACGCCAACGGCAATAATATTGTGCGAGTCGTGGGCAACCGTTGATGCAATGGCGCCGCGTTGCAAACCAAAGTTTTTGATAAATGCTACAGCGGGCGGTGCGTTTTGGTAGCGATTAACCACCGTTATTTTAAGTATGTCGTTTGGCACATCGCTTAGGGCGTATCCATCAACGATATAAGCGGCGGCGGTGCTGGCTTTGGTAACAATTTCGCCATCTATTGCCTCAATAACCCTAATGTGTGTATGGGTGGCTTTTAAAGCAAAATCAGAAGGTTGTTTGTGGTTAATGTTAAAATGATTAATAGGTGCTTCGGCAACCGACGGCAGCAGGGTTTGTCCATTTTGGGCAACCAATTGTCCGTTTATATAGGTTTCGAGTACATTAAAGTCCGATAGATTATCCACCACAATAAAATCTGCCCAATCGCCAAGTTGTAAACGTCCAACATCTAGTTTATAGTGTGTTATGGCGTTTAAACAGGCTACATTTAGTACTTTAAAAAGGTCAACGCCTTTGGCTAATGCTCGTTTTACTAGTAGGTTAATGTGTCCGTGTATAAGGTCGTCGGGGTGTTTATCATCCGAGCAAAACATCATCATTTGCCAATGTTGGTGTAATAATGGGGCTAATGCTTCAAAATTTTTGGCGGCGCTGCCTTCGCGCACCAAAATTTTCATGCCGTAGTTTAGTTTGTTTAGGGCTTCGGCTTCGGTAAAGCATTCGTGGTCGGTTGATATGCCTGCGCTAATATATTGGCGTGCTTGTTCGCCCATTAGCCCGGGTGCATGCCCATCAATGGGTTTGTTTAGGCGTTTGGCAATGGCTAATTTTTGGTGAACGATGGGGTCGTTGTACAACACACCTGGGTAGTTCATCATTTCGGATAGGTAGCCTATTTGCGGTTTTTGGAGTAAAATTTCGATTTCGGCGGGTGTAATGGTTGCTCCAGCGGTTTCGAAATCGGTGGCAGGCACGCACGAGGGCGCGCCAAAGCAAATCTTAAAAGGTGTTTTGGCGGCATTGTCCAACATATATTCAACGCCTTTTATGCCTAATACATTGCCAATTTCGTGCGGGTCGGATACGGTAGCTACCGTACCATGCACCACCGACAGCCGAGCAAACTCGGTGGGTATCAACATCGAGCTTTCTACATGTACATGGGCATCAATAAAACCTGGTAAAATATAATTGTTTACTTGCTCGTTGATGGGTTCTATGGCGGTAATGCGTTGGTTTTGAACAGTAATTTGGGCAGCATAAATTTTTTGCTGCAATATATCTACTAAGTTTGCTTTTATTTGCATGGTGTTTTTTTGTTTGTTTTGATTGTTATTGGCAAGTCATTACACACAAATGTAGCATTTTTGTTTAATTTTTGCCAATTAGACTACTATTTGTGGCAATAGTTTATTGCTTAATTTATAGTATTTTTTAAATACTTTATAACTAAGCTACAATAGTGTATTGCTGTCTAAATTCGATGCAAAAATAGCATAAATTAGCGACAAATACAAAAACTATATGCCGACAGTGGGTTTTGGGGTTATTTAAAGTTACGCTGTATTGTTAAATACCTAGTAGCGGCAATGTACTAACATCAAACTATATATATGCAAGTATTGTCGCTGCCAGATTAAAGCAAACATTGAAATATCCGCATAAAGGAAGCAAAACAGAAAATTGCGAAAAAAAACTCGGCAATTTAAGCTAAATTACCGAGTTTTGGGGTGGATTATCTACTACATTCTAAGGCTTGTTTCAAATCTTCGATAAGGTCTTCGGCATCTTCTATGCCAATACTTAGCCTAATGAGCGAGTCTAAAACACCTGTTTTGCGGCGTTCTTCGATGGGTATAGAGGCGTGCGTCATGCTGGCAGGATGCCCGATGAGCGACTCTACACCACCCAACGACTCTGCCAACGAAAATAATTTGGTTGCCGACATTACCTTTACGGCTTTTTCTAAACTGTCTTCTTTGAGCGAAAACGACAACATTGCCCCAAAGCGGCGCATTTGTCGGGCTGCAACTGCGTGTCCGGGGTGGTCGGTAAAGCCCGGAAAATTAACTTTGCCAACCAATGGGTGGGTGAGCAAAAAAGCGGCTATTTTTTCGGCGTTGTTGCAGTGTTGTTCCATGCGCAGGTGTAGGGTTTTAATACCGCGCAGACACAAAAAGCAATCTTGCGGACCTGGCACTGCACCTACGGCGTTTTGGTAAAACTTGAGTTGGTCGTGTATGTCACTGTCGTTGCAAATTATGGCGCCCATTATTACATCAGAGTGTCCGTTGATGTATTTGGTTGCCGAATGAACCACCAAATGTGCGCCCAAATCGAGTGGGTTTTGTAGGTAAGGCGATGCAAAGGTGTTATCAACGGCTAATTTTAGTTGGTGACGTGTGGCAATATCGCTCATGGCGGCAATATCCACAATATTTAGCATGGGGTTGGTGGGTGTTTCTACCCAAATAAGGCGGGTGTTGGCATTTACGCATTGTTCTACTAAGGCGGCATCTTGCATAGGTACAAAATGAAATTTTATGCCATAAGTTGCCCATACGCGGGTAAAAAGGCGGTAAGTGCCACCGTATAGGTCGTTCGAGGCTATTACTTCGTCGCCGGGTTGTAGTAGGCGCATAATGGCATCGGTGGCAGCCAAGCCGCTGGCAAAGCATACGCCAAAGCGTCCGTTTTCGAGGGCGGCAAGGTTATTTTGTAGGGCGTTGCGAGTGGGGTTTTGGGTGCGTCCGTACTCGTAGCCTTTGTGTACGCCCGGTTCGTCTTGCACATAGGTCGATGTTTGATAGATGGGTGTCATGATTGCCCCTGTCGAGGGGTCGGGATGAACGCCTGCGTGTATAGCTTTGGTGCCAAATTTCATAAAAAGATAATGATTTATATTTTTGGAAGAACGAAAATTAATGGTTGGTTGATGATGCCGCTTTGGGTTAAAAAAGTTTTTATTTATTTAGTGGTATTAATGTTTCGTGTTATTGTGATTTAGGTGCAAAAGTAGGTGTTTTTTTTGAGAATTTTAATGCTTTGCTATCGTAGCTATCCGAGTATTATGCAATTACTGTGCTTTGGTGGCAACAACTCAATTTATTATTAATTATTTGGTTATTTATTATCGGATAGCTATTTGGGATAGATTCATTATTTTCTCAAAACTATTTGACGTTAAGCAGGTGAGTTATTTTTTAATAACATGCAATAAACGCCCAATAGCATTTGTTTTAGGCAAATACTATTAGGCGTTTAGCGGGGTATCTAAACTTTGGTTGTTTAGTTATTTGGCTGTATTTTTGTCTTCTTCTTTTATGGCTCCTTGAATTTCTTTTTCGATATTGCCACGTGCATCGTTAAATTCGCGTATGCCACGACCAATGCCGCGTGCCAATTCAGGAATTTTTTTGCCGCCAAAAAGCAACAAAGCTACCATCAGGATAATAATCCACTCGCCACCACCGGGCATTGAGAATAGAAGTATAGTTTGCATTGTTTAAGATTTTTTTTATTTTGAGATTTGGTTTGTTTTTTTATGGTCAAAGATAGCACACTTGTTTGGGGCTGCAAAGATACAACAATTTAGGCACAAAAAGGTTTATTTTCGGGCTAACCAGCGGGCAGGGTTTAATTTGGTGTTACCATCCCATATTTCGAGGTGTACGGTTGTTTTATTTTCGTCGAAATCGGTGTAAACTGTTCCTATGCTTTGTTGGGCAATTAGTTTATCGCCTTTTGCTACATCTACCACGCCTAAATGTGCATAAACGGTATAATACTCGCCATGGTTAACAATAACTGCCCATTGAAAACTGGGGTTATAAAGTATGTTAGATACGGTGCCGTTGAAAATGGCATCTACGCTACTGCCTTCGGGGGTGGCTATGTTAATGCCGTTGTTGTTAATTTCTATGTTGGGCAACAAAGGGTGGGGATTTGTGCCAAAATGCTCGGTTATGATACCTTCGGTAACGGGCCATGGTAATTTACCTTTGTTTTGGGCAAACTCTGCCGATAATTTGCCTGCCTGCGGGGTTAATTTTAGTTTAGTATCGTGCAACGAAGAGTTAGATTTGGGCGTAGGATTTTCGGCTCTAATTAGTTCGCGTATTTGGTCGTTGAGGTTTTCGAGGGCGGTTTGTTGGGTGTTTATTTTTTGTTTCAGTTGTTTTTCGGTGCTACGCAATTGCACAACCATGCTTGTTTTTACTTTTTTTTCTTTCTCTAACAAGCCCCGTTCTTTTACGGCATCGCCTAGTAGTTGGCTCTGTTCGTTTTTTTCGGTTTTAAACGATGTCAATTGGTTTATCAACAATTGTTGCGAGGAGGTGATAAGCGACAGTTGTTTTTTACGATGGTCGCGGTAGTACTCCATGTATTTTATTCGTTTATAAGCATCGTTCACATCTTTTGCCGAAAATAAAAACATTAATCGGTTATAGGTACTTTCGGTTAGATAGGCTTGGCGCACCATATCGGCATACTCTTCTTTTAATATTTTTAAGGTTCGGTCGAGCGAGTCTATTTTTTGTGTAGTATTGGTAATACTAATATCTAACAAAGTTATTTCTTGTTCGATATTGCCAATAATACTTTCGCGACTACCTATTTGTCGTTGTAAGATGAGTAATCCTTCGGTCGAGGCGGCTTTATTGCGCTGCGTTGCCTGTAGTAGTTTTTGGGCAGTAGCTACTTCTTTGTACAACGATTTTTTTTCTTGGTCAAGCTGTTGTCGTTTGGCTTTTTGGGCGTATAAAGATACAGGAAAAATCGTGCCACAACAAAAAAGTAGCACGCTTAGGCATTTGACCAAACAAATGGCAGATTTATTTGACACGTGCATAACTTTTTGGTACAGAAAATGACATTTCGACTGATTTATTTGTTTCGATATCGTTTAACTGCAAGGTGGCGTTGTATTTTTTTTGGTTATTGTCGAACGATATTTGGCGTTTTTGGGCGAAGGGTTTTTGGTCTATGGTGGTATAATCCGACAGTTGTAGGTTCATTTGGCGGTCGTTGAATAAATCGTCGATGGCTATACGCAACAATTGAGGGTTGCCTGTGGTGGTGTAGTTGTCGGTTTTTAGGTTATTGGTTTGATGCCATAGGTGGTATTCGCCTTTGTCGGTTGTTTCGAGGTGTAGTGTGTCGGTGGGGGTAGGTTTGTTTAGCCTATGCCCAAGCACAATGGCTTGCAAATCAACAAAGGTAAGCGGGTAGCCTACTAAATTTTGAAGGTATTGTATGTTTTCGGAGGTGTATTGTTTTTGAAACCGATTAACTACTTTCACCGAGTCGGGTGTAATTAGGGCGCGGGCTACTTCTATTTTTATGCCAAAATCGGTGTATAGCGATACCCATAGGGCTTTATTGGTTTGTAGGCGTAGGTCGGCTCCCAACGATTGGTCAAATCCACCACCAATAAAATGCACGTTTGTGCGTGCCGACAAGGTGCGAGGGAGCAGTTCTGTGGCATTTAATTGGTTAAAAACAGCAAGTGCTGCAGTATTGGTAAAGCCCGCAGGCTGTGTTACCGCCGGTGGGGCGGTTTCGGTGGTTGGGTTTGTTGTGGTATTTTCTTTTTCTTTGTCCTTTTTTTTGCAGCTAGTTATCAGCAATAAAAAAACAAACAAAGTAACAATTTTATTTTTAGAGATAGGATAAAGCATTTTGTTTGTTTGGGGTTGGTAGATGGTGGGTTTGGGTGATAAAAGGGCATTTGTTGACTACTGCCCCAAATTTGGATTATTTTCCGGTCCTATTTTCTCGTGTCCCCGCAACGTCAGTTATTTTTTGTTAAGTTTTTCGCGCAAATTTTGCACTACCTCAAGTGTGCAAGTGGTGATATTAGCTATCAATTCATCTGTCAAGTCAGTGTTTAATATCAACTTGGCAACTATTTTTTGCTGTTCTTCGCGAAGTTTTTGTTCTGCGTCGCGCTGTCCTTTGATGTAGAACCAATCTTTTTCTATTTCGAAATAGGTTGATAGGTGTTCCATAATTATATCTACTGTTGGTTGAAGTTTACGTAAATTTGATAAGATGCGTAGTTGAGTAACAAATTTTTGCAAGGCTAAACCATCTGCTTTTTCGCCCAAATGGTCTATTATTTCGGCAACAACTGTTTCTGCTTGTTCGCCCCCAAAGTTGCCCCAAATAGCAAATATAATTTCTTCTGGATTATCGGAGTTGATAAACTCGTGATAATCTACCATAGAAATAGGTGCAAAAACAGCTACAGTTTTTTATTTTTTATCTTTGCGTCTATTTTGTCCGATGTATCGCCTAGTGTTTTGGCTTTTTGCCATTGCTCTACGGCTTTATCGGTTTCGTTTAGTTGGTATAAAATATCGCCGTAGTGTTCTATTATAGTTCCACTTTTTGCGCCGCCATTAGTTATGGCTTTTTCTATCCATAGGCGGGCATCGGTATATTTTTTTTGGGCGTATAATATCCATGCGTAGGTATCTTGATACGATGATTGGTTAGGCTCTATTTGGTTAGCTTTGGCTGCCATTTCGGAGGCTTTGTCGAGTTTATCGTTGCGCAGCGACAAAAAATAGGCATAGTTGTTAAGCACCGTTGCGCTGTTGGGGTTTAGTGCAAGGGCTTTTTCGTAGCTTTCGTCCGATTTGGTGTATTCTTGTATTTCGTTGTACGAATCGCCCATTAAGGTATAAATTTGCACCAAAAAATCTTTTTTACCTACAGCCATCATAGCTGCTTTTTTCAGCGATTTAACTGCTGCTTCGTGTTTGTTTAGCCGGTTGTTGGCAAGCCCATTGTAAAAGAACGGTATGGGTTCGTTTGGGAAAAGTTCGGAGATAGTTTGACTATCTTTGAGTAAATTTTGAAAATCTGCTAGGTCAACTTCTATTTCCATTATTCGTTCCCACACTTCGTATCGGTTGCCGTCAATTTGTGCTGCTTTACGAAACTGGTTGAGGGATTCTTGTTTTTTGCCTTGTACGGCATACAAATAATCGCCCGAAAGTACGTAACTTAACGATTCTTTGGGGTGTGTATCGGTTATAATTTGTATTAATTCGGCAATTTGGGGGCTGGCATCTTTGCGGTCTATATAGCCACTTATTAATTGGGCTTTTAGGTTAATAGGCAACGAGGGGTTAATAAATGCCTTTTTTATCATGTCAAAATATTGCCCGTCATTACCTTTTTGGTGATAATATTCGGCAAGAGCAAGGTTTCCGTAGGGGTTATCGGGCGATACAGTCATCATTTTTTCGAGTACTTCCATTGCCTTATCGTTCATGTTGTTAGCCTGATACATTTCGGCAAGTAGTTGGTAGTATCGGGGTTCTTGGGGGTCGCTATCTACTAATTTTTGTAGTTCGGCAATAGCCTTATCAATTTTACCCAATTTCATGTATAGCTTTTGCTTTTGCACGGTCATTTCTTCCGACACGCCTACACTTTTTTCTACTTGGTCGTATACGGCAATAGCTCCTTCCACATCATTCGATTTGATGCGCATGTATGCCCAATCAAAGGCATATTCGTAATCGTTTGGGTTTTGTGCCACCAATTTTCTATAAGCTTCGGCTGCTTCTTTAAACTTATCCGATGCTGCCAATGCCTCGGCATATTGCGCCAAATACCATTTGTTTTTGGAGTCTATGGTAACGGCTTGTTCGGCATATAATAGCGTTTGTTCGGCATTTTGTGCCTCAAAATAAATTTTTGCCAAAGCAAACATAGCTGCGTCGTTTTTGGGGTCGGTTTGCAGCACCAATTTATAGGCGCTTATGGCACCCTCGGTATCGTTTTTCATTTCTTTGCCAATGGCATCAAACAATAGTTGATTTATTTTGGCAGCATCTTTCGAGCCATTATTTTTTTCAGAATCTTTACCTTTTTTATTTTTTTGGGCAAAGGTATCCTGTGTTGCACCTAAGCAAAGTGCAACAGATAAAAGGGCAATAAAGACAGTTTTATGAGCTATTTTCGGCGAATATATTTTCATTTACGATAATGTTGAGTAATCACCAAGGCTGTAATCCTCGGCTTTGCCTTTTACAATAGTGTGGCTACCAATAAGGGCGTTAGCAATTACTTTATTTTTGATGGTTGTTTTTTGTTGAATAATACTGTTGCTTACTACACTGTTTTCTATTTTTGAACCCTTACCTATAGATACGTGTGGTCCTACAACCGAGTTGTGTAGTACTACATCGCTGGCTATAAAACAAGGTTCAATAATTACAGCGTTTTGTATAACGACAGAATCCGAAATTAATTGTTCGTTGCGTGCTTTACAAAATTCTAAAACCGCTGATTGGTATAAATGGTTGCATCTTTGTTGCCACAATCGAGCCATTCGGCAACCGAAGCAATGGTAAAGTTGGTTCCTTTTTGCTTCATATTTTCGAGGGCAGATGTTAGCTGATACTCGCCCTTGTCTTTTATGTCGTTGTCTAAAAGGTATTGTAGTTCGTTGCGCAAATAGGCTCCGTCTTTAAAATAATAAATGCCAATAATTGCCATATCTGACACAAAAGTGGTGGGTTTTTCGACAAACTCGGTGATAACATTTTGGGCGTTTAGTTTTACTACCCCAAAGTTCGAGGGGTCGGCAACGCGGTGTGTCCAAATGATACCATCGGCGGCGGCATTTAGTTCAAAGTCGGCTTTAAACAAGGTATCGGCAAAGGCAATTACTACTTCGCCTTGTAGCATCTCGGCGGCGCAAAGTATGGCGTGTGCCGTACCAAGTGGTTGTGTTTGATAAAAAATATGTCCTTGCGCACCTTCTTGTCGGGCTACTTCGAGCAGTTGTTGTTCGGTTTCGGCACCAAAATCACCGATAATAAAACCAATGTTCTCGATTTTTGTGTTCAGCGTTTTTACAATATCTTCGACTAAACGCTGCACAATTGGTTTACCGGCTACGGGTAATAATGGTTTGGGTATAGTAATAGTATGCGGACGCAAACGGGTTCCGCGACCCGCCATTGGTATAATTATGTTCATTTATTGTTATTTTTTTTTGATAAACGAGTAAAAACCAGACAAATAGTGCTGACTAATGTATTGATAAAAGTAATGGTGTGGCATTGGCAAATGATGTTACGCCCCCAAATGATACGGATGTAACATCTTGCAAAAATAAAAAAAAAGCTAATGCATAAGCCTTTTGTAGCAAAGATATAATTTATAATTTACAATTAATAATTTATAACTATTAAATGCCTGTACTGCCAAAACCGCCGCTATCGCGTGTGGTGCTAGATAGTTCGTCGCCTACTTGCCAAGTAACAAGTTCGTGGCGGGCTACTATCATTTGGGCAATGCGCTCGCCCGATACAACAGTTTGTGTTTGGTTAGATATGTTGGCTAATATCACTTTAATTTCGCCCCTATAGTCCGAGTCGATAGTAGCGGGTGCATTGGGCAATATCAACCCTTTTTTTAAGGCTATACCACTACGGGCGCGCAATTGGGCTTCGTAGCCTAGTGGCAGCTCGATGTACAAACCAGTAGGTACTAATACGCGCTCGAAAGGAGCAATTTCGATGGGTTGCTCTAAAAAAGCATATACGTCCATACCTGCCGAGCCAATAGTGGCATAATGCGGTAATGGGTTGTTGGACTTGTTAATTATTTTTGTACTAATCATGGGGCAAAGATACGGCATATTGTACAACAAATAGCTATTATGTCGTATCTTGTCGCGTAATTTTTGGCTAACTTTTAACAGCTTTTTTTATGAAACACATTTTGCCACTTTTTTTATTGCTTTTGGGGGTTTGGGGTTGCAAAAATACCAACACCACCGACACAGCTATGCCCGCTAAGGGTGTTACTAGTAGGGCGTTGCCTAGCAGCGACCCACCCCAATACTCGCTTAACAAATTATATAGCGTAAGTAGTGTTACCATTGATACGACCAAAGCCGATGCCCCCGACGGCTCGGTTATTGCCGAAGCCATGCACAAATTGGTGGTTAAAGATAAAGACGGCAAAACAGTGCGAGAGTTACTACCTACCGAATTTAAACAACCTAATTTGTTGTTTATTAAATGGGTGGGCGACAATGATTTGATATTTGCCCTGTCGGGGATATTTGATATTAGCGATTTTATGCTGTATCAAATCAGCCAAAACAAAATAATACCTATAAAATACGATCAAAGTGCGGGTATTATGGACTCGATAAAAACCACCGACCGCGTATTGTGGAAAACCAAAGGCGATAGTATTGTTGATTTTGTTATTGGGCAATAGTGTTTAGCAACCCATTTAAAAAAATCATTGTATAATAAATTAAATGCTCCACTAATATCCCAAGGCGGTATCTTCGCCTCGTTTATCGGCACCGCCTGCTAATTTACCATCTTTGCGCACCAATATGGCATCTACGCGTCCAATTGGGGGGCGTTCTTTTATGGTATGCCCCATTTGTTGTAGTTGTTTGATGGTTGGGGTATCTAAAGCATCTTTTTCAATAAAGACAAGGTCGGGCAGCCACTGATGATGAAAACGGGGTGCATCTACGGCTTCTTGCATGGTCATGCCAAATTCTTCGACGTTTAGCAATACCTGCAGCACCGATGTAATGATGGTTGAACCGCCGGGTGTGCCAAGTACCATACGCAATTTGCCATTTTGCTCAACAATAGTGGGTGTCATGGAGCTTAACATGCGTTTGTTGGGTGCAATGGCGTTGGCTTCGTTGCCTACCAAACCATATAGGTTAGGCACGCCGGGTTTGGCGCTAAAATCGTCCATTTGGTTGTTCAGCAAAAAGCCTGCTCCGCCTACCACTACCTTAGCACCATAAGCACCGTTTAGGGTGGTTGTAACGGCTACGGCATTGCCCCATTTATCAACAACAGATAAATGGGTTGTTTCTTCGTGACCAATGGCGTGGCTTTGGGCTATGTTGCCAGCTACAATTTTGGCGCTTGGGGTGGCATGTTGGGCATCAAAATCTTTCATGCGTTTTTGCAGATACGCTGTGTTTAACAAAGTGCCAACGGGTACTTGCCAAAATGCGGGGTCGCCAAGGTGTGTGGCTCGGTCGGCATATATGCGGCGTTCTGCCTCAACGATATGGTGTATGGTTTTCGGCGAGTGAAAGCCCCACTTTGCTAGCGGATATTTTTCTAACACTTGGCATAACTGTGCCAAAGCTATGCCCCCACTTGATGGCGGTGGCATGGAAATAAAACGCAATTTTTTGTAGTTGCCCACTATTGGGTTTCGCCAAACGGGGGCATAATTGGCAAGGTCGGTATGGGTTATTAAACCGCCGCCGCGCTGCATTTCGGCAATTAAGCTATCGGCAACCCAACCTGCATAAAAGCCGTTTTGCTGATTATCTCGGATAGCCACTAAGGTAGCCGCCAATTGTACTTGTTTTAGGGTGTCGAGTGGATGCCATAAATCTTTTTTTGCTAGCGGACATGGGCGGGTATTTAGCTGCTCAAAGTCGGTTTGTTCGGCGTTTAGTGTTTGGGCAAGGGTGGGGCTTACCACAAACCCTTGTTGAGCCAAGTTGATGGCAGGTTGTACCAAATCTGCCCAAGGCAATTTGCCATATTTTTGGTGTGCTGCCACTGCGCCCGCCACCGTGCCTGGTATGCCTGCTGCCCAATGCCCTTTGGTGCTGCGGTCGGCAATTACGTTGCCTAATTGGTCTAAATACATATTTTTAGTTGCCGCCAACGGAGCTGTTTCTCTGAAATCGAGGGTGTTGCTGCTGCCATCGGCTGCCCTATACACCATAAAACCGCCGCCACCAATATTACCTGCCTCGGGATAAACAACGGCTAAGGCAAATTGTATGGCAATGGCTGCATCAATGGCATTACCGCCTTTTTTAAGTATTGCCACGCCCACCGCCGATGCCAATGGGTGTGCAGATACCACCATAGCACTGTCGGCAATGGTGTCTGTGTTATTTTTTGGGGTAAGATGCGGTTTTGATTGAACATATCCAAGCATACACATCAACAAAATTACGACTACTACTTTTGCGTAATACATAACCAAATGGATAAAGACGGATAATAACGGCATTGTTTAGCACGCCATAAGCGGCTGCTTTATAACAGCAAAGATACAACAATATGCACAATTATTTGCTTTTTGCACAGATTAGGACGCAAAAATCCCCTACTTACTTATTTTCTTATTTTTTTTGAAGATAAGAATGGGTAAGTAGGGGATTTGGCGTGGGTAGCCACTAAGTTATTATGTAGTTATTTGTTTATTAGGTATTTGAATGGGTGCTTGGTTTTGTTCTGTGCCACATAGTTTTTCTATTTCAAGCTTTAATTGTTCATATTGTTTTTGGAATAAAATCCAATCTTCTATAGGTATTTGAACAGCAATGCGTTTGCCCTTTGCATTGGTGAGATAATTTAGTTTTGTCATGCTATTTTTTTTAGGTGTATAGGCAATATTTTTGTGCAAATTTATCGAGTAATAATAAAAAACATTAATTTTACTTACCCATGTTAAGTATTGGGGTCTAAATTGGTATCAAGTTTTTGTGTTAAAAACTCGTTTATTATCTGGCTAATAGAGGCATTATTTAGCGAAACTACTTCTGATTTATCGTAGATAGACAATAAGGTAACAATTGTTTCGGTTTCTCCTTCAATAGTTTCAATTATATAAGTAACAACTCTAAAACCACCACTTTTACCCTTCCCTTTACTTTTTGATGCCAATCTAATTTTATAGGTTGTTTCTGTTAGTTTTACTCCTTGTTTAGGGTTTATAACTAATGATTCTGCGAGAAGGTTTAATTCTTTTTTTAAGCTAGGAAATTTTTTTAAGTATTTCTTCGCTTCTTTACGGAAATTATCCGATATAACAACTTCAACATTCATGCAAAAACGCTGTTAATGATTGAAGTTTTTTGTTCTCTTTTTTTGCTCCATGTACTTCTTCTAAGGCATCTTTGATGCCTGTTAGTATTTCTATCTCTCGCTTCATATTTTCATATTCTTTTTGCAATAAAAGCCAGTTTTCTATGGGTATTTGCACTGCAACTTGTTTGCCTTTGGCATTAGTAATGTAATTTAATTTAGGCATTAAATATTAATTTAAGGTTATTGGTTAATTTTATACGGCAAAGATACAATAAAGTAGGCTAAAATAATCACAGTTTATGTCTTTTCTGTTTGAAAATCAATACATTTTTTTTTAAATAAAATATCGAGTGTTTTTGCACCTTAAAATAACTACCCCCATCTGATAATGTCGGATGGGGGTTAGTGTTATTTTTCTTCGGTAAGGCTTCTAAAATCAACGGGTACTACCCTCGATACGCCTTCTTCGTACATGGTTACGCCGTAGATAATGTCGACAGATGCCATGGTATTTTTGTTGTGGGTAACGATAATAAACTGCGATTCTTTGGAAAACTCGCGGATAATTTTGGTAAATTTGTTTACGTTGGCATCATCGAGGGGGGCGTCTACCTCGTCGAGGATGCAGAATGGGGCGGGTTTTAGCAGGTATAACGAAAAAACCAAGGCTAAGGCAGTCAGCGATTTTTCGCCACCCGACAACTGATTGATGCTTTGCGGACGTTTGCCTTTGGGTTTGGCGATAATATCAATGGGCGAATCGAGTGGGTCGTCGGGGTTTACGAGTATTAAATCGCATTGGTCTTCGTCGGTAAACAACGACCTAAAAACGTGTATGAAGTTGTCGCGTACTTTGTTAAATGCGTCCATGAACAATTCGGTGGCGGTTCCTTCAATTTCTTTCATGGTTTTCATCAACGATTTTTTTGCTTCTAACAAATCGTTGCGTTGCTCCTGAATAAATTGGTTTCGCTCGTCTAACTCTTTATATGCTTCTATGGCTAGGTGGTTTATTTCGCCATAATTATCCAATTGTTTGCGCAGTTTGTCTAGCCTATCTTGCAGGTTTTTGGGGTCGTCGGTGTTGGGTTCTTGCTCTAATAGGGTATCAATTTCTACGTTGCACTCCGAGTACAAACGCTCTTTGACCGACAAAAACTGAAGGTCTAATCGGTTGCGTTCTTGCTCAATTTGGCGCAGTAGTTCGTTGCATTGGTCGCGTAGGCGTTGTTGTGTGCGCACGTCTTTTTCTAGTACATCGGCATCGCCGCGCACTTTATAGTAAGCAGTTTCGAGGGTGTTTAGTTGGTTTTGTTGTTCCTCGCGTTGAGCATACATTTGCAGCACATCGGTTTCTAGGGTTTGCAGGTCGTACTGTGCTTCGTCAATTTTTTGTACTGTTTCGCGGTCGGTTTGTGTGTTTTGTTCGTATTGTTGTTGGGTGTCGGTAAGTTGTGTTTTTTTAAATTGCAAGCTTTGCACAATGCCATTTAGTTTATTTTGTTGCTGATGATACAAAATATTTTGGTCGTTATAGGTTTGGTTGGCTTGTGTTAGCTCGTTTGATATTTGGCGATAATCGTTTTCGGCTTGTTTGCTTTGTAGGTTTAGGGCATCTTTTGCTTTGCGGCTGTCGGTGCTTTCTATGTTTAGTTCGCCAATTTCTTCGTTTAATATGTCTATTCGCTCGGCGGTGTTTGCCTGTCGGGTAGCACTTTCGCGGATAAAGTTGTTTACGTTGTCAATTTTTACTTTGCACGACACTAATTTTTGGTTTAGTGCATTAGTTTGGTTGCGCTGCTGATTGATGCGTTGTTCGTTTTGTCGCAGGGTCTGTTGTCCTTCTTGCAGTAATTTTCTTTTGGTTTCGGTTTGGGTGTTTAGGGTAGTGCTTTGCTCTTCTAGTTGTTTAATTTCTGTTTCTAGTTGCACTAAATATTGTCGTTTGCCAATTCGTTTGCCCTCGTAGGCACCTACCGAGCCGCCCTCTAAGGTGGCATTTTGGCGCACTACTTTGCCGTTGGTGGTAATAAAGCGATAGCCTTTTTGTAGATAATCGGCATATATATCTTCTTCATTATCAATAATATACACGTTTTGCAATAGCTTATTTATAAGTAACTGATGTTTTTTGTCGCCGATGCGCATAATGCTTAGGGCAGCTTTACCAACCGATAAAGTGGGCAAAGGCTGGCTTGTTTCGGCGTTTTCTAAATCGGACAAGATGAAAAAAGAAGCCTTACCTTTTTGGTTTTTATCGAGCAAATGTATGGCTTTTACGGCATCGTCGGCAGTTGGAACAACATAAAAATTGAGGTAGTTTTTCAAAAAATTCTCGACTGCCACTTTATAGGCATCATCGCAATTGAGCAAATCGAGCAACAGCGGGGCGTTGTTGCTGTTCCATTGTGCGGTGTTATTTTTTAGGTATTTGATAGAATCGGGGAAACCCTCAAGGCTATCCACCAAACTTTTGGTAAGTTTAAACTCGTTGCGTTTTGAGTCTAACAGCCTATGCACTTGTTGATTTTCGGTGCGCAGTTGTTCTACTTCGGCGTTTAGTTCGGCAATTTGTTGTTTTAGTTCGGTGTCGGTTCCGCTTAATTTTTGTTGCATTTCGGTAGCTTCTTCTACCTCCATTGTTACCTCGTCTAGTTCTTGTTTTAGTTTATTTAGTTCGCGTTGTTGTGTTTCTATGCGGTTTTGGTAATCTTTTTGTTCTCTGATTGCCTGTTCGCGCTGCGATTGTTTAACGCCCATTTTTTTTTCGACCTCAAAAATGCGGTATTCGGATTGTTTAAATTGCTGTTGTAGTTTATCTACTTCGGCTCGCATTTGGCGGTGTCGGGTTTTAATTTCTTCTACATTTTGCGTTAGGCTACCTAGTCCGTTTTGTGCCACTAACACTTCGTTTTGGGCGCTTGCTTGTTGGTTTTCGAGCATTGCCACTTCTTTTTGCAGGCTTGCCAGTAGGTGTTGGGCGGTGGCAATTTGCTGGGCTAATTGTGTGTGTTTATCGCGGGCAAACGATAGGTTTTGGGCGGTCAGGTTTTTTTTGTTTTCGGTTTCGCGCAGGGTGTTTTGGTACTGATTAAAGTCTTTTTGAGCATTAGCCAATTGTTGTTCTTGCTCAATCCATTGGGTTTTGCGGCTTTCCAAATCTGCCTCTAACTGGGTAATTTGGGTTTCGATGGCTAGTTTTTTGTCCGATTCGGTGGTTTGTTCGGCTTCTATTTTGGTCTTTTTTTGTTTATAATCTACCAACTGATGCTTTGCTAATTCTATGCGCAGGGTTTTGTATTCTTCTTTTAGTACATAATATTTCTCGGCACGTTTAGCTTGGCGTTCTAGGGTTTTTAGGTTTTTGTCAATCTCTGCCAATAAATCCTCTACGCGGGTAAGGTCGCCGTCGGTATGTTCAAGTTTTGATAGGGTTTCTTTTTTTCGGGTTTTATATTTCGATATACCTGCGGCTTGTTCAAACAGTTTGCGGCGCGATTCTTCTTTATCATTCAAAATTTCGTCAATCATTTTTAGCTCAATAATGGCATACGAGTCGCTACTGATACCCGTATCCATAAACAAATTGGTGATATCTTTTAGTCTACATTTCACCTCATTTAATCGGTATTCGCTTTCGCCATTTCGGAACAAGGTGCGCGAAATAGTTACGTTTTTAAATTCGGTAGGTAGCAGGTTTCGGGTATTTTCGAAGGTTAGTGCTACCTCGGCGCGACCCGACGCAGCACGTTTTTTGGTGCCGTTAAAAATTACGTTTTCCATTTTTTCGAGGCGCAGCGATTTGCTTTTTTGCTCGCCCAATACCCAGCGTATGGCATCAATGGTGTTCGATTTGCCACAACCGTTTGGTCCCACAATACCCGTCATGTTTTCGTTGAAGTGTATGAGGGTTTTGTCGGCAAAACTTTTAAAACCTTTTATTTCCAGAGAAGCTAATTTCATTTTTGTAGATTAATTCGTCAAATGGGCGCAAAGATACGCAAAATAGCCGAAACAAAGGGTATTTTGTGAAGAGAGCCTATTTGAGATAATTGTTGGTGTTTATTTCTCATAAATCCATCGCCCAACAAAATCTGTTCTTTTGCACTTCAACTCGACCGCATATAAAATTAAAAATCCGTAAAAATCCGCGTTATATTGATACAGAAACTAGCTCTCCATTGGTGAAACTTATCTTTTACTCATTGCTAACCAAAGTACTTATAGGAAAAGCCCCGAAATTATTTTTTCTTTTTTTTTTGAACATCATTCCTTATTTCCATTTCTTTATTGTACCTTTGCAAAGTTAAAAGACGGTAGTAATGTAACTGAAGCCGGCTGTGCCATAAACACCATTTGAAATAATTGGGCAATAGGTGCATCATAACATTAGCCACAAAGCAGTTATTTTTATTCGCTTCGAGTACATGCCTTGTAGTAGTTTTTGTATTGTTCTAAAAATTTTCGCAAAACAATACAAAAAGCACGACGGATATTTCGTCTATTAACGAGTTGGCAGCCATTATAAAAAAACGCTCAACGACACTTTACGACAGAAAAATAGACAATTATGGACTTACGTTCGACAAAATACTTTGGAGAAATCGACTTGGACAATGTTGAAGAATATTACGAGATAGAATTAGAACTGGACAACAGAACTGTCGAACTCACAATAAATATATCAACTGCAAATAGAACTATTGACAAAGAAAGCATAAATAAAATAGAAGACTACATTGCCAACTTACAGACAAATGAAAAAGACATTCGTAGTTTTATTTTGGAGGACTTCAAAGAAAAAGGCGAATCCAAAAACTATATTGACTTTCAAATTGAAGGACAAGAGAAAGAAGATATTGCAGACCTAATATCAAATGCAGATAAAAAACTAAATAAAAAGAAAAAGCTATTATCTGTTCTTTATTTGCTAAGAATTAGCTTTTACCCAGAAATGGAGGACAAAGTTTTTGCAGTTTATGATTATACAATTGATGACGATTTGACAGACGACTTATTGGTTGTTATTTTATACAAGGACAACACGGCAAGAATAACAATCGAAAGTTAAAATAACGGCTGCCAACATGGGTTTGTGGCAAGTGGGGGCTGACGAAAGTTATTGAACATTAGTAATTCTTTTGTACTTTTGTTTCGGCGGACGGAAACCTATTGAATATCTGTAAATAATTAAAAATTAGTAATTTATATCGTCAGACGTTCGGGCGGACGAGTTTCAAATTCTCCACCTGACCACAAGCCCTATTCGTTACCCCCCATCCTAATTATCCAACACCCAAAAACGCCCTACCAATCATGGTAGGGCGTTTTTTTTAGCCTAATTTGCGGCTTCGGAGAAAACAAATTGATTTCAAACTTGCAAACACATATTTAGCAACATATAAAACTTAAATGGTCTGTTTTGCGCCTATAACGCAAATAATGCAGATAAAAAGCAGCGAGGATTATGGTAGATAAAATTAAAAAGTCCGTGAAAATCCGCGTTATATTGATACACAAACTAGCGCTCCATTTGTGGAACTTATCTTTTACTCATTGCTAACCAAAGTACTTATAGGAAAAGCCCCGAAATTATTTTTTCTTTTTTTTTGAACATCATTCCTTATTTCCATTTCTTTATTGTACCTTTGCAAAGTTAAAAGAAGTAACGAGTTGCGGTAAATTGTATAAAGACACCCTCCGACAGGTAAAAAATTAAAGTAAAGTTTTGAATATAAAAACTTAAAAAATAAAAATATGGCAAGTAAAATTATAAGTCTTCACAGGGTTTTTTCTTCACCAATAGAAAAAGTTTTCAAAGCATTATCAGATGCTGATGCAATGGCTTATTGGTTTCCGCCTTATGGATTTTTATGTAAAGTACACAGCTTAGATTTCAAAATTGGAGGTTCATATAAAATGACTTTTACAAATTTTACAACAGGTAAAGGACACTCTTTTGGTGGCGAATATTTAGAAATCAAGCCAAATGAATTAGTGAAATATTCTGATAAATTTGACGACCCAAACTTGCCGGGGCAAATAATAACAACTATTCAAATAAAATCAGTTTTGTGTGGCACAGAATTATTTGTAACACAAGAAGGGCTTCCAGAAGCAATACCAACTGAAATGTGTTATTTGGGTTGGCAAGAGAGTTTAGACAAACTGAAACGATTAGTAGAACCCAATATTCCGGATGCTTAAAAACAGCTTTATCACTTAAAAAATAAATAAAATGGCACAAATTAATCCACACATCAACTTTAATGGAAATGCAGAAGAAGCATTTACCTTTTACAAATTAGTATTTGGCGGAGAATTTGCAATGATTATGAGGTTTAAAGATATGGCATTTTCTAACAACCCTAATGCTGAGAAAGAAGCAAATAAAATAATGCATATTGCCTTACCGATTGGCAAAAATAGTTTGCTAATGGGAAGCGACACCCCCGAATTTATGGGCAAGCATAACGAAAGTGAAAATAGAAGTAAAATTTCAATTAGTGCAGAAAGTAAAGACGAGGCAGACCGTTTATTTAATGGGCTTTCAGAAGGAGGACAAATCGAAATGCCAATAGCTGACAGCCCTTGGGGTTCTTATTTTGGAATGTTCAGAGACAAATTTGGCTTTGAATGGATGGTGGACTTTGACCCCAAATACAAAGGACAGCAATAACAAAAACAACTACTGCCAACAAGGTGTTTGCTGCAATTTGAGCTTGACAGAGTAATCCTCAAATTTTGTAATTCTATTTAGCTTCAGTTCCGGCTTGACGGAATTCTATTAAGCAAATGAATAAAACATCAGCAATATTGCAATTGTCAACAGCATTTATGGGCTGACAGAACGCTAATCCCCAAACTGACAGCAAGCCTTTTTCGTTATGCTCAATGCTAAACTGCTCCGATTGACCGTTACTGCTAACTCAAAGGAACACCTGAACGAAACTAATTCTTAGTTTTGTAAAATAAATTTAGACACAAATGAAAAATATTTTTCTTGCCGAAGACGATGCCGATGACCGCATGTTCTTTGAAGATGCACTCAATGAAGTGGACATCCCGACTCAACTTACCATTTCAAACAATGGGTTAGAGCTGATGAGCAACCTTGACATTTTAACGGTACATCCACCACCAGATGTTATTTTCCTTGACCTAAATATGCCATTCAAAAACGGATTGGAATGTTTGAAGGAAATCAGAGAGTCTCCAAAGCTGAAAGAAATACCCGTTGTCATATTTTCAACTTCAGAAAATGAGGATATAGTTGCCCAAACATACCAGCAGGGTGCAAATTATTATATCTGCAAACCTGGTTCGTTCCCGCTTTTGGTAAAAGCAATTAAAACCGTATTAACTCGCGAAATGTGGCAAACAGCTAAACAACCTACCAAAGAAAATTTTTTCCTGTTTGGTGTTTGAAGGGGTTCTTGGGTTGCAGTTCTTGAAGGGTTGTTGGGTTTCGTGGGGGTTGTTTTCTTCGTTGTTTGGGTGTGGTGGGCGGGCGGGGTTCTTCTTGGCTGCACTTTGGTCGTATTCCTGTCATTTTTGGTTTGGTTTCGGGGCGACTATTGCCTTTATCCGGCTTGTCGGTTCGGAGAATGGGTGCATCTTTTCTGCCAATTCTGTTCAATCAGGCGGTAGTTCGGGGGCGGGGGCCCCGGCAGCCTCCGTATAATGTTTAAATTTATGCCGCATAAACGTCCTGTCGTTATGCACAAAGATTAGGAGAGAACTCGTTACGCCTGTGAAACCAATGCAGTGAGCCTTGTGCTGTTTCGTCTAAATGCCTTAGTGCCAAGGTGCTTCTCGGTGCAGGTCGTAGATAGCCTCTAACGACAAGGTAATGGTGTTTGGTTGCGGTTTGCCCAATAGGGTTGGGGTCTTGCGGGGTTGGGGTGGCGGGGGGGGGGGTTATGGCTTGTTGGTGTTCTGTAACGAAAGTTTAGGTTCGGGCATGTCAAACCCTGTCGTTTTTGCCAATTAAACCTACCTCTGATGCGAAATTCGTGTGTTGCGATGCACTATTATATCGGGTGTGGCTACTTTCATAAGGTTTTACCTGTGGCCCTCCCTGTTTGGGCGGCGGTGCTTGCCTTCGGGGGCGTGTCGCTTTCTATTTTCTGGTGGGGTATTTCCCTAGGTGTGTCTTGTGGTGGCTGCTATCGGTTTCTCTAAAGCTTATCTGTCCTGTTGCTCATTTTGTCTATCTGTTTCGTGGCGGGTATCGGCGGCGCGTAGTTTGTTGTGCTCTTTTGTAGCAAAATGGCTAATTGATGACGCAAAGATAGGCTTTTTCAGCAATTCAAGCCCTATTTTCTTTTTTATCCAAGAATACCTAAACAGTTACTTTTTTTCTTAACAATTACCTGACACAAACAAACAAGCATGATTAAAAAAGCACAAAATTCCAACATCGAAATTATTTTTCTTGCTGCAATTGCAACTTTGATCTTTTTTGCTTTTTTGTCATACACCAAAATCCAAAACCTTATTGCTGAATCCGAATTGGTCAATCGTACCAGCGTAGTAAAGTTTCAACTTGAAAAAACTTTTGTTGCTCTTATTAAAACAGAATCAAATAGGCGAGGTTATATGCTTACAAAGGATTCTACTTTTTTTTATCCATTAGAAGAGAGCATCACCAAAATTAATTTAGAAATTGATGCTATTGACTCACTCACAAAAGATAATCCTTTGCAACAACAAAATGTAATCGTATTGCGAGCCGCAATTAACGATAGATTAGAAATGCTGCAAGACAATTTTATTCTTTGGCAAAGTTCAAAACTTACCCTGCGTAGTAGGTTAAAATCCAAAGCACTAATGGATGATATTGACAAACTGATTGATAAAATGAAAAGCGAAGAGGACAAATTGCTCCTTACTCGTATAGCAGCATTCGATAAATCAGCATCGGTCGCGCCAATTATTACAATTGGTTTAATCACCTCCTCAATCATAATTCTTATTCTGTTGTATTTTAAAATTTTGCGTGATCTAAAAATAGCTAACTCTCTTAAATCAAATTTAGAACAACAAACAAACCAATTATTTGAAACTAACAAAGAACTTGCTTTTCAAAATGAGGAAAAAGAAAAACGGGCAGCAGAATTAGTCATCGCTAACAAAGAACTTGCTTTTCAAAATGAAGAGAAAGAAAAGCGAGCATCAGAATTAGTGAATGTAAACAAAGAATTAGAATCATTTAATTACATTTCCAGCCACGATTTACAAGAGCCATTACGAAAAATACGAACTTTTGCTTCCCGTCTTATTGCTGATGAATCGCAAAACTTATCGTACAAAGGCAAAGATTATGTTTTGCGAATGGAGGATGCCGCCAGCCGTATGCAAGCTCTGATAGTTGATTTACTTGCATACTCTCGTACAACCTCTACAGAACGAAAATTTGAAACTGCCAACCTAAACACAATAATGGAATCAGTGAAAAAAGATTTCGCAAATACCATTGCAGAAAAAAACGCAATTATTGAAGTAGAACAAATGTGTGATGCACATATTATTCCCTTTCAATTTCGCCAACTCATGGACAATATTATTGGCAATGCACTAAAATTTTCAAAACCCGATTTACCACCGCACATTATAGTAAAGAGCAGAATAATAAAAGGCAGCGAAATAAATAATCAAAAACTTTTACCCGAAAAAGAATACTGCCACATTACTGTTACCGACAACGGCATTGGCTTTGAACCGCAATATAAAGACCACATCTTTGAATTATTTAAACGCCTTCACGACAAAGAAAAAATAAAAGGTACAGGCATTGGACTTACCATCGTAAAAAAAATTGTAGAGAACCACAAAGGTTTAATTACAGCAACAAGCGAACTAAACAAAGGAGCAACCTTTGATATTTACATTCCCGCTAATTAAAAAATATAAATCAATATATCAACTAACCTACTTAAAATTCTTCTTGCCGACGACGACGAAGGCGACCGCCTTCTTTTTACCGATGCCCTCAAAGAATTGAAAACAAAAACTATCGTTCATACCGTGAATGATGGCATTGAATTAATGGAATACCTTGCTAAAAATGGTAACGACTTGCCTCAACTTCTTTTTCTTGACCTCAACATGCCTCGTAAAAACGGATTAGAATGTTTGAAAGAAATAAGAAGTAACCGTAAATTAGCAGAAATTGCTATTGCCATTTACTCTACCTCATTAGCTGAAAAAGACATTGAAGAAACTTTTATTAACGGTGCAAATGTTTATATCAACAAACCAAATAGTTTTGATGGTATTAAACAAGCATTAAATACAGTAGTACTAAACACCAATGTATATCAATCACCACCTTTTAATATAGCAAATTTTTTGCTTAGGATTAATTAAGTATACAAAAAATATGAAAAAAATTATTTATGCGCTGATATTAGCGCTGGTTGTGGTAAGCGGACTGGTATTTGCAAATCGTGAAATTAAAAATGAAACTTCTAAAAAACCAGCCCCAAAGCCACTCTCTGCTGCTGAAATGAAAGCCGAATTGAAAAAATGGGAGGCTACCCCTGATGGTATAGAGTTCAAAAAATGGGAAGCGTCTCCCGAAGGTAAAAAAGTGCTTGCCGATGCTGCTAAAATAAATAACCAGATAAGTGCTTCTACCAATATGGAGGCTGTTGTAACCTCTCTTTCTCTTCCGCTAGGCTCACGATTAGGTTTCGGAGTGATGGTCAGGATTAATGGCGACGATTATATTCTTAGTTTTGGGCCGGAAAAGTCTAATGAATTTCAGCAATTGCATAGCCTGAAAGTTAACGACAAAATAATTATTAGAAGCCATAGCGTATCGTACGCACCCAAGTATTCATATCCAATAGTAGCCGGCGACTATGTAGAACGAGATAGTAAAATAATTTATAAACGTGCACCTCGCAAAGGCGGTTGCTAAGTAAATAAATTATGAAATACATTCACATATATACTTTATTGACCATCACGGATTTTAAAAGTAAAGAGGGAGATAATTAGCTACTGCATGAGAAGCGAGAAAAAACAACGAACCGCTAACATGGGGTTTTGCAACAGTGGGGCTGGACGGAAGAACCATCAAGAGGTATACGCAATTCAGCTTCAGTTCAAGCCTCATGGAATTCTATTTCCCCACCTTCGAAACCCAAAACATTTCTTCTCCATGCTAAGTATCCAACAACATAAAACGCCCTACCAATCATGGTAGGGCGTTTTTTTTAGCCTAATTCGCGGCTTCGGAGAAAAACAAATTGATTTCAAACAATCGCCATCAGGAGTTATCAGCGCTATTAAAACCAATTCCATCTAAAATAACTTTTTCCTGTATCGCTAAATAAAAATCCATCTTCATCCGTATCCTAAATAACGCTACAATAGCGTAATGCGTAACATAAGTTACTCATTCGTAATGTGTAAAAACTAATCTGCCTTCACCATTTTAAGGTTTGCAATTACTTTGTGGTTACTCGACAATTGCACGTAATAAACACCTGTTGGTAATTGATTGGTAAATATGGTTAAGGTTTCGGCAGGATTTGGCTCTGTCCATTGTTGTATGGTTTGCCCCAACAAATTGCTAATTTGCACTTGCACCTCGCTAAAAGTATCACCTAAGTTCACCGTTAGTGCATCGTTAACAGGGTTTGGGTAAAACGATACTTGTTTGTTGTTTATCGTTTCGTTACCCAAAGCTTCTTGGGGTATTTGTGGCATGTCGTTGCACCCTATATCCCAAAGTTGCGTGTCCCACAATACCTGATTTTTAGATTGATGGCAAATAAGCGAAGAATAATAAAAAGGTAAAGCATAATCAAAGGTACTCAACGAATCGCAACCAACGCCTTCTATCCAGTTGTAGTGAACTGGCTCCAAATCTGGCTCAAACGGCGATACATACGCTAAGTTAATACGTCGTCGCCACGAGCCATCTTGCAATTGTACTTGGTCTATGGCAGTTACGGTTTGCGGTATAGTATAGTTTAAATCTTGGTAGATAAATACATCGCCTACCGACAACGAAAAATCGTAAATCATCCGCTCGGTTTGTGTATAAATATCGTACACAAAAACCTGTTTTTCTGCCAAATCTTCGCGGGCATAAAAGTAATCATATCCTCCCCAATCCGATTCGGATTTAATTTTTTTGTAACTTGTTGTACCAATAAGTGTATCTTGGTCGGTAACACTTTGGATACTTATCCACATGCCACAACCCATATAGGCTGCTTTCCAACTATTGTTGGCATTTAGTAAAGGTACATAACTGTTTTGTGCCACTAGTGTAGTACAGCAAAACAAACATACTAAAAGCATTGTTAATCGTTTCATGTCTTTTGATTTTTAAAGGTTAACGAATTATAATGCAAAGGTACGCCCATCTATTATACTAGTAGCAGGACAATTGGTGGCAAGTTAGGTACTTTTCAACGAATTTCGGCGGCATTGCGGTAATCTATCGGCGAAACTTGCGTGCATTTCTTAAAAAAGCGCGAAAAATAGGCAGAATCCTCAAAACCTAAGTCGTAGGCAATTTCTTTTATGCTTTGCGATGTATAGCACAATTGCCGTTTGGCTTCCAACAAAATCCGATTTTGTATGCACTGATGTGCCGTTAGTTCGGTTTCGCGTTTGCACAAATCGTTTAGGTAATTGGCAGATATGTGCAACTCGGCGGCATACTCGCTCAAACTCCAATTTTTATTGTAATGTTGTTCTACTAGTGCCATAAAACGCTGTACTACGGTTGGTGTTGTTGTATTTTTGGCATTATTGGTAGATAAATTTCGTTTGATGTAAACAAAAATCACCTGCAAATACGAGCGTATAAGGTCAAACTTATCAGCTTCGGGGCTGTTGTGAGCAATGGTTATTTGCTCCACTAATTGTTTGATGGTATCAAAAGTAGCCGCATCAAAAAACACAATGGGTTGATAATTATTGTCGAAAAAAGGTAAATTTGTTAACGCTAACTCTTGAGCAGATGAAGGATACAAAAAATTGGTAGAAAACATTAAACTACAACCTGCTGCCTCGTCGGTGCGGTTAATTTGGTGAACTTGCGCCGAGCCAACTAAATGTACGCTTTGTGTTTTGATGGGATAGGTACAAAAATCTATTTCGTGTTCGCCTCCATCGTTAAAAATAAAAACAAGTTCGTTAAAGGCATGTCGGTGTGGCGTATGTATTACTTGGCGTTTGCCTCCCCAATGTAATAGAGAGAAGAAAGAATTGTATTTTTGAGCAAGCTCGTCGGGTATTTTGTGTATTGGAATTTTCATAAAAAATTTGCCAGTTTAAATAAGTACCTCATGTTGTACACAAAAGGACACGAATTTTACGGATTGGGCACGGATTTTTAAAAAATTATTTAATATTTATGTAAAGCCCAAATCTAAACAAAAAGTCTATAATAATGGCAATTTAAGATAATGACGGTGGTTTATTTGTTTGTTGAGCAATAGATTGTTCAATAAATAGCCTATTTTGCGGGTACTAGCAATAATAACGTATTGAAACCAATTAAATCTAAAATAAACTTGCCTGTATCACCAAATAAAAATCTATCTTATCCGTGTCTAATCCGTAACATCTGTGTCCTCTTGTGCGTAACATCAGGCAGTAATTATGCGGCATTGTTTTACAATATTACTTACTACCTATCAGCAGTCCGCCGTCCATGGTTACGTTAATACCTGTTACCCAGTCCGAGTTGTCGGCTAACAAAAAGGCAATCATGTTAGATACGTCTTCGGTTTCGCCAACGCCAAGGGGGTATTGTTTTTCGTATTTTTCCATTTCACCTTCGGGATTAGCGGCTTTGGTTTCGTAAAAAATGGGTGTTTTTACCAAAGCGGGCGAAATAACATTTGACCTAATTTTTAGGTTAGATAACTCTAAGGCTACCGTTCGGCTAAATGCTTCGAGGGCGGCTTTTGAGCTTACATACAAAGCCCCACCACGATATGGGTGCGAGGTAGATATAGACGAGATGAAAATAATAGAGCAACCACGGGCTAATTTTTTTAGGCGTGCGCACATAGAGGTAAGTAAGGCAGCCGATGTAAAATTGGCGCTCATTGCCTCGTCTATGTTGGCTCGGGTAATAAATTTTATGGGGTGTGGGTAGATGATACCCGCACAATTAACCAAGCCATTAAGGGCAGGCAGGCTGCGCACAAGGGTTTCTATGTCGGCATCGTTTGTTAAGTCGCCTATTGCCATGCTGTGTCCTTCGCCTTCTAGCATATCAAAGGTAGCCTGTAGGCGCTCAACGTTTCGCCCATGAATAACTAATTTGGCACCCAATTTACTAAGCATCACGGCGGCATCTTGTCCAATACCCGACGAGGCACCTGTAATAAGTACGTTTTTGTTTTCTAATGTAAGAAATTGCATTGTTGGTTAGTTGTGTGTTATTGAGTATTTAATCCTTCTAAAAGCATAAGTTTTTCGAGCAATTTGTCTGCACATTTATTCAACTGAACATATTTTTTCAACACCACTGCTGTGGCTAATTGAATGCTATCTAAAGTTCTCAACCCATCTGAACCATATTTAGAAAGCAACAGTTTTGCTGTTTCTATGACAGTATTATCTGTTGATACAAAGTGATATTTACTGAAATCTTTTTCAAATGCCGTTAAAAGTTGCAACGCATGAATTTTATCTATTTCTTTTGTTCGTACTTTTTTCCAAACAGCAGATTCAAACTCTAATTTGGTTATTTCTGCTAAAAAAATAGTGCTTATTTTTTGTTTGTGAAAAATTTCTTCCATTTCGTTTGTCCCAGATTCGTAATGATAAAGACAAAAAATAGATGATGTATCAATAAATAAATTTATACTCATAGTTCTTTACGCCTTTCGTTAATGATTGTATCTGCAAACGAACCTGTATAGTTTTTAAGAACTTGCCGTGCTTCTTGAAACGAAAAATCGCTTAGTTGTAAAAAAATTTCGTCCGAAGTTTCAATGTCCTCGAGAAAAGTAATGATTACTTTAACTGGTTTTACAACAGATAATGTTTGTTCAAAACTAACATATCCGTCTTTATAAGTACCTATTAGAGATAGCATGATTATATTTTTTCAAAATACCTTAATACTTGTTTTTTCAATAAATTTTCTTGCTCTTCCAGTCCTTTTTGGTCAAGGGGTAAGCTTTTTATGGGCGTGTAATGGGGCCAGCCATCGTCGTCGATGCCCGAAAACGAAAAATAGCCATCATCTGCCAATAATTTGCAAACGGCAATGTGCATCAGGTCTTGTTTTTCTTCTTTTGTGTAGGTTTTGCGCAATTGTCCAAGTTCTTGCACGCCAATTAAAAACAAAATGCTTTGCAGGTCGGGTCGTCTGCCAAACTGTATGTGTAGGTCAATGAGCAGTTCGTTCCATTCGTGCTCAAGTAATTCGAGAGTCATAAATTAGGTGGTGAAATGGTGAAGGAGTGAAGTGGTGATGTGGCGAAATTGTGATGTGGTGATGTGGCGATGTGGCGAAATTGGGGTATATGTAGAGACAAGACGCGCCTTGTCTCTACATACCCAATATATCAAACCACAATTTACAGCCGATAGCTTGTAGCCCAAAGCCAATAGCTTGTTGCCCAAAGCCTGTAGCCTCTTCCAAAAACTTGCAGCCCAAAAGCCAAAAGCCTGTAGCCAATAGCCAATTAGTTTAATTTACCTGTAACGGTAACTGTTTTTTTGTACGATTTAGTTTTACCCGATACGTTAAATATATCTACCAATACCACATAAATGCCAATAGGTGCTTTGCGGTCGTTGTCTAGGGTTCCGTCCCATGTAAAAAAGCCGGTATCGGTGGTGGTTTCGTTGCGCACTAGTTGTTTTACGGCGCGTCCGCGCTCGTCGTAGATATTAATGGTAACTTGGTAGCCGGGTTGGTCAAAGTTGTAGCGTATTTCGGTAAAATAAGCGCTGCCTGTGCCATCGGGTGAAAAAACGGCGGGTTCTACGCTAATTTCGTCGGTTAAAGGTTGCCCTTCGTAAAATTGCGAGTTGCGTTGCCCTGGTGTGCTGTAACAGTTGGTAGCTGCCGCCGAATGCCAGTTGTTTTTGTTGTCGGAGGGGGCATTGGGGCTAACGCGCTCCAAAGATACGCCATTTTCGTCGTTTAACAAAGGATTGTGCCATTCTTTGTAATAATGTACTTTATCTAGTACCGTGCCGCCAAACAAATCGGTTAGGGCAACTACGCCTTCGTCGTCTAGATACGAGGGTAATGTGCATTGTATGATGCCATTAAACGGTATGTCGGTGTTACATTGCCCATAGTAGGCACGTACAAAAGCGGGGTTTGGGGTAAAAGCCAAAAACTGGCTGGGCAATATCGAGTAACGCTCCGACACAAGAGGGCTAAGTTCTTGCAACGAATCTGGATTAATCTCTACATCTGCGTTAGCAAAAAACCAGCCTCCCAAATCTATTACTTTTGATGAGTTGTTGTACAATTCTACAAAATCGTAGCCGCCTGTCGAGGGGTTAAATAAAATTTCGTTTATGACCAAATCGCTTACATTGGGAGTGGTAGCAATGCCAAAATTAGCGGTGTTGTGCAATCCTACGGCATTACCTACACAATCGGTTTGGGCATTTACGCTTAGTTCGTATAAAGTACCTTCTTGCAAGGGGTTACTTAGGCTTAGTACTACGCTAGTAAAATTAGGTGATAATACATTGGCATTTGTGGGTTGTGCTATGCCATTATTAATGGTAAAATTGCTGGTTGATGTAGTGCGGCTAAGTGGCTCGCTAAAAAATGCCTGAATGGTGGTTGGATTGATAACCTCTACGTGTACCAAGTCGGGCATTGTTTGGTCGGGGTTGCTGGCTTTTACCGAGTTTTGGGCATTGGGTGTGCCGCCAATGGTAGCCACCGATGCTCGCCAGTTTTCGGCACCTGTGCAGGGGTTGTTGGTGTCAATCATCTCCAATGTCCAGCCGCCTTGTGCTTTTATGGCATCGCGATACCAATCGGTGGTGTAATTTACTTGGTGTATGGTTTGGCTGTTGGCATCAGTTAGGGTTAGGTTGTCGCTGGTGGTGTTAGGCTCGGTAAAACCTATTACGCCCAAGGCATTAATACCATCGGCAGCAAAAGCGTCAACGTTGGTATTTGAGCATACAATAATATATTGGTCGGGGAACAAGATAAATGCGGGCAGATAAGTGGTGTCGGTGGCATCGCGCAATTGCCAATCTTTAAGGCTAATTACTTTGTTGCTGCGGTTGTATAGCTCCACAAATTTTTCGCGCACCAAAGCCAAATTAGGTAAGTCGTATTGTGTAGGTGGGTCGGGGTCGGCAAACACTTCGGTCATCAACACATCAAACACATCGGCAGGTTGTGGCACGGCAACTTGCGTGCTTAGGTTAGCTGCGGCATTGCCCAAACAATCTTGTGCAACAGCCACGTTTATGGTGTAAATAGTACCTTGTACTAAATTGTTGTTCAACACCAACAAAAGGGTACCATTGCCCAAATCGGTTAGGCTGCTAATGGTAATGCCGTTATTGATACTAAAATTGATTAAAGCAGTACTTTGTGCGTTTAAATCTTCGTTAAACTGTATCGTTATGCTGTCGGTTGATACCAAATTAGCGTTTAGCAACATCGGTGGTGTTGTATCGGTAGGTTGCAGATACACCGAATTTTGTGTGCCCGGCGTGCCGCCTGCTTGGTTAGTAGACGCTGCCCAATTTGATGCCCCTTGACAAGGTATCGTTGGGTTTATGCGCTCTAATGTCCAGCCACCATCGTCTTTGGTGGGGTCGTTGTACCAAGCAATGCTGTAACTTACTTGGTTAATAGGGGTTCCATCTTGGTCGGTTAGGGTTAAAGTTTTACCGCTGTTGGTAAGCGACGGAAACGAGCTAACACTAACTACCATAATACCGGGTATTGCCTGAAAAGCAGGCAAAGCCGTTGATGAACACAACACCACATAGCCATTAGCGGGCAAAATAGCACTGCCAATAGTAGCGCCCAAATCGGGGTAATCATCGCTTAGGTGCCAACCCGATATAGAAATAGGAAAATTGCGGGTGTTGTACAATTCCACAAATTCGTAGTTAGGCAAGCCTACAACAGGGTCGGGGTCGGGCAGTATTTCGTTTATCACCACATCGCCAGGGGCAGCGGGCAAAGGTATGGCAATTTGTGTGCTTAGGTTAGATGCGGCATTACCTAAACAATCGGTTTGTTGGGCTATAGTTAAGGTATAGGTAGTGCCTTGCACCAAATCGGCATTTAGGGTTAAAACCACCACATTGCCTTGTGCCACTGCCGATAGCACCAAAATGCCATTGCTTAAAGTGTAGTTAGTTGCATTGTTGGCAATAGATGCAGTAACATCTTCGCTAAAAGTTAACTCCACAATGTTGGCATTTACAATATTGGTTGCTATTAAGGCGGGCGGTGTATTGTCGTTTATGGTACCAAACACCGAGTTTTGTGCGCCCGGCGTGCCGCCTGCGGTATTGCCCGATGCTGCCCAGTTAGCTGCACCGCCGCACGACACACTTGGGTCTATGCGTTCCAGTGTCCAGCCGCCGTCATCTTTTATGGGGTCGTTGTACCAGCTAATATCGTAAGTTGTGGCGTTTATTACCGTTCCGTTGGGGTCAATAAGGGTAAGCGTGCCGTTGGTGTTTAAGATACTTGGGAAAGACGTTACGCCCGTTACGTTGATACCCGCAATGCCTTGATAAGCTGTTAAAGCGGCACCTGTGGCACACAACACCAAATAACCATTAGCAGGAATGGTGGCATTGTTGATGGTCCCGTCTAGGTCGGGGTACGAGTTAGAGATGTGCCAATCGTTTAAGGTAATCGGGAAGTTGCGGGTGTTGTACAGCTCAATAAATTCGTAGATGGGCAAGCCTACAACGGGGTCGGGGTCGGCAAGTATTTCGTTGATAATAATATCGCCCAAAGCAGGGGCGTATAGCGTAAAATTACCCGTATAGGGCAGTATGGTATTGCCAGCGGGGTCTTGCACGCCCACAATTTGTAGGGTGTTGTTACCTTGTGCAAAAGGGGTAGTAAAAGCGGCTGTTACGCAAGTTTCGTTGGCATTTATAATTACTGTATTGGGTACAAGGCTACCGTTTAGGGTATAGTTGGTGGGGTTTTCGGCTTCGACGGCGCTGATAATCTCCGAAAAACAAATTTGCACCGTATTGGCATCTAATACCTCAAGGTTGCTTACTTGTGGCGGTGTGTTGTCTACAATGGCATCGCCCACATAAAAGTTATCGAACGAAAACTTATTGGCATTGCTTGATGTATATTTGCACCAAATACCCATATTTGCCGATGTGGTGTAGGTGTTATCGGTTGTTGTTATGTCAAGGTTGTAATCGGTGCCTAAAACACTACCTGTGTATACTTGCCACAAGCCTGCCACAGAGCGGTTTACTTTAATACTCATTTCGGGGTTAGTAGCTACAATACCCGCTGTGCCTGTTGCCAATAAAGCGAGGGTTGCACCATCTTGCCTATATAATTTTATAGCATCGGTGGTGCCATTTTCGCCCATCTCCAAAAATAACCATTAAGCGGTGCTGTTAGGTTGTTTTGGTCAGATGCAAGATAAACGCGCATTTTGTTGTTGTCGGACGGAGCAAAAGCCATTTTAAAATAAAAACGCCACTCGCTGCCCAATGTTGCGGGGGTGCTTAGGTAGGCAGTGTCGGTGCCTGTGCCGTTAGATTGAAGTTGGCTGCTGGCATTTACTACAAATTGGGTAGCATCGCCTGCCCATGTTGGGTTGGTGGTAAAATCGCCATCGCTAAATTGGTCGCAAACCGAAAAAGTGCCATTGCTAAGCGAGGCACAATCGAAACTTTGGGCTAGTAAAGGGGTAATGCCCAATAAAAATAATGTTATACAGGTAATTATTTTATTCATAAAGGAATGTTTTTTGTTTTTAAGAGGGGTAAAATGCACCATTTTTTAGGTTTTAAAAGCACAATTAATTGCTGCTAGTTGTTTGGTTGCACAAATGTAGGTGATATATAGATACAGAGGTGGTGATTTAGGTATACGGACAGCCAACGACGGACAGCCAGCAATTATTCTTCTGTTTCTTCCTCTACGTCGTTTTGTGGTAAAAATAGGCTTAAGCCCACCTCGAAGCGCGAAAATTTAGGTTCGGTAGCCATTATGTAAGTGCCCGAAAATTGCAGGTTGCTCCAACGTATGCCTCCGCCAATAGATACGGGATATAAGTTTTGGGGCATAGCAAAACCTTGATTAGCTACGGCTGCATCATCGTCGTTAATTTTGTAATGTACTGCCAAATAAGCTAAGTTGGGGTAACGAAAAATAACGCCCAAATCGACATAAGGCGGGTTGCCAATGCCCACCGACGAGTTAGCCGCAGGCAAGTTGAGCATGGCGGTAGGTTCAATTTCTAGCCAATCAGTAACCGATAAACGATAGGCAGTTGTAAAATAAGCCGCCCGTGCAAAGCGCTGTTCTTGGCTGTTGTTGCTAAACCTAAATTTAGGCTCGTTAAGGTGCTGTAGCGATACACCTAACCTAAAACGCTCTAATTGCAAACCCAAACCCAAGTCCATATTTAACTTAAAAAAACGCTCGTTGTACAATTGCGCGGGCTGTGGGTTAATGCCTTGTACATAAGCCTCGTCCGATTTATAATGCAAAGCTCCAATGCTTAAGCCCATTCTAAAGCCCTCAAATTCGCCAATACGAATGGGGTAGCTGCTTGCCACCATTAGTTTTAACAACTTTTTGTTGGTAGATAAACGTTGGCTGCCATAGGTAAAACTATCATCAAACTTATGATACTGCGCCGTAATGCCCACACCCATACCCAAACTTTGTATTAAACCCTGCACCGAACCTGCCAACGAAAGCGGTTTTTGCTCATCAAATCGGTTTTCGAAACGCCCTGCCGACATAAACAAAGGTTGGTCGGGCATGCCTGTAAATGCAGGACTGTATAAAATTTGCTGCTGAAAATAATCGGCAAAAAACGGATACCTTGCCCTGTCTTGCGCCAACAGTTGGGCATTAATGGTAAAAAATATAAAAAACACAAGTAAATAATAAAATAAAGTATTGTTTTTCATTTTTGTAAATATTGTTAGGTATAAAGCCGTAAAAGTACTAAAAAAAATGGCAATTAAGCATAAATTTGACTTAAATTGTTTAATCCAACAATTTTTATGTGGGTTTTGGGTAAAAAAAGCGCACTTTTAAGCAAAAATGCTTAACTTTGCCCTTGTAAATTGTTTTGTTAAATTAAGCGAAATTGACCTATCGTTTTCAAACACACTGCCATGACTATTGTTTATATGAGGAGGTACTGTTTAATTACATTAGCTTGCACTGCCTTATTTGCCTACGGTTGTAATGCCACCAAAGACACCGAAAAAAACGAACCCCAAGTAACTAAATCAACGCCTGCCTCGTCGAAGGTGCAGGTTGATTACGACTCGTTTAAAAATATGGATGTTGAACAACGTTGGCACGCACTATCGGCAGAACGACGCAACTACCTGCGCCTAAACCCCGACCTTTACCCCTACTTTAAACCCATGATTGCCCTTGAACCCAACATGGAAGAAGTAGCCGCCGGCGATTTACCCATCAACAATACAGCACCTAACCCACATGCTTTTAGCGAAGAAGGAAAACAAAAAACACCCCAAGAATGGTGGGACTCGTTTTCGGAAAGCCGCAAAAAATACATGATAGAACATGCCGACGAATATCCATTATTTAAAGAAATTATCGAAAAAGAAAAATAACACATATTTACCTATGAAACACACTTATACCCTTTTCGCTTTTGTGTTAAGCATAGCCTTGTTTGTGGCAAATGCCCAACAAACCTACGCTCAATGTGCTTCTTACAACTCTCCGTATCCGCCTCCGTATCCAACAACTTATCCTTGCATGAACGATATACTCGACCCTGCAAGCCCCTTCTACGACTCGTATTGCTGCAATGTAGCTTTTGACGAATATTGCATTGATGTACTAAAAACCCATTGCGACATAAACACCAATGTTTGCCGATTTGAGCGCTGTCGCCCAACGGGTTGTTTAGCAACACCATTTCCATTTTGTCCCAACCTTTGCCCCTCGTACAATACCCTTAACCCACCGCCCGGTCCTAATCCGCCAGCTATTCTCGATGGTATTTTGTTCGAGATGATTTACTTTGATGGCTCGTGCTGCCAAGATAGCTGGGACGCGCTCTGTTGGTCGGCATTAGACAGTATCTCTATATTTAGATGCGACGACAACGACCCCAACACCATCGACGCTTGCAGCTCGCAATTAGGTTGCACACACACACCTATCCCCACCAACCCTGCCGTACAACTTAGTGTGCGGGTATTACTCGAGGGGGCTTACATAGGCGATGGAGCCATGCGCACCGATTTGCGCGACCAAAACGTGCTACCAGGGCATCAACCATTTGACACTACACCATGGAACTATAACGGCATCGAAACTAACGCGGACCTGCCTACTAATATGGTAGATTGGGTGTTGATAGAACTACGCAACCCACTCGATTACTCGCAAATAATGGGACGCGCCGCAGGCTTGCTGCTTAGCAATGGCAATGTAGTGTCGAGCACCGACCCCACCGAAGACATTATTATCAATGGCGTAATGCCCAACTCTAACTATTATATTGTGGTACGCACCCGCAACCACTTGCCTATCATGTCGCGCATACCTGTGTTTTTGTCGAGTTATAATACCTACGATTTTACAACTGCCGCCAACCAAACTTATGGCAACAACCAAACTAAAAACTTAGGCAACGATGCCAGCTTGCCAATATATGGCATGTGGGCAGGCGATTTTACCGCCGATGGACGCATCTTACCCACCGATTTTACTATCTACCGAACCGACGCATCGGCAATACGCAACTACAAATTAGGCGATTGTAACTACGATGGCAAAGTAACTTATGCCGACTATAATTTGTTTAGAAACAATTTAGGCACTACAGCTATTAGCTACGTACAATAAGACCGCGGGAAAAACAAGCCGGATTTAAATAAAGACTTTAAATTTTGAATTAAGAAAACCCTTTTTTTAGTTTTCTATTACTGCGTTTTTGCTCTTTGGTTAATGGGTGTTTTTAGAGCTTTAAGGTAATTGTATTAGTAGCAACTTTTGCATGTGAATTGTTTCTTAAATTCGGAGAATCGATTTTGCGTTTAATTTAAATGACAGCAAAGACCGAGGCGAGTTCGTCAGATAAGTTGTATGGTTTGCCGCATATTTTCGTTTTTGTTGGAAGAACAATATTTCTATTACGTCTTTTTTTTAGGTCGTTGAGCAGGTGTTTCCGTTAATCTACAGACCTTTTATTTTTTGTCGTCTAATAATGCTTTTTACCGTCAATTTAAAATAACCGATTGAACAAAAATCTAAACATGCTTTCTAACCGAAAAATGTTCGATTTTCTCTATAATATTCAAACATCATTAATACCTGATCTTCTATCGATAGATTCGATGGGCGACCTTCTTTAATTTTTGTTTGTTCAAAAAGGCTCTTATCAACAAAACACAAAATCAAAACAAACGCAACCTGTATAACGACGAAACTTAGTATTTGACACTTTTTTTAATGCCGCATAATTATTCATGGCTAATAGTTTTAAACCGCAAAGTTATAACTTTATCTACTCTTAATTACTTTCGCAAGAGGTCTATTAATATTTTTTAGAACTACAAAAAAGGGTTTATTGGTGCTATGCGTGTCAATAAACCCTTTTTTTGTACTTTTTTTGAAAAGATAATAGGGAGTGTCCATAAGGGTTGATGAGCCAGTCGAACCATTATCCTCAAAAATATATTCGGCTTTAAGCAGGGCAGAGCAAAGTGTTGTATTGCCCCCCTTTTTTTATCTATTTATAAAAACCATTTACTATCCGTTAATATGCTCAATTTTAAACAAATACTCGAAAATGAGGAAACCCTAGACCCACAAAATTGGGCAGAGATGCGCCAAATAGGGCATCAGATGATAGACGACATGATGGATTATTTGCAAAACATTGCACAAAAACCCGTTTGGCAACCCATACCCAATGCCGTAAAACAAACACTAAAGCAACCCCTACCGCAACAAGCCGAGCCACTAAACGATATTTACAACAGCTTTAAAACCAACATTTTACCTTATCCCAAAGGCAACATACACCCCCGATTTTGGTCGTGGGTGCAAGGTACAGGCACACCCTTTGCTATGCTTGCCGAAATGTTGGCAGCAGGCATGAACTCCAACGTAGCCATCGGCGAACACTCGGCTATGTACGTTGAGCAACAAGTAATTGAGTGGTGCAAACAACTATTGCATTACCCCAATAGTGCTAGCGGTTTGCTGCTTAGTGGCGCATCAATGGCAAACATTACCGCACTAATTGTTGCCCGAAACGCACACGAAGGTACAAACGTGCGTAAAGAGGGCTTGCCAATCGCCTCAAAAATGGTGCTGTATGCCTCGGCAGAAACCCATAGCTGCATACAACGAGCCGCCGAAGTAATAGGTATTGGTAGCAATGGCGTGCGCAAAGTAAATGTTGATGAACAATATAAGTTAGACATAACGCATCTTACGCAACTAATAACCGCCGATAAAGCAGCTGGTTTAACCCCTTTTTGTGTGGTAGGCAACGCTGGTACAGTTAATACAGGCGCCATAGACCCCTTGACAGACATAGCCAAAGTGTGCAAAACCGAAAACTTGTGGTTTCATGTAGATGGAGCTTTTGGGGCATTGGCAAAGTTAGTACCCGAGTACCAAGCCGAGCTACAAGCTATTGAACAAGCAGATAGTATTGCTTTTGATTTGCATAAATGGCTATATATGCCCTACGAAGTAGCTTGTGTTTTGATAAAAAACGCCCAACATCACCGTAACGCCTTTGCACTACAGCCCAGCTATTTGCTTAGTCACGAGCGCGGTTTGGCTGCCGGACCCGACCCCTTTGGCAATTATGGCATGGAATTGTCGCGCGGGTTTAAGGCACTAAAAGTGTGGATGTCGTTGAAAGAACACGGAAGCGAAAAATTTGCTCGGCTTATCCGCCAAAATATTGCACAGGCATTTTATTTGGCAGATTTAATAACACATCAACCCTACTTAGAATTAGTTGCACCCGTTACCCTAAATATTGTTTGCTTTAGATTTAACCCACCAAACATCCAACTATCCCCCGATGAATTAAATGAGCTAAACAAAGAAATTTTGATGTGCCTGCACGAACAAGGCTTATCGGCTCCATCATCTACAATATTAAACAATAAGTATGTGATTAGAATGGCTAATGTTAATCACCGCAGCCGTAAATCGGATTTTGAAGCCTTGGTGCAAGATACCCTTAGCTTGGGTTTGGCACTGTTAAACAAAAAACAAGCATAATAAATACTCATTTAATCTAATAAAAATTCAAATGCACAAAATACCCGAAGAGCTTGTTCGAAAATACGATACTTTCTTTGGGTGTTGCATTTGGGGTGGCAAACGTCAGGTAATACACTTTTCAATGTCGGCATCAAACTTGCCCAATATTTCTGGCATTTGTACAATATATTGCACAATCTAACGTTTTGTTTTGTTGCAAGAGGTACAACCTATTGTAGCAAACATTTTTATAAAATTATTCATTACTAACTATTCATTATCTGTGTTTTCAAAAAAAGCAAATTTATTTATTTCGGCAGTTTTTTTACTAATGTCGTTATTATTTGTTAGATGCGGTAGCAACAACTCGGATACTTTTGTGGCTCCGCACCCCAATGTGTCGGCTGCCAAAACACCCATAAGCATACAACGATTTGAAAAAGATTTATTTGCCGCCAATGCCAATAATTATCAACAAGTTTTTGGCGATATGGCGACAAAGTATGGCGTGTTTTTTACCTTATTTGTTGAGCAAATCATGCGATTAGGCAACACCAAAGACCCCCAAAAAACCTATCAAAAAGAGCTACTTACGTTTGTGCAAAACAAAGATATGCGTAGTTTGTACGACACCGTACAAATAAAATACGCCAATGTAGCATGGCTCGAAAAAGATTTATCGCAAGCATTTGCCTATAGCCAACATTATTTGCCCAAACACCAGCAAGTACCAAAGGTAATATCGCACATTTCGGCATTTGGACCCGCAGCCATTACCTACACCGACTCGCTGATTGGCATAAATTTTGACATGTACATGGGCGAAAGCTTTGCACCCTATACCGTAGTTGCCGACCAACTACCCTACTACCTGCGCCGCCGCTGCGAGCAAAACTACATAGTACCCAACACCCTAAAAGCCTACATACAAAGTTTATACGAGTACAACGAGCCATCGCCCCGACTAATTGATGCCATGGTACACGAAGGCAAATTGCTGTATTATTTAGATATGGTATTGCCCGATGCACCCGACTCGACCAAAATTGGCTATACCCAAACTCAACTAAACTGGTGCAAGCAAAACGAACCCGAAATTTGGGCATTTTTGACCGAAAAAGAATTGCTATTTAGCAACCAAATACGCGAATACAACAAACTAATTAGCGAAGCCCCCTCGGTGTCGGGCATGCCACCCGAAACACCCGGGCGCATTGGCATTTGGGTAGGCTGGCAAATAGTGCGCCGGTACATGCAGCAAAACCCCAAAGTAAGCCTTGATGAGCTAATGCAAATAAAAGATGGACAAAAAATATTGCAAGGTAGCAGATATAAGCCCAAAAAATAAAATAACTAAACTAAAAATTAATAAATTAGCACAGATTATGAACTAAAATCCTTATCTTTGCGCCAATTTGCTGTTTTACTTAACTAACTATCTTTTAAAGCACTATTTTTTTTATGAAAATAAAAGATATAACTACCTATTTAGAAACCATTGCCCCACTCGATTACCAAGAAAGCTACGACAACGCAGGCTTGATTATAGGTAATGCCAATGCCGAGTGCACCAATGCATTACTGTGTCTCGACTCGACCGAAGAGGTTATTGACGAAGCCATACAACAAGGTTGTAATTTGGTTATTGCTCATCACCCCATTATTTTTGGCGGATTGAAAAAAATTACCGGCAAAAACTATGCTGAACGAGCCATTATCAAGGCTATAAAAAACGACATAGCCATCTATGCCATACACACCAACCTCGATAATGTTTATGCTGGCGTAAACCAAAAAATTTGCGAAAAATTAGGTTTGCAAAACTGCAAAATATTGGCTCCCAAAAATCAGTTACTCCGCAAATTAGCCGTTAGCTGCTCCATGGCACACTCCGATATGGTACGCAATGCCCTATTCGAAGCAGGCGCTGGCGATGTAGGCGACTACGACGAAACCAGCTTTAACGTACTAGGTATTAGCACCTTTGTAGGACAACCCAACGTTAACCAAGGTAGCATGATGGTGCAAGTAATATACCCCATGCACCTCGAAACAAAAATATTGGCAGCACTACATGCCACACACCCCGCCAAACGCCCTACCTACGACATAACAACCATACAAAACGCCTACGAACAAATAGGCTCGGGCATGATTGGCGAACTACCCGAAGATACCTCAATAAGCGAGTTTTTGAAAAACTTAAAAACCAGCATGAAAACCGATAGCATACGCTATACCAAACCTACCAAGAAAAAAGTGCGCCGTATTGCCGTTTGTGGCGGTGCAGGTAGCTTTTTGCTAAACAATGCCATCAGCCAAAAAGCCGATGTATTTATTACCTCCGACTTTAAATACCACCAGTTTTTTGATGCCAACGACCAAATAACCATCGCCGATATTGGCCATTACGAAAGCGAACAATTTACCACCGAAATTTTACACGACATGTTGTCGAAAAAATTTAGTACCTTTGCACCCGTTTTAGCCACTACCAACACCAATCCAGTTAAGTATTTATAATACAACCATAACATGACCAAGATTAAAGAAATTATCAGTGCCGAAGACAAACTTTTGCAACTATACAACTTGCAAAAAATACACTCGAAGATAGACGAACTATCCGTTTTACAAGGCGAACTACCCGAAGAAGTACAAGACCTTGAAGACGAATTGGCAGGTTTAGAAACTCGAATCGGTAACTTCGAATCCGAAATGGAACACCTATCTGCGCAAGTAGCTAACCATAACGGAAACATCCAAAAAGCAGAAGATTTAATTGCTAAGTACGAAAAACAACAAATGAACGTGAAAAATAACCGTGAGTTTGATGCCATTAGCAAAGAAATTGAAATGCAAAACCTAGAAATTGAACTATCCAAAAAACGTATCCGCGACATTGGACGAGATACAGATGCAAAACGCCAAAACCTTCAAGATGCACAACGCCGCCGCGACCTAAAAAAACGCGACTTGGAGATGAAAAAGAAAGAACTGGAAGTTATTACCGCCGAAACCGAAAAAGAACAAGGCGAACTACGCATATTAGCCGACCGAGCTAGCGTAGGCATCGAAGAGCGCTTGCTAAATGCCTATAACCGTATCAGAAATACCTACCGCAACGGCTTGGCTGTTGTGCTAGTATCGCGCGATGCATGCGGTGGTTGCTTTGGTAAAATACCACCACAACGCCAAATAGAAATACGCCAACACAAAAAAATATTGTTGTGCGAACACTGCGGACGAATACTAGTAGACCCGCGTATTGACCCCGAATACGAAGACGAAATAATAATCGACTAAAATATGTGGCAGATTGGATTATGCTTTTAATCCAAACAACTAAAAATAACTGCCCAAAACAAAAAACCCGAAAGAAGTTGTAAAACTTAACTTTCGGGTTTTTGTTTTGTTTTCATTATCCACCTCTATCATTTATTACTTTGGCAACCCCCATAGACCAACAAATACGCAACTCGGCACAGCAAACCATACAAATAGAAGCCGAAGCCATACAACAATTGGCACAATTTATTGATTACGATTTTGTAACCGCCACCCAAACTATTTACCAATGCAAAGGGCGTTTGGTGGTAACGGGCATTGGCAAAAGCGCCATTATTGCCCAAAAGATAGTAGCAACACTTAACTCAACAGGCACACCCGCCTTGTTTATGCACGCCGCCGATGCCATACATGGCGATTTGGGCATGATTACCCCCGCCGATGTGGTACTGTGCATATCAAAAAGTGGCGAAACCCCCGAAATAAAAGTGTTGGCTCCTTTGGTCAAAAACTTAGGTAGCTGCTTAATTGCTATGGTAGGCAACACGGCATCTTATTTGGCAAATCAGGCACAATTGGTGCTTAACACCACCGTTTTGCGCGAAGCCTGCCCCAATAACCTTGCCCCAACAAGCAGCACAACAGCACAATTAGTAATGGGCGATGCCTTAGCCGTTGCCCTATTAGAACTGCGCGGTTTTAGCCCTAGCGATTTCGCACGATTTCATCCCGGCGGAGCCTTAGGCAAACAGTTGTACCTAAAAGTGTCCGACATATACACCCAAAATGCAAGCCCCGTCGTATTGCTTAGCACCCCACTAAGCAAGGTAATTGTTGAAATGACCACCAAATTGTTAGGCTCAACGGCTGTTGTTGATGCTAATAACAAACTTTTGGGGATTATTACCGACGGCGACCTGCGCCGAGCCTTAATGCACAACAGTAACCTAAATAACCTAACCGCCGCCAACCTAATGACCCCAAACCCCAAAACTTTGCTGCCACAAACCCTTGCCATAACCGCATGGGAAACCCTACGCCAACACAAAATTACCCAAATTGTAGTTGCCGACGAGCAAAATAATTACTTAGGCATCGTACACATACACAACCTAGCACGCGAAGGGTTTATTTAACTAACCCAAAACTGCTTATGAGCAATTTGGGTACAACACCCATTGGGCTTTAATTTACTACATATTTAATCTTAATACAAAGATACGCCAAATTTGCGAGGTTTGCAAATTTGGCGTAAGGTTTTTTTGGGGTGGTTATAGGGTGCTTTTACAGTTTTTAACCCGCCAAGATTATGCTCGTTTTGGTGTTTATTTCGTACAACGAAAAATTGTTGGCGGTGTTGCATTTTTTTGTGGGATTTGAAAGTAGAGTGTTCGTGTTACCGAAAAAAATCCTTTTTTGCACAAATGTTCGATTACATACATCTGCACAAAAAAATACAATAACCACTAAACAGCATGTTATGTGCCTTTTTATCTGTTTGTTATCGAACGGTTAATGTCCAATTTGTAATTTCTAAATCTTGAATATTTTCGTAATCCTTTTCATTATTTGTTACAAGTGTTAAATTATTTGCTATTGTAATCCCAGCAATTAATATATCATAATTGCCGCTGTGCCTGCCAACTTTTTGCAGTTGAGCAAAAATATTTGAAGATATTTCAGATGACATTTCGGATGTATCCAATATTTTGTGTTTTGCAATCAATGCTTTTAATTTTGTTATTTGGCTATCTGCATTTTTAGATTTTAATCCGCCAAGAATTTCAATAATTGTAATTCTGCTAATAAAAACAAATCCAAATTCATTCACGTGATTATCAAAATTTTCAACAACATTTGATTGTCCTTTCATGTAATACGAAAGTATATCGGTATCAATTATTACTTGTTTCATCGTTTATTCAGATAATAAGTGATTTATTTTTGCGCTTAAATTAATGTTATTCCGTTGTCTATTTTGATGTATTTCATCCATGAGATTATCCCAATCAAAATCATCATTATCGTCAACATCAAATTTATTATTCATTTCTACATTTTCAATAATGAGGACATTCTCTTTAAACGCATGAATTAAAGCGCAAAGTGTTTTCATATAAACGAATGGAATATCGTTTATATCTTGTACAATTTCGTTTATAAACGTTTGTTTGGCTTTATTTACTTTTGTTTCTAACATAATATTAAATTTCTTTTAAATACAATGAAATAAATCTATTTCTCATTAAATTTATCTTGTTTTATCAATGGCAGATAACAATTGGATGCACGCCCCCAAAGCCCGTACCCCCACGCTCACTACTAAATTTTGTTGCCTATAACAGCAAGTGCCTTATTTAGAGGCAAATATAAAGCTTTTTGTTCAGATTACGCAAACTTCGGGAAAAAAATCACACATTTTTTTTCAGGTAATTATACGAGAGTAAAAAACACCTACAAACGCCGCTGTTTACAACGGAGACACAGAGAACACAGAGCCCCCCTACTGTATTTGTATTCTCCGTGTCTCCGTTGTTATTAATTTGCTGTTGTTATGTGGCATAATGGCATTCCGAAAAATACAAACACCGCTGTAAGACTTACAGCAGCATTCCCAAAAATACAAACCTCAATATAGCATATTTTTTAATACGTTTATATAGGCTAAAAATCGGGTATTTACACAAAAAACTCCCCTCAAAACTAATGTTTCGAGGGGAGTTTTATTATTACATCAATTGGTGCGGTTTAGCGTCGTAGCTCAATAAAGCCTTGGCTTGTTGCCTCTTTTGCTGCATTAGGGCTAACACGGAAAATATAGAAATACGTGCCATCGGGTACGGCACTGCCTGTATTCATCCATTCGCCGTTCCATGCGTCGTTGTTGGTGTAGCCTACTTGGTGGTAAACCATATCGCCCCAGCGGTTATATATCATCAACTCGGGGTTAATTTCTTGTCCTTCGTAGCAGGCTTCCAAATCATCGGCATTGGCAATTAGCCAAAGGTCGTTTGTGCCGTCGCTGTTTGGTGTAAAGGTGTTGGCAAATATTAAATCGCAAATTGGCGGATTAACCAACTCTGTTACCGTAACAATTACCATAGCAGTGTCGCAAACAGTGGTATCAACGGTTGTTACACATAGCTCGTAATAGAAAGTATCTGCTCCCATAAAGCCTTCGTTTGGCGTGTAAAGTATAGAGTCACCATTGGCAGTTACAACGGCTGTACCATTGTTGGCATCGTCAATAATAGTAATAACGGTGGTGCCTTCGGGGTAAATGTCGTTGCCTAATACGCCAATAGTTATTGGTGTGTTCATTGGCGTTGATGTGGTATCGTCAATTGCCAATACATCATCATCGGCTATGCTAATGGTAACAATTACGGTGGCGGTATCGGTCATGCCATTGGCATCTTCTATTACGTAGGTAAAGGTGTCGGTTCCGTAGAAGTCGTCGTTTGGTGTGTAGATGATGATAGAGTCGCCTACAATTACGGCTGTTCCATTACTTGGTGCATCGGGTATGGTGATGATGATAGCTGGTGTAGCATCTACCACATCGTTGGCTAACACATCAATAGTTATAGGTGTATCTACGGTGGTTGATGTGGCATCATCAATAGCCATTGGACCTTCGGGCATACAAATAACGGTTACGCCTACGGTTAGGGTGTCGCAAGTGCCTAAGCTGTCGCAAACGGCAATTACAAATTGGTCAACACCGCAGTAGTCGGGGTTAGGTATGTATACCAAACACGAGTCGCTGCCAAGTAGTGGTTCAATGGTTCCGTTTTCGGGAGCCGTTACAATACTAATGGTGTCTATGGGCAAGCCCGACGATACCAAGAATTCGATACAAAGCGTATCGGGTGTGTCCTCGGGGGTTTCTATCACAATGTCGCCTGTAACGGGTGTAATGTTTATGGTAACATAAGCGGTATCGCAAAGTGTTGGTGTGCCGTTATCGCAGATGATGTACGCAAAATAATCTACCCCTTCGTAGCCTGTGGGTGGTGTGTAGGTAATGGTTCCGTCTAGGTTTTGGACAACATCGCCTAATGGGTCGGATATAAACGTGATGTTAATATCATCGCCATTGGGGTCGCTATCGTTGCCTAAAATATCGAAGGTAACTGGCTGATTAACAAAAGTTGTTGCCGCATCATCAACAGCTACTGGCGGGTTGTTTGGTAAGGTGTCGGTACCTACGCCAATAACTACGGTAGCGGTGTCGCACAAAATGGGGTTGCCATCGTCGCAAATAACATAATGGAACGAGTCGATACCAGCAAAGCCCGGTGCGGGTGTGTAGCACAATGTTGAGTCGTCTTGTTGTACAACGGTTCCGCCATTGGCAGTGGTATCTTCGTAGAAATTGATAAAGATGATGGTTCCACCAAATGCGTCAAAGTCGTTATCCAACACATCAATACAAATTTGGGTATCTATTGGTGTTACGGCTACATCGTTTACGGCTACGGGTGCAATATTGGTTACGGTTTCGGGCAATACATTAACGGTAACAAGGGTGCTGTCGCAGTTGCCTAAGTCGTCGCAGATGGTGTAGGTAAAATAGTCGGTGCCAACAAAATCGGTGGCTGGGGTATAAGTTACGGTTACACCATCGGCATCAATACTTACTGTACCGCCGTTTATTGGGGTAGTAACCGCCGTAATGTTTATACCTGTACCAAAGTCGTTAGCCAATACATCAATAGTTACAGGTGTGTTGATGCTGGTATAGTCAATGTCGGGTTGAGCAATTACCGAGTCTAAGGCAGCCACTATATTTATGGTTACATAAGCGGTATCGCACAAAATGGGGTTGCCGTCGTCGCACAATACATACGCAAAGAAATCGGTATAGGTGCTATCGGGTACTGGTGTGTAGGTTACTGTACCGTCGAAGTTGTTGATTACATCGCCAATTGGGTCGGACAAGAAGGTGATAAACAAGTTATCGCCGTCGGGGTCGGTATCGTTGGCAATTAGGTCAAAACTTACCGATTCGGTCATGGGTATGGTATATTGGTCGTCAACAGCCAATGGTGGGTTGTTCGACAATTGCCCTAAGCCTACGGTAATTACTACACTTGCTTCGTCGCAAAGTTGTGGGGTTCCGTTGTCGCAGATGGTGTACGAGAAGGTTACGGTACCGATAAAGTCGGGAGCAGGAGTAAAGCACAAAGCACCTGTTTCGGTGTCGAGTATTACTTCGCCAAACTCGGGTTGGGTGTAATCGGTTAAGGTAATCGCATCGCCACCAAACGAGTCGAAGTCGTTTACCAATACATCTACACAAATAGGTGTGTTGATTTCGGTTTGGGCTACATCATTTACGGCATCGGGAGCTACGTTGGTAACGCTTTCGGGCAGTACCACAACGGTTACTAAGCTTATGTCGCAGTTGCCGTTGTTGTCGCACACTTCGTATTCAAAGTTGTCGGTACCTACAAAATCGGTAGGTGGCGTATAGGTGATGGTGCTGCCTGTTATTAGGGCTGTTCCGCCGTTTGTAGGTTGGGTAACAATGCTAGTAATGGTTAGGTTAGTGCCAAAATCGTTTGCCAATACATCAATTTCTACCGGTATGTTTATGTTGGTATAATCAATATCTGGTTGAGCATCAACTTCAACAGGTGGCAACTCGCCAACGGTAATGGTTACATAAGCCGTATCGCAAAGTTGCGGGATACCCGTATCGCACACGATATATACAAATTGGTCGTTGCCAATATAGCTCGAGTCGGGTGTGTATACTAAGCAGCTATCTTCGTTTAGTGTTAAAGTACCATGTAATGGGTCGGTATAAAGTGTTAGGATAAGGGCATCGCCATCGGGGTCGGTGTCGTTAGCCAATACACAAATTACTATATCGGTGCCTGTTGGTGTTGTTGCCTCGTCGTTTAGGGCAATAGGTGCATTGTTCAAGCACGAGTCGGTACCTATGCCAATTTGCACATAAGCCGTATCGCACAAACCTTCGCCGTCGCATACTTGGTAGCTAAACAAATCGCAGCCAATATAATCTTCGTTGGGGGTATAGGTTACGGTTCCGTCGTCGTTAATAGTTACTGTGCCATTAGTTGGTTGGTCGATGATTTGGGTAACGGTTAAGGTATCGCCGTTGGGGTCAATATCGTTTGCCAATACGTTAATGGTAACAGGGGTGTTAAGCTCGGTTACGCCTGAGTCGTTGCCTGCAATTGGAGCCAAGTTAGGTGTTCCTTCGGGCAATACATTTACGGCTACTAAAGTTTCGGTGGTATTATCTGCGCAATCGGTTGCTTGATAATAGAAGTAATCAACGCCACTAAAGTCGTCATTTGGTGTGTAGATAAGGGTGTTACCGCTATTGCTAAAAGCTACGCTGCCGTTTTCGGGCTGCGAGAAACCACCGATGCTTGGTGTATAACCGCCGTCGTTGTTCAACACATCAATATCAACTGCTTGTGCTTGGTTGGTATAAGCTATATCGGGTTGTGGGGCGATAGGTGCATCAATATTGATATAAACGGTGGCTGTATCGCACAATCCGCCCATAAAAGCTTCGCAAACAATATAGGTAAATGAGTCTATGGTAGCGGGTGCATCAACAAATGGCACATAGCCCACAAACGATTGGTCGAGGGCAACAAAAGCTTCGCCATATTGTGGTTGTTCGATAATCATCGACACATACAATTCGTCGCCGTTTTCGTCTTGGTCGTTGTTCAACACTTCAACTTCAAGTGGGTTGCCTGTTGTACAAACTTGGTCGTCGACAGCCGTTGGACCCATGTTGCCATCGCCTACGGTAATTACTACATAAGCGGTGTCGCAAAGCGATGGTATGCCATTGTCGCAAATCATGTAGGCAATATAATCAATGCCTTCAAAATCGGGATAAGGAGCATATAAGATGGTGCTATCGCCACTTACCACTACGGTACCATTTACTGGCTCGCTGATGATGGTAATGGTTAATACATCGCCTGCATCGGGGTCGCTATCGTTTGCTAATACGTTGATACTTACTGGCGTGCCTTGTGGTGTTGTTGCCATATCTTCGACGGCAATAGGTGCATGATTAGGGTATTCATCCATACCTACGGCTACGCCTACGGTAGCTGTAGAGCATAAAGGTGGTACGCCATTGTCGCAAACGGTGTAGCTAAATGTATCAACGCCCATATAGCCTTCTTCGGGGGTGTAGGTAATAGTGCCGTCGGCATTAATCACTATGGTTCCGTGGGCGGGTTGTGTAACGGCAGTAACGGTTAAAGTGCCATTTTCGGGGTCGCTATCGTTTGCCAATACGTTAATGGTTACGGCTGTGTTGATAGGTGTAACTGCTACGTCGTTGTTGGCATTAGGTGCTTGGTTAGGTGCATCTTCGGGCAATACGGTAATTGACACTAAAGTTTCGTCGCACTGTCCTAAATCGTTACAAACGGTATAGAAGAAATAATCAGGACCATAAGTACCCTCGGTTGGGGTGTAGGTAATAGTACCATCGGCGTTGATAGATAAGGTACCGTGCATGGGTTGCGTAACACTGGTAATGGTTAAATTGGTACCTAAGTCGTTTGCCAATACGTTAATAGTAACGGGTGTGTTAAATGGTGTTTGCACCACATCGGGTTGAGCATCAACCAAATCGTCGGTAGGTGTTGTTACGGTTACGGTTACGGTTGCTTGGTCGCAGGCGGTTGTTAGGTTGCAATAATCGCAAACGGTATAAGTAAACACATCTGTACCTAAGTAGCCGGGTTCAGGAACGTAAATTACATCGCCGTTTGTATTTACGGTTACTTCGCCATGTGCGGGTTGTGTGTTGATAGTTACCAATACCGAGTCGCTACAAGCGATAAAGTCGTTTGCCAATACATCAAATACACCGGGTAGGTTGTTTGGCGTACTAAATGCATCATCAACGGCTACTGGTGCGGCGCAACCTACAAACAAATAAATGTAGGTGGTATCGCAAACGCCCGCATCGTTACAAGCCACTAAGGTTAGCGTATCGTGACCATTGTAGCCCGGCAAGGCAGTATACTGTATGCAAGTATCGTTTAATAAATTGATACTGCATTGGAAAGTTGTTTGCGAATCTACGATGTGTATGCCTTCGGTGCCTTGTATATCGCAGAAGGTAGCACAAATGGTGATAGGTTGCAATGGCTCGGCGCAAATGTATTGCGTGCCATCGCAGTTACATGCTACATCGATATAAACAGTGGCTAAGTCGCATAAGCCCGATGCGTCGCAAATTTGGTAATCAAATTGGTCGGTACCGCAGAAATTGTTGTTTGGTTCGTACAAAAATGTTCCGTCTACCAATGTTACCGAACCGTTTGCGGGTTGTGTAAAACTGGTAATAGCAAATGTATCTCCATCGGGGTCGCTATCGTTGTTTAATACATTGATAGTAACGGGTGTATTTTGTGGGGTGGTGGTGTAATCGTCGATGGCTATAGGTGGATTGTTGGTATTAGTGCCACAACCCGGTACAGCTACTTGTATAAGTACAGATACGGTATCGCACTGACCTGCATTGTTGCAGCCATATAAGTACAAGGTATCTGTTTGGTTTACGAAGCCGGGTAGCGGGGTATATTGTACGCAGTTGTTGCCCAATAATTGTACGCTACAGTGGAAATAGGTATCAAAATCAACGATAACGGCATCGGTTACATTACAAAAATCGATGCAAACTTCGAGGTTATCAGGAAAAGCATCCATACAAATCAACTCGGGGTTGTCGCAGGCAGGTGGTGCTTCTTGTATGTAGATGTATACCATAGCTGTTGAGCAGCCATCGTCGTCGCAGATGGTATAATCAAATGTATCTTCGCCAATGTAGCCGTTGTTTGGCACATAATTAAACACGCCATCAACCAAAGTTACGGTACCGTGTGCAGGTTGTGTAAAGGTGGTAATGGTAAAGCTGTCGCCATCGGTTTGTTGGTCGTTGGTGGTAGCGTTAATGTTAATTGGTGTATTAACGGGCGTTGTTGCATAGTCGTTGTTGGCAATAGGTGGTGTTTGTGTAGGCTCGCCGTTTATGTACACATGTACGGTAGCTGTCGAACAGCCGTCGTTGTCGCAGATGGTGTAAGTAAAGGTATCTTCGCCCACAAAACCGTTGTTTGGTGTGTAGGTTAATAAGTTGCCATTTTGGGTTACTGTACCGTTTGCGGGTTGTGTAAAGGTAGATATTGTAAACTCGTCGCCATCGGTTTGTTGGTCGTTGGCGGTTACATCAAGGTTTATGGCGGTGTTAAGCGGTGTGCTTGAGTAATCATCAACCGCTACTGGTGGTGTTTCTTGTGTGCCATTGCCTACATATACATGTACGGTAGCTGTCGAGCAGCCGTCGTTGTCGCAGATGGTATAAGTAAAGGTATCTTCGCCCACAAAACCGTTGTTTGGTGTGTAGGTTAATAAGTTGCCATTTTGGGTTACCGTGCCGTTTGCAGGTTGTGTAAAGGTAGTTATTGTAAACTCGTCGCCATCGGTTTGTTGGTCGTTGGCAGTTACGTCAATGTTTATAGCCGTATTAAACGGCGTGCTTGAGTAATCATCAACCGCAACGGGTGGTGTTTGCGCATTACCTTCTATGTACACAAATACAGTAGCTGTCGAGCAGCCATCGTCGTCGCAGATGGTGTAGGTAAAGGTATCTTCGCCTACAAAACCGTTGTTTGGGGTATACACTAAGCTGTTACCAATTTGGGTTACCGTGCCGTTTGCGGGTTGTGTAAAAGTAGTAACCGTAAAGCTATCGCCATCGGTTTGTTGGTCGTTGGCAGTTACGTCAATGGTTATTGGGGTGTTAGGCGGTGTAGATACATAATCGTTGTTGGCAATAGGTGGTGTTCCTACCGATGGGCAGTTTTCGCCAACTTGTGTTATGTGTAGATTTACATACACGGTATCGCATAAACCAGCATCGTTGCAGCCAATTAGGGTAATCATATCATCGCCATAAAAACCGGGTAGCGGCGTATAGGTTAGGCAGTTGTTGCCTGTTAAAGTTACACTACAGTTGTACAGGGTTGTCCACTCTTGAATAGTAGCATCTGGCACATTGCAAAACTCAATACAAAAGCTTTCGTTGTCGGGATACATGCCAAAGCATAAGTTATCTGGATTGCTGCAAGCGGCTATTACATTGATAAATACGGTGGCAGTTGAGCAGCCGTCGTCGTCGCAGATGGTGTAGGTAAATTCGTCGGTGCCATTGTAGTTGTTAGCGGGCGTATAAATTAGCGAGCTACCACTTTGTGTTACGGTACCATGTGCAGGCTGTGTAAAGGTGCTGATGCTAAATGGGTCGCCTTCGGTAGCTGCATCGTTGGCAGTTACGTTAATGGTTACGGGGCTGTCTTCGTTGGTGTTAGCCGAGTCGTTGTTAGCAACGGGTGGTGTGCCTGTTGGTGGTTCTACAACCTCGTTTATCCACAAATAAACGGTAGCTGTTGAGCAGCCATCATCGTCGCAGATGGTGTAGGTAAATTGGTCGGTGCCAACATAATTGTTATTGGGTGTATACACCAATATATTGCCATTTTGTGTAACAGTACCGTTTGCGGGTTGCGTAAAAGTGCTGATGCTAAATGGGTCGTTTTCGGTTTGTTGGTCGTTGTCTAACACATACACGTTGTAGGTGGTATTAATTGCTAAACCAGCATAATCGTTTTGAGCAATAGGTGGTGTGCCTGTTGGAGGAGGCGTGCCGCCATTTATCCACAAATAAACGGTAGCTGTCGAGCAGCCATCATCATCGCAAATGGTGTAGGTAAATTGGTCGGTGCCGGCATAGTCGGCATTAGGTGTATAAACCAATATATTACCATTTTGGGTTACGGTACCGTTTGTGGGTTGTGTAAAGGTGCTGATGCTAAATGGGTCGCCTTCGGTAGCTGCATCGTTGTCTAATACAGATACGTTGTAGGTGGTATTAACATCTAGGCCAGCATAATCGTTATTGGCAACAGGTGGTGTGCCTGCTGGAGGAGTGCCGTTATCGGTAACGTTTACACTAACGATAGCCGTTGAGCAGCCATCGTCATCACAAATGGTATAGCTAAATACATCGGTGCCAACATACGCATTGTTGGGGGTATATACCAACTGTCCGCCATTTTGAGTTACGGTACCATTTGCGGGTTGCGTAAAGGTAGTAATAGCAAACGGGTCGTTTTCGGTTTGTTGGTCGTTGGCTATTACGTTTATGCTAACAGTTGTATTAAGGGCTGTTGTAGCGTTGTCGTTTATAGCAACTGGCGGGGCACCTTCGGTGTAAGGACATCCATCGCCCACAAATAACTCTACTATTATGGTATCGCATTGTCCTTGGGCATTGCAGCCAGTTAAGGTAAGCGTTTCGTTTCCGTAAAAACCTGGTAGTGGGGTGTAAGTAAGGCAGTTGTTACCTTGTAACGATATGCTACAGTTGTAGGTGGTGTGCCAGTCGGTAATTTCGGCATCGGTAACATCGCAGAAATTTACGCAGACCTCAATATTGTTTGGATACATACCCAAACACAGGTTGTCGGGATTATTACAATTGCCTGCTACCACTAAAATAACAGTAGCTGTCGAGCAGCCGTCGTTGTCGCAAATGGTATAGATAAACGAATCGTTGCCCGAAAAATTGGCATTGGGCGTATACACAAAGTTGTTACCGCTAATGGTAAGTGTGCCGTGTGTAGGGTTTGAGTTATCTAATAAGCTAAACGTATCGTCGTTGGTTTGTTGGTCGTTGGCTAATGGGTTAAAGGTGTTGGCTTGCCCTGCTGTTGCGTATACAAAATCGTTGTTGGCAATAGGTGGGTCTTGGTTTTCGTTGTTTCCGCTACAATTTACTACGGCGGTTACGGTTGTTTGGCAATTTAGGGCATCTTGTATGGTAAAGGTATGTATACCTGCGGGTGCATTTTGCAAGCAAAAACCCGATTGCACGTCTTGGGCCGTTAGTGGACCAGCGATATCAAACGGAGCAGTGCCACCTGTAATGGCAAAACATACGCTACCAACTGGGTCGTTGCAATACGAGGGTGTAGTGGTGACACTTACCGCCAAAGACGAACAAGGGTTGGTTACTGGGGTGCAATCTACTACGGCTGTTGTAGTAGCTGTGCAACCGTTAGCGTCGGTGATAGTAAAGGTGTGGGTGCCTTGTGGGGCGTTATTAAAGCAAAATCCGCTTTGTACGTCTTGGGCGGTTAGGGGACCTGCAATGTCGTAGGGGGCTAGCCCATCTGCGAAGCTAAAGCACACTTCTCCATTAGCTGTGCCACAAATGGCAGCGGTGGTGGTGTTGGTGGCAGATAGGTTACAGATTGGACTTGGATCTTCTATAAAACAAGGCACTTCTACGGTTAGCGTATTTGTGCAACTATTGGCATCGGTGATGGTAAAAGTATGCGTACCTCCGGGGGCATTGGTAAAGCAAAAACCATCTTGTACATCTTGGGCTGTTAAAGGACCTGCAATGTCGTAAGGGGCTGTTCCGCCTGTAAAACTAAAGCAAACAGATGCTGTATCCACACCGCAATAAGTTGATGTAGCGGTTGCTGTGGCAGCAAATAAACATGGTTCTATGTTAGTACAATTTACCTCGGCGGTAGCGGTTATGCTACATCCGTTTGCATCAACAACAGTAAGTGTTTTGTTACCCACCGAAGCATTATCAAAGCAATAGTTTGCGGCTACATTGGTAGCCGATAAATCGCCAAATATACCAAAAGGTGGGGTTCCACCAGTAATATTAAGGCATACATTACAATCATTTGGTGTATTATCTACAATACCCAAATATAATGCATTACAGTTAACGGGTGTTGTACCTACACAAGTTACATTGGCTGTTGTTGTGTATTGGCAGCCATTGGCATCGGTGATAGTAAAAGTATGGGTACCTGTGGGTATGTTAAAAAAGCAGTTATTGGCAGGCAAATCGTTGCCCGATACATAACCTGCAATATCGTAGGGGGCAGTTCCATCAGTCATAAAAAAGCACACCGAGCCATTAGCCATGCCACAAGTAGCAGGCGTAACGGTTACATTGGTAATAAATTCGCAGCCACTACTTGGTGCTGGCCCGCCGGTGCAAGTTAAATTTTTGAGCAACGTTTTTGAGCAACCATTTACATCGTAAATACTAAAGTTGTACATACTTTGCCCCAAGTTTTCGAAGCAATACTCGCCGGGGGCTGTTAAATTGGCGTTTAGGCTCCAGTTACCTTGTATAGAGTAAGGTGCAGTGCCGCCGCCTATGGTAATACAAATTTTACCATTGTTGGTGCCGCAAGTTGGGTTAGTGCTGTCGGATACCGATGCGGTAAGCGAGGCGCAATCGCCGCCTGTGCCGCCGCCACCGCCATTGGTGCAAGCAAAATTAGCTGTAAGGTCGGCAACCGAGCAACCTGCTGCATCGTACACGGTAAAGTTGTAATCGTTGGCAGCAAGATTTTGTATGCAGTGTTCGCCTGCGGCAATATTTTCGTGGGTGATGCCCCAGTTGCCGTTAATGCTATAAGGGGGTGTTCCGCCGCTTAGGTTAAAGCAAACGCTACCATCGGTGGCAGTACATGCTGTAGGTGCGGTAGATGTACCAATTGATGCTTGGCAGGGCTCGGTACCAATAACAACTGGCGTACAAGTAACCTCAACGGTTACGCTGGCATCACAAGCATTAGCATCGGTTACTATAAAGGTATGTATACCTTCGGGGGCATTATCAAAACAAAAACCGCTATCAACGCCTTGGGCTGTTAAGGGACCATCAATATTAAAGGGTGGAGTACCTGTCATGGTAAAACACACCGAGCCATCGGCAGTTCCACAAGTAGCTGGGCTTGATGTGCCAAACAACTCGAAGGTACAAACAGGAGGGCCTATCGAAAAACAGCCTACCTCGACGGTTACGCTGGCATTGCAACCACTGGCATCTGTCACCACAAAAGTGTGTGTACCAGCAGGTGCATTATCGAAACAAAAACCGCTATCAACACTTTGGGCGGTTAAGGGACCATCAATATTAAATGGTGCAGTGCCTGTTAAGGTAAAACACACCGAGCCATTCGACTCGGGGCAAGCAGCAGGTGTAGTAACCGCACTTGCCGATACATCGAAACCACTTGCCGATTGTGTTGAACCACTTAATTGCCCAGCTGCATGTTGCGGCGTAGCTGCATTGCTGCCAATGTTTAGGGTGGTAAGTGTAGGGTCGAAAGTTAAATTGGTAGCCGCTGTTTCGTCTACTATATCAAAGCAAACATGCCCCATCGTTGACCAATCTGTGCTTACAATAGGGCATTCGAAGCCCGGAATGTAAAACTGTAAAGTGGTGGTAAAGTTGGCTAAACCATTGTTTGAGCCATCTTCGCTAAAACTAAACGCAATAAACTGAAACGGTTTGTACGTAAATCCGCCAGCACCAATACATACCACCGATGTGTCGAAACTTTCGGGCATATATACTGGATGATTAATAGCATTTAGGGCATAACTAAAGCCAACCGTATGAGAGCCGATAACAAAATCGGATGCGCCTGCGGCTGCTTTGATTTGAATATCGGCACATAATTGAGAAACGCCATTGCAATTGGTACTTAAATTTGCAAACTGCAAATCGTAGGAAGAAGCACCCGAGAGCGACTGGGCATTTACCCAATGCCCGATTAGTACGGACAGAACAGTTAGTATAACTGTTTTGGTAAATTTTATTTGCATAACATCGATTATTTTATTCAGATTTAATGGGGATAAGAATTGACATGGTGTATAGTCAAATTTTCTCCATTTTTAACAAGCAACAATTATTCCATTTTGGTAAAAAAAGCCTTTTAGTGCTGTATAAACTAATTTTAAGTGGATTATACACAAAAATCTAACAATTTTATGACAAAAAACAAGTAAACTGTTCATTATAGTACTTAAATTACGCAAAAAAACCATTAAATTTGCTTGTTAATAGCTCCATATTATACAAATTTAACAGCTAACTTTATCTACGTTAATGCTATACATTAGGTTACAAGGCAGTGATAGTTTTGTTTGAAATTTGCTTATTATAAAGCTAATTTTTGAGTTAATGGTAGTGCAGCAAAATCATTATTATATACAGCAAGTAAGCAATCATAAAAGGCAATAAACAAATGGGCAGGCTGCAATGCAACCTGCCCATTTGTTTATACTTTTTTTCTAAACACCATTTCTACGGTACCACTTTTTTTGAAAGCAGCTTCTACTACATCTGCCAAAATAAACAGCGGAAACGAGCAAACAAAAAACAGGGTTTGCAGGGTTAAATTTAGCTTGCTGTAATTGGCGGTATATTGTTTGTTATGTTTTAGGTGTTCGTAGAGTATGTCGCGTTGGTCCGAGAAGTAATTGAGTACGCTTTGCAGCAAACCAAAGGGGTTATACTCGGGGTTAAAATATTTTGTTTTTATGGTTTCAAAACCATGTTTTTGCATTTGGATAGAAAAATCTTTGGGGCTAAAAAAGTATAGATGACGCGGTGGGTCGAGGTGCAGCCATTTGCCTTTAAAAAAGCGGCTTTGCCAACTGTCGATGTTGGGGAACGAAATGATAGCCACCCCACCCGGTTTTATAATTTGACTAATGATTGCTAACACTTCGGCAGGGTTTGGCAGATGCTCTACTACATGAAACATGGTAACAGCATCTATACTTTGTGGTTCAAAATCGTTGGCTTGTAATTCGCCAATTTTTAAGTGTATATTAGGAATTTGAGCAGCTCGTTGTGCAGCCTTACCCGGTAGTTCAACGCCATGTAGGTGGTAGTTACCCATCTGCGATACAAAGTGCAAAAAACGCCCATTACCACAGCCAATGTCCAATATATGTGCATTGGGGGCTAAGTGGTTGGTAAGGGCGCGGGCGCGCTGTTTTCTAAAATAATCGAGTACTAGCTCAAAGGGGCTAAAAAACTTTTTTTCTTGCTCGCCATAATAATGCTCGCTGTAGGCATGGTCTAATTGTTGAAGTGTTGGCTGTGGGTCAAGATACACCGCTCTACAGTTGGCACACTGCACCACATTAAACTCAAAATTGTACATATCGGTTGCCGTGTACAGCGCCGTAGCACCATGCGATTGGCAGTATAAACAAGGCATTTTTAATTATAAATTATGAATTATAAATTATGGATTTACGGTAAAATATTATTTATTGATTAATAAAACCATCTATCTCAATGTTATTGCTAGTAATATTGTTTTTTTATCTGCAAATATTAACTCATTTAAGCGCTAATTGTTGGTTAGCTTGCAAAAGTACGATGTTTTAGGTTATTTTTGCACAAAAAAGGGGAGATATTGAAAAAATGAAGGCTTATTTTTTGCAAAAAGGCTTTTTTGTCCATTTTTCAACTTCGACCGCGGCAATTTGTTATTTTTAATGTTGTGTTTATGCTATTTTATGCCTAAATTTACAAATACTGAAGTTATTTTCAAAAAAACACCTAACTTTGCGGTCAAAATTTTGAATTATAATGGCAAAGAACAAAGCCGACAAAAAGCAAACTCTGGTAAATCCTCAACCGATACCACAAAATAACACAACCAACAAAAGCCCTATTAAATCAGTGAGTTTTTGGCAGGCTCATCGTATGCCCGTTTTGGCATTAGTGGCTTTAAGTTTAATTTTGTACATTTACTCTGTTACCTTCGAGTATGCCCTCGATGATATGCTCTATATAACCGCCAACCAATTTACCAAAAAAGGATTTGGAGGTATATGGGACCTACTTACCCAAGAAAGTTTGGTGGGTTTTTGGGGGATGAAAAAAGATTTGTTAGCAGGTGGTCGGTATCGCCCCTTAACACTTATTAGCTATGCCATTGAGCAAGGTTTGTGGGGTAGCTCGCCAAAAATAAGCCACTTTATTAACGTTATATTGTATGCCGTATTAGCCGTAGTACTATACCGTTTGTTGGTGCGCTTGGTAGGCAAATACACGCCACAAGGTTGGGCTTGGTACATAAGCCTGCCATTTGTGGCTACGGCTTTGTATGTGGCACACCCCTTGCACGTTGAATGGGTTGCCAACATAAAAGGGCGCATGGAAATGCTAACCATCATTTTTGCCGTATCTACCATTTATTATACCTTTAAATATTTAGATACGCAACAAATAAAATACCTAGGCATTAGCTTTGCCTTGTTTATGCTGGGCTTATTTACCAAAGAAAACGGTTTAACATTAGTAGGTATCATACCAATAACTATTTACTATTTTAGAGATAAAACAAGCATCGAAGATTACCTAAAAACATTGGCACCACTGTTGGTAGGTACGGTATTGTTTTTGGCAATTAGATACGCCGTAATTGGCTACTTTTTGGGCGGCGGCGGAACCGTAGATGCCACCGAACTACTAAACGACCCATTTTTGGGTGCAACAACCGCACAAAAATTTGCCACCATTTTTTACACCATGGGCTTGTACATTAAACTGTTGTTTGTACCCCTATCACTTACCCACGACTACTACCCCAAACAAATACCTATTATTGGCTGGGCAGACCCACGTGCCATAGTGCCTTTGTTGTTGTACTTAGCCATGGGCGTTTATGCTTTACTAGGTTTGGCACGCCGCGATATACCCTCGTATTGTATTTGGTTTTATTTGCTTAGTTTTTCGTTGGTATCTAACCTTCTGTTTCCGATTGGTACGTTTATGAACGACCGTTTTATGGATATGCCCTCGATTGGCTTTTGCCTTTTGTTAGCCTATCTACTAGTGGTGGCATTACCCAAATGGGTAACAAACCCACAAGTGCGCAGCATAGCTACGGGTTTATTTTTGGCTATATTGGCGTTTTACTCGGTGCGCACCTTGGCACGCGTGCCTGTTTGGCAAAGCAACGAAACCTTGTTTTTAAACGACGTAAACGTATCTACCAACAGTACAAAAGTGCTAACATCGGCAGGCGGCACGCTAATTGACGTAAAACTACCGCAAATAAAAGACCCCAAAGCCCGCGCCGAATGCCTACAACAAGCCGTTGGTTATTTAAACAGAGCCATCGAAATTTACCCGCAAAACGTAAACGCCTTGCTGTTATTAGGCAGTGCCTACCTAACACCCGAGGCACGCAATATGGATAAGTTATTAGATGCCTATAAAAACATTTTGGTCATTAATCCGCAACACGACAAGGCACTAACCAACCTATCCATCATCAGCGAGGGCAACAACACCCCCGAAGAAGTAGATAAATTAGTGGCATTTTTGGAAAATACCGTAGTGAAAAATGCCCCCGACAGTTTTCTTGCCTACGACGCATTGGGCGTTTTGTATGGCAAAAAGAAAAACGACCTAAACAACGCCATACGCTATTTTAACGAAGCACTAAAATACAAAAAAGATGCTGGCACTATGCAAGACCTTGGCGTGGCTTATGGTATGAAACAAGATTTTGAAAATGCCCTGAAAATTAACCTCGAAGCCTTAACCCTCGAGCCACAAAATGCCCAACTGTTGCGCAACATTGGCATTACTTACCAAAACATGGGTAACGCTGCAAAAGCACAAGAGTACCTAAATCAGGCGGCTGCCTATGCACCAAGCAAATAACTTACAATAAAACGCTTTATTCCTATTTTTTTTATTTTTAAAGGATGATAAAAATAGGCATTTTTGCAAATTGTACATCAAACAATTCTCTTGTAACAGCTCCAATAATTAATAATCAATAATTGATAATACCAAATTTCTTTTCTCTATCGTATTATCAATTTTATATTAACGCAATATGCTACGAAACAAAAAAGTGGTGGTAGTTATGCCCGCCTATAATGCCGAAAAAACACTAGAACAAACCTATCGCGAAATTGATTTTTCGATAGTAGACGAAGTTATTTTGGTAGACGATGCCAGCAAAGACAACACCAGCGCAGTAGCCCTACAATTGGGCATACAGCATGTTATAAAGCACGACAGCAACAAAGGTTATGGCGGCAACCAAAAAACATGCTACAACAAAGCCCTCGAAATAGGCGCCGATATTGTAATTATGCTACACCCCGATTACCAATATACCCCCCTACTTATCCCCTCGATAGCCCATATTATAGCCGCCGATTTATACCCCGTTGTGTTAGGCTCGCGGATATTGGGCGGCGGTGCTTTGCGTGGTGGTATGCCTATGTACAAATACATTGCCAATAGATTTTTAACCTATAGCCAAAATATACTCATTGGGCAAAAACTATCCGAGTACCACACGGGCTACCGTGCCTTTTCGCGGACAGTACTCGAAAGCATTAACTATCAAACCAACTCCGACGATTTTATTTTCGACAACCAAATGCTGTCGCAAATATTTTATGCCGGATTTGAAATTGCCGAAATTACCTGCCCCACCAAATACTTCGAAGAGGCATCGTCTATCAACTTTAATCGGAGCGTGAAATATGGCTTGGGTGTGTTAAAAGTATCAGTCACCCACTTTTTACAACGCATGGGTATAGTTAAAAACCCTATGTACAGATAACAAAACGCCAAAGCGTACAAATTTTGTAAAAATTGTTTGTGCGCTTTTTTTTGATAGTTTAAAATACTTGCAATAACTTTGCATCTATGTAAATAAAAAATACACTATTGTTATTACAAAAAATACATTACAAATCCACAAAACAAATAAAAGCAATCCCAAATAACAAAATATTGGAAGTCTGTTATATTGGCTCGTATGTTTGCGCTCATGTTGTGGTTAAATTGGCAGCTAAGCAACATCAAAACAGCTATGGTTTACAGATACCCTAATCAACTAATCCACAAATGGCATAGCCAACCACAAATTAAATAAAACGCACCACAAAAGTCAGCGAATTACTATGATTTGCTGGCTTTTTGAACAATTATAAAACACGATATATTTTATAAGAGCTGTTTATTTTTTCATACTCTTTCAATATTTTTTAGCAGCAATTTACTAAATAGTTAAAACTTTTATTTACTTGTTAATAAATTATAAAATCAATTTTCATGTCTGCATATCCGCATCTTTTACAACCGCTTGATTTAGGATTTACCACATTAAAAAACCGTGTATTGATGGGTTCGATGCACACAGGTTTGGAAGAACATAAAAATGGCTTTGAACGCTTGGCAGCCTTTTATGCCGAAAGAGCACGTGGTGGCGTAGGTTTGATAGTAACAGGCGGCATTGCTCCTGATTTTTTTGGAACGGTAATGCCCAAAGCAGCACGCATGACCAATCAATCACATGTAAAAAAACACAAATTAATTACCGAAGCTGTTCATAATGAAGGAGGTAAAATTTGTATGCAAATCTTACATGCAGGTCGTTATGCGTATCAACCTTGGAGTGTTGCACCGAGTGCCATAAAATCGCCTATCACGCCGTTTAAACCTTTTGCCTTGCCATCGTGGGGGGTAGTAAAAACCATTAATAATTATATTTCGGCAGCAGTTTTGGCACAAGAGGCGGGTTACGATGGCGTAGAAGTGATGGGGTCGGAAGGATATTTGATAAACCAATTTATTACTGCACGCACCAATAAACGAACAGATAAATGGGGCGGCAGCTTTGAAAACCGCATTCAGTTTCCACTAAGTATTGTACGCGGCATTCGAGAAAAGGTGGGCAAAAATTTTATCATCATTTATCGCCTTTCGATGCTTGATTTGGTGGACGAAGGCAGCACTTGGGAAGAAGTTGAGTATTTGGCAAAAGAAATTGAAAAAGCAGGCGCAAGCATCATCAATACAGGCATTGGCTGGCACGAAGCACGTGTACCAACTATTGCAACGTCGGTGCCTCGTGGTGGTTTTGCTTGGGTAACAAAACGCTTGATGGGAAAGGTGAAAATTCCTTTAATCACCACAAATCGTATCAATATGCCCGATGTAGCAGATAAAATTATCGCCGACGGCTGTGCTGATATGGTTTCGATGGCACGCCCTTTTTTGGCTGATGCCGATTTTGTGGCAAAAGCAGCCGCAAACAAAGCCGATGAAATCAATACCTGTATTGGGTGCAATCAAGCCTGCCTCGACCATACTTTTCAGATGAAAACAGCCAGTTGCTTGGTTAATCCACGAGCTTGTCACGAAACCATTTGGCAATATTTACCCACGCAAAAAAGAAAAAAATAGCCGTTGTAGGCGCAGGTCCCGCAGGTTTAGCCACCGCTACCATTGCGGCAAAACGTGGGCACGAGGTGCATCTTTACGATGCCTCGTCCGAAATTGGCGGACAATTTAATATGGCGAAACAAATACCTGGCAAAGAAGAATTTTACGAAACCATTCGTTATTTCAATAAACAAATTCAACTAACAGGCGTTCAGTTACACCTAAACACCTTTGTAGATGCCGATTTTTGAAAAAGGGTAACTTCGATGAAGTTATTTTGGCAACAGGGGTTATTCCACGAAAACCTCAAATCGAAGGTATTAACCACCCTTCTGTACTGTCGTACCTTGAGGTTTTGAGGGACAAAAAAACGGTTGGTCAACGAGTGGCTTTGATTGGTGCTGGTGGCATTGGGTTTGATGTGGCAGAATATTTGGCACACGAAGGTCAATCTACAAGCCTTGATACGCAAGCTTTTATGCGCGAATGGGGCGTTGATATGACTTATCAAAAAGGCGGGGCATTAACCAAACCACAGCCGCAACCATCGCCCCGTACAATTTATTTGCTGCAAAGAACAATAGGCAAAATCGGTGGAAAATTGGGTAAAACTACAGGCTGGATTCACCGAAGTAGTTTGAAAATGAAAAAGGTGGAAAGCATTGCCGGCGTAACTTACGAAAAAATTGACAACAAAGGTTTGCATATCAAAATAGATGGTACTTATCGGTTGTTAGAAGTAGATAATGTGGTGATATGTGCTGGTCAAGAACCATTGAATGTGTTATTAGAACCCCTTCGTCAGGCAGGAATTTCTACACATATCATCGGGGGCGCTTTCGAGGCTTTAGAATTAGATGCCAAAAAAGCTATTGAACAAGGCTCAAAATTGGCTGCATCTATTTAATACATTGCAAGTATAAATCTTATAAGTAATTTAATAATTTAAAAATGAATTTAAAATACTTTAAATTTTCTGTCGAAAATAATGTGGCACATTTAGCCATAAACCGACCCGAAAAAGCCAATTCGTTGCATAAAGAAGCATGGGAAGAATTGCGCGAAGCCTTACGGATGTGCGATAAAACGCCCGAAGTACGGGTGGTTATTTTGTCGGGCAATGGCGACAAAATATTTTGCGCAGGCATTGATTTGACGATGTTAATGTCAACACAAGACCTTGTACAAGACGACTGCGAAGGGCGCAAAAGAGAGAAATTTTTGCACTTTTTACTTGATTTCCAAGACATCTTGAACACTTTTGAGAAAATATCGAAGCCCGTTTTATCTGCCATACATGGCGGTTGCATTGGTGGTGGCTTGGATATTGTGTGCGCAACAGATATGCGTTATTGCACGGCAGATGCTTATTTTTGTGTCAAAGAAATTGATTTGGGTATGGTTGCCGATTTAGGAACGTTACAACGTTTACCCAAACTTATTTCCGAAGGCTTAACTCGCGAATTAGCCTATACCGGTCGAAAATTATTGGCTACAGAAGCTGAAAAATGTGGCTTAGTAAACCAGGTTTTTGACAATAAAGAAACCATGCTTGCAGAAGTGACCAAAATTGCAACATTAATTGCATCAAAATCACCTTTATCTATTCGTGGCACAAAGCGCAATTTGCTGTTTGCCCGCGACCATTCTGTAACAGAAAGCCTCGAATATATGGCAAATTGGAATGCTGCTATGTTTTATTCTAGTGATTTGATGGCAGCTTTTCAGGCAAGTATAACAAAAGAAACACCTAAATTTAAGAATTGAACAATCGTTTAAACAAATTAAAAAAATATGGCGTATTTTACAGAGTCACAAGCTCGACTTTTTTCCAATGTTGCAGTGTCGGTAAGCATGACCGTTGTAATGGCAGGTGGTATGTCACTCATACATTCGGGCTATTGTGATGGCTTTTTCAAAATTTGGGCGAAAGATATTATAGTTGGTTGCCCCATTTCTATTCCTACTGGCTTATTAATTGTTCCTATTATATCAAAATGGGTAGACCGCCACACTGACAATAAAAACATCCGTTAGTTACAGCCTAAAACCTAAACACAATGCTCTGCAAGCTACTGCTTTAGCAATACACCAATAAATTACTACCCTTGTAAATAAAAAACGCATAAATAGTTTCAATAACTATTTATGCGTTTTCTTATTTATATTTACAATAACAACTCTTTTCTATTAATATTTAGCCTTACGCCACCGCCAAAATAATGGGTGGTTTGTGGGAAAAATGTTGTGATTTTAGAGATTTGGGTGCGGTAGGTATAGCTTAGGTCAAACCACAAACCGTGTTTGTACATATAGCTAAACGATAGGTCGGCGAGCAAAGTATTGGCTTTTATGCCTTGTAGTAGTTTGTTGTTATAGTCTTGTTGATGGGTGGTATTGAGCAAAAAAATGTTGCTTCCCCAGTTAGTGGTGTCACTGTCTAAACCTTGTTGGGCATACATAAGGTTAAGTTTTAGCAGGGCATTTCGTTTAAAACGATACTGTATTACGTTTAATAACTCGCTAAAATTAGCCCCAAGTGGGTGTGCCAATGGTTGGTTATAGTGCGTAAAGTTACCTGCTGTAGTGGCGTGTGCATAGGTGTAAGGCATCACCGAGTTGTACTCTATCTGCCAATCGAGGTTGCTTATGCCTGCTACATTTATGTATTTTAAGCCCAACTGATACCCATATTTGTTAGCCCACCAGCCAGTATTGTTTTTTAGCTCGCCAAAATTAAACTCGTCTAACACAAATTGCCCGTAAAACGAAAAACGGCGCAAAAAGTTGGCTTTCCAATCGGCGGCAAGCATTACATTGTCGGGGCTGCCTAAGTGATACTCAACGGCTCGGTAAAAAATAACGGGGTTTAGGTACTGCAACTCAAAACCATTGGTGCGCCCAAAGGTAACGGTTTCGGTTAAGCCAATGTTTAGCCATTTGTTTACATTAAACGATAGGTGATGAATGGCTGCATATTTTTTGGTCAATAAACTGTCGTTTGCCTGCGAAAACTGGTCGGTTAGTTCCATAAATAGGTTTTGGTAGTGCAGTTTCCAGACTTGGGTTTGCAGGCGCAAAAATAGGTAGCTGTTCGATTGGTCGGACAGGACGAGGGAGCGAACACCATTGCCAATAAAGTTTTTATCGTGCCCAAAACTTAGGCGTATACGTTCTATGGGTTGAAAAGTAATGTAGCCGCGTGCGCCAAAATAGTCGGAGCCGCGAGCAAATAAACTGTCGCCAACGGTGCTGTTAAAGTCTTTAAAACGTCCTTCGCCCGGCACGGCATTGTTTGGTATCACTTTGTTTTGGGCGTAGCTGGGGTAGCTCGATTGGTTTTCGGTTAGTTGGGCATAAAATCCTAATCGCTCGCTTATCATACCGCGTGCCTCTATGCCTCGGGTGTTTACATACCGCAAGCCTTTGGTGTTTGGCTCGGCGCCCAACTCAAAACGTAAAACGGGGCTAATTTTTAGCATAAAATCGTCGTAGTCCTGAATGTGTATTAGGTCGGAGCGGTATTTGTAAAAGTGTTTTAAGATGGGTTTTTTAGAGGGGATAAGTCCGTAGTCGCTCCATTCGCTGCTGTTTTGGTATACATAGTATTGGTTAAAACGGTCGAGGGTTTTAAAGCCTGCTTCGAGGGCATCGTCGGCGGTTTCGGCAGCCATTACTGCCGATAAGCGGGTATAAGGTTTGGCAGAGGTGTGGATGTAATCGTTTAGTTGAGCCGATTTTATTTCGATACGGTCAAGGGTGTGATACTCTATGTTTTGCAGAGGCAAAAACGAGCTTTGTGCGTAAGTGGGTAGGGCGATGAAAAAGAGGATAATAGATGCCAAAAATAGTTTTTTCATTTGGTTGAGTTTTATGGTTATGCCTGTTTTAAGGCGCAAACTTGGCACTTTGTGGGTAGGCAAAAGGTGCAATAAGCACCGAACATGGAACTGCGCGAAGCAAATTGCATTTTGTATTTTGGTTTGGGCAAGATAAGGTCGCTTTCGTGCAAAGAGGGCCAAAGGGGGGGGGGGGGGGCCAAAAAAAGCCCCCCGCCAAAAACCGCCCCCCCCGGGGGGGGGGGGGGGGGTCTCGGGGGGGGGGGGGGGGGGCCCCCCCCAGCCTTTCCGCCCCCCCGGCCGCCCCCGGAGGCCCCCAACCGGGGGGGGAAACCTTGATTTGGTTTCGTAACTGATTTTTATCTACAATTGTAAATTGCACCCAAACTATAAACACAAAAGCAGCACATCGTGGTCTGTTGTGCTGCTTTTATATTGCTGTACCATTAGTTTATTCGGTGATACCCAATTGTTGTTTTAGTATTTCTTGGTTGTTAATTTTTACATCAACAAAGCGTTTGTTTAGCCACACCTTGCCCACAAATTTGTTTGCTGTTTGGTAGCCTTTTTCGGGTTGGCTGTTTTCTTCGATAACATACGATAAAAAATCGAGTACGCCGTCGTTGTTTAGGTCTAATATCCAACTTTGGGTAATGCCCATCATGCTTGGGGTACTCCATACTTGGCTTAGGTTTTCTTTGGTTACAAAGCGTTTTTGTTGTTCGTTGTAAACGTATAGGTCTATGAAATTATCGTTTTGGTATGTTTTTTTACCCGACCTAATTACATAGGCGCTGTGTTCGTTGTCTAGTTTAAATTTGTATAGCCCATACATATTCCAGTTTGGTTCTTTGGGTGTTTGGTTGGCTATATACCACAATGCGGGGTCAATTTTTTCGCCTTTTAGTTGTTGGTTTCGGGCAACATCTTCGGGTGTGTCGGTGGTGCTGGCGCTGATGGTTTCTTGGGTTGGGTCGTAGGCATCTACCTTAAACAGGTCAAATTCTACTTCGGCAAATATGCCATCGAATTTTTTGAAATCGGCGGCGGCTTTTGCGGTAGTGTTGGTGCCGTAGTTTTCGGGTTTGGGTGTAGTTTGTTCGGTATTAGTTGCTTTTTTGGCAGATGGGGCGGGTTGGGTAGGTGTGGTGTCTTTGGGTTTGGCGGGTGTAAATACGGCTTCGGGTTTGGGTTCGGGTGGTGCCATTGTTTTTTTAGCGGGCGATGCGGGTGTTGTGGTTTTCGATTGGTTTTTGAAGATGCTTGCGGCTACCTCTGAGGTGATGGTGGCATATTTAAAGCCATTTTTTTTCACTACGTTTAGGTTTTCGGCTGCTTCGTCTTCTTCTTCGTATATACCAATCATTACGTGGTTTCGGGGGTTGGTAAACAAGTCGCCCAAACCGTTTAATGTGCCCAATCGTATGTCGCCTATTTGTTCAAACGAGCCTAAATCTATGGCATAGGCTTCCTTGTTGTTGGCAACAAGTTCTTCTTTGGGCGTTGTTTCGGTGTTAGTGGCTTTGTCCGACATGTTTTGTTCTTTAGCCTCAATTTCTTGGGTGGGTGGTGGTTGTATGGCTACTTTTGCTTCTTTTTTAGGGGGTTTGTCGGCTACTGTTTGTTCTTGGGCTGGGGGTGTTTCGGTTTCGGCAGGTTCGTTGGCGGCAAACCATTCTTCGGGGTTATCGCTCGAAAAAACTTTGGCAACATCAACGCCCAAAGGGGCATTTAGTGCTTGGGTGGTAAGGTAGGCGTTTTCGTAGCCTGCTTGGCGCACATTAGCAAGGGCGGCTTTTGCTTCGGTGGCATCTTTGTAGTAGCCCATCACTACCCTATAAATGCCGCTTGGGTCGTCCTCGATAAATAGTGTGCCAATGGTATCTAAACCTTTTACGTTTTTGGCGAAATTTATTTCTCGGTAAGCTGCAATTTGTAGTTTATAAACTCGTGGTGCAGGTGGGGCTTTTTTGGTCTGACCAAATACCGTGCTGTTAAATACTACTGAACATAGTAGCAGCAGCATTATTTGATATAAATAGGTAAATTTATTCATTAGATGGTTTGCAATTTTTGGGTTGATAAAAAATGTGCTTGTTTTAGCTTACAAGCCATTGGGCAACAAATTATTGAGCTGGTTTGTGTTTTTGTGTTGATAAGTTACTTATCATTTTTCTTTGGAGCATCTCTTTTACGAGGGAAAGCAGTGGCATAGCCGCGTTTTTTTACGGTTTCTAACACTTTATTTGCGGCATCGCGCCCGGTAAAAACGCCTAATGATACACGAAAGGCATCGCCATTTTTTTCGGAGTAAATAGTGCCTAAATCGGTTAGATTGCCATATTGGGTAAAGTCGGCATCTTTAATTAAACCCAACTGAATGAGGTATTTGTCGGTATCGGCAGGTTTTTCGTCGGTGGGTTTTGCTTCGTCTTTGCCTTTTGGTGGTATCTGTTGGTTTGGTAGTGGTGCTGGCTTTGGCATCTAGCTTGCGTTTGGTGACAAAAGCATCGGGGTAGCCTGCTTTTTTTACATCTTCGAGGGCTTTGTTGGCAATTGCTTCGGTTTTGTAATCGCCAATAAGCACGCGCGTAAGTCCGTTGCCTGCATCTTCGGTAAATACGCTGCCTTTTTCGGGTTTTAGTGCTTCAAATTTTTTGAGGTCGGGCGATTTAAACGCACCTATTTTGATGCGATAAACCACATTGGCATCGGTAGCTGCGGTTTCGGTGGTGGCGGCGGCGGCGGGTTTTGTGGGTTTTGCCGCAGGTTTGGTTTGTGCTTGTATAGTTAGGTTACAACCCAAAGCTAATAAAAGAGCGATTAGGATAGGAAAAATTGGTTTCATATTTTTTTATAATAATGTGTTATGAATGGTATTTTGTTGATGATAAGAAAGTGATTGGTTTTATGCATTTGCTTTAAGTAAAAAGCTAATGTTTTCTTAATACAATACGCAGGCTATTTTTTACAATTTCGCCCATGGTTTGGCAGCCTAAAAAGTCGTTGTTTTGGTAATGGTCTGCTAGTTCTTGACGTAGTTGGTGTATTTTGGGGGTGTCGGATAAGGTGTCTTGTTCCATAACATCAAGTAGTTCTTTGATGCGGTAGTGCGATGTTCTGATTCGTCCGGCAATCAACGATTGTTCTTCGCTTTGGTATTGTCTAACGGTTTCGGCGTTTAGGCGTTTAATACACAGTTGCACATAGGCGTTGTTTTCTTTAAAAAACTGGGGCAGATAAATAGTTTTGCGTCCTTCGTAGCATTGTTGGTCAAAATCAATAGCTCGGATTCGGTATTGGGTGTCGTCAAAATCGGGGGTAATATCCACCACAAAGTTATAGGCTCGCATATCGCCCAATAATTTTATAAAACAACGTTCGTTAAATTTTACAAATTCTTTGGCAATACGTGTTTCGTTTACATCGGCGGTATCGAGGTATTTTTGGATAAATTGGTCGCCGGGTATGCCTGCAATATGCTCTTCGATAAGGGTGCTATGGTCTACGATATAGTTAATGCGGTTGGGCGACAAGATATGCTCTAACTCTAAGCCATAAATGCGCGAAGCATCGGCTAATTTAACGTAAAAATAGTCGTAGTTATCGTTAAAGGTGTTAATTATTTTTACCCTAAATGGGTTCGAGTTACCAAAGGTGCAATAATCTACCCTATCTACCTGTAAATGCTCCATCACCGATACATCGCCCGCATTTTTTATAATGGCATAAATGCGTGTTAAGGCTCCGTACAATTCGGTGCGCTCGTGTTCGTCGTAAAAAACGGTTTCCCAAAGGGTATCTTTGCCTTGTTGGTCTATTAGTGGCATCGAAAACGAGTAGCGCAGCAAACTTTTGTAGTTACAAGGTACTTGTGTTTCGCGGTCGAAGGTTTTTAGGTAGTGCCGTAGGGCTTTGTTAATGGGATAAGTGGCTTTTTTTTTGGAGATGATGTTGTTGCCACTTTTTAGTGCTTCTTCGTTGTTTTCGGGCATCTACATTAAATATTAATACGGGTGAATATTGGTATTGTTTGTTTTTTTTTGACACATAGAAACATAGGTTAACATAGAAACATAGTTGCTTTTATTGTCTTTTTTGACACATAGAAACATAGGTTAGGTTGTCATAGAAACATAGTTGCTTTTATTGTCTTTTTTGACACATAGAAACATAGGTTAACATAGATTTTACCTTAGCTATATTTTTTTTGACACATAGAAACATAGGTTAACATAGAAACATAGTTGCTTTTATTGTCTTTTTTGACACATAGAAACATAATTGCCTTTACTATTTTTTTGACACATAGAAACATAGGTTAACATAGAAACATAGATTATAGCCATGCATATACTATAATTGTCTGTGTTTTTTAGTGCCTATACAGCACTTTCATAATCAATAATGATTAAAAATCCATTCCTAGCGAAAACTGCCAGCGGGCTTTGTTTCTTACGCCAGTATCTATGCCCCAACCTACGTCCATACGCACAAAATAGCCCAGCAGTTTGGTGCGTGCGCCCCAGCCGTAGCTGCCCACAATGGGGTTACGGAAATATTTGGTGGTGGTGCTTATGGCAGGGTTGCTGTCGTTGGTAATAATAGTGTATTGGCTACGCTCGTCGAAAGGCGAAACGCCCATCCAAGCGCTGCCCAAGTCGGCGAAGGCTATTAATTGGAAATTTTTTAGCATTTCGGAGCTTATTTGTGTGTTTAACAAATAGGTAAACACAGGCACCCGTAGCTCGGTGTTTAGCACAAAATAGCTGGTTCCGTTGCGCACATTTTGGCTAAAGCCGCGCATATTGGTTGCCAATGCCTGAAAACCGTACTCTTCTGATTGGTCGATGGGGTTAGTTTGGTCAAATTTTTTGTTGGGGTCTATGGTTAGCCAGTTTTCGGGACCACCCAAATAGTACAAAATTTTGGCATTGCCAAACGAGTGTGCGGCGGCAAAACGCGTTGCCCAAATCATTTGGCGATGTACTTTTTGGTAGTGTCGAGCATCAACACCCACTATGCCCACAAATTTGGTATCTTTAAAACCTACTTCAAATTGGTTGGTATTTACAATGCCATTAAATTGTTTTCGGACATCAAAATAGGTTTTTGCGCGAGTGCCATTTAATAGGTTTAAGCCTGTGTTAATGGTGTTATCAAACACATACTCTAATTTTATGTTCGCCCAATTATCTACGTAGCTGGGTGCCAAAAGTGTGGGTATGTCTATCGATTTAAAGATGGCTTTATCGTTTCGGTAGCCTATTGTACCGCGTAGGCTTCGGTAGGTGTCAAACGGATACGATAGTGTAAACTCGGCAAGGTGTGTTAGTTGTTTCAATGGCACTACTATGCCTTGCGGTGTGCCATCGTCGGCGGTTACACTATTAACATTTCCTCCGCGATAAAACAAAAGGCGTTTATCTAAGCGTTTTTTTATGTTGTCGTATTGCAAAAAATACTCCATGCCATTTAGTCCCAACGGAATACGAAAACCGCCCATAATGCGGTAATTTTCGAACAAGTCGGTGCACCCAACTTTAAATGCGCCGCTTAAATCGGGGTTAGCAAAACTGCCCGTGCCATTAAATGGCTGATAGGGGGTAAACAAAATAGTATTGTCTACCTGTGTAGCTACATTATCAATACCAAATTGTAATAGGTACGAGCGTATGTCGGTGCGTTTGAAAAATTCGCGAGGACCATCGGCAGGTTTGTTAGCGCTATTGTTGGCATTACGAATAATGGTTGTGGCAATAGGCGAGCCTACGGCTTGGTTTGGTGTTTCGGTGTTTTGGGGCGTTGGTTGTTTAGGTGTTTTGAACACATCAAACTCGGTTTGAAACGAATAATTGTCAATATCTATGGTTTCGTTTTTGTCCGATTTTAGTGTGTCAATTTTGGGTGTTTCGTTGATTGGGTTTGGCGAAATGGGTAATGGATTGTCAAAATCTATAACAATATCATTTTTTATGGGCTTAGGTATACTAGCGGCTTTTGCTTTGGCAGCTTTTAGGCGCGCTTGGTTATCCATTTGGTTTCGGTACGATGTGTTGTCTAAAACGGGCAATGCTTGTGGTGTTGGGGCAATAGGTTGCAATGCCAATTTGTAGCGTGCATCTTCGAAGTGCAAAGTTACCAAACTATTTGCTAATATTGCCACATCTGCCTGTATAATTCCTTTATTATAATTGCTAATAGCAACCGATTTACCAAATACTTTATAAATACTATCTTGGTCGATGCGCTCGAGCAAGCCTTTGGTGCGCCATTCGGTTATTTTTGCGGCAGGATAATTGGGATTTACAATCAGCGAATCTTTAAAAATATAGCGTTGGTCGATGCGCAACAGCGAGCTATCGAGGTAGGTTACATATTGGTTATTGATACCATTTTCGTCGCTTATATAAGCCACATGCAGCGAGTCGTAGGGACTTGGATAAGATTCGTTGGCAAGTGGGGTGTTGGTTAATCGCACCAAAAGGGCGGTTTGTCCTTCTTCGGTGGGTGGTGTTATGCGGTTAAGGTCGTAAAAAAACAGGTCGTAGGTATCGGTGGGCATAGTGGCACCTAATTTTTCCACTTTTAGGGTGTCGTTTGGGCGATTAGAGGCAAAGACAATACCTTTTTTGCCGTTTGCAAAATGGGCAAAACGGGCTTGCATTTCGGGGTAATAATCGTTGGTAAGGCGTGTGGTTTTGGTGTTTGGTATATCGTACAAAAACAAATCTATTTGCCCGGCTTGCACCGCCGAAAAAACTAGTTGGCGTGGATTCACAAAATCCATGCTTGTTACCTGCTGAAACTTGGTTATTTCGGGGTTGCGCACTTTTTCGCCACTTTCGGGGCGGTAGATGGTAAAAACGGTTTGGTCGCGGCGCTCGTATACTATAGCCAATTGTCGGCTATCGGCATCCCAAGCCAATAGGGGGTAATTTTCTTCCCAGGGTTGTTTATACGATTTAAAACCATTGGCAACCAAGCGTTTGCGTGTTTGGGTTTCGGTGTTGTAGAGCCATGTTAGCTGTCGTCCAATTTCGTTGGTGGTATAGGCAATGTATTTACCATTTGGGCTAATGCGCACCTGCCCAACTACTTGCGGATGATTGGTAGTGTTTTTGTGTTTTACGTGCAGCAAGCTACTATCGGGGGCTATTGTTTGGCGGTTAGTTGCCTCCGATTTGTATAGGTTTTTGTAGTACTCGTTAAAATCTTCGATGGTGCCGTTTATGGTGTTGCCCAACACAAACACAAAAGCACTTTCTACGCTTCGGTTAACGCGTGTAAGGTACAACAAATTAGGGATAGCCACTTGCCCGTGCATTAACTCTATGTAATGCCAAAGCGCATGACCAGCAAGGGTGGCGCGTTCGCCGCTTAGTTTGTTAAAATTATCGAAATTGTTCGATAGCATTTCTTGTCGCAAACGGTTGTCTAATTCGGTGCTCCAACTAGTGCCCATATACGACACCAAACCATTGGTGTACCAATCGGGCAGATTAAGCAATACTGCATTTTGCAAAATTTCTTGGATATTAGTGCCAAAAACCATGCGCTCCATAGACACCCGCGAGATACCTTCGCGCACTTGTTCTTCGAGGTGATGATAATCGCCATCGAAGTAAACAAATATTTTATTGCCAATAATTTTGGTAATGCCGCCTGTATTATTAGCCTCGATGCCAATGCCAATATTGGTTTGTTTTAGGTCGGATAAGGTGTGGTAGACCATAATCTCGACCTTTGAGCTATTTTTAAACTCTAATTTAGTTTCTATGTCGGCAAGCGAGTTTTCGGCGGTGGTGGCAGCAAATTTGGCAATATCGTATCCGCCTTGATAAAAGTAAGTAACAAAATTTTCTGATTCGTAGTACGACCATATAAAATTGTCGTATTGCACCCTATTTTGCCCAAAATTGGTATAAAAACCCTGCGAAAAGGCAGTTGTGGGCAATAAAGCGAGCAATGTTACAACTAAAAAACGGATATGTAGATGCAGTTTTTTCATACTTTTAGGGTATTGCGAGATGGGTTTATAGGCAGATGCACGAATGAAGATACAAGTTTAAGCCATTTTTGCGAACAGTCCAAATTTTTGCACTAAATTGTGTATAAATAACGAAAAAAGGCTCAATTTGTTATCAATACCTGCAAAATTGTTGTTTTTTTGTGCAAAAAAGCTATCTTTGTAGTTGTAAAGTATTTGTTGGATAGATGCCCAAATGATGGGTTAATAAAACAGTAGCTTAGCTTCAATTATACTTCTCTGTCCAAAACCAATTTATATCTACTAACCCACACCACCGATACCACTGCCAACAAAACACCGCTGATAAGCATAGCTACTAACCACGTATGCGTATAAAAAATGGCAGCAATAATACCCAACATAAACGCCATGCGCACATATTCGGCGGTTATTGCCCAGCGTTTGCCATCGAGCAAGCCACCTGCGGTAAGGGTGCTGTAAATAATAAGGGCTGTTATCAACAATTTTGCCCACACAGCCAAGCTATTTTCGTAATACAACGCAGCCGACAAACCAATAATTACCACCACACACTGCATCACCACATACCAACTTAAGGTGGTTGGTATGCGTATTAAGTGGGCAGCTTCGCGACGGCTTTCGGTTATCATTGCCAAGGTATTTTTGTATAGCGTAGTTAATTTTTCGGGTGGTGCAATAATGTATTGCCATTTTTGGCGCCAGTTGGGTATGTTTTTTATATCTTGCCAAAGCAATATCCAGTAATAGGTATTTGCCCACACTGCATTTTTGCTGCTAAACGGTACGGTAATGCCATATTCTACGGTTTCTTTTTCGGGGGCAAATGTGCCTAACAACCTGTCCCAGATAATAAAAACAGCTCCATAGTTTTTGTCCAAATATTGCTTGTTGCGCCCATGATGCACCCTATGATGCGAGGGCGTATTAAAAAAATACTCGAACCAACGAGGCATAAAACCAATTGTTTGGGTATGTATCCAAAACTGATAAAGCGTAGATATGCCACCCACAATAGCAAAAGTTAAGGTGCTAAAGCCTAACAACGGAATGGGCAAAAACAGCACAAAAACTAAGTTGTTTAAAAACCAAGGCTGCCGCAATGCCACCGATAAATTGTATCGTTGGCTTTGATGATGCACAATATGCGAGCCCCACAAAAAGTTAATCTCGTGACCAAACCGATGCGCCCAATAGTAAATAAAATCGAACATAAAAAACAGCAACAAAAAACTCCACCAAGTGTTTGGTATATCAAACAAAGCAAAATGGGTGCGCACCCAATCGGACAAAACCAACAAAACCGACTTTAAAAAAATACTTAAAGCTTGCTCGCTAATGCCCGAAAATAAATTACCAACAGTGTCGTTTAGTTCGTACAACTGTTTGTGTTGCCAACGCGATACCAATAACTCTAAACCAATCATCAACAAAAAAAATGGTATGGCGTATACAATAATATTAGTGTTCATAAAAAAACGGGGTATTTATGATGATATAATTATGTAGCTTTTAGACGCAAGCTGTTGTCAATTTGTTACAACAATTAACACTTTTCTTGTACCTTTGCTGCTGTTTAGCCTACAAGCCCAATGTTAAAAAAGCAATACCAAGCATTTAAAATCTAAATTTCATGATTCCATACGGTCGTCAGCACATCACACAAGCGGATATTGAGGCAGTTATTGCCACTTTACAATCCGATTATCTAACCCAAGGTCCCGCTATCACCCAATTCGAAAACAATTTTGCACAGTATATTGGCTGCAAATATGCCGTAGCTGTTACCAACGGCACTGCCGCTTTGCATTTAGCAGCTATGGCATTAGGCGTAAAAGCGGGTAGCAAAGTTATTACCACGCCCATTACGTTTGCCGCATCTGCCAATTGTATAAAATATTGTGGCGGCGATGTAGATTTTGTAGACATAGACCCGCAAACCTTTTTGTTGGATATTGATAAAGTACGAGCCAAATTAGCCGCAGCACCCAAAGGCACTTATTGTGGCATTGTACCCGTAGATTTTGCAGGCTACCCCATAGATATGGAAGCCTATCGGCAACTTGCCAACGAGTATGGCTTGTGGCTTTTAGAAGACGCCTGCCATGCACCGGGTGCTTATTTTACCGACTCGAAGGGCATACCTCAAATGTGTGGCAATGGGCAATATGCCGATGCGGCTATCTTTTCGTTTCATCCGGTAAAACACATTGCCACCGGCGAGGGCGGCATGATTACCACCAACCGCCAAGATATTTACGAGCAACTGCTGCTGCTACGCACCCACGGCATTACCAAAAACCCCGCACTAATGAGCAAAAACGACGGCGGTTGGTATCAAGAAATGCTGCTATTGGGTTATAACTATCGCCTGTCGGACATATTGGCAACACTTGGCAACTCGCAGCTACAACGCGCCAACGAGGGTATGCAGCAGCGCCAACAAATAGCCCAACGATACATGGCTGCATTTAAAGACACAAACGTGCGATACACCCACATACCCAATGGCGTTTATCATGGGTATCACCTGTTTGTTATCCAAACCGAGCATAGGCTTGAGCTATACAACCACCTGCAAAGCCAACAAATATTTGCACAAGTACACTATGTGCCCTGCCACTTACACCCCTACTACAGGCAACAAGGCTGGACAGATGGCGACCTACCACACGCCGAACATTATTACAGCCGTACCTTAAGCCTGCCCATGTATCCAACCCTAACCAACCAACAGCAAGATTTTGTGATTGAACAAGTATTGGCTATTTGTGGATAATTACACCTTTGTAGTATCAACCACCAACTTATACACCCGCCCATCGGTAGTGCGGCTCATTAGGTGCATATCTATCAGCTCGCGGCGCAGCAAAGCATGGTCGCCAAAGGTGTGCCATTGATTGATAATGGCGTTGACCTCCAACTCGGTATACGTTTTTTGGGCATCAAAATGCTCGGCTATATAGGCTAACATAAGCAACTGTTTTTGCCTATGCTTTTTCGATGCCCATTGTGTTAACTGACCTTCGGTGTTTAAATAACCTTTTAGTTTAGCGTATTTATCTTCCATAAAAAAACAGTTTTTTTGTAGATACTGTACAAATTTAAGGCTTAAAGGTACGCTTTTTTGAACAAAGCAAAATAAGATAGCTCAAATTTAAAGTTTTTTAACAACAAATAATCTTACTGCAAATTTGTTTTTTTAAGAAACGCAACTTTCAAACTCAAACAAAGCTAAATTACACCCGTGTAATCTTTTGCAAGCAGTCAACTCATTTTACGCAGCCATTGCATTAGGTAGCTATTTGTTACTTAATTTTGCGGGTCTAATGCTACTTTGCATTCCTTTTGGCAGCAAACCCGGCATTATAGGAATTGGCGTTAAGAAATGGGCATAAATGTAGCGTTAAGAAAGATATACTGTTTGAAGCACGCCACACCGAACCCCGAAAAAAGACGACCAACAAAGCGTTTGGCGTGCAAGTTTATATCTTTTAGCGGAATGTTGCACATTTTAGCCAATTACTATACAGCCTTGACTTTTTTGGTTACTTTTTTTGTCAAGAAAAAAAGTAACAAACTTTAACCAACCGAATGTAGTAGCAAAGTAACCACAAATTATCTTCAAAATCCCATGCCACTTAATATCCAACTTCTTTGCTCTACGTATGTGTAGCATCAGTAATCAACACTAAATTTATTACCTACTAAAAAATCAAAAAAACATGAAACATTTTTCAGCCATTTTACTGCTTTTTGTGTGCCTATTTAGCACACCTCAACTATTTGCCCAAACCGCCACCACCAACAACAACAATTGGGAAACCTACGAAGACGAAGAAGGCAATTTCAGCATCGATTTCCCTGCCAAGCCCGAGCGCGAAACAAGCGAGGAAGACAACGAAGATTTAGGCAAAATGACCATTATAGAATGGTCTGCCACCAACCAAGAAACAGAAAACGAAAACATTTACTACAACCTAACCTGCAAAATCTCGAAAAATGGCACTATATTTAGCGAACCCGAAATATCCACAGCTTTTATAGAAGGCATGATGAAGGGATTTAAAAAAAAGAAAAATATTGAGCTAATTAGCCAAAAACAACTTACCCAAAACAACTATCCCGCCGTAGAGTATACCGTTTACTATAAAGACGATAAAATATACGGTACAAATCGAGTGTGCCTCGTCGAAAACAAAATAGTGATTATGATGGCGTTTGCCGAAAAAAAAACCATCAAATCGGCCCAACAATTTTTCGATTCGTTTACTATCCTAAACCCCGAAGAAACCGCCGAACAACCCACCTGCGAAGACCGATATTTCCTCGCTTTTCCATCGGAACCCGAAAGTGAAATGCAACAACTCGACTCTGATGTTGGTTTATTAGATGTGTGCCTAAAAACACTTGACCAAACAGATAATACTACCTTTAAAGCTGCATATGTAGCTATTTATACCGACTATCCAATTATTACTGCCTCTTTGACAGACAAAGAGTTGGACGATTTTTATACCAAAGCAATAACTGGGGCAGCAAAAAATGTGGACGGAACCATATTGATACAACGCGATTGCACCATCGAAAAAATGCCCGGTAAAGAATTTATTGTCGAATTAAACAATAAAGGATTGTATTTTAAATACCGAATGCTTAGGGTTAAAAACTCATCGTATATGTATTGTGTGGGTGTTGATACCAAAAAAGATTTAAACAACCCCAAAGTAACCGATTTTTTAGCCTCGTTTAAACTACTCGATGCTGCCAAAAATCGCAAAACCGAAGAAACTATTTGCGAAGATGCTTACACACTTGCTTTTCCGGGTACGCCCAAAGACATGCAAATGAACTTGCCCTCAGCAATAGGTGAGCTAAAAATGTGCATGAAAATGGTTGAATTAAGCCAAACTACTGCTTATGCGGGTTATTATATAGATTACCCCGAATCGTACAAAAACCTAAGCGAAGAAGAAAAAGAAAACGTATACAGTTTGGGCATTAATGGCATTGTTGGAAAATTGGAAGCCGAAATAGTTACGCAAACCGATTGCACCATAGAGGGGTACAAAGCCAAAGAATTTATTGCCAAAGCACAAGAGGGCAAAATGTGGGTAAAATATAAATTGGTTTTGGTAGATAACCGCATGTATATGTACGGTCAGTTTGCCGAAGCCCAAACCGATTTCGATACCAAAGAATCTACCACCTTTTTTAACTCGTTCAAAATTGTAAAAAAGTAAAATCCTCAAACAATCATCACCACAAATTTCATCTCCTACAAAAAAAAACTTTGCTAGTTTATGCCCAAACAACTGTTTATTGCTTTAGTTTTAGTAAGCCTTGTGTGTTGGATAAACGCCTGCCAACCAACACCACCCGCCAACTACAACGCCCAACTTAAAAACATACCCGACACCATTCGTACATGGGATGTAAAAGACGACCCCGACAGCACAGGCTTGTCGCGCGTTATAAAAACAATAGGTTATACCATCGACTCGTCGATGAACAACGCCGTGGCTGCCGTAGGTAAATATGGCTTTGTAGATAAAAGCGACAGCATTGTTGTCCCCCTAATTTTTGATTATGCCGACCTTTTTCACGAGGGCGTAGCCAAAGTTATACTAAACAACAAATACGGCTTTATAGATGCCAAAGGCAATGTAGTTATCGATTTTATTTACGATACCGCCTACCCTTTTACCAACGGCTGGGCAAAAGTATCTATCAACGACCAACACGGCTTTATTGACCACAAGGGCAAAATAATGATACCCCTAGAACACGAATGGATACACGACTATAACCCGCAAGGCTTGGCAATGGTCGAGTTTCAAAAAAAACATGGCTTTATCAACCGCAAAGGACAACTAGTTATCCCTATCATCTACACCGAAATAGATACCTTTGTAAACAAAATGGCAAGGGCTCAACTAAAAGACAAATGGGGTATCATAGACACCGCAGGCAACCTCATTATCCCTTTTCAATACGACAACATAGCCTATTTTAGCGATGATTTGCTATGCGTAAAAAAAGACAATAAGTATGGCTATGTAGACCTGCTCAACAAAGTGCGTATACCTTTTGTATACGACATTGCCTGGGATTTTAACAACGGTAAAGCCGAAGTACTACAAAATAACCAACGCTTTTACATAAACAAAAACGGCGAGCGTATTGATAACTAATGTTGCGCACTAAGCTATTTTAGCGTTATTTAGGACACAGGTTTTACAGAGTAATTTGGATTTTTATTTAGTAGTCATTCCATTTAATAGTGTCGGGTAAAATGTAGTGCTAAAAATAAAACCACTAAGACACTAAGAACACGAAAGCCTTCTTAGTGTCTTAGTGGTAAAGATTAAGTGCCAAGCTCAAAAAAAAATTTACCCAACATTGCCTGCAAAATAGTCCTTTTATTATCCTTGTTATCTTAGATGTCCATTACCCTATACTTTTTGTTTAGATTTAGGTTTTAAATCAACCTTAAATCATTTTCTAAAATCCGTGCCCTCTTGTGCGTAACATTTATTACCCACTAAAAAATCAAAAAAACATGAAACATTTTTCAGCCATTTTACTGCTTTTTGTGTGCCTATTTAGCACACCTCAACTATTTGCCCAAACCGCCACCAACAACAAATGGGAAACCTACGAAGACGAAGAAGGCAATTTCAGCATCGATTTTCCAGCCGAACCCGAGCGCGAAACAAGCGAGGAAGACGACGAAAATTTAGGCAAAATGACCATTATAGAATGGTCTGCCACCAACCAAGAATCGCCCAATGAAAACGTTTACTACAACCTAACCTGCAAGATTTCTAATAAAAACATTATATTTAGCGACCCCGACCTAGCCGATGCTTTTATAGAAGGTATGATGAGAGGACTCAAAAGAGAGAAAAGCGTTGAGCTAATTAACCAAAAGCAACTTACCTACAACAACTATCCCGCCGTAGAGTATACCGCTTACTATAAAGACAACAAAATATACGGAACAACTCGTATGTGCCTCGTCGAAAACAAAATAGTAATTATGTCGGCGTTTGCCGAAAATAAAACTATTAAATCAGCACAACCCTTTTTCGAGTCGTTGACTATCCTAAACCCCGAAGACACCGCCGAACAACCCACCTGCGAAGACCGATATTTCCTATCCTTTCCAGCCGAACCCAAAAGCGAAGTACAACAACGTGATGCCAGTGATGTTGATTTAGGGTATATATGCATAAAAACCCTAGAGCAAACTGATAATAGCAATAAAATTACATACACAGCTATATATATGGATTATCCATTTACACAAGCTCCTTTAACAGGAAAGGATTTAGATTATTTTTATGATAAAATAACAAGTAGGTATGTCAAAAAAACAGACGGAACTATACTTATACAACGCGATTACACAATCGAAAAAATGCTCGGTAAAGAATTTGTTATCGAAGCAAGTAATAAAGGAACCTACCTAAAATATCGAATGCTTAGAGTTAAAAACTCATTGTACATGTATGGTATAGAAGTTGATGCCAAAAAAGAGTTAAACAACCCCAAAGTAACCGATTTTTTAGCCTCGTTTAAACTACTCGATGCTGCCAAAAACCGCAAAACCGAAGAAACTATTTGCGAAGATGCCTACACACTTGCTTTTCCGGGTACGCCTAAAGATATGCAAATGAATGTACCCTCGGCAATAGGTGAGTTAAAAATGTGTATGAAAATGGTTGAACAAAGTAATACAACTGCCTATGCAGGCTACTATGTAGATTACCCCAAATCGTACAAAAACCTAAGCGAAGAGGAACTTAATGATGTATATGAAATATCTATCAATGTAGTGGTAGGCAAATTAAAAGCCGAAATAGTTACGCAAACCAATTGCACCATAGAGGGGTACAAAGCCATAGAATTTATTGCCAAAGCACAAGAGGGCAAAATGTGGGTAAAATATAAATTGGTTTTGGTAGATAACCGCATGTATATGTACGGTCAGTTTGCCGAAGCCCAAACCGATTTCGATACCAAAGAATCTACCACCTTTTTTAACTCGTTCAAAATTGTAAAAAAGTAAAATCCTCAAACAATCATCACCACAAATTTCATCTCCTACAAAAAAAAACTTTGCCAGTTTATGCCCAAACAACTGTTTATTGCTTTAGTTTTAGTAACTCATGTTACGCAGAGGTAACCCAAACGAGTTGGCTATTAAGCGGCATGGAGCTTTTTTAGTTTTTTGTTGTTTTTTTGTTGCTGCTTACCACCCAATCATGTTCTTTTACTTTTTTGCTTGATCAAAAAAGTAACAAAAAAATCAACAATAAGGCTAGTATAGTAATTGGCTAAAATGGGCAACATTACGCTAAAAGATATAAACTTGCACGCCAAACGGCTTGTTTGTCGAGTTTATTTCTGGGTTCGGTGTGGCGTGCTTCAAACAGTATATCTTTTTTAACGCTCCATTTTTGCCCATTTCTTAACGCCAATTCCTATAATGCCGGTCTCTTCCTCCAAATAATGCAAAGCGTAGCTAAAAATACCAAATGGCTAATTATAAAAATGGGCTGCGTAACATGAGTTAGTAAGCCTTGTGTGTTGGATAAACGCCTGCCAACCAACACCACCCGCCAACTACAACGCCCAACTTAAAAACATACCCGACACCATCGGTACTTGGGATGTAAAAGACGACCCCGACAGCACAGGCTTGTCGCGCGTTATAAAAACAATAGGTTATACCATCGACTCGTCGATGAACAACGCCGTGGCTGCCGTAGGTAAATATGGCTTTGTAGATAAAAACGACAGCATTGTTGTCCCCATCATTTTTGATTATGCCGACCACACTGCATTTTTATTTGGATTAACAAAATACGGTATCTTTTTGCAGATTTGACACATTTAGCGTATCTTTGTAGCCAAATTAATAATCCTAAAACAAAATAAACAAATGAAAAATTCCTCTTTGCGGTTAAAACAACTTACCGATGCACTAAAAGAACTCCACAACGCTTCAAAAAACAAACGCGAGATAGAGCAAGAGCTAATCAACACTAAAAAAGAAAAAGAAGCTATCGAAAACGAATTAGCCGCCTTGCGCAAACTACTCGAAGATACAAAAAAATAATTCACCATTTATCACTCCAACACTGTGCTTCAAACAATCATCGCAGGGCATCATTTGCCGGTTTGCCTTTATAACGCATCGGGCGCTATGTGTACCACCAAATCGGATTTGGGTTTGCTGGCAGATAGCCACGCCGGCGCCGTTTTAACCAAAAGTTGTACCTTAGCTTACCGAAATGGCAACCCTAAACCGCGCTACCACGAAACCGCCATTGGCAGTATCAACTCGATGGGCATACCCAATTTAGGCTACGAAGTGTACGCCCAAACAGCCCTCGAACATCACCAAAAATATCCCCCAAAACCTTATTTTGTGTCGGTATCGGGTATGTCTATCAACGAAAACCTCGAGATATTGGCTAAACTTAACCAAACCGAGCAAATAGCCGCCATAGAGCTAAATTTATCTTGCCCCAACCTACCCGGAAAACCACAGGTAGCCTACGATTTTCCTCAAACCGAACGCATGTTAGATGCCGTATTTGATGTTTACCAAAAACCATTGGGCATAAAACTACCGCCCTATTTCGATTTGGTACACTTCGAGCAAATAGCCACCATCTTAAACCAATACCCGCTGCATTTTGTAACCTGCGTAAACAGCATCGGCAACGGTTTGGTAATAGATTGGCAAACCGAAACATCGGTTATAAAACCCAAAGGCGGTTTAGGCGGTATTGGTGGCGATTATATTAAACCTACCGCATTGGCAAATGTGCGTGTTTTTTCGCAATTACTGCGCCCAAGCATTGCCGTTATTGGCTGCGGAGGCGTAAAATCGGGCAGCGATGCCTTTGAACATATCCTATGCGGAGCCACCGCCGTACAAATTGGCACCCAACTAATGAAAGAAGGAACCGATTGCTTTGCCCGCATTGCCACCGAACTGCAACAAATTATGCAGCAAAAAGGCTATACCAACATCAACGATTTTAAAGGCAAACTAAAAACTATCGAATAAGTTTGCATTTAATCTACAATACATGTGATTTTTATTTTCGTTTTGTAAGTGCAACTTTTTGTATTGTACATCGGTCTTATGACATAGGTTTCACCAAATTGTTCACACCTCAAAATAAATCTTCCTATAAATTCAAAAACCAAAAACATGCAACTAAATCGCATCTTACAAACCTTATTTGTTGGGCTATTATTTTTTGCGCAAGATATTTGCGCCGCTAACAACTGGCAACAAAAAGTAGATTACAAAATTGACGTAACCTTAGACGACACCAATCACGAGCTAAATGGCTTTATTACTATCAATTACACCAACAACTCGCCCGATGAGTTATCGTTTATTTGGTTTCATTTGTGGCCCAATGCCTACCTAAACGACCAAACCGCCTTTGCCAAGCAAAAACTCGAAAACCGCAGTACCGATTTTTATTACGCCAAAAAAAGTGAACGCGGTTTTATAGATAAACTCGATTTTAGGGTAAATACCACCACCTTAAAAACCGAACCCGACCCACAAAACCCCGATATTACCAAATTATACCTCGACAAAGCCCTAAAATCGGGCGAAACCGTAGTTATTAGCACGCCATTTAGGGTAAAAATCCCCGAAAGTTTTTCGCGTTTGGGTCACGTTGGGCAATCGTACCAAATAACACAGTGGTATCCTAAACCCGCCGTTTACGACCAATTGGGCTGGCATCAAATGCCTTACTTAGACCAAGGCGAGTTTTACTCGGAGTATGGTTCGTTTGATGTAAGTATCACCCTGCCACAAAACTACGTGGTTGGTGCCACAGGCGATGTGCAAAACCCCGAAGAACGCAGTTTTTTGGAGCAAAAAGTTGCCGAAACCCAAGCCCTTGGCAGTTTCGACGAAAAAGACCGCTCGTTTCCGCCCTCTTCATCTACCCCCAAAACGCTGCGTTATCTCCAAAAAAATGTTCACGATTTTGGTTGGTTTGCCGACAAACGTTTTCATGTATTAAAAGATGTTGCTACCTTAGCATCGGGCAAAAAAGTAGATTGCTGGGCAATGTTTACCAACCAAGAAGCTAGTTTGTGGCAACGCGGAGCCGAGTATGTAAAGCGCTCGGTCGAGTTTTACTCGGCAAATGTAGGCGAATATCCGTATAACCAAGCTACTGCGTTGCAAAGCGCCCTAAGTGCAGGTGCAGGTATGGAGTATCCAAACGTAACGGTTATTGGGGTATCGGGCAGTGCCAAAAGCCTTGATGTGGTGATAACACACGAGGTTGGGCATAATTGGTTTTATGGGCAATTGGGCAGCAACGAGCGCGAACATGCGTGGATGGACGAAGGCATTAACTCGTATTACGAAATGCGCTACATCGAAACCTATTATCCCGAAAAACCCAAAACCAAAGCCAGCGGTAATATTATGCGCACTTTGGCAAGTATGGCAGATATGGGTTCGGCAAATGGGCGATATGTTACCTATTTATTGTCGGCACGCCGCAACGAAGACCAACCTATTGAGCTGCACTCGATGGATTATACTAACCTAAACTACGGGGCTATTGTGTACGAAAAAACGGCTATTGTATTTCGTTACCTCGAAAAATATTTGGGTACAGTGGCGTTTGATGCTATCATGAAAAAATACTACGCCCAATACGAGTTTAAACACCCACAACCCGCCGACATCCGCCGTGTGTTTGAGCAAGAAACAGGTAAAGATTTAACGTGGTTTTTTGACCAACTTATTGGCTCATCTGCCAAAATAGATTACTGTATTAAACGCGTGAAAAAAAATGCCGATAAAATTGGCAATACCGAGTACGACCAAATTACGGTAAAACAAGGTAAATCGAAACGCGATGCGCAGGGCAATGCCGTTGGTGCTTTTGGCGATTTTACTTACGTGAAAAGCCCTTTCCCCGTATCGGCAATTAAAGACGACAAGGTAGTGAAAACAATTTGGTACGATGGTTTTAATGGCGAAGCCGACCTGCTGTTTAATCACCTTGATTACGACAAATTGGTAATTGATGTGGCAAACAACATACCCGACAATAACCGACTAAACAACACTTGGCGCAACAAAGGTTTGTGCAAAAAAGGTACGCCGCCCAAGTTTAAATTTTTAGGTGGTATAGAAAATGGCAAAAGCAACAACATTTATTGGGCGCCTGCTTTGGGCTTTAACAACTACGATAAACTAATGTTGGGTTTGGCATTTTACAACCCCATTTTGCCCAACAAAACCGTTGAGTATGCCTTTGCCCCTATGTTTGCTACGGGCAACAAATCGTTTTCGGGCATTGGTACCATAGATTTTAATCTGTACCCCAAAAACCCCGACCGTTGGTGGAAAAAACTACAGATTTCGTTGGGCGGCAGTATGTTTGGCAGCGGTACTTACGAGGTGTACACCAACGATACTTTGGGTACAGTAGTAGAATCTAAAACAGCCAAATATGGGCGCTTTACCGATGTGGTTACGCTTACACTCAAGCCCAAATCGGCTCGTAGCCCCGTTAGCAACAACCTACATTACCGCGATGTGTGGGTATGGCACCGCCAATTTGACGAGCGCGACCCGGCACAATACAATATTAGCGTAGAAGGCACCCGCCCCAACATCTACACTGCCGAGTTAGGCTGGGAGATGAACAACCGCCGCGTTATCAACCCGTACAATATAAAAGCCAACATTTTGTCGGATTTTACAGATTATAGCCTAGCAACCTTCGAGGCGAACTATCGTTTTTCGTACAAACGCAAAAACAGAGGTTTTGATGTGCGCTTGTTTGCAGGTAAATTTTTGCAAAACAAAACAGGCTCGGAGCGCCAATTGACTACCTCGGACGGGGCAAGCTCGGATTATTTTATGGACGATTTTTACTTTGGTAGATACGAACTTAATGGGCTATGGAGCAAACAAGTAGCCGTGCGCAACGGTGGCTTTAAGTTACCAACCCCCATTGGGCGAGCAGACAATTTTTTGGTTGCCTTAAATTTAAAGAGCAATTTACCCATTCCGTTTGTAAAAGCTTACGCCGATTTTGGTATGCCTTTGATGAACGATGCCAACAGTTTTGGGCACAAAAAATTGTTGTACGATATGGGGCTGTATTTATCTATTATACCCAACACCTTCGAGATTTATTTGCCCTTGTTTCATGCCCAGCCATTCCAAGATTACTTTGAATCGAACGGTACTAAATGGTACGAGAAAATTTCGTTTCAGTTAAACATCAAAAATTTAAATCCGCTAAAAAGAGTACGCAATTTTAGCATTTAATTTGTTTGGGCTGTTGGCTGTCGGCTGTCCGCTTTTGGCTGCAGGTTGCACGCTATGGGCTGCAAACACTTTGCTATATATCACAAAAAATCCCGCAAACTGTTTGGTTTGCGGGATTTTTATGCCAATATGTTGCTAGTAATCGTTTAAATAGTGCTCTATCGTCTTTTTGTTAAATAAACATCGTTTTTTTGAGCAAAAAGTGGGCTACCTAATTGGTAATTAAATATTTGATTTTTTATAATATCAACCCGTTGGGGTTAAAATACCAACGTTACGATATAACTTTGGGGTTAAATACTTACGTATTTCCGTTGGGGTTAAAATCCAACTTCGTTTGTTGGTGGCTGTCTGTGAAACACTGTATGTCCAAAAGCGAAACTGTTTGGTTTGCGGGATTTTATCGTGTTGCAAAGCGGGGCTTTTGTTTCCTGTGTTGCTAAAAGCCGCGGGACAGCGGACAGCCGATATTTGAACTATCCCACAAAAATCCCGCAAACTGTTTGGTTTGCGGGATTTTTATGTCCATGTGTTGCTAAAAGCCTGCAGCTTGTAGCGGACAGCCGACAGCCGACAGCCTTATAGCCCAATTTGTTTAATAACTAATTCGTCTTTGCTACTTGATATAACGGTATATTTTCGCTTCGAGCCATCGGTTAATGTTACAATAATTTCGCTTTTCGAGGGGGCAGTCCATTTGCCACTTAGCCCTACGCCAGCGTCAACGGGGCCGGGTTCTTTTATGTTGATGGTTCCGTTTTCGCGTAGGTCAATCACCGACCACATGCGTGCTCCTTTTATTTCTCTTGTTCCGTCGGGGCGGTAAGTACGTCCGCCGTCGGGTCGTTCGGGGGTGTCGGTATCCAAACGCCATTTGTTAAAAACGGCTTTGGGCAACACGGTTTTGGTAGGTGTTGAGGAGCCAACTGTTTTTGGTGTTTCGGTTTTGGGTTTTGGTTTTGGTGTTTCGGTTTTAGGTTTGGGTTTATCGGCGGGTTTTGGCGTTTCTTTTAGGGGTACGTTGGTAGTAGTGTCTTTGGTTGGCACGGTAGTTGTGTCGGCAAGGGCAAGGGTGGTGTCAACTTGGGTGGTGTCTTGCATTAAGGTTTGTGTGGTGTCGGTGATATTTGCCGATGTATTATCGGTGTTGGGTTTATTACCGCTGCAAGCTGTTACAAAAAGCAAGGCACCAAGCGAGAGACAAGTGATAAGTGGAAGTGATTTTTTCATGATGTACTACGTGTGTTAGTTGTTATTGTTGATATTTGGTGTTAAGACTACACTAAAAAACATTGGTTTAGTTTGAGGGCTGAAAGTTCGTGTTTTTTTGTCAGAAATGAGCGTTATTTTATCTTTTGGCAAAATAAAAAACATAAAATGGCGTTTTAAGGTAACATTTTTGTTTTAAAAAGGATTTATGGGCTACAGCCCAATATTTTGTACGCTATTTTTAAATAAATACATCTCTATGAAACATTTTACTGTTACTATTCTATTTGCGGCTATTTTAGCCAGTGCCATAAGCCTCGATGTTTTGGCGCAAGGTTCTTTCTCAAACGATACTATTGTTTATAATCCACCGCCTAAACCAACGCCTAAACGTGGCACAAGTTACTCGGCGTATATGTATCACTATGGCGGCAAATTAAATACCACATCAGTTGCCCAAAATAGTAAAGGCAAGTTGGTGTTAAGCAACACAGGCAAAAACACCACCGACGAGCAATGGCTAAACATGCCCTTAACCCTAAATGCTGGACAAAAAATAACCGGTTTTAAGGTGTGTTACAACATAAACGGAAACAGCAAACGCACCTACATAAGTGCTATTAAGCTAATAGAGACCATACCCGATGGTAAAGCTATTGTAAAATACAAAGAAGAAGTACACCTAACAGCTAGCTCGCCCGATTGCCATAGCAGCGTTTGCAGCTATAAAGCAACCGAAAAACCAGTTATTGTGGCTTTAAAAGTGTCGTTAAGTGGTAAAGATACCATTACCATTGACAGCGTAGAGCCTATGTACGAATAAGCCTATTGGACAAACAAATTTATTAGCCCAACGAGCGGCATGTATTATCGGATTGATAATACATGCCGCTCGTTTTGTTTATACTAGCATAGGGCAAATTTAAGTACCCAATTGTCGTTGCGATTTATTTAGTTGTTGCTCGACGGTAGCCAGTACATGAGCAGGTTTTAGGGTTCGCCAAGCAATATCGTTTAGGTGTTGCCCCATGTTTATGTACAAATGGATACCTGCCGTTTGCATTTCGTCCAACAAATGTTCGCGTACATTTAGCATAGCCACCCAACCTTCTTCGTCGGTTACGTTTTCGTACCATTCTTCGTAGTAACATTCATAATCGGCATGAAAATTAAGGATATTTTCGCCAATAAGGATAAATTTGATGATACCTGCTCGCAAAAGTTGGTCAATAACATCGCGCTTTAGGGTCATTATATCGTTTTCGATACAATCGTTCCATTCGCCCAAAAACTCTATGATAGCAAATTGTTGGTCGTAATCAACAAACAATATTTTTAGGTATAGGGTAGGTGAGCCAAAATCGTCCCATTGCGGGTGTATATAGTAGTTGTAAATGGTGTTGGTGTAGTAAAACTCGCTGTATTCTCGTTTATAAAACGGCGATTTTTTATCTTCGGCAGCCACGTAATAGTCGCGCCATTTATAGTATGGTTCGATGTGTTGCATAATTATAGCATTAAGATAAGCGATAGTATGCTACAAAGATACAGCAATTTGCGCAAATTGGAGTCTTTTTTATTACTACCCAATAAAAAAGTGCTGTGACAATGTGTTAGTAACTGATAATCAATTTGTTAGGTTTTGATTTATGGGGATTATTTTTTTTCTTCGGGTCGTAATTTAACCTTCATATACAGTGGTTGGTGGTCCGAGAACTCGAAACCCATTGGTACGCCATTTACCTTAACCAACTCTACGTTAGGCGATATTAAGTAAAAATCTATAACGGTGGTATAGGTGGTATTGGGGTTGTAGGGTGTTGATACCTCGCGGTTGGTGGGTATGGCGGGGTCGTAAATCCACATCCAGCCGGGTAAAAAATCGTGTGGGATAACGCTTGTTTCGCCGTGTTTTTTGCCCGACTTTAAGAAGGTGTTGGGGTCAAATTTAGGTGGCGATTGGTTCCAATCTCCGCCAACAATCACATAGTTTCCTTTTTTGTCGTACTCGTCTAAGTACAATTGTCGTACAAAAGCCATTTCGCTTTCTTTAAGTTTGCCTCCATCGTAGGCAGAGTGGTGGGTGTTTATGACCACTAAATCTTTGCCGTTTGGCATTGGGTAGCGTTGCAACAATATGCAGCGGTCTAAAAAATACACCGATTTGGGCCACTCGAACGAGCCAGGCAGTTGGTAACGGGTGCTTTGCGAGGGTTTAAAACGGCTATACGATGCCAAACCGCTTAATACCTTACCCATTGGGCTGCTAAAAGGCATGGGTACAAAACTTACCTTGTAGTTGGTAGCAAAAGTGGTGTTATAGTTGCCAAGCGCGCTTGATATGGCACTTACTTGGTCGGTGAAATAGCTGCGCCGCGAGTTACGGTCTACTTCTTGCAGCAGCACAAAATCGGTTTTGTTTTTGGCAAGATAATCGGTTACACCTGCTAAGTTTTTCGCCGACCACTCGCGGGTAGGTATCGAGCGTTTGCCTCCGTCGTAAAAAAAGTCTGATTCTTTACCCAAACCGCAATAGCCAACGTTCCAAATCAAAAAGCTAAATTCGTTGGGTATGGTGTCGTTGGCAGTGCCTTGTGTTTGCAATGGCTCCGAGTCGGCGGGTTTATAGTTGGTGTAGGTGGCATGTAAAATTAAACCCACCAGCAACATGCCCACCAAAAGGGCGACAACTAATAGGGCTTTGAAAATTTTTAGGATGGCTTTCATTAGTTAAACAAGTTAAAAAGGTTAAAAACTTTTAGATTGGCTGATGGTAGTTGGGTAGCACGTAAGTTTATGGCTTGTGCTTGAGTGTTATTTGTTTGGTAGTTTGCTTAATTAACTCACGTTACGCAGGGGTGTTACCTAATTAAGTGGCTTGGGGCTTTGGTGGTAATTTGTTATTAGTATGCTACTACTTAGCATCCATTAAAAGTTTGTTACTTTTTTTCTTGATAAAAAAAAGTAACCAAAAAAGTCAAGGCTGTATAGTAATTGGCTAAAATAGGCAACATTCCGCTAAAAGATATAAACTTGCACGCCAAACGCTTTGTTGGTCGTCTTTTTTCGGGGTTCGGTGTGGCGTGCTTCAAACAGTATATCTTTCTTAACGCTTCATTTTTGCCTATTTCTTAACGCCAATTCCTATAATGCCGATTCCGAAGAAACAAAATAGGAAACCAAGCATAAAAATGCAAAACACCTTGTTATTGGAATAGGATGCGTAACATCTGTAATTAAGTGGTAAAGATAATGCTTTATGGCGGTTTGTGTTTACTTAAAGTGCTATTTTAACATAACATGACATTTTTGTGGTATTTTGCGATTAATTACAGTTTGTAGTTTGTTGCATTAAAACAAACTTTGTTGTTTTTGGGGTGCAATCCAATAGTCGTGGGCATAGGTGTTTAGCACCTTCGGGAAGGCATAATTAGTTACTTCGGTGGGGTGTATGGTTTGCCAATTGTTGGGTAAAATGGTATTTTCGGGTAAATTTATCTGCCAAAAACACGCTTTTATATGTTGGTGGGTTAATAGTTGTTCGTAAATTTTTGATACGTTTGTGACTATAGGCACTGCATCAGCAAACCAATTTTGCCATTGTTTTTGGTTGATTAGTTGGTTGGTATCCAACAGTGTGTCGGTGGTTTCTATCATCGGAAACTCGTAAAGGTTTTGCCAAATATCGCTATCGGTGCGTTTGTGTATGCAAATGTTAGGGGTGGTTGGTGTATTTTGGGCGATATTTATCACCAAATAATTAAAAAAGCGTGTTTTGCGCGCCATTTTTTTAGCTTTTATGGGCAGCAAATCTACGGTTTGGTGTTTGTAGGCAGCGCAATAGGGTTGCAGCGGGCAAGTGTGGCACAAAGGCTTGGCGGGTTTGCATTGCAGGGAGCCAAAGTCCATAAGTGCCTGATTATAGTTGGCTGCTTGGTTTGCGGGTAGCAAACGATTGGCAAGTTCGGTAAATTGCTTTTTGCCTTCGGTGCTATCAATGGGGGTGTTGATGTTAAAATAACGTGCCAACACCCTAAACACATTACCATCTACAACAGCATGTGGCAAGCCAAATGCAAACGATGCAATGGCGGCGGCGGTATAAGGACCAATGCCTTTTAGCTGCATAATGGTTTCGTAGGTGTTTGGAAAAACGCCATCGAGGGTAAAGGCTATGTGTTTGGCAGTGGCATGTAGGTTGCGCGCCCGCGAGTAGTAACCTAATCCTTCCCAAAGGTGCATAAGTTGGTCTTCGGGGGCATTGGCAAGGTGCGTAACCGTTGGAAAAGCGGTTGTTAGCCGCTCGAAATAGGGCAGTCCTTGCTCGACGCGGGTTTGTTGTAAAATAATTTCGGACAACCAAATGGTATAGGCATCGTGGGTGTCTTTCCAGGGTAGGTTGCGTTTATTATCATCCCACCAAGCTAAAAGCAGTTGCGTAAAATTGTTCAAAAAAAATAATGTTTGATGATACCTACGAGGTTAAAATACCTTGTTTTTATAAAAAAAATAAGTTGTTATTTACTTATATTGGCATTAAAATAGACAGGTAATAGCAATGCCAATTATTTGCTCAAAAATATCTTTTTTGCAAAAAGTTGTACAAATTAAAGCTGCTGTTTTGTGTTAGTTGTTGCTCGATAAGTGTTTTAAGTTGTTGTCGGTCAATGTCTTTTAGGCGTTGTTTTTGTATTAGTTGAATGGCTTTTTGGGCAAGCAAATAGGCTCGTTTATGGGTATTTTGGTGTGTTTTGGTGTGGTTGTTAATGGCTTGTGTAACATCATCAATACCCTCGCGGCGCGATGCAACGGTTTTTAGCACAGGTACTTCCCAGTCGGTGGCGGCTCGTTCGTGTAGCATTAGGCGCAGGTTTTGGCTAAAGCGGTCGGCGTCGGGGCGGTCGGCTTTGTTAACTACAAATATGTCGGCTATTTCCATTAAGCCTGCTTTCATGGTTTGTATTTCGTCGCCAGCTTCGGGCACAAGCACCACAAGGGTGGTGTCGGCAAGCCCTGCAATTTCTACCTCCGATTGCCCAACGCCAACAGTTTCTACCAGTATATAATCAAATTTTGCTGCTTTTAACACATCTACCACTTCAATAATTTTGTCGGATAAACCACCCAACGAACCACGCGTTGCCAACGACCTAATGTAGATATTGGGATTGTTGTAATGTTCGTTCCAGCGTATGCGGTCGCCGAGCAATGCGCCATAATTAAAGGGCGATGTGGGGTCGACGGCAACTATGGCTACCCGCTTGTTTGCGGTAGCAAGTTGGTTAATAAGGGCATTAACCAAGGTGCTTTTGCCCGCACCCGGCGGGCCCGTAATGCCTACTACGGGCGTATGTTGCTCAAATATTAGCGCCGCAAGCAAGGTGTCGTAGCCTGCTAGCTCGTTTTCGACCAGCGAAATGCTGCGCGCCACCGCCTTAAAACTGCCCCAATGTAGCTGCTCGATGAGCATTTGAAGTGAAACCATAATGAACAATGTGCGATTAATGATTAATAATTTACAACAAAGTAAATTTGTAAAAAAAATTGACTTTTGCCATCATTTGATGTCAAAAAAAAAAGTTTTTTACTTTTTAGGAACGATACTTGTATTATTAAATGTAAGAGCTACCTTTGTGTTTTATTAAGCAAGTTTATGGGCAACGTTTGGGTTAATACAACGCATAAAAGCAAAAAAAACGAGTAAGCCACATCTGTCCAAAAATTTTTATTTTTAAATGATATAAATTCACTTAATACAATATAATTCTCTCTGTTTTTTTAACTAACCAATCTTTCTAACCGTTTAAAACAACAACAAATGGATTTACCTAATTATCATCCAACCGAAGAGCGCCTTAACTATATAACACATGGCATTGGCTTTGTGGCAGCCATTATTGGTTTAGGCTTTTTAGTATGGGGCTTTTGGCATCAAAAAGACACGTCGGTGCTTATTGGCGTAACCATATTTGGCATTACGGCGGCAATTACGTTGCTTACCTCTACCATTTACCATTGGTTAGAGCATATCGAGGCAAAAAAAGCATTTCGTTTGCTCGACCATGCCTCTATTTATTTGCTTATTGCGGGCAGTTACACCCCTTTTGCATTGGGCAATTTGCGCAATGTATGTGGGCAGTCTATGCTCATAACTGTTTGGTCGTTGGCGGTTATTGGCATTATTTTTAAGTTTGCCATACGCCATCACCTCGACCGTTTGGTACTCGTCGACTCATCGTTGTATGTGGTGTTTGGGTTGGTATCTATGTTGTTTATAAAGTACATCATTGGCTACTTACCCACAGGTGCGCTTATTTTGCTATCAACCGGCGGAGCTTTGTATTTAATTGGCACGCTTTTTTATGTCTCTAAAAGCATCAAGTATAACCACGCCATTTGGCATTTGTTTGTGATGGCGGCAGTTAGTTGCCATTATGCGGCTGTATTGCTATATGCCAGCTCGCCGGCGCAATAATTTTGTGTTTTTTTGCGTTGATATGCTTCACTTTTTTGCTCAATTTTTTACCATGAAACCACAGCACCTATCTGCCTTATTTCTTTGTTTGTTTTATGCCTTATTTGCTCAGGCTCAGGGCTACACCCTTATCGAAGGAAACATAAAAATACCCGATGGCAAAGAAGTAAACGTAACCATTGTTACCGATGCACTAACCAACGAGCGCACCATCATATCAACACCCCTCGACGAGCAAGGCAATTTTAAATTAGCTTTTAGGATTAGCAATGCCGCCATTGTGCGCTTTGAACACGGCTTTGAAAATATGCTGATATATGTAACACCTAATCAGCGCACAAAAGTTACTTTTGAGGCAGATAGTATGTGGAAAACCATACAATGGAGCGGCGACGGAGCCAACAACAACAATTATATGGTGGCATACCACAACCAGTTTGATGGCAAAGAAGTTGACCAAACCTACATAGACCTAAAAACCGATGGCATGAGCACCGATGCTTTTGCCCTATATGCCAACAACCTAAAAGACCGAAAAATGCGGTTTTTGAACGATTATATCCTAAAACACCCATTTACCGACCATTTTGAGGATTATGCCCGCGGCGATGTGCTGTATAATTGGGGCTACGATTTGTTGCGCTTTGCTGCCTCGGTTGATTGGTTAGTGCCGCACTCGTACTACAATTTTTTGACGCAAATTCCGCTTCAAAACAATTTGTTAGTAGATAGCCGACCCTACAACGATTTTTTGCAAACCTATCTTACCTACCAATATCAACTCGATAAACAAAACTTAGGTAACCAATCGGCAATGCTTGCCAAATACAACATAGCCCAAAATTTATTGACCGACGAAAAAATACGGTATTTTACCCTTGCCAAACTTATATTAAATGGCTCGGCGACGGTTGCCACCGAGGGTATTGCCGACCTAGAAACCCTACCCATTTTGAACAAACAAACCCTTATTTAGCCTACGCCAAAGTAGTTGGCGAGGTTTTTGCAAACGCCAAAAAATTTGCACCCGGTAGCTTTGCCCCCGATTTTTCGTTGCAAGACCTACAAGGTAATACCGTTTTTTTGAGCGATTTTAGAGGTAAAGTGGTTTATCTAGATTTTTGGGCAAGTTGGTGCCACGCTTGTTTGCAGCAAACACCCTACATAAAAGAACTAAAACAACAACTCAACGACCAAGATGTGGTGTTTTTATACGTATCGGTTGATAAAAACGACGAGGCTTGGCGTAATATGGTGGCTAAAAAAGCACTACCCGGCGTGCATTTGCGCATACCCGACGGTATAGACTCGGAGATTGCCAAACAATACAACATTGGCGGCGTACCGCTTTATTTTATGATTGACCAAGAGGGCAAATTTGTATCGAAACCACCACTGCCAAGCGCCAAACAAGCCTTTATTGAGCAAGTAAGCCATTTGGTAAATAAACACAAAACCGGAAACTAAGGTATTATGCTTGTTCAATAAACTACCAATCTTTTTTTATGATAATTTCGCCCCTGTTAAACTCAATAATACCATCTTCTTTTAGCTCGTTTAGTAAAATATTAAGTGTTGGGCGCGAGGTAGCAATTAAATTAGCAATATCTTGCTGTGTGTAATGGTGTTTTATAATGGTTTGGTTGTTTTGTATCGTGCTATTTTCGTGGGCAAGGTCTTTGATAAACGCCAACAAACGTGTTTTAGCATCTTTAAAAAACAATAATTCAAGGCGGCGTTCTAACTTTTTGATGCGCCAACCAATTATTTTGTAGATATGTAAGCTCAAATCGCGGTTTTTTCGCATCATTTCTTGCAAATCTTCAATACTTATAGGGCATAAGCTTACGGTATCGGCAGCCAAGGCTACTTCGTTGCGTTTTTCCTCGCCCAATAGTGCCATTTCGCCAAACACCTCGCCCCGCGACAAAATAGCCTTTAATACCTCGTCGCCCTCGTTGGTATATTGCACCAACTTAACCTTACCTTTTGCAATTAAGTAAAGGCGCGTAGATAGGTCGTGGTGCAAATAAATAAACTCGCCCTTTTTATACTCCTTAAAGGTGTGCGTTTGTTTAAATTCTTTAAAACGATGCGGACAAATAATATCAAACAAATTTATACTTTCGAGATACCACATACAAATAATAAAATAGTAAATTAACAACGGCATCTGTTACAAAACCGAAACAAAAACACCTGCAAAGTTCCACATTTATTGCCAGAAAATAGCACAAAACTACACAAATGTACCTCATATTTTACAACAAGGCTACATTTTAGCTTTTTATAAAACCGTTTAGGTATGTTTTAATTGGGTATTAGCACAATAATCGCAAAAATGCGCTATCTTTGTACCATACTACTTGTATTGCCTAACATTTTTGCAACAGCAAGCCCTTACAGCAGACAGCCAAAAGCTAAAAGCCTGTAGCGGACAGCCAAAAGCCTGTAGCCTGCTTAGCCCAGCTTATTCGGGCTGTTTTTCATCCAAACACTTTACACTAATTATGAAAGAACTCGTAAAATTAACATCCGATAAAACCCCCATAGAACACATCGAAAAAGCCATTTTGGTGGGTTTAATATTGCCTAATCAGCCCGAAATTAAGTTAGATGAATACCTCGCCGAACTCGAATTTTTGGCACAAACAGCCGGAGCAACCGTATTGCGTAGCTTTAAACAACGATTGCCACACCCCGAAAACGCCACCTTTGTAGGCAAAGGCAAACTCGAAGAAATACGCGAATATGTAGAGGTAAAAGAAATTGATTTAGTTATTTTTGACGACGACCTAAGCCCTACCCAACAAGCCGTTTTAGAGCGCGAACTAAAATGTAAAGTAGTAGACCGTACTTTTCTTATCCTCGACATATTTGCCGGACGCGCCCAAACAGCACAAGCACGCGCACAGGTAGAGTTGGCACAAATGCAATACCTATTGCCCCGCCTTAGAGGGCTTTGGACACACCTTGAACGCCAACGCGGAGGTATTGGTATGCGAGGACCCGGCGAACAAGAAATTGAAACCGACCGCCGAGTAGTGCGCGAAAAAATTGCACGCCTTAAAGATTTACTCGAAAAAATTGACCGCCAAAACCTAACCGCCCGCAAGCAACGCGGCGACTTGGTGCGCGTGGCACTAGTGGGTTATACCAACGTAGGTAAATCTACCTTAATGGTGCTGTTAAGCAAAGCCGATGTGTTTGTAGAAAACAAATTGTTTGCCACCCTGGATACCACCGTAAGAAAAGTAGTTTGGGAGCAAACCCCCTTTTTGTTGTCCGATACAGTAGGTTTTATCCGCAAATTGCCGCACCGCCTCATCGAAAGTTTTAAATCAACCCTCGACGAAGTGCGCGAAGCCGATATTTTACTACATGTTGTAGACCTTGCCCACCCACAACACGAAGACCAAATTAAGGTGGTTAACAAAACCCTTGCCGACATTAAAGCTGGTGACAAACCCATGTTGATGGTGTTTAATAAATTTGACCTATACAAAACAACCTATTTTGATGAGTTTTTAGACCAAGAAACCAAAGACGAAATGATGCAAGAACTAATAGAAAATTGGCAAACACGCACCGAAAATAACAGCGTTTTTATATCGGCAACCGAGCGCGAAGGTATCGAAGAATTGCGCAGCTTAGTACTCGAAAAAATACAAGCCGAGTATGCCCAACGTTACACAGGTGGCATACAATACGGCAACCAAAGTTGGGAGCAAGAGGTGTAATAAAACTACATCTGCCCACACAAACTGCCTTTGTTTGGTTTAATACCAAGCAAAGGCAGTTTGTGTGTTATATCACCTTAATTCAAAGCATTTGCTTGTACGCTAATTTTTTGAGTTTTGGTGAGTTATGGGCGCAAAAAGGCACTTCTATATTTTAAGGTATAGAAGTACCTAAGTTGGAGTAGTTTTATTTAAATAGGACTATTGTGTATTTTTAAAATACTGTGGATATACATCCTTACAATATCCTTTTTTAACTATAAAACCATCGCATCCTTCAAATGTAGCTGGAAGAGTATGAAAATCCCCTATAAAATTGATAAAGCCGTAACCTTCTTCTGTTAAAAAACAATCGCCTATTTTTGCGTCACGGCTAAAAACAGTATTACTTGTATAGGTATATTCACTTATCTTATGACTAATAGGGTCAATAGTGTTGTAATGAAGAAACCTTTTGCCTGTTGGTCCTCGGCTAAAACGTGTTACTTTAGAGCAAGTACAATACACTGCGTCTGGATAATATCGGTCATAAATCCCTACCACCATAGAACCCACAAGCAATAACATCATAACAACAAAATAAGCAGCTCCAATTAAATACAATAAAGGTATTTTTTCTTTTTTTTCCATAGTTATTATTAGTGTTTTACAATAATTCGCTTATTGAATTAAAATATATAGTGTATATTTATTTTGCAGCACTACTAGCGCATCTGTTGCCTTGTACGCCCTTTGTTTGCTCCATGCCATTAAACCCAAACCTATACTCCCCGCATTTTTAGTACGCCCTGCCTGCAACATGCCGTAGGGTAGTAGTTGTTGAGGGTTAGGTGGGTAGGCGGAAGTTTTGGTTTGGGGCAACGAGCGGCTCTTTAATGTCGGGTACTACGGTGCGTATGCTGCCGTGCAAATATACGCTAATTTTTTGAGTTTTAGTGGGTTATGGAAGAAAAACCTGCACCAGCTTGGGGTGAGGTGTTGCAGGTTTTACAGCAATAAAGGTAAAATCCCAACCTTCCGAAGGAATAACATGAAAGCCAGCAGGTACAGCTGGCTCACAATAAAAATACTTATAATTTGGATTTATTGCCGAAAATTTGACGTAGTATCTTTTCATTTTTATTTAAAGAACATTTATCATGTTCTTCCTTCAATAACGCTTACTCATTTTCATAATAATAATAGTACCAATCCCAATTCTTTTTAAAAAAATAACCTATCGGTATTATATAGCATTATATTTTAGTTGAACCTCTTTGTTTTCAAACATAAAAATAAAATAACAATGCAATAAAGGTAAGCATGATTTTATTTTTCAAACATAATTTATTTTATTTTCTTTGGGAGTTAAAATATCACTATTTTCAACGGCTTCTCCTACCACCTCTGTTGTAGTAGTAGATAGCTGTAAGAAGCGATAGTTTGCCATTCCGAAGGCTGCTGCTATGTTTTGCCTATTCTTCCTAAATCTAAAGACATATTTTGAAACTAGTCAGTATTGATCTATCCAATCGTCACGCCTTAATAATAAACCTACACCCGTTTGATAAAAAGCCTTTTGAAAACCGTTTTCTTCCAAAAATGTTATACTAAACCCCTTATCAAATGTAGCCGAAAACTGGCAGATAATGGAGCTACATATTTATAACTCAATCCGACTCCGGATAATCCACTTTCAATCCAGTTTATGTTATTAAAACTTTCTGAACCACGCTTTTTTGAAAAACTAAAACATAACTAGCCGAAAATTGGACACTTGCATAAGGACCGTATTTTCATGATAGGATAAGCTACTCTTGCCGTAAGATTGGCTGCTTTGCTAGGAGCTGTTTTTATCATAGAAACAGTCATTTGAGGATACATGTAGAATACTGCTTCAAAGGCACTTCTTACCATAAGGTGGGAACGAAATGGAGAAAGTGGGTCGTAATGCCCTTCACCACCATCCAATTTTAATGCTAATTCTCGTTCTTTTATTCGTTTTTTATAAGCTTCACAAGTATAGCATGTTTTAACAGGATTGATAGTTGTTTCTGGGTTATTAACTTTTGGTACATTCATTTTTATAGCATTTGCATGTATTGCTAGTTTTACATTGCTGGTATTATCAATGGCTGCTTGCCCATTAGTGCCAGGAGGTTGTCTAAATGCCATCTCCAACCCTCCAACTCCACTGCATCAATAACCCCATGGTACCGCTAAGAGGAAAAGGGGGGCCAATAGGGGTACTTACCCGCCAATGGGTCAATGGCACCAAAGCGTATCATCCAACTGTCGTAGTTGCGGAAAGTGGGCAGTTTAGGTGCTGCCCAAACCCCCTATTTTGTTATCCGCCTCTTGCCATTAAAGCCAAACCTATACCCCCCCGCATTTTTAGTACGCCCTGCCTGCAACATGCCGTAGGGGTAGTAATTGTTGAGGGTTAGGGTGGGTAGGCGGAAGTTTTGGTTTTGGGGCAACGAGAGCGGCTCTTTAATGTCGGGTACTACGGTGAATAAACGCTTTTAGGTGGGAAATCTCTGCCTAAGTCTCCTTTTTTACCGAAATCTATGACTTGAACTAATTGCCCATATTCGTCGTAATAATTCCAAATACCAATCTTAACCATTCTAAATTTTTTTGATAAATCTCCTAAAGAACTTTGTATATTTTTTAAATAGTCCAAATTCTTTTATTTTCCCATTAGGATAATAAGTTGCCCAATAAACTGATTTACTTTTTGTATAAAAATATTTAATTTTCTCTCTGCTAATGTAAGTTTTTGCAAAAATAGTATCTCTATTTATGCTTACATAAAAAGATACATTGGGATATATAAGGGCGAATGGGATTCCTGTGTCACCTTTATCCATTTGCCCATAAAGTAATGGCGATACAAAAAGAAGTAAAAATATTGACTTAAACACGTTTTTTGTTTTTAACTTATTTAGCAGTTATTCTATAACGAGTCCTTAAAAGAATCTATACTTTGGAATAGGCAACACCTCTGCGTAACTTCAGGCATTAAGTTGTATCATATTGCCCGAAGTATAGCTATAAACTTTTGTATTTGTCGACGGTGTCTTGACACATGTACAATAGCATGTTCCATGAGTTGCTCGTAATCGTATAGTTGTCCCCAAAAAGTTGTTAATTTGTTTTCGGGGGCAAATTGAGCCATTTCTGAGTCGTTAATGTTTTCAAAAAAACGCACATTATGCTCAAATGCTGTATCAAGTGCTGCATTGTAATCGGCAATAGTGCTATACGTAACCCGTTTTGTCCAATTAGCAGCGGCATCGTTTCTATGCATGTCTATCATTGTAACGTAGTTATAGCTGCACCATATAATATGAGTAAGCACCGATTGTATAGATACACAATCTTTATTGCTAGTTTGTGTATCTACTATGGTTGCTAGCTCGGCATCGGTTAGGTTAGCAATATGTGCTTTTAAATCATCAATAACATTTTGGTATTCATCGAGCAAAGCTCCCATAATACCTTGGCGAGATAAGTTTAACATGTTGTAATGTTTTTTTGTGATAAAATACTCAATTTTTGACTTGCAAAGATAGCCTAAATTAACTAAAAATACCCTATTTATGCAAGCTAAAAAATAAAAAACAAAAAATTAACATGAAATTTCAATTAATTTTGTTAAGATAGGTATGTTTTTCAAATAATACAAATACTCAATTTTGTAGCTCCAAAATAAAGTACACAAAAAATAATTTTTGTTGGTTATTTTAGCGTATTTTTGCACCCCATACAAACGAAAATACCATACACCTCATTTATGCCCAACAAAATCAACCAAACCTTTTTTCTTACTTTATTGGTTGTTGTTTTATTAGTTTTATTATCGGCTTTTGGAAAAGAAATAAACTATAAAGGATTTAGACTAAAAAAGATAAACATACTTGCCGATGTATTGCCCGACTCGTTGCAAAATAAACACCTTGCCACAAGCACCACCGATGTGTTTGTGATGGATACTTCGTTTGCCGATACGCTATATACCGAAACATACCTAGAAGATACGGCTGCAACACCACCAAAGCCAGATACCTTGGCAAACAACAAACCAGCCAAAACAAAAAACAAACCCAACGCCACCCAAAACACCGACACACTCGAAAACGAAACCCAATCGTCCAAAACTGCACAAATAACCGACGAGGATTTGGCTAACATAAAAGCCTCGTCTACAACCAATTACCTTGAGGATTATACCGCCGAAGGCGATGCCCTTACCATGTTGTTGGCTAATATAAAAGCCTATAAAAGTGCAGGGCAAAAAGTGCGCATTGCTTTTCTTGCCGACTCGTTTGTAGAGGGCGATATTATGTTGGGCAATCTGCGATTTGCTACAAACCGAATGGGGCGGCAAAGGCGTTGGTTTTGTACCCATAGCCTCGCCTGCGGCACATTTTCGCAATTCTGTTAGCCACACCTTCTCTAAAAACTGGACAACCCACTCGATACTCGATGCTGGTAAAACATCGCGTTATTTGGGTATAAGTGGCTACTGCCATCAGCCCGCCCCCGAAGGTAGTTGGGTATCGTACAAAACAACCAACTCGTACAAAAACAACACCTATTTTACTCAAGCTCGTTTGTTTTACATCAATCCATCTAACCCAAACGCCACCATAAAATACAGCGTAAACAAGGGCGAAACCATTGCCGAAACTCTAGAACAAGACGACCACCTGCACCAACTACTTGTAAAAAGCGATGCCAAAATTAAAGGCATCGATTTTTATTGCAACGCCCCCGATGTGTACATTTATGGAGCTTCGTTAGAGGGCAACGATGGTGTTTATGTCGATAACTTTTCGGTACGTGGTGTGTCGGGACCTCAACTAAAACGCATTCGTTCGCAAATGTTCGAGGAGTTTAACGAAAAACAAAACTACTCGTTGGTGGTATTGCAATATGGTTTAAATGTATCTTTCCCAACAGATGCCCACCTAAAAAACTATATAAAAGTAATGGATGCAGCCATTGTACATGTAAAAAAAGCTTTCCCGAACACGCCCATTATGCTGTTTAGCGTTAGCGACCGCAGCACCAATCAAAACGGTGAGTATACCACCATGGAAGGCTTAGATAAAATGATAACAACCCAACAAAATATGGCTAAAAAACATCAACTAATGTTCTGGAATATGTACAATGCCATGGGCGGCAAAAATGCCATGCTTACCTACGTAAAAAACGGTTGGGCAAACAAAGATTATACCCACCTAAACTTTAAAGGCGGCAAAGAAATTGCCAAACTGTTTGCCAAAGTGCTTGTTCAATAAATAGACACAAATAAACCTGCTAAGTAATTTGGCTCTTCCTCTTATCTACATATTTCAATACCATGATGTACATACCTAAGTTACTTATTTGTTTATTTTGCACAGAACTTTTATTTTTGCCAAATACAAACCAAGCAACAACACAACCAACCTCCGACAATATTATACACAACGATGCGGCACTTTCGGTATTGTTCGATAAAATGTATCAGTTAGAAAACAGCCAGCAACAACCAATAGAAAAACTACTTAAAGTACCCATCGTACACATAGGCGACTCGCACCTGCAAACAGGCGTGCTAACATCGGTGCTGCGCGAGCGGCTACAAATGCAATTTGGCAATGCCGGACGCGGTTTGGTGTTTCCGTATCAGGTAGCTAAAACCAACGAACCTGTAACCTTTGTGTCGTCGAGCAATGTAATTTGGGAAGCCAAACGCTGCGTTTTTCCCGACCGCCCCATGCCCATTGGCTTGTCGGGTATTACCCTAAAAACCACCGACCCCAACGCCACCCTTAGCATAGGCATACGCAGCCCTAATAAACTAGATTATAGCTTTGACCATATTACCGTTTTTACCGACAACACCGAGCAAAGCTTTGATTGGCAAACCAACAACGAAATGCTCAATTACCCCGACGGTAGTTTTAAACGAGTAATGTACCTTAACCAACCAACCAGCAACCTGCAACTGTATTGCCGCAAAAACAAACCCGAGCAACAATATGCCCACCTCTACGGCATTAGCCTCGAAAAAGCACAAAGCGGCATTTTATACCACACCATAGCCGTTAATGGCACACAGTATCAACACCTCGATGCAGCAGCTTATTTTACTAAACAAATACCCGAACTCGAACCATTTTTAATTATAATATCGTTAGGCACCAACGAAGCAGTAAGCCGCGATTACAACAGCCCTAGTTTTAGATACCAAGTAGACCAATTGGTGCAAAAACTAAAACAAAACTGCCCAGGTTCGGCAATTATGCTAACAACCCCTGCCAACTCGCTAAAAAACCGCCAACCAAATCCCCAAATGCTGCTTGTAGCCGATGTGCTACGACAATATGCCAACGAAAAACAACTACCCTACTGGGACCTAAACACCATAGGCGGAAGTGCAACCGACTGGCAAAACCAAAAAATGCTTCAATCCGATGGACTACATTTTACCCATCAAGGCTACCTATTTCAAGGCGATTTATTGCACCAAGCTCTTTTAAAATCCTACACCCACTATGTTTCCGGTAGATATAAGTAACCTCCTCGACCAATTTCGCTATCATCCCAATGCACCACTTATCTTTAATAGCGGATTTTTCCTGTTCCTTTTTCTGGGTTTCTTGGCAATATACCTCCTTGTATACAAATACAAACGAGCACATATTATCTACCTAACCCTATTTTCTATCTTTTTTTACTACAAATCAAGTGGTATTTATGTATTGGTGCTACTTTTTACAACCATCACCGACTATGCGTTAGCCAAACTAATGTACCAAACACCCAAAGGGTTAAAAAAAGAACTATTACTAATACTTAGCCTTGTTAGCAATTTGGGTATTTTAGCCTATTTTAAATACACCAACTTTTTTATTGATATTACCAACCTTTTTTGGTACCGCGATATTGCCCAAATGGACATATTTCTGCCCGTAGGTGTGTCGTTTTTCACCTTCCAATCGCTTAGCTACACCATAGATGTGTACCGAGATGAACTAAAACCCGTTAGCCTGCTCGACTTTGCCTTTTTTGTCACCTTTTTCCCGCAAATGGTAGCAGGTCCTATTGTTAGAGCAAAAGATTTTTTACCCCAAATACACCGCCCCGTTTTTGTATCTACCGAAGATTTTGGACGAGGCGTGTTTTTGTTTGCCTGTGGCTTGTTTAAAAAAGCCGTTATATCCGACTACATCAGCCGAAACTTCGTCGACCGTGTTTTCGAAGAACCCTTAAAATACACAGGTCTCGAAAATTTGTTTGGCACCTATGGCTACGCACTACAAATCTATTGCGACTTTTCGGGCTATACCGACATGGCAATAGGCATAGCCCTAGTGCTAGGCTATCATCTAGTACCCAATTTCGATGCCCCTATCAATCGGCAAGCATCACCGAGTTTTGGGCGATGGCACATATCGCTCTCTACTTGGCTCCGCGATTATTTGTACATACCCCTTGGCGGCAACCGCTTAGGCAAAATACGCACCTACATCAACCTGCTAATAACTATGCTTTTGGGCGGATTGTGGCATGGCGCTTCGATGCAGTTTGTTTTGTGGGGATTTTTGCACGGAACAGCCTTGTCCATCGAAAAGTTTTTTAACATCAACTCTACAACGCTCGCCGCTATTATTACACATTTTGCGGGTGTTATTAACCTACCATTTTGTGTGTTTTTGTTGGATATTTTTCGTGCCGCCACTTTCCAAACAGCCCTCGATGTGTTGTATCAAATAGCCTACGATTTCCGCCCCGAACTTATAGGCGATTTTATACACGGCTACTACCGCGTATTGGTGTTTATGGCATTAGGCTTTGCTTTTCATTTTGTGCCCAAATCTATTGAGCAACGCGCCCAAAATGCCGTTACTTATTTACCATTACTAGGCAAAGCTTTGCTTTTGGTAGCTATTATTTTTTGTGTGATGCAGGTTAAATCGTCCGAAATACAACCATTTATCTATTTTCAGTTTTAACCCAACAATTTACCCAATAAAAAAAGCCTTGCTATTGCAGCAAGGCTTTTTTTGTGGATACAAGATGGACAAAAAAGCAAACGTCTTTCAACCAATGGCTGAAAGACATTTACCGAATAATCCCCTTTTTACTAAAAATGAAATCTGAATGTATCAGATAAAAAATTAATCCCTAATTTTTAAGTATGGCGATATCGCATCGCGTTTCATGGTGTATTATACGGATGTAACCGACAAAAGGTTTCAAAAATACCCTTTTTTTTTGCGTTTTCTTTATTTTTATCCATTGCCCAAAAGGGAAACGTCTTTCAACCAATGGCTGAAAGACATTACCGAATAATCCCTTTTACTAAAAATGAAATCTGAGTGTATCAGATAAAAAATTAATCCCCTAATTTTTTAAGTATGGCGCTATCGCATCGCGTTTTATGGTGTATTATACGGATGTAATTGACAAAAGGTTTCAAAAATACCCCTTTTTTTTGCGTTTTCTATTTTTTATCCATTGCCCAAAAAAGGAAACGTCTTTCAACCAATGGCTGAAAGACATTTACCGAATAATCCCCTTTTACTAAAAATGAAATCTGAGTGTATCAGATAAAAAATTAATCCCCTAATTTTTTAAGTATGGCGATATCGCATCGCGTTTTATGGTGTATTATACGGATGCAACCGACAAAAGGTTTCAAAAATACCCTAAAATTTGCAGTTTTTTTTTGGCAGCGTTATTTTCGCCAATATTGTCAGGAAAAATTAATACCAAGCAACAAATTTGGCACAAATCTGTCAATCTGACAGTATTTTTAAGTCGTTTAACGGCTTGGCATAACTATTGAATAGTGTATAACATCAAAAATTAAATAACCGCTAAACGCACCAAACAACAATGAGCAAAATTATAGGTATTGACTTGGGAACGACCAACTCGTGTGTGTCGGTAATGGAAGGCAACGAGCCAGTAGTTATTCCAAATAGCGAAGGAAAACGCACAACCCCATCGATTGTAGCATTCTTGGCAAACGGCGAACGCAAAGTAGGCGACCCCGCTAAACGCCAAGCAATCACCAATCCACAAAAAACTATCCAATCTATCAAGCGTTTTATGGGTCGCCGCCACGACGAGAATAGTAGGCGAAGCCCAACGCATGGCGTACAAAGTAGTAAAGGCGATAACAACACCGTGCGTGTTGATATTGACGGACGTTTAGACTCCACCACAAGAAATATCGGCAATGGTGTTGCAAAAAATGAAAAAAACTGCCGAAGATTATCTAGGTCACGAAGTAACCGAAGCTGTTATCACCGTACCTGCTTATTTTAACGACTCGCAACGCCAAGCTACCAAAGAAGCAGGCGAAATTGCGGGGCTTAAAGTTCGCCGTATTATCAACGAGCCAACCGCTGCTGCACTTGCCTATGGCATGGACAAAAAAAACCAAGAACAAAAAATTGCCGTTTATGACCTTGGTGGCGGAACTTTCGATATCTCGATATTGGAATTGGGCGATGGTGTTTTTGAAGTAAAATCAACCAATGGCGATACGCACTTAGGTGGTGACGATTTTGACCAAAAGATTATTGACTGGATGGCAGACGAGTTTAAAGCCGAAGAAGGTTTTGATTTGCGCCGCGACCCAATGGCACTTCAACGCTTAAAAGAAGCTGCCGAAAAAGCAAAAATTGAATTGTCAAGCTCTGCCGAAACCGAAATTAACTTACCTTATATTACGGCTGTTGATGGCGTACCCCGCCACATGGTTAAAAAACTAACCAAAGCCAAATTTGAACAATTAGTTGACGACCTTGTACGCCGCACCCTTGAGCCTTGCCGCCAAGCCTTGAAAGATGCTGGTTACACCATCAACGATATTGACGAAATTGTAATGGTAGGTGGCTCGACACGTATCCCTAAAATACAAGAAGCTGTTGAACAGTTTTTTGGCAAAAAATGCAACCGTAGCGTTAACCCCGACGAAGTAGTAGCCGTAGGTGCTGCCATTCAGGGTGGCGTTTTAACGGGCGATGTAAAAGACGTTTTGTTGTTAGATGTTACCCCACTGTCGTTGGGTATCGAAACAATGGGCGGCGTATTTACTCGCTTGATAGACTCAAACACCACCATTCCTACTCGCAAATCGGAGGTATTCTCGACGGCTACCGACAATCAACCATCGGTAGAAATACACGTATTGCAGGCGAACGCGCCATGGCACGCGACAACCGCACACTAGGTCGTTTTGTGTTAGATGGTATTCCGCCAGCATCGCGCGGCATTCCGCAAGTAGAGGTAACGTTTGATATTGATGCCAATGGTATCATGAGCGTATCGGCAAAAGACCGCGGAACAGGCAAACAACAAAACATACGCATAGAAGCGGGTACGGGCTTATCGAAAGACGAAGTAGAACGTATGCTAACGAAGCCAAAGCCAACGAAGAAACCGACAAATAGCCCGCGAACAGGTCGAAAAATTGAACCAAGCCGATAGCTTGATTTTCCAAACAGAAAACAACTAAAAGAATACGGCGATAAAATTTCGGCAGGCAACCGCTCGGCTATCGACTCGGCATTGGCAAGCCTAAAATCGGCACACGCCAGCCAAAATACAGCCGAAATTGACAGTGTATGGAAGCCTAACAATGCATGGCAAGCGCATCGCAAGAGATTTACGCAGCCCAACAACAAAGGCACCGATGGCAGCAACCCGCAGGTGCCACCGACGACAACAGCACCGTACAAGATGCCGAGTTTGAAGAAGTACATAAATAAGAAATAACACTAAGCATAAAGTGGTTTTTAAGGTGAAAAATAACACAGGGGCGTACCGCAAGGTCGCCTCTGTTTTTTTGTAACAACAGCTTAATTTTTAGGTAATTTAGCATTTTTACCCTACCTTTGTACCGAAGATAGAAAGCAAAAGAAAAATAGCTTAAATAACAGAAGATGAATATATTGCATCATCTAAGAAAAAGACCCGGAATGTACGTATCGGTAACGTATCTTACAGGGTTTAAAAAATATGATAGGAGGAGTTTTGAAACCCTAAAATGCAATCAATCAACAGTTGTTAATATTACGATTGAATTTAAAAAAGAAAATAGAATAGGTATTGAGATTAATGGCATGGATAATACTTTGCTTAAAAAAAATATTGATAATATAAATAACGAAATGTATGTTTACGATTGGAAGAATACAGGAATTCCGATACTAATAGGATTAAGCGAAAATATAAAAATAACTGTTCTACAGCCGCAAACAACTACAACATTAATTGCAAAAAAAGGAGTTGCGTCCATAGATACAGCTAATATTTTAAACGAACAAGAAAAAACAATTATCGACTTTAATATTGATTTCGATATTTTTAATAAATTTGAAATTAATTATGAAGTAATCAACCAATTTATTCGAAAATACGCGTTCTTAAATCCAGCATTTAAAATAAAAAGTATTGATAGTACAACAAGTGACCCCCAAGTAAATGTATACTACTATCCACAAGGCATTGCTCATCAGTTAGACTATGTTATGGGTTCGATAACATATTCTTCCTATCCTTTATTTCGCCTTGATTACCAAACATCAATAAATGGTTACGATTATCAAATTAGCTTTTATTATATGTCGCCAGGAAACTCTTATGCTATGTCTTACGCCAATAACGATGAACTTGTGGCTGGTGGTTCTTTGATTGACGGCATACTTGACGGAATAATAGCGGCTATTAAATATGTTTCAAAAAAGAATAATCAAAAAGTAAAAACGAGAGCAACGCTAAAAGAATCATTGATACTTATAGCATCAGTAAAAGGAGACGAGTTTACCTTTTGGAGCCCTCTAAGAATTAACCTAAATATGCCCCAAATGTATAAAAAATAAAAAATTATATGTACCACAATGTGTCTAGTTATCTTAAATAATATCAATGTATTTAATTCTTAGAGGGTTTTAATAAAGATTTTATCTATGTTGCTCTTTTAGCTAATTGATTATCGATTATGAAAAGAAAATAATTTAACGCCTATTATACGGAAATTTATATAATATTAGATATGTAGATTAAATCTAAAAAAACAATTATGTGGTGGATATACGCTTTATTATCGGCTTTTTTTGCATCGCTAACGGCAATTTTTGCCAAAATAGGCGTAACCAACGTAAATGCTAATTTGGCAACCGCCATACGTACTGTTGTTATTTTGATAGTTGCATGGGGCATTGTGTTGGCACGCGGCGAGGCAAAAGGATTAAATACACTATCAAAACACAATGTGTTGTTTTTAGTTGTGTCGGGTATTGCCACAGGTTTGTCGTGGATATGCTATTTTAAAGCCCTGCAAATGGGCAAAGTGTCGCAGGTTGCGCCTGTTGATAAGTTAAGTGTGGCATTAACCATTGTTTTATCAGTTGTTTTTTTGGGCGAGGCACTTACCCTCAAAACAGCCCTTGGTGCTTTGCTTATTGTGGCAGGCAGTTGTGCTGATTTTGTAATTATCATCTCAACCAAATAAGCAATACCTTGTAATTACCTAATTGTTTGCAAAATTTTCCATTATCAATTCCTCCATTCACACACTATGTTTCTTCAATAAAAATAGATAAAGCTGCCCAATTACTTACTAGCAACCCAAACCGCACTTATTGGGCAAGAGGTGTCGTATAGGGTTTGGCAAAAAACCGTATTGCCATTTGGGCATTGCGCTTTTGTATGAATTATACTTTTTTTATAGCCTTCTGCCGATTTTATTGCCAACGACAAACCCCTTGTTTGTAGCTTAGATAAACAAATCTCATTTTCCTGTTTTTCATGATTATGGCGTAAAATGGGTATTGCCAAATGGGAAGACCGATTTGTGACCCGCAACTGAACGAGCATAACTACGATTGGGCAGTTTTTCCGCCTATCCCGTACTCACCAACCTTTCTATGGACAAACGAAACCGCAACTATGTGGGTCCGTTTGATGAGCAACACAATACCAAATCGAGTACAACATAGGCATCTGATGGGCACCGACGACCTGGGCGCGATGTAGCATCGCCGGCGCGACATGGTACGCATTGCCGTTGCGGTGGCAATACCGTTATGTTCATTGCATCGTTAATTGGCATTTTTTTGGTGCTTTGGCAGGTTATTGGGACCATAAACTGCGTTTATCAATAGGTGCAATTGTTGCAAATTTAATTGGCTTGGTAATGGCGGTATTTTATGCCTTTGTTGCTCGCTCGTATCAAATAAGCGTGATGGCAAAAGAAGGCAGTTTAATGGGTGCTTTATTGGGTAGTTTTGCTATATTTGTGTTGGTTATTTTAATAGCAAATGCTTTAGGTTGGATGCTTGGCAAGCTACCTTTGTTTAGCAAGCGAGTAACTATCCCTGCCGATATTTTGGTGATGCGCCTTATTGAGGTTATCAATTCTATCCCTGCTTTATTGCTTATTTTATCTATTGTGGCTATTACAAAACCCTCGGTTTTTAATGTAATGGTTATCATTGGTTTTATATCCTGACAGGTATTGGCGCTTAGCCAGTGGAGTTGTTGCGGGTAGCAACTTAGAGTATATAGAGGGTGCACAAGTTATGGGTTTTAGCGAAAGCCGCATTGTGTAGGTTTCACGCTGCCAAAATGTCCTAACGCCTGTGCTGATAGCTATTGCTTTTGGCGTGGCATCGGCAATACTCACCGAATCATTTTTATCGTTTTTGAGCGTGGGTGTATCTGCCGAGCAAGTTACGTGGGGTTCGTTGCTTAATTTGGCACGTGGCAATTTTCAGGCGTGGTGGTTGGCTTTGTTTCCGGGGGTTGCCATATTTATTACGGTTACTATTTTTAACCTAATAGGCGAGGGTTTGACTGATGCCTTAGACCCAAGATTGAAGCATTAGTAATGTTTTTTCCACAATAAATAAGCTAATAAATAGAAAAAAAGGCAAGAACCTAATGGTTTCCCTTTGGCCTTTGGGGTATTTACATATCGTATCAGCTTCTTTGGGGTGCAATACCAACCTACCATGTTGTACATCGAAAGTGTATGCTTGCTTTAACGTTGCCGCGGCTTGGGTGGCAAAGGTATACTTGATAGGAACATGTAATTCTCCTTTTTCCATAGCAATAAAACTATGAGTAATTTGGAACAAACAACAATCATTGTAATATTTAAATTTTACGAAACATGTAATAGTACTGCTAATTCCGACTTAATAATAAGTATTAAATTGTCTGAATTAGCTTTTTTATTATCAATTGTCACCTCTTTCTCAGCAAAATCACTAAATATATTGCCGCTATTTAGTTTTTTTATCCGTTATAGGCTAAAAACAAATTCTTGATTTGGAACCTTTGTGAGTAATGCCAGAATGGTGTTGCGTAATTTGGACACGTTGAATAACACCGACTATGTCGAGACATAAATAATGCGTAACCTTCTTGTCCTAATTTTCATATATCGTCCAGACCAAACTATATAAAAATACAAACAATAACAAAAAGTAATTATTTTTCCACGGGTACTTTTCATGTTATTTTTTTTTCTAAAACTCAAGTATTACTAACTCCCCTGAATAACTACTGCCAGAACAACTAGATCCAAAATTGAGTTAGAAACTGCTCCTCTTGCCCTTGATAGCGGAAACCTATATTCATCACCCTTGCATGGCTACTGCCTCAAGCCTACAACATGCCGTGAGGTTTAATTGTTGAGGAGGAATGCAGGATTAACAATTAAAAACCCTCCAAAATTTGTTTGGTAAACGTTTACGCAGCCAGTTGCAAAAGTAGAATAATCCGCAGAATTTTCATCAATCAAATAATGCTCATTTATTACAATCTTATTGTTATCCCAAACAGTAATACTTTTATTTTAACCCCATATTCGTATAGGGTTTCGGATTTCCTTATGTTGCTTCTCGTACCATTCTGCAAAATGCCATGATAATGGTTAATATTTATAATTTGAGCATATATTCTTTGATTTGTCCTGACGGATACCACCACTCAGATCTCATGCCATTTTTCATCATTGCATATCATCGTTTCAGTTAGTCCACCATTTTTTACCGTATGCAACTCCAGAAAACGGATTTCCTTCATAAGTATAAAAATTACTTTATGGTATCAAAATTCAGCAAATTAAAATTTATAATTTATCATTAGACGAGTTAAGAAATTAGCTTCATTTTAATAACAAACATATTATTGTGATTAAATATAATAATATTAATAATAGCAAAATTTGTTGTATTATCGGTTATTTGTTTGCATTAATTCTGCCCTTCCTGCGTGTGGTTTAAAAATACCAACCTTAGCCATGCTACTTATGGTTTTAATGCTAAAAATTACGGTGCGTATGTTGCCGCAATAAAACGTACGCTAATTTT